>JAEWRL010000246.1 GCA_023398955.1 Pseudomonadota bacterium
GAACGCGAGCGAGCTCATCGAAGCTGCGTGTGGCAGGACGCTCCGTGAGGTGGAAAAGCTACTCGCCGAGCGCTTCCCCAAGGCGACAGTGCCGGACAGCGTGCGTAAGCTGCCCAAGGCTCGAGAGCCAATGCCGGAGCCGCGGAAGACGGCAGCTGCCTCGGAGGCTCAGCAGCCCGAGCCAGGGGTGGTGACTTCCCGACCAGAGGGGGCGGAGCCGGCGGCGGCGCCCTCCCAATCCGAGGGGGCCGAGTCCACGGTGGCCGCCCAACCCGAGGGTGCCGAGCACCCGTTGTTGCCGCGCGTGACCTCGGCGGCCGCGGCTCGCGATGCACGGGCGGAGTGCGCGCCGCTGTACGCAGATCGCTACAAGATTGCGTTTACCGCGAGCGCGTCCTTGAAAGAGAAGCTCGAAGCAGCCCGTGCCCTTGTCAGCCACTCGCTCCCGACGCGACTCTCACCGATATTGTGGAACGCGCTCTCGACGTACTGCTCGAGCGGGAGCGCGCGCGGCGGTTTGCTTTGCGGCTGCGGCGCGGTCCCAAAGAGCTCGAGGCCCCGCAAGGAGAGGGAGTGCCGTCCGGCCAGCGGAGGACGCCAACTCGCCGCGCGAAGAGTCCATCGTCAGACTCCGAGAGCGAGGGCGAGACGCGGCGCGGGCTGGCGGCGGGTGCCGACGGCAAGGGCGAGACGCGGCGCGGACTGGCGGCGGGTGCCGACGGCAAGGGCGAGGCGCGGCGCGGACTGGCAGTGGGTCCGACGGCAAGGGCGAGGCGCAGCGCGGGCCGCGCTACATCGAGGCCGGCGTGCGACGGAAGCTCGTGGAGCGCGACGGCGAACGTTGCACGTGGACGGACGAGCACGGCCGTCGTTGCAGCGAGACACGCTTTCTCCAAGTCGGTCATATCGAGCCCCATCGCCTCGGCGGCCAGCGGGACCTCTCGAACCTGCGTCTGCTCTGCGCGGCGCACAACTCGCTCGAAGCTCGGCGTCGGTTGGGACCAGCTTCCAGTGCTCGTAAAGCACGCACGCGAAGTCCGGAAGCGCTACCCGGGACATGACGCCGCCACGTACCCAGCGGCAAAGACCAGACTCGCAGGCGCGCGCTGAGCCGTTCATGTCCTCGATGCGGTTCCGCCATCTCTCGCGCCGCGTCCCGCGTCCCCTCGATGCCTCTCGGGCCCTTCGCTCCCTGCCGGCTTGCTCGAGTCTCGACCTCGAGCAACACGAAAGCCCTTGAACTCGCTGCGAAGGCCGGGCTCGTACCCGCCGCGGTTCGCGGAGCGCAGGTCCCTGGCGCCGAAGTTCCAGGAGCCGCCGCGCAGCACGCGATACTCACCCTCCTCGGGTCCGCGTGGATCGACCGCTGGCCCTTCCTCATAGGCGCCGTGCCAGTCCCAGCACCACTCCCACACGTTCCCGTGCATCTGCCACAGCCCCCAGGCGTTCGGTTCGAACGACTTCACCGGCATGGTCTTGGCCCGACGCTCACCCTCGGGCCCGCCCGCGTACGGATAGTTCCCGTCGTAGTTCGCCTGCTCCGTGGTGATGGTCGCACCCACGTTGAACGGCGTCCTCGTCCCCGCGCGGCACGCATACTCCCACTCCGCCTCCGTCGGCAGACGCAGCTCCAGGCCAGGCACCTCGCTGTTGATGCGCTCCAGGAAAATCACACAGTCTTCCCAGCTCACGGTCTCCACGGGGTGCTCGGCGCTCCCTGGCACATCACTGAACCAGCTCGGGTTCTCCCCCATCACGACCTTCCACAACGCCTGCGGGCACGCCGTATCTCCCAGCCAATAGCCTTCCGTCAGCGTCACCTCGTGCTGCGTCTCGTTGCGCTCACGCTTTGGTTCCTCCTCCGGGGATCCCATCAGGAACCGCCCCGGGGCGATCCAGCGCAGCCGCTGCATCACTCCCCTCACCTCGAAGTCCGCGTACAGGCCATAGCGGTCCTCACCGTAGTCCACGGCCCAGCTGGGAGCTTCGCAGCGAGCCATGGGGGGGAGGTAGAGGCTCACGGAAGCACCTCGGGGTCTCGCACACCGCGCACCGAGCACGCCCAGTAGCTCTCACCGCCATCAGGGACGAAGTGCTTGTGGATCCCCGTCACCCGCGCCGGCCCCAGGAAGCTGTTCATTGCTTCTCCTGCCTCGCCGCCAAGAGGCGGGATCCCGCGTCGCCTCGATGCCTCTCGGGTCCATCGCTCCCTGCCGGCTTGCCCGAGTCTCGACCTCGAGCAACACGAAAGCCCTGATTGACGACGCGATTGCTGGGCTCAATCCTGCTGCGGTACGCGAAGCGCAAGTCCCTGGCATCGAGGCGCCAGGAACCGCCGCGCACGACGCGATACTTGCCGTCGACACGTCCCTTCGGGTCCACCTCTGGTCCTCCTGCGCAATCGCCCCACCAATCCTCGCACCACTCCCACACGTTCCCGTGCATCTGCCACAGCCCCCAGGCGTTCGGTTCCAGCGACTTCACCGGCATGGTCTTACCCCGGTACTCGCCCTCGGGCGCACCCGCGTTCGGGTAGTTCCCGTTGTAGTTCGCCTGCTCCGGGGTGATCGTCGCGCCCACGTTGAACGGCGTCGTCGTCCCCGCGCGGCACGCATACTCCCACTCCGCCTCCGTCGGCAGACGCAGCTCCAGGCCCGGCACCTCGCTGTTGATGCGCTCCAGGAATCCGACGCAGTCTTCCCAGCTCACGGTCTCCACGGGGTGCTCGCCGCTCCCAGGCTCATCTTGGAACCAGCTCGGGTTCTCTCCCATCACCGCCTCCCACAAAGCCTGCGTGCACGCCGTGTCGCCCAGCCAATAGCCTTCCGTCAGCGTCACCTCGTGCAGCGTCTCGCCGCTGCCGTGCTCTGGTTCATCCTCAGGGGCTCCCATCAAGAACCGACCTGGCGCGATCCACCGCAGCCGCTGCGTCACTCCCCTCACCTCGAAGTCCGCGTACAGGCCATAGCGGTCTCGGCCGACGCGCTGCGCCCAAGGGGGTTTCTCGAAGCCGCGCAGGGTCAACTGCTCGCGATCGGTGGTGAGCTCCCAGCGGAGCCCGGCGCCAGGCGCCGCGGGTAGTCGAATGGGCTCGAGGGTGGGCAGGGCGTGGCGTTTCCCCTCCCGACCCGCAGGAGCCACGATGAGCTCGGGCCTGGCCGCTTCGAAATTGGCGACCCAGCTGCCAGGCCGCGGCTCGAGAGCGGGGACGGTCGTATGCCCGGAAGCCTCGCCCGAGGATGGTTCGTTCGACTCGCCGTATCGGCTGGGCATCACCTCCAACACCGCGCCCCGCTGCCACAGCTCGTAGCGCAGGGGCGATGTCCAGTCCGGCTCTACGAGCGCCTCGGGGCTGAGCCCCGCCGGGGGCACCGCCTGGGGATCGCCGCGGCTCACCACGACCCAGGCGCGCTGGAAGGCCCGCGTGAGCTCGCTGTCCCCTTCGAGCACGGGGGCGCCGCGGAGGCGACGCTCCAGCTCCTTGAACCAGCTCTTCACGCCGCTGGGCAGCGGCCGGCTGGGATCCTTGGCGGCGTCGACGGCGTCCAGGGCACGCGCGACGGAGAGGAGGTAAGCGCGCAGGTCCTCCGGCTCGTTCGGCGCCCTGCCCTCCGTGAAGAGCTCCCGCGGGAGCTCGGGGCGCTCCACGGAGAGCTCGAAGAGCTCGGCGGCCAGGACCTCGCGGGGCAGCCGCGCGTGCCACTGGCGCAGGAGGCGCACGATGGCGCCCGGCGCCGCGCCGGCACGACGGAGCCGCTGCTGCTCCTCGGGCTTCAGGGTGAGGGCCACGGCGCTGCGCGAGCTCACGGCCGGGTGGTGGAGGGCATCCACCTCGGTGCCGCTGTCCGTGCTCCCAGGGGGCAAGAGGGCACGAGCGGCCCGCAACAGCCCCAGCTCGATGCGGTTCGCCGGGGACAGAAGCTCGAGCAGCGCCTCGGCGCGCCGCTCACGCTCCTCCTTCGTGAGCGGCAGGGCATGGCGCTCCCGGGCGTCCCAGGGGATCGCGTTCCAGAGCCGCGCCAGGCCGGGCTCGAGCCGCCACGGGGGGCAGGGACAGAGCGCTCGCAGGATCGCGCCGCGCTCGCGCAGCCACTCCCCCGCTTTGCGCCACTGCTGGCGGGCGCGGGGGCCGCCGTAGGCGCCGAGATCCCCGAGGAGGAGGAGGGTGACACCCACCCAGGGCGCGACCTCGCCGCTCTCCGTTTGCCACTGCAGCCAGCGCAGCGGCTCGATCCCCGGAAGGCACACAAGGGGCTCCTCGGAGCCGCGCGCGAGCCAGCGGCCGAGTTTTTGGCACACGTGATCCTGATCGAACCAGAAGGGCATGAGCCAGGAGCTGCCATCCAGCACCAGGCGGGGACGCGCCTCGAAGCGCGGGCGGCTGAGCCGCGGCAGCGCGGTGATGGGCCGCGCGCGCACCATCTCTCGCTGGAGGCGCTGGAGATCCACCTCCAGGGTGGCACGCTCGTGGCTCAAGTGGCCGCGCAGCTGCCGCCACAGCCGCGGCCAGGGGACGAGGGGCCGCGGGTCGTCGTAGTCCAGCGCGTGCCCCGTGTCCCGCTGCTCCCAGGGGGCTTCCTCCCGCTGCACCTCGACCGCCCCCACACTCTGCTCCACGTGACGGACGGCAGTGACCTGGAGGAAGCGCGCGCGGGGCTTGGGCGCGACGACCTGGACCACCGCCGTTTCCACCAAGGATGCCAGGCGGTCCCCCTCCCCCTCTCTTCGGTCAGTTCCTTCAGCGCCGGCAGGGGCAATCGTGGCTTGCCTGGCATAGCCAAGCAGTGGAGCGAGCTCGGCTCCTGCGCCGCGCACCGTACCCTGGCGCGACGCTTCCAAGAGGAGGGCTAGCTCGGCTCGACTACAGGCTCGCATCGTGGCGTTTCCGGCTCCGCGGCTACTCGGGATGCTTCTGGAAGACGTAGTTGCTGAGCTCCTTCAGGAGCTGCAGCTGCTCCTCCCTATCCCGGCGCAGCCGAATCACGGCCCGCACCAGGTCCAGATACTCCGCCTGCCCTGGTGGCGGCAGGCTGCGGGCCTTCAAGTCGTTGCGGTCCTTGATGAGCTGCCGCGCCGCGGCCTGGAGCACTGCATCGTCGGCCTTGTTTTCTACGCTATGGTGCTCGCTCGACTGAAAATGCGCCCTGCCCCGCGCGATGAGGAAAGCCTCGAGCTCCCGGTCGTCCGTGGGAAGCTGGAGGTTCAGCACCAGGCAGCGGCGCACGAAAGCGTCCGGCAGAGCCCGCTCCTCGTTGGTGGTGATGAGGATCAGGGGCTGCTCGGCGCCGCAGATCTGGAAGGGCTCGGGGTAGCCTTGGGGCCTGAACCTCCCCATCCCGAGCACCTCCAGCAGCCCATTGGGAACGTCCGACTCCGCCTTGTCGATCTCATCGATGAGCACCACCGTTCCCTGTGTCGTGTCCCAACCCTGGGGCCTTTCGGGGATCGGGCAGCGGTACGCCGCGGCGTGGGCCTCGGCGCTGCGCCAATCCAGCGCCCACCACAGGGGCCCGGGCGTGACGAAGCGCCGTTCGTCGAGCAGCTGGCGAACGTCCTCGATGCTCTGCTGCTGGCGCGACACCTGCGTATCCCGGCTCGAGCCAGGCTTGGCTTCGTGGGCCGCTGCCGTGCCCTCGCCGTGGGTGCTCCGGGCGAGGCGCTGCAATGCCCCTGCGAGCTGGGCTTCCGCCAGCCGCGCCACGGCATCGAAGCTCCACAGGAGATCCTGCGCCGTCGTGCGGCTGTTGACGACGTAGCTCAGCAGGGGGCGCCCCAGGCTCGTCGCTGCCGCAAGCGCGAGCTGGCTCTTGCCCGTCCCCGGCTCGCCGCGCACGAGGAGCGGCCGGCGTGCGGCCAGCGCCGCTTCCATCGCCAGCAGGGCGTTCTTATCGAACACATGCACCCGATCCGTGGCTCGCTCGCAACCACGGAGGACTTGGACGTGCCCGTCCTTCAGATCCTCGAGCTCTTTCATGATCCCTTTCCTTGTCGGGCCTGCAGCTCCTGGTACTCGTAGAAGCGGCGCTTTCGTTCGAAGTACTGGTGGAGCACGACGCAGAGCTCCACCTCGTCATCCCCAGCGTCCTCCGTCATGCCACCGCCCAGCTGGCAGATACGGAGCTCGGGCAGGACCTCCTTGAGCTTCAGCAGCTCCTCCACGAGCGCATCCTCGTAGAAGAGCAGGTACCAGCGCTTCGCCGGATCCGCGCTGAGCCTTGGGTTGGCATAGGTGGCCAGGGCCTTGTTGATCCGTGGCGCCAGCTTTTCCAGACTGCCCCGCGTCTGCCTGGTACGGGGGAGATGGCAGGCGCTCGCCAAGTGCTCGAGGACCATATTCATTGTTTCGGGCTTGAACTGCGTCGTCATGGGCGGAAAGGGGACCCAGAGCACCCCAGGGGGATCGTCTTCGAGCTCGGGCTCCAGTTGGTGCTCCGCAGGGCGACCATCGAGCCGCGCCATGTAGAGCTCGGCGACCGAACGGGCCTCGCAGGGGAGTGCGAGCAGGCTCGCCCTGCCCGATCCCTGCACCTGAACCAAGGTGAACTGCCCGTCGCGCCGCGCCAGGTTGTCGATGGTCACCCGGTCCAGAACCGCGGTGAGCAGCAGATCCCCGAGCCGCAGCAGCTTCTTCGCTATCGCTGGCCGCTCCTCGGCCTTCTCGATCAGCTCGGGCGCCATGACCTCGTTGTACGCGCGGTTGACCAGGGCCACGACCTCGATCGGGGGCAGCCGAAGCAGCCATGATGCCACCTCCTTGGGGTTGGGGCTCGCGTCCCTGTCCTCTGGCTCCTTCGCGGCCTTGCCCTCTAGCTCCTTCGCGGCCCTCAGGAGGGTCTCGATGAGCAGGACGGTCTCGATGAGCGCGCCTTCAGCGTCGTCGTCGTCCAGCAGCCGCCGGATGCGGTCGAGGAGCTCCAGGAAGCGTTCCTGGGTACTGGAGAGCGTTACGGCAGCGGCGAAGGCCTCGTCACCGCGCAGCCCACCCAGCCATGCCGCTTCGAGGACCTTGCCGTCCCAGTTCGTTGGCCACGCGCTCACGATGGCGACGAGCGCCTCATCGATGAACACGGGGCTCCCCGACCCGCCCCGCCAACCCGTAGCGTCTTTGGGCGGTGCGTTCACCTCGAGCCGCGTGGTCTCGCCCTGGTCCGGGACATCCAGCGTGCCGCGGAAGCCCACGATCTTCGAGACGGGATCTCCGCGGTCGTCCCTCTCCTGGGCGGCGTGGAGCACGCCGCGGCTCCACCATCGTTCGTGGCTATCGGGGCAACGCCACGAGAGCACGGGGCGCATCTCGTGGGGCAGCACGCCCTTCACTTCCTCCGCCGCCACCTCGAGCACCGCCACGTCTCGCCCTGTCTCCTTCGAGCCTCCCTCCCACCCGTCGAAGAGCACCTGCGTCACCGGTATCCACACCTCGCGCTTCACGTCGAGGAACCGGATCTGGTGCTGGCCCCCGGCCACCAGCGCGTGGGCACAGGTGAGGATCCGGCTCGGGGAGAGCGCGAACCCGGTCGCCAGCTTGTCGCACGTTCCGCCTGCGGAGCCAGAAGCCACCTGGACGACTCTGAGTTGGAGCTCGCGGACTCGTTCACCGTTCTTCATGAGCTAGTGACCTGCTGGTTCATGGTCCCACGGTCCCCCCACCCGGAGCTAGCCTGGCAGCTTCCCGCCCGCAGGCTGGGCGATGCGTGCCGTGAGGTTTCCCGCCTCATCGGGCTCGTCCCGCTCGGGCGTCATCTTGAGGCGAATCGTCTGCGCTGCTTCGTGGCTCGCCTCGCGTCCCGCCTGGACGTTGAGGACGTACAGCTTGAGCCCGCCCTCGCCTTTGCTGCCCCGCTTGGCCACCATCTTGAGCTCGAGCTCCACCTCCTCCAGCTTGAAGCGGATCCCCCGCCCCTCCCCTTCCGTGCGCGCTGCCTCCAGGTCCCGCCGCACCTGACCGATGAGCTCGAACAACTCGATCTCTTGCGCCATCATGGGCTCCTTCTCGACATCCCGTGGTCGAGCCACCAGAGCATACAGAGGGGCACGCGAGCTTGACAAGCCGGTCGGGGCCGGCACGTCCTTGCGACATCGGTACGACTCGAGGGCGGGGAGGCGATGAGAA
The DNA here is from genome assembly GCA_023398955.1 of Pseudomonadota bacterium. Taxonomy (GTDB): domain Bacteria; phylum Myxococcota_A; class Polyangia; order Polyangiales; family Polyangiaceae; genus JAEWRL01. The sequence continues at coordinate 8,111 of JAEWRL010000246.1, forward strand.
CGTCGCCATGAACGGGATGGCTGTGCCCGCCGGTTCCGACGAGGACCGCTCTGGCAATGTCGCAGCTTCACCTCGAGCAGGATGCCCATTCCCCCGATGAGGGCGCTGGGCACGCGCGCCACCTCCCGCGCTTCACGTGATTCTTTCCCCCCTCCGGTCCGGGAAGCTACCCAAGGGCGCCGGGTCACGGCTTCCACCAAACGACGCCAGGGCGAACGCCACCAGCAACCGCGGATTCTCGCCCGAAAACCTCCGAGACCGAAGCGAAAAAATGGACCACCAGGCTACTGGCGGATCAGCCGGCGTGATACGATGCTCCGATACCGAGGAACGAGATGCCACAACGACGGCGAGCTGCTTCGCAGCGGGCCCTTCGCTCAACCCGCGAGAATCCCCGGACCAAGCCTGTGCTTGTCGCGGCCGCTGCCGCTCTCGGCCTATGCATCGTCACTGCTTGTCCGCAGCGCGAGACCGCCCCGACCGCTCGCACGGGTTCTGGCTCGGAGGCTGCCGCCCCTCCCAACAGTGACGAGGTACGGGTCCTCTTCGACGAGCCGTCAACGTATGGGCGGGTCATCGTCGTCGAGAAGGGAGCACTCCGCTGCCTCAAGTTCGCCATGGCGGGCGGCGACCAGAGCTGCATCGATTCCCAGGAGCCCGCGCACATCGTGCACGAGTATGTCCGCTTGCTCGCGGCCGGGCTGCTCTTCGCGCCTCCGTCCCCGCGCCTCTTGATGGTCGGCCTGGGCGGGGGTCGCGCGGCTCGCCTGTTCCTCGAAGCGGACAAGAAGATGACAATGGACGTCGTGGAGATCAATCCCACTGTGATCGAGGTCGCTGACGAATACTTTGGCGTTCGCGCCTCGGAGCGCCTGCGCCTCCATGCTGCCGACGGCCGCAGGTTCCTCGAGCGGAGCCAGGGCACCTGGGACCTGATCCTGCTTGATGCCTTCGGCGACGATTTCATCCCGTTCCACCTCACAACGCGCGAGTTCCTGCACGGCGTGGCCGCCCATACGGCGCCGGGGGGAGCGGTCGTCGCGAATCTCTGGACCAACGACCCTCCGCTATTCCATGCGATGGTGAGGACCTACGCGGAGGTGTTCCCGCGGCTCTACCTCTTCCGGGCAGCGCTCGCCGGCAACGCCATCCTCGTGGCGCGGCGCGGCGCAGAGGGGCCAAGCTGTGCCGCGCTTGAGGGCGTGGCGAGCAACATCGCGCCTCGATACGCGCTCCCCTTCGAGCTCGAGGGAGTGGCCCGGCGCTGCGAGCCGGGCTCCGAGCTTCCGCTCGCTGACGCCCCCGTTCTCTCTGATGCGGCCCCCGAGGTCTACGACGCCCTGCGGCGCTGAGTCTCCTGGAAACACAGCGCCCTGCTCCTGAGAGACGCCCGAGGCGCCTGAATCGGCTTGCTCCCCGCGGGGGCAGGCAGTATCGCCGCGACAATGGATGACTCCCCCCAGGACGCGGCACGCCGCGGAGTGACCCTCGGAGAGCTGCCCGAGCAGCAGGTCCGCGAGTGGTCCGTGGCCCAGAAGGATCGCTGGTGGCTCGAGAACGTCTTTCAGGGAGACATGCCCCAGCTGACCGTGCGCTCGGCGTTGACGGGCATGATCCTCGGCGCAGTCCTCAGCCTGACGAACCTCTACGTGGGTATCAAGACGGGCTGGACGTTGGGGGTCGGCATCACCTCCGTGGTGCTCGCCTTTGCTCTGTTCAAGGCGATGTCGAAGGTCGGCCTTGGCACGGAGATGACAATCCTGGAGAACAACGCGATGCAATCCATCGCGACGGCGGCGGGTTACATGACCGGACCCCTCGTGTCCTCCATGGCCGCCTACATGCTCATCACCGGACGCGTCATCCCCATGTATCAAACCATGGTGTGGATGATCGCCCTATCACTCCTGGGTGTCCTCTTCGCGTTCCCCTTGAAGAAGCGCTACGTCAATGATGAGCAGCTGGCCTTTCCGGAGGGGCGGGCCGCCGGCATCGTCATGGACAACCTTCACCGCGGCTCGGGGGCTGCGGGGCTCTTCAAGGCGAAGCTCCTGGCCGCAGCGGCGCTCGTCTCGGCCCTCGTGGAGGTACTCCGCAACGGCGCCTTCATGGGAGCCCTCCGCGCCTCGGCGCTGCGCATCCCGGAATACCTGGACGAGATCGTCTACCGCTACGCCACGCCGCGCATCCTCGGCACGCCCCTCAGCGATCTGACCGTGCGCGTGGACAGCTCCGTGGTGCTCGTCGCCGCCGGGGGTCTCATGGGTATCAAGACAGGCGCTTCGCTGATGGTGGGCGCGCTGATTAATTACCTGGCGCTGGCTCCAGCGCTGATCGACAGCGGCATCATCGTAGGCACCGGGTTCAAGGCCATCACCATGTGGGCACTGTGGGGGGGCGTCGCGATGATGACGACGGCTTCCCTCTACTCCTTCCTCTCGAAGCCCGGTGTCATCCTCAGGGCGTTCTCGGGCCTGCCCCTGCTGCGAAAGGCCGCCCCCGAGAGGGACGTCCTAGCGCACATCGAGCTACCCATGAGCATCTTCGCCATCGGCATCCCCGTGCTCGGCGCGCTGACGGTCTACCTCGCCCACAGCTTCTTCCAGGTCAGCTATCTGATGGCAACGGTAGCGATCCCCCTCGTCTTCGTCTTCACGCTCATCGCTGTCAACTCGACCGGGCTCACCTCGATTACCCCCACCGGCGCCCTGGGCAAGCTGACGCAGCTGACCTTCAGCGTGCTCGCACCTGGGAACATCACGACGAACGTGATGACGGCGAGCATCACTGGGGAGGTGGCCGGCAACGCCAGCAACCTGCTGATGGATATCAAGCCGGGTTACATGCTCGGGGCCAAGCCGAGGCACCAGGCGGTGGGGCACGTGCTCGGGATCTTCGCCGGCTCGGTCGTCGCCGTCCCAGTGTTCTACCTGTTGCTCGCGGGCGATGTGACCCGCCTCACGTCCGAGCAGCTCCCCATGCCGAGCGCTCAGGTCTGGCGCGCGGTCGCCGAGGTGCTCACGAAAGGCCTCGGCTTCCTGCACCCCAGCGCACGCTGGGCCATCCTCGTGGGCGCCCTCGTCGGCATCACGTGCGAAGCCCTGAATCAGCGCACGAAGGGCCGCTTCCCTCTCTCCGGCGTGGGCATGGGGCTCGCGTTCGTGCTCCCCTTCAGCGACTCCCTGGCGATGGCACTTGGCTCGTTCTTCTTCTGGGCCATGAGCAAGCGCCTGCGCGACCCGAACACCACCCTCCACCGCGCCTTCGTCGAGAACCAAGAGACTGTCTGCGCGGGAGGCGTCGCTGGGGGCGCCATCGTCGGCATCCTGCTCATCGTGTTCGAGGTCTCGCTGGGGGGCTAGCGCTGTGATCACGGCTCCAGCAAGGCTCGGCGTAGGGTCTCGTTCCAGCTACCATCGTGCGGGTTCATGGCCTTGAAGCGCCCGCCGTCGTCCCAGTACGCCCAGCCCATGCCGCGGCGTTCTGCTTCAGTTCGCACGAGCCACACGTAGTTGTAGCGGCTCTGCTCGTCCGCGCCATCGATGGCGCCGAACTCGCCGAGGTAGGCGCGCTTGCCCGTGTCCTTGACCCAGCGAGCGGCATGGTCGAAGTACATGAAGACCGTGCTCGGGCCTCCCGGGTTCTTCTCCTGAGGCAAGCCGTTGTAGCCGTTGAACCAATCCCTCACCCAGGTCTCCTTCTCCGCGGCTGGTAGTGGCGTGAGCGGGGCTCCGGGCGGACCCGGGAAGATCACCCCGGTCGTCTGGCACCAGGGCTCCATCCAAGACGCCCCCTGGTGGGTGAAGAGGATGGGCTGATACATGTGAAATTGCCCGACAACGTTGGGGTCCTCGACGGGCAGCTCGAGCTCGCCCAGGCGATCCGCAGCGCCCCAGAAATAGGGGTTCACGAAGACGAGACGAGTCGGGTTTTGCTTGCGGATGATCCGGAGCACCTGCGCCGTGATCTCGTTGTTGATCGGCGACGTCAGCTTGCCGTTGGGCTCATTCAGAATCTCGAAGGCCACCTGATCGGGTCTATCGGCGTAGCGCGCCGCAATCTGCTCCCAGATGGCATAGAGCCGCTCCTTGTGCGCCGCGGGCTCCTTGTGGATCTCCTCGAAGTGATGCACGTTCACCATGATCGAGAGCCCGCGAGACAAGGCTTGATCGATGGCCCAGTCCACCTTCGCGAAGAACGCTTCCGAGATCGTGTAGGGCGGCCGCGAGAGCATGCGCTCCGCCGTGGTCCAGCGCACCGGGAGGCGCACGTGGTCGAGCCCTGCCTGCTTCGCCGTCGCGAAGTGCCCTTCCGAGATGACGGCGCCCCATGCTCCCTCGGAGGGCGCGTCGTAGCAGTTGCCAAGGTTGATGCCCCGGGCAAACCCCGGGATGGGGTCCGAGTTGGCGATGGCGTCTGGCCGTGCCAGCTCCTTGTCGATCGGTGCAGCCTTGAACGGAGTGGCAGCAGCGGACGAACCTGCCGCCGGTGGTGCCTCGGGCGCGGCCGGTGTGCCGGGAGCGGTGGAGCCGCAGTCGCAGGGGCGGCAGGCGGCAAGGGCCAGGATGCAGAGTAATCCGAGAGTGGAAGAGCGGCGGAACATCATGTCAACTGTACGGCCCGCGAGGCCGGAATGGCCGATTCGATGCCACGCATTTCGGCAGGAGGGTTCTCATGGTGGTCCTGCCGCGCCCACAGGCTCGGACGCACGCCACCTAATTCACAGGCTACTCCCCCGCGGCTCGTTCGCCCGGCGAAGGCGCCCCCCCCACGAAGGCAGCGAGCTGCGCCCGTGGGGTCTTGAGGTTCAGGGACTTCGCGAGGGCATGGAAGCGCAGGCTCGATTGGCCGCCCTCGTCCAGCGCTCCGACCAATGCGACACTGAACCTGGCGAGCACCTTCCCCAGGTCGGTGAGATCTACGTGCGAGCTCTCGAGGATGGAGACGAGCTCCCGCGCGTGGACCCGGAGAGTATTTCCGAAGCACCCGTCGATTGCAATTCCTCGATTGTCATGTGCCATGAGACCCTCAACAGCTTATGGGTGATCCGAGGCCTGTGGTTCGGGCTTCTCCGGGAAGGCGGCCAGGCTCATGAACCCTACTTCATCCCGTAAGGGCCCGGAGTCTGTGTCGAGAGTACCTCTGGCCGTCGGATTCATCAAGCTCGGGTCTGGCGCATTCCCGCTGCAGGCGGCGTCCTTCAATGGGGTGGACCAGCTCCCGGAAAGGCGCCAGAAGGCAACCCCCTGCTCGTCACTTCGACTCATCCCGATGGGCCCCCATGAGGTTGGGGACAGTGGCGAGTCTGCTCTCGACCCTGTCGCGCGAGCTCGCGTCTCCAGTTCATGGGCGCCTTCCCCGCAGATACCTCGCTGGCGAATGGCCGCCACCGGTCCATCCGCTTGCCATGCGCCGAGCGAGACTCCTCGGCCGAAGCTGCTGCCGCGGCGCCCAATCTCACGCTTGCCGTACTCGTCACGCTTCTTGCTGAGGCTTGGCATGTGCCGTCGCAATTGCACGAGGTCCTGGTCTCGCTCTTTCACTCTCGCCCGGAGTTGGCTCCTATCCTCCTTCGAGAGTCCCTCGGCGTGCAGCTGCCTGAGCACACCGAGGTCCGACTCGACGCGGCCGAGCTCAGCGCCGTTCTGCCAGCAGAGTACCGGGCGGATGCGGTGGTGTTGCTCGTCAACGGGAGGCCGCGGTTGGGGATCGTCGTCGAGATCCAGCTTAGCCGCGACGGGCGCAAGCGCTACACATGGCCGAGCTACTTGGCGGGGCTACGAGCACGCCTCGAATGTGAATGCGTTTTGCTCGTCCTGGCAGCAAAAGAGAGCGTAGCGGCGTGGGCGTCGGAGCCCATCCCCTTGGGACCGAATGGCAGCTTCACCCCTCTCGTCGTCGGCCCGACTGGCGTGCCCGTGGTCACCGACCCCGAACGGGCAAAGAAAGCGCCGGAGCTAGCAGTGCTCTCCGCCATGGCCCATGGCGCGGGTGAAGTGGCGATTGCCGTAGAAGTGGTCAAGTGCGCCTTGGAGACTATCGGCTCCTTGGCTGAGGACGAGCAGGCGCTATACTGCGATCTGATTGACGCTGCCCTGAGCGATGCTGCAAGAAAGGCATTGGCAATGCTTCCAGCGAACTATCAATTCCAAGGACCGACGTATAGGAAAGCGAAGCTCGAGGGCAAGCTCGAGGGCAAGCTCGAGGGCAAGCTCGAGGGCGAGGCAGAAGCGGTAGTCGCTTTCCTGGAGGCTCGCGGGCTCGAGGTCAGCGTCGAACAGCGAGACAGGATCGTCTCTTGTCGGGATCCTCAGACCGTTCGCAGCTGGGTACGCATGGCAGCCAAGGTGGTGTCCGCGGCCGAGCTCTTCGAAGACTGAGAGACAGACCGCCCCATCGTCCTGCGCCGGCGGTCCAACGTGTCTCCAGCTTGGTCAGCTAGGACTCCCGCGGTCGACACAGGTCCTCGGTGGAGGGCTGGGACCACTGCCGCACGGGAAGCTGCTGTGGCCAAAGACAGAACGCTAAATCAGGGAAACCCCCGCCCCCTTCATTGTACTGCCACAGGAACATTCTACTGGAGCGGGGATGGTCTCATCCCCTTCTCCTGCCAGCCCTCTCGAACAGACTGCACGGACCTGGTCCATTTCTCCGGCTCTCCGAAAGGCTCCCGTGGAACCAACTGCAACTCATCGCGACCTCCGCCGCTTCAGCATTCGAACCGTCAACCCGCTCCTCGGATTGGCTGCTCTCTTAGCGGCTGGACTCCCCGCGTGTGGGAGCGATGGGTCTGATGGTGCTTCCTCCGGCGCCGGAGGCCTCGCAGCCTCTAGCGGAGGCAGCTCGAGTGGTGGCTTTGGAAACCCTGGCGCCTCCACGGGCGGTCAGACGGTGATGGGCAGCGGTGGAATGGTTGTTGGGTCAGGGGGCGGGAGCCTCATGCAGACGGGTGGCACGGGCCCGCTCCCCAGCGGCGGCACTGGTGGCATTCTGGGTCAGGGCGGGAGCCCCATTGGCGTGGGCGGTATGCAGACGACGGGCGGACGCGATGACCCCGCCTCGGGCGGCAATGGCATGGGCGGCTCCACCAGCGGGGGACAGGGCGGCGGCGGCGCTGTCCCTGTGGGCGGGGCGAGCGGGGTCGGTGGCAGCGAGGCCATCGGCGGGCAGGGCGGTCTCGCCGGTGCTGAGCCCGCTGGCGGCCAAGCTGGCGCTGGCGGCAACGACCCCGCTGGGGGCGAGGGCGGCACAGGGGGACAGTATATCTCGACCTGCGTGCCGAGTGGCAGGGCGCACAACCCGCTGGTGACCCACATCTTCACCGCCGACCCCAACGCTGTCGTCTATGGGGATCGCGTCTACCTCTACGTGTCCCACGACATCGACGGTCAGGACGACTACGATATGGTCGACTACCGCGGCTTCTCGTCGGCTGACATGGTCAACTGGCAGGATCACGGCGTGCTCATCCACTCAGATTCCCTGCCCTGGGCAGAGAATCTGTACGCGCCGGGCGCCTGCGCGAAGGACGGCAAGTACTACCTCTACATGCCCAACGGCGGCACGTCGATCGGCGTCGCTGTCGCCGACGATCCTGGAGGACCGTTCGTGGATCCCATCGGCGGGGCGCTCCTTACCAAATCCTTCCCGAACGCCAACGTGCCTTGGCTGTTCGATCCGGCGTGCTTCGTTGACGACGACGGCCAGGGCTACCTCTATTTCGGCGGTGGTGACGACGGCGGGCAGAACGCCCGGGTCGTCCGTCTCAACGACGACATGATCAGCATCAAGGACAACTCCGCGACGACGATCCCGACGACGGCCTTCTTCGAAGCCTCATTCATGCACAAGCGCGAGGGCACCTACTACTTCAGCTACTCGTCCGACTTCTCTTCGGGCCACAGCGCCGCATTGGAATACCTGACGAGTGACAACCCCGTGTCCGGCTTCACGTACCAGGGCGCGTTCCTGCCCAACAGCAACATCAACAACGGCAACAACAATCACGGCTCCATCATCGACTTCATGGACAAGACTTACGTCTTCTACCATGCCCGGAAGCTGCAACAGGAGCTAGGGCTCGACAAGATCAACAACCGCAGCGTCGCGGTTCAAGAGATCCGCTACGGAGGGGACGGCAAGCTCCAGCCAATCACCATGAGCACAGAGGACTTCACCGTCGAGCAGGTCAAGTGCCTCGACGGCTTCGTCGAGGTCGAGGCAGAGACCCTCGCTGCAGAGAGCGGCATCGAGGTGGAAGGCAAGGCGGGCGAAACCGTGCACATCGCGGCGATCGACGACGGTGATTGGATCGGGTACTCTCAGGTGGACTTCCGCACCGGGGCAAGCCGGCTGGTGCTGCGGGTCGCCTCCGCGAGCGGCGGCGGGACCATCGACGTGCGCATCGACGGTTGCGTCACGGGCACACCGGGCACGTCCATCGGCACCTGCGAGGTGGTGAGCACTGGCGGCGATAGCACCTACGCTGAGCTTACCTGTCCCATCCAAGAAACGGCGGAGGGGCACGACCTGTGCCTGGTCTTCTCGAACGGCCCATCGCTGCGCGTCGACTCCTGGCACCTGGAGTAGCAACGGGGTCGCCTCGACGCCCGCCACTGCACGAGTGCGCTTCGACGCCGCCACGCACGGGGTTGCCTCGACGCCGCCGCGGCACGGGGTCGCAGCCCAAGGTCGCGGCTTGGCCCGCGGGGCCCTGCTGCCGGCGCAGCGCTCGCTCTCCGCGCGCGGTGACGCGACAGGATTCCAGCCGCAATCGGCAACCGGAAGACGAGGATCCATGCATTCACTCAGGCCCCACGCCCTCATCCTCCCAATCCTCTTGAGCACCGTAAGCGCCTGCGGCGGTGGTACTCCCGCTGCGGCGGGCGCGTCGTCCATTCAGGGCGGCAGTGGCGGCAGCCGCGAGGCGGGCGGCAGTGCGGGCAGAGCCGAAGGGGGCAGCGACGCCGCGTCCTTCTCCCCCACCCAGCCCATGGAGTACGCCGGGCTCCTCGGCAAGGCGCAGAACCCGATCGTCAGCCACATCTATACGGCGGATCCCTCCGCTCGCGTCTTCGAAGGACGCATCTACGTCTATGCTTCCCATGATCTCGACGAGCAAGACGACTACGACATGACGGACTACCACGTGTTCTCGTCCGACGATCTCGTCAACTGGCAGGACCACGGCGTAGCCCTCCGCGCAGCGGATATCCCTTGGGCCACGAGGCTCTACGCTCCAGACGGCGCCTATAGTGAGGCGACAGGCAAGTACTACCTCTACTTCCCGAATGGCGGTGACAGCATCGGCGTGGCCGTCTCCGACAGCCCCGCAGGACCTTTCGTGGACGCGCTCGGCAAGCCGCTGATCACCCGGAGCACACCGGGAGTCGAAGACGTAGAATGGGTCTTCGACCCATCTTGCTTCGTGGACGACGACGGCCAGGCCTATCTCTACTTCGGGGGAGGCATGCCCGATACTGGGGACAACGCGCGGGTGATTCGCCTCGGCGAAGACATGGTGAGCCTCGCCGACGAGTCAGCGACGATCGTCGAAGTTCCCGATTTCTTCGAGGCGGCCTTCCTACACGAGCGTCAGGGAAAGTACTACCTGTCTTACTCGACGACGTTCGCGGACCACCCGGCCTTCATCGACTACATGATGAGCGACGATCCGATGACGGGCTTCACCTACGGGGGAACCGTGATCAAGAACCCCACAGGAAACAACGGGAACAACAACCACCACTCCATCGTCGAGTATGAGGGCGGTTGGTACATCTTCTACCACAATCGCGTCCTCTCGAACCGGGAGGGGCGCAGCGACTACCAGCGAAGCATCACTCTGGATACGCTCTCCTACGGCGCCGATGGCAGCATTGACGAGGTTCCTATCCGTGGTGGAGCCGTGGCTCAGCTCAAGAACCTCGATGCCACGGCGCGCCTCGAAGCCGAGACGATGGCGGATCAGCGGGGCATCGAGACAGGGTTCGTGCAGGGGGATGAGGCTCCCGGCGGGGTCGCCGTCACCGAGGTTCAGGACGGGGATTGGATTGGCTACTCCCAGGTCGACTTTGGCTCTGGCGTCAGCACCTTCGCCGCCCGTGTGGCTTCGGACGCTCCTTCAGGCGGAAGCATCGAGGTCTTCGTCGACGGCTGCGACATGTTCACCAACCTCCCTGGCAGGAAGCTCGGCACCTGTCCCGTGAAGGGCACAGGCGGGTGGCAGACGTGGACCGACGTCGAGTGCGCGGTCGATCCGATCGAAGGTGTCCATGACCTCTACCTCCGGTTTGCCGGGGAGCCGTCCGTCCCGCTGCTGAACCTCGACTCCTTCCGCTTTGAGTAGACTCTGCCCCACCATCGAGCCGGCGTACGCTCCAATCAGCAGTCGGTTCGCCCGGCTGCAATGATCGCTCCGTGGACGTTTCCGGTGCCGATGAGATCCAGCAACCGGTCACCGTGGCAATCCGAGACTTCGTAGTTTCCCCCCACACAACCGACAGAGCCGAGGCCATCCAGGTCTACCGCCCCGATGTTGCTGTGGTTGATGGAGAGATCCCCGCCGATGGTTCGCAACGCGGATAGCCCATCGACCGTCGGCAAGTTGTACATTGCTTCCAGCACCAGGTCCCCCTCGATGCTCTCCAGGTTCGCCAGCGGCGCTAAGGTGGTCAGCGTCACGTCACCGTTGAGCAAGACGCTTCCCCTGACCCTCCTCACTCCCGCGTACGCGTTCAATTCGTCCTGAGTCCGCGCCCGGATGTCGCCGAGAACGATGCACGCCTCCCCGCAGGCAGGGCTCGAGATCGAGTCGTCGCTGGGAACCCCAGAGCTGACACACGGTCCGCCGAGTACCTCCCCGGGTTGGCTGGTTCCCCCTGAACGACCCACCTCGACGGACGACTCGAGCCCATCGTTCGCTGCGCTCGCCGATCCCGGTGCTGCGGCAGCGACGGACCCATCGGCTGCCGTCGGGTCCGCGCTGCCCGCTCCAGCCGAGCCAGCCACCCCTTGGGGAATGCCACCCAATGACTAGTCGCCCGAGCCCACCTTCCCGCCACACGCAAGCGCCCAGAGCGGGCTCGAGGCCACCAGCAGCCAGCATCCCCGTAGCACGACGGCCCCTGTTTCTTCGCCACCCAACATGCCCCGATGGTCGTCGTGCTTTGCCGCCCAGTCAAGCGTGGGCAGCGGGTTGGGGCTTGGAGCATCCATGAAAAGCGCAAGGCAAGCGACCCGCAGCTCTCATTATTGGAGGCACGCCCCGCTCGGAGCGGGCGAGGGGGAGCAACTTTTCCCCTCAACGAACCGGGTACGTGAGGTAAGAAATGCCTGCTGCTCACGCCCTGGTCAGGGGAGAACCAGCACGCCCGGGTCCAGCAGGGGCCCGGCCTGGCCTCCTCGGGCATCCCCATCAGGTTTGGAGACGAAAGAGATGAGAAGCCACCCATCGCTAGCAGGCGCTTACCCACTCGCAGCCTTGCTGTTCGCGCTTTCCGCGTGCGGGAGCGGCTCCAGTGGCGACGGAGGTGATGCTGCGGGGCGCCAGGGAGACGCTGGTGCCGCTGACGGCACGGGCTGGAGCGGCGGCACCCATGGATTCGGCGGCGGGACCTCGGGCGCCGGCAGCGCCAACGTGGGAGGGTCTCCTGGCGGCAGCGGGGGCGCGTTCGTCACGGGCGGTACCGGTGGTCAGGGGGGCAGCGGGGGCGTCGTCATGACGGGCGGCGGCAGCCCGGGCGCTGGCCAAGCGAACGGAGGCAGCGGGGGCGTCGTCGCGTCCGCTGGTGCCCCTGCGGGCGACAGCGGCGGTCTCACCTCGATGGGCGGCGACACTGGAACCGGGAGCGGTGGCTTCGCTGGGGGTTCCGGGGGCGCCGGTGCCACGTGGGGAGTCGGAGGCACGGGCGAAACCGGCGGCGGCCCGCCCACTGGCGGCGCCCCACCCATCGAGCCCGTCGAGTGCGCCCCGGTCGTGGAGGCGGGCGACGCGACGCGGGTGACGCTCGACGGCAACGACATCGCCGCCGACAACGTCAACGGCCTCACCTTCAAGGGCTTTGGCGTCCTCAGCGCCAACGGCACCAGTGCGCTCTTGATGGACTACAAGTCCGAGCACCCGGAGAAGTACGCGGAGTTCCTCCAGGTCCTTTTCGGTGGGACTCGCCCGGTCATGACGCACGTCAAGATCGAGATGGGCAACGATAGGAACAACTCCACCGGCCCCGACCCGGCCACGATGCGAACGGAAAGCGAGCCGGTGAACGTGCGTCGCCACCCGGGCTTTCAGCTCGCCGCGGACGCGAAGAAGGTAAGCCCCAAGCTCAAGGTGAGCATCCTGCGCTGGAACGCTCCTGCTTGGGTGAGCGGCAACGACGATGTCTATGCCTGGTACAAGGAGACGATCCTGGCCGCGTACCGCGAGTACGGCTACATGGTCGACTACGTCAACCCGGGGGTCAACGAGAGAGAAGCCGACCTGGCGTGGACCAGGCAATACGCCGAGCGGGTCCGAACGGACAGCAGTGGCTTCGCCGATGGGGCCGAGCAGGCGCTCTACAACGGCATCGAGGTGGTGATCTCCGACGAGGTCGGGATTGGCTCCTTCGGGGGCGACATGGTCAGGGACGCCAGCCTCCGGGAAGCCGTGGCCGTGGCCGCCTACCACTACAACACGGACGACGATGCGAGCGGCAACTTCAAGGCGCTCGCAGAGCGGTACGACAAAGAGGTGTGGAACAGCGAGGCGCAGGCCACGTTCAGCAATACGGCGTTCCGTCCCAACAACAACATGAGAGACCCGTCGGTTCCTGGGACGGGAATCGGCGGGACGAATGGCCCACTGGAGATGGGCAATACGATCATCAAGGGCTTCGTCAATTCGCGACGGACACACTTCATCTACCAGCCAGCCATCGGCTCCTTCTACGAAGGGGGGCAGTACTCCTTCAAGGAGCTCCTCAGCGCCCGCGACCCTTGGTCGGGCTGGATCCACTATGACGCAGGGCTACAGGTCTTGCGGCACTTCAGCCGGTTCGCGCTCGCGGGGTGGGAAGACGAGAACAACGGCGCGGGGATTTGGCGGGCCGTGCCCCAGGCCAGCACCACGGGTGCGACCGGAACCAACCCCATCAACGGCCGCAACGGCTCGCCCAGCACCATGACCCTCGCTGCACCCGACGGGAGCGACTTCTCGACGGTGTTCATGAACGACAGCGAGTACGTGAAGACCTACAGGCTCCAGGCAGTGAACATGGGGTATGCCGGCAGCCCCGCCCTCGAGCTCTGGGAGACCCGCGCGGCGGCCCCGGAGACCGCGTTCAACGGCAATTACATGAAGTACCTGTGCTATATGCCAGCCGACGGCGAAGGTGCCTATACCATCAGGGTCCAGCCGTACTCGGTCCTGACCGCCACCACGCTGGTGCACCACGACAACGCCGAGCACAACGTGCCGCTGCCTGTCGAAGGTGCGCGCACCGTGCTCGACACGGATGCTACGGGTTCCGTTCGCGATACCACCGATACGGTCCTGTATGCGGATGACTTCGATTACTCCAGCAGGACCGTCCCAGTCATCGGCGAAGGTGGGCGGATCGTTGGCACGGCGGACTACGTGACCTCCCGCGGTGGTCCGAAAAGCGTGATACCTCGTTACACGAGCGATCGAAACGGCGCTTTCGAAGCCTTTCTCCCCGACGGTTCCAGCGACTATGTCCTCCGCCAGCAGGTGGATCTACCTTCCATGGGGCTCGGCGGCACCTGGAACGAAGGCACCCCCATCACTGGCGTCGGTGACAGCCGCTGGCTCGACTACGTCGCCAGCGTCGACGTCTCCTTCGAGAACGACAGCACTCAGGGCGGTGACAACTATGCCGCCATCGGGGCCCGGCAGCAGGGGGGCGAAAGCTCCCACGCCATGCACGGAACACCGTACTTCCTGAAGTTCTGGTTCGACGGCGGCTGGAGCTTCTGGGTCGGGGGCGGCTCGGTCGCCAGCGGCAACGTGATCGACGGCACTGGGGGTGTGACGATCACGGGCTTCGACTCAGCCCATGACGCTTGGCACAACGTCGCCCTCCGGGTCGTCGGCGGCAACGTGACGGCCTACCTGGATGGCGTCGAGCTCACCACGTATGACGACCCGATCCCGCGCTTGTCTGGTCGCGTCGATCTGGCCAGTGGCTACTATCACACACGCTTCGACAACCTGAAGGTCGAGGCGGTGGACGGATACCCCCCGTACTACTCGGAGCAACTCGACAACCTGGAGATGTACGACCTTGCCCCCACCCCATCCCGCAAGTTGATGTATGGGGGCGGCTGGGCCCACGAGAACGGCAAGAGCATGTACAACTACCAGCGTTCCCTCTCCACCAGCCAGGGAGCGGGCTCGACGCTCGAGTACTCATTCGACGGGACTGGACTCGACATCCTGGGCCCGAACGATGGCTCCGCCACGCTCGAGGTCACAGTGGACGGACAGGTCGTCGAGGCCTCGGCCCGGACGATGGCCTCTTCGGAGTTCTACCAGACGTACACCCTCCGCGGGCTCGACGACGGACCCCACACGGCCCGCTTCAGAGTGTTGGGCGGCACTCTGGTGGTGGACGCCATCGCGGTCGTCGCCGCTCCCCTCTAGCCCCCTGGGCTGGACCTTGGGGCGACACCGCTCGAGCGGCCCGAGGGCAACCCGAGGATGTCCCGGTAGCTCGAGAGGTCCCAGTCGTGACTCCATCGCGGAGCTGGCACGGACCACTGCGGACCGTAGACGGCTTCCAGATAACGGATTGGCGACCGAGGAATACGGCAGTCCACGCCGCAGAGGGTCGCGCATTGGGAGGGAAGAACGGCGTTGAACTCCAACGACCCGCGACGTTGGACCTGGTCGCGTATCGAGGCAAGCTGCGATCTGCGAAGGGGGGGGGCGGGGATCAGTGGTGCATCTCAGAGGAAGGTGGACACGCTACGGGGCCGCTGTGGGCCGCTCCCTTGCCGTGAGCTCGTCCAGGCCTTCGCAAATGCGGACGGCGCTCGGCGGCTTGTCTCCACAATTCCGCGAAGAGCTCGAGCCCACGTCGCGGAACCGCTCCGAGGTGGAGAGCACTCACGATTTCGCGACGTTTCAGGGGACTCGGTGGCACGGTAAGCGTGGCGCTTGGCGCGGGGCGCGACTCTACACGGATTCGTTCACCATTGCTATCCATGAAGAAAGCGCCATGATCACGGTCCCGAGCCACGGGGAGGAAGCCATGAAAGACTTACGGCAAGACAGTGCCTTCACCTCGGCCCTGGGGCGACCCGGGCTCGCTCTCCTTGCATTGTCCGTCTGCATCGCCTGTGCGGGCGGCGGGGACGGCAGCGGCGACGAGGGGCTCGCAGGGGGCAGCGCCAGCGGCGGCGCTGAGAGTACAGGAATCGGAGCGGGCGGCACCTCGGGGGGCGTTCCCGGTGCCGTTGGTGGTCGCCCGGCAAACGCCGGAGGCACCGGTGGTGGCTCGGCGAGCGGCTCTGGTGGAGCGATGGGTGGCTCGACCGCGATGGGCGGCGGCGCCGCGACCGGCAGCAGCGGCACGAGCGGCGCAGGCAACGCGGCGGGCGGCGCGGGCAGCAC
>JAEWRL010000039.1 GCA_023398955.1 Pseudomonadota bacterium
CGTTGTGGGGGTCACTGTTTCGCAACCGCGATTATCCACAACCGGGAGGCCCCTTCTATCCATCACACGCTCAGGTCTGGCTCCTTTTTCGCGCAATCATTGCGCCCGGGCGGGATTTGCACCCAACTAACCAGGAGTCGAAACGGTATACGTTAACATCAGTAGAGTGTTCTTTGTTGCGGGACGGCGTTTGCCGCGCGTGTCCGCTGTGAAAGGCGGCAGGGGTGCCCGAGAGCCCGTTCCTGGACAAGTTTCGAGGCGCCCCTTACTCGCCGGTCAGAAACCGAGTTGGGGTTGACGTCGGGGCCGTGCGCTTCATCAGTAGTGTGCGAGATCGGGCATGAAGATGCGCACTCGCGGGCAACTGTGCACGGAGGGGCACAACGCTGATGCCAGCAAGAGACTCCTGCCGTGCCTGAGGGCTGTCCGCCGCTGCGAAGGTGTCGCGTGAAGGACCCACCGGCGTGTGCTGCACCGAGGGCATACCGGACCGTGGCCCCCACGAGGGCGGACGCCCAGGGGAAGAGGGGCCCAGCGGACGACAGGTACAGCGGACGACGGGTACAGCGGACGACGGGTACAGCGGACGAACAGACTGACACGAGGGCTCATGAGAAAGCAGAAGACGTTGATGTTCATCCACCAGTCCGAGAACGTTGGTGAGGAGCTGCTGACCTGCCTGGGGGGCCAGGGAGTGACCGTCCGTCGTGCGGAGTCCCTCGCCGAGGCGACACCCGACACTGTCGACGCGCTCCTGCTAGGATTGGAGGGGTTCGTCGAGGCCGGGGGCGATCTCACGGACGTGATTGGAAGCAGGCTGACCGTTCCCGTCATTGGCCTCGTCCGGGCCGACAACCTTTCCCTTGGGGTCGCCGCAGTGCGGGCAGGGGCGAAGGACTTCGTGCGGGTGCCCTTGGACGCGGGCGAGTTGAGCTACGTCATCACTCGGGTCTTGGGCGTGCCGGCCACGGAGCGCCGGATGAGTAGCGCAGCGCCGCCAGGATGCCAGGGCGCTCTCCTCGGTGGGTCACGGCCCATGCTCGAGCTGCGCGGCCAAGCCGAGCGGGCTGCGTCGAGCTTGGCCACGGTCTTGATTCAGGGCGAAAGCGGGACAGGCAAGGGGCTCCTGGCTCGCGAGCTTCATCGATGGAGTGCACGGCGCGACAAGCCGTTCGTGACGATCCACTGTGGCGCTATCCCCGACACGTTACTGGAGAGCGAGCTCTTCGGGTATGAGAGGGGCGCCTTCTCGGGAGCTGCGACGAGCAAGCCTGGACGCATCGATCTGGCCCAGGGCGGGACGCTCTTCCTGGACGAGATAGGCGACATCACCCCGGCTGTGCAAGTGAAGCTGCTGCGAGTCCTCCAGGAGCGAGTGTATGAACGGCTTGGGAGCACGCGGACGCTCGACGCGAACGTTCGATTCGTCGGCGCCACACACCAGGACCTTGCACACCTCGTTCGGCTTGGCCGGTTTCGCGAGGACCTTTACTACAGGTTTCACGTCGTGCGTCTGACCGTGCCACCCTTACGCGCGCGGCTGCAGGACATCGACGAGCTCGCATTGCACTTCTGCCGCGCATCGGGCGAGGCCAATGGGCGACCGGAGGTGACCTTCGACGCCGATGCGCTCGAGGTGCTTCGAAGCTACGAATGGCCGGGGAATGTCCGAGAGCTCGAGAACCTAGTGGAGCGTCTCGTGGTCATGGCCCTCGAGCCGCGGATCACACGTCATGACGTGGTTCGCGAGCTTCGGGCGAGCGTGAGCTCCTGCGACGTCCTGAGCAGCGAGGCTGGCTGGGGCCAGGGCATGGAGGCCGCGCATCCTCGCCTTGGTGACGGGCGCCCGGAGTTGCAGCTCGCAACGGTGCTCGCCGAAGCTGAGCGCGACGCCATTAGGCAGGCGCTGCGACGGGCCGGGGGAAACCGCAGCCATGCAGCGCGCCTTTTGGGCATCAGCCGGCGCTCACTCTACAAGAAGCTGCAAACGCATGCTCTTCAGCTGAGTTCGTCGAGGCCGGAGTTCCCCGCAAGCGTGGCGGCCAAGCGGCTCTAGCCCCTCGGTAGAGTGGCGGACCCGGCAGAGGAGGTGCTACGAGTTCCGGCATAGGTAGTGGTGGCGACATGAGCACCAGTGATGGCATCCTGACTGGTTCGGGCCGCGCGACGGCAGGACGCCGGACGAGAAGTCCCGCGGCGGGCGCGAGTACCCTCAAGCAGGCCGGGCAGAGCGCCGACCCGCCGATTCTGATCGGCGCGGCCATTTCCGGGCTGGCGTTGAGCGATGGGGGCTACGCCGCCGTTGCTTCCTCGGAGCACGATTACGTGACGGCCGAGAACGAGATGAAGTGGCAGTCACTGGAGCCGAGCCCCGGGCAGTTCAGCTGGGCCGCTGCGGACAAGATCGTCGACTGGGCGGGGCGCAACGGGATGAAGGTCAAGGGCCACTGTCTCGTGTGGCACAACCAGTTACCCGGATGGATGAGCTCGATGAGGGGCGTGCAACAGGTCGAGGAGGCGATGCGGCGGCACATTCAGACCGTCATGGGACACTACCGGGACCGTGTCGTGGCCTGGGATGTCGTCAATGAAGCGATCATGACCGACAGTGATTCCGGCGTCGGCAACCCGCGCATGAGAAACTCGGTCTTCTATGATGCGCTTGGAGAGCGAACCATCGACCTCGCTTTCCAGATCGCCAGGGAGCAGGAGCCTCGAGCCAAGCTCTACTACAACGACTACAGCATCGACGGCCTCAACCAGAAGTCCGACTATGCGTATGAGATGATCCGGGGCATGCTCGAGCGTGGGGTTCCCATTGACGGCGTCGGGTTCCAGATGCACATTGGGCCGCCCAATAACCAGCCCACGGCACCAGAGGTGGCCGAGAACCTTCGGCGCTTCGCCGACCTGGGTCTCGAGATCCTCATCTCGGAGATGGATATCAACCGTTGCGGGAACGCCATCTCTGCGGAGGAGCAGCTGACCCTCTATCACGATGTGGTGCAAGCTTGCTTCTCCTTGCCCGAGTGCGTCGCCATCACCTTCTGGGGAATCAACGATGGCAGGTCGTGGCTCAACAGTTGGAGCACGGCGAGGTGCAACGGGCAGAACTCGCAGTCACTCCTCTTCGATGATCGATACCAGAGGAAGGAAACGTACCATCGTGTGATGGATGCCCTGTTGGGGCGGTGAGGAGCCGAGGTGCCGCCGGCCGGCGCGATCTCCCTGGGTGGCGATCCGTGGGCCAAGCTCGTATCGGTCCCGGCTCGGGGCGCGGTGTTCTGTGGTGGGCACAATGATGCAGTCCGCCGGTGGCATCGTCGTGTCGACGCATCGAGCGCGCGCACGAGAGCGCTGCCGAATGGCACTTGCTTGAGCTATCGTTGAGGACCGAAAGCGCCCGAGCGTGGAGTCTTCCGATGTGTGCTAGTCACGCCGATCATCGGTTGGAATGGCCACGGTGGGCGTGCACAGCGAGAACTTGGCTCATGGCACGGCTCTTTACTTGGTGGTCCTCCTCCTGTTCCCTGATCGTCGTGGTGCTCGCTGCGTGCAGCGCAGACGCGCCGTCAGCGGGTCCCGCCGCGGGTGGCGTCGCGGGCACTGACGTGCAGGGGCTGGGCGGCGTGCCGAGCTCGGTCGGTGGCAGCGCGCAGGGCGCAGGCGGCGCGGCGGCGTCTGGTGGTTCGCTCATGGGCGGCGATACGGGAGTAGGTGGCGCCATGGCGCTCGGCGGCGCGAACAGTGGCGGTGTGACAACGTTCGCGGGGGGTGCCCATTCCGGCGGTGCTTTCGACACGGCGGGTGGCGGCACCGGCGGCACAGCGACGAGCGTTGGAGGCAGCGAAGGGGGCGGGGCGCCGTCAGAGCTCGGAGGAGCGACGAATGGAGGCGTGGGCGGCTCGCTCGGCATGGCCGGCGCCGGTCCAGCTGGCGGCGGCACCACGAGCGGCGGTGCCGGCTCGCCCACATCTGGAGGCGCGTCGTCGACGGGGGGCACGAGCGCTGGCGAAACAGTGTGTGGGATAGCGAGCGAAGGGGAACGGGTCACCCTGCGTTGTCCTGAGGGCCAGGTCATCGATGCGGTATTGTTCGCCAGCTATGGGGAGCCAGCGGGCGAGTGTGGCGGCGCCTTTACTGTCTCCCAGTGCCATGCAGCCTCGAGCGAAACCGCGGTGGGCTCCTTGTGCGTTGGTCGCGGTGCTTGCACCGTCGCCGCCGCCAACGGCACCTTCGGGGATCCTTGCAGCGGTGTCGTGAAGTCCCTCGCCGTCGAGGTCTCCTGCGTCGTCGGGGAGCCGACGGTGGTGCCGAGCGGCCCCTACAAGGGAATCGCGAACTCCCCCGCGAGCGAGATCGCCGCCCTCGGCGCCACCTGGTGTTACAACTGGACCACCTCGCCAGAGGCCTCGGATTGCGACGACCCGCTCTTCGTCCCCATGATCTGAGGCGCTGGAGACGTCGCTGGGCGCATCGAGCGGATCGCTGCCGCCGGATATTCCACAGTGCTCGGCTTCAACGAGCCGAACAAGTCCGATCAGGCCAATCTATCCGTCGACGAGGCCATTGCCTTGTGGCCTGAGATGACGAGCGATCCAAACCTCCGTGTCAGCAGTCCTGCCGTGTCCGATGACGGGCGAGCTTGGCTCGAAGAGTTCATGGAGCGCGCTCGTGCAAACGGGCTGAGGGTCGACTTCATCGCGATGCATTGGTACGGCTGGAACGCGGGTTCCTGCGTCACCAGTCAGCTCGAAGGCGCGGTGAACTGGGCCTCCCAGTGGGGGCTGCCCATCTGGATCACCGAGTGGGGCTGCATGGGCTCCAGCAACCCCGACGAGCCGACAGTGCTCGGCTTCTTCAATGATGCCGTTGTGATGCTCGAGGGCCACCCGCAGGTCGAACGGTACGCTTGGTACCCTTGGAACACGCACAATCACCTCTACCTGCCCGATGACGGTGGTCAGCGAGGCATGACCGCGCTCGGTGAAGCCTTCGCGGCCGCGCCGCGGTATCGCTAGGCAGCGCTGCCCTTGGGGCGGCTCTGCACCTGCGCACCCTCAGTCGGCGCTGCAATGGATGCTGAGGCGGCCGGGCGCCATCTGTAGATGAAGCCGCCAACGATGGCCGTAAAGGGAGCAACGGTGACCATGCCGAAGCTGCCCACGAGGGTGTGCAAGACTTCACCGGACACGTGACTCATGTTGAAGACGTTCACGAGCGGCACGCCCTGACCCATGAACACCATCAACATCGCCGAGTAGCTCCCAGAGTAGGCGAGCAGCAGGGTAGTCGTCATCGTCCCGATGACGGCGCGTCCCACGGTGAGACCGGAAAGGATGTGCTCGGCGAAGCCGATGGTGGGCTGCTTGTCGTAGATTTCGTCCATGCTGGCGGCGATGTCCATCGCCACGTCCATCAGCGCGCCCGAGGCCGCGATGAAGACGCTGGCCATGAAGAGCCGGGTCAGGTTGACGTCGAAGAACCCCGAGTAGACGAGGGTTGGCGCATAGGGCTGCACGGCGCCGTGGATACCAAAGAGTCGCGTGAACACCATCGAGAGGCAGCAGGTGAGCACCAGACCCAAGAGCGACCCCAGAAAGGCGACGGTTCCCTTGCGGGTCAGGCCCCCTACGAGAAAGCAGATGATGCCGATGAGGGTCGTCGCTACCCCCAGGGCTATCCAGATGGGATCGTGGCCCTTGAGGATGGACGGATAGAGGACCTTCCAGAGCATGAGCACGGCAAGCCCAAAAGAGAGAAGCGCCTTGAGGCCTGTGAGACCCGCCACGCCAATGAGCAGGACCGCGAAGAGCCCGACCAGGAGGAGGGTCAGGTCGATGCGATAGCGCCCCCTTGCGTAGGCTGCCGTGATGCTCCCTTCCGGGTTCGCCGCGTACTCGACGAGCACCGATTGCCCTGGAAGATAGATCTCGTCAAGCTCCATCGCTCCCTTGAGCTCGTTCAGGACCTCCACCTCGCGCCCACGCAAGGGGCCGCTGCGGAGCTCAGCGCGAAGCACCTGCGTTCCTGTCCTGACGAGCCCAACGCTGTGAATGCCGCTGTCTTCGACGACGAGGATCCGCGCCTTGGCGTGGGACGACCCGTGGTCTCGGCTCGGGCGCCCTCGAAGCCGTGGGGAAGTGCCACGAGGATCAGGCAAACGAGCGCACAGATGAAGACGAAGAGGATCTTGCTTCGCTCGCTCCTCCGCAAATCCGACTTACGCCGTCGGCCGTCTTCTTACCCGTCGCCATCGCGCTGGCGGCCGGCGCGGAGTCCGTGATGAGGCTGTTCCAGGGGAAGGTCATCTGCATGCCCCGGATGGGGAGCTGGCTCAGGTTCAACAGCTTGGTCTTCTCGCTGCCGCCGACGTCTTCGTGCTCTTCGAGGTTGGCCAGGTAGGCTTCCGCTGCGTGGATCTGCACGCTCGCCATGCCGTCACCGATGAAGAGGAAGACGTACTTCGCGCGGGGACCGAAGCGCATTGGGGTGGGGGGCGCGACGCATGGCAGCTTGGCTCGATTCGATGGCCTCATCCATCGAGGCGTCGCTACCGGCCGAGGTGCTGCAAGCGACGGCGCCCAGGGCACCTGTCGCGCTGAGGAGAAGTTCACAAATCGTGAGTCCATTTCGGTTCATCGGATCACTCCGTAGGGATGGGAACGCAGGGTCAAATCAATGACCGGAGCGTCTTCCCACCCGCGAGCGACTCGCTGATGTCCCAGGCATGAACTCTGTATGCCGAAGTAGCGACACCCGCTTGCGCTCGGAGAGCGCTGCGTTCGAGGCGCGTGAAGTCGAGGTGCAAGGGTGCGGAGCACCGCGCCCCACTTCTCCAGTCCCGCCGACCCCTTCAGAGCTGGCCAATTGCGAGCCGTTCAACGACTCTGAGGCGGAGGCGCGGCGCGTTTCACGGCTAACCCACGAGGGGAAGGACGCCGCCAGGGCGACCGAAGTGAGGGACCAAGTCGCTCGCCTCCTCTGGGACGCGTGGGAAGCGACAGAGGGACGTGGAGTAGTAGAGGCAGCCCATCTCGTGAGGCGCGCGAGAGGCGAGGAAGCTCTCTGCGTGATCGAGCGCGGCCAACCAACGTTGCTTGAGATCTGGCAGGCTGGGTTGCTGGACGAGCCACAGACGCGCGAAGTCCTCGGGACGGTAGCGCCCGCGCCGCTGCAGCATGCCGAGCAGCATCGGAGGTGTGAATCCCGGATCCTTCCCGGCACCTGCCCAGATCAGTGCTCCGAGACAAAGGACGTGGTCGTGTACATGGAGGGTGTCGAGGAAGTCTCGCGGCTCGTCACGACCTACGAGCGCCAGCAGTTTGTTGATCGCCAAATCGATGGGATGGAGGCAATAGCCTGCTACGTCGCTGCGAATCGTTGGCAAGAAGCGCCACGCCGTGTCGTGCACCCATTCGACCTTGGTCGACCCTGCGTCGCCCTTGACGAGCGCGCGCACGAACCCGTTCCGTTCAATGACAACGTCGACCCCGTAGCCAGCGTCCTGAAGGGCCCTGCGGTCCGTCGCGAACGCGCTTGCCACCCGCTCAGTGCTGTCATTGAAGTAGTCGAGGTCGTTGCTGTATCGGATCGAGTTCGGTTCCAGGTGTAGCGCCGCCCCTCCAGCAAGGTAACTGTCGGGGGTCCGCTGGGACGACAGCAAGCGGGCAACTGCTTGCTGGAAAGGTGTCAACGGCAAAGGCGTGCCCCCAGCTCCCAACCCGCACACCCCCCGAACTCCATCAGGCGTCGTGCCACCCATTCAATGTCCTTCTCGGTGATCCGATAGTCGATGTCGGACGACCAGAAGCAGGACGTGTGGAACTTCCGGTAGGCACGCTGTGCCTCTCGGATCCGGACCATCTGGCGCGCCTGCTCCGCCGTAAGGGAGCGCCGACTTTGCCGGCCGCCACTGCGGCCAATGGTGGCAAGGTAGTCGCGCGTTCGGCGGTCCATGGCCAAAACGTAGCCCGCTTATGTTAATTGACAAGTAGTTTCAGTGAGATATGCGCGCCAATCGTGCTGTCGACTCCTGCGGGGGCCAGTTCCCCGCCGCGCCTGCTCGGGTCGCATGGACGAGCCTTGTGGCGACCGCGCCGAGTGTCAGCTGCCGCGTCGATTGCTCTGCTACTGCTCCGTCAGGACCGCTTGCCGCGTCCGTCCCTGTCGGGGGTATCAATGCTGAGCCGCTTCATCTTCCGGTAGAGAGTGCTCAGGTTGATGCCGAGCTCTTCTGCAGCGAGCGCCCTGTTGCCTCGATGCTTGGCGAGCGCCTCTCGAATCAAAGATTGCTCGACGAGCTTCAGGTTCATCCTGTGCTTCGGATTCAGCGGGTCGCGAGCGCCCCTGCGCGTCAGGTCCGGTGGAAGATGATGGGGTTCGATCATCCCGTCGCGACAGAGCACGAAGGCGTGTTCCAGGATGTTTTGCAGCTCGCGGACGTTCCCCGGGAACTCGTGACGCACGAGCACCGCCAGAGCATCCCTGGAGAGCCCCGCGATCTCGTGATCATAGAGTCGATTATGGGCGGCGATGAAGTGATCGACAAGGAGAGGGATGTCCTCTCGTCGCTCCCTCAAGGGAGGGACCTCGATGGGGACGACGTGGATTCGGTAGTAGAGATCCTCGCGGAGCTTTCCCTCGCTCACCAACCTCCGAAGGTCGCGGTGGGTTGCGGCGATGATTCGCACGTTGGCCCGCACGGGCTTCGTGGCCCCCAACGGTTCGTAGACCTTCTCTTGGAGCACCCGGAGCAACCGCACCTGCATCGCGGACGAGATGTCACCGATCTCGTCGAGAAGGAGCGTGCCGCCGTCCGCCAGAGCGAGCCGACCGAGCTTGTCTCTCCTGGCGTCGGTAAAGGCTCCTGCCTTGTATCCGAACAGCTCCGACTCGAGCAGGGTGTCCGGGAGCGCGCCGCAGTTCACGGCCACGAAGCGCTTCTTGCGCCGCGGGGAGAGCGCGTGAATGGCGCGGGCGACAAGTTCCTTACCGGTTCCGCTCTCACCGTGGATGAGCACCGTCGCGTCGCTGTCGCAAACGCGCGGCAGCAGGTCAAAGAGCCGCCTGATGGCCGCGCTCTTGCCGATGATGTCGGCAAAGGAGTGCTTGTCCTCGAGCCGCTTGCGGAGCTCCTCCACCTGCCGGAGATCCTGAAATGTCTCGACGCCGCCGATGACGCGGCCGCTCGCGTCGCGCAGGACGGCCGCGGAGACCTTGATGGGGATGCGCGCGCCCCAAGCATCCACAACGAAGACGGACGTGTTGACCTTGGGCTCGCCTGTGTCGAGAACCCGGCGCATCACGCAGGCGTCCTGGCAGATGCTCGCCCGGAGCACCTCGCTGCAGCGGTGGCCGATGGCATCCTCGCGTCGAATACCCGTGATCTTCTCGGCAGCGCTGTTGAATGAGGTGATGCGCCAGTCGAGGTCGACAGTGAAGACGCCCTCGTTGATGGAATCAAGGATCGGATCACGAGAACAGGACAGGCCGAGATCGATGCTTCTTACGCTGTCCGCCGTCGGGGAGTGGCGAGCGGTCATGGGACGGAGGTCTTCTTCCCGGCCAGGTCGGCAATCGGGCTACCTGCGAATGGGGTTTGCAATCTGCCCGATCGTGACCCTCAGGTGGGCAGCGTCAAGCAAGGATAACGCGCATCTACACGAGGCGTGGTGAATGCGATCCTGACGGCACGACCCTTGCTTGGGGAGGCAGCCGTGAAGGTCGTGCTGTCAACTGATGGAGAAAGGATTTCGCCGCTGCTCGATGCCGCGCGGACCTTTCTTCTTGTGACGACGGGTTCGGATGGCGCGCTGACCCAGGAGCAGGTGCTTGTCCCAGACCCAGACCCGGTCAGGAAGGTCAAACGGATCATCGAGCTTGGCGCGAGCGTCCTCATCTGTGGGGCCGTGTCGTGGCCCTTGGAGGCGATGCTCATGTCGGCTGGCGTCCGGGTGGTCCCTAACACCTGCGGTCCGGTCCAAGAAGTGGTGAAGGTCTACTTCGCAGATGCCCTCACTGAGCAGAGCTTCCTGTTACCGGGGTGCCCTGGCCGTCAACAGAGACACCGTCATCGTCACGGAAGACGAGGGCGGAACGGATGGTAACGAAACAAACAAGCAGTATAGCGAGGAGCTTGAACATGCCAGGTGGAGATAGAACGGGTCCCGGCGGATATGGCCCGATGAGCGGACGCGGCGCGGGCTTGTGCGCGGGATCCCCTGTTCCGGGGTTCATGAATCCCGGGTGGGGGCGAGGTGGTGGTCGCGGCTTCAGAGGCGGTCGGGGTGGCGGTGGATGGCGGCACCGTTACGGGTACGATGCCACCGCGTTGCCTGGTTGGCGCCGCGGATCGATGGCCGCGCCACCCTCGGCGGCGCCGTCTGCACCGCCTTTCGTGCCGCTATCCGGCGAGGGGCTGATGCAGGGGCTGGAACAGCTGAAAAGCCGGGCGAAGTACGTCGCGCAAGAGCTGGAAGACCTGCGCAGCCGGATTCGCGAGGTCGAGTCGTCGATGGAAGACTCGAAGGCGAAGTAACACACTATTCAAAGGCTCCGGCACGGAGCGCTGGCAGCCTACGGCTCCTGCCCGGATTGCCCCATCGGTGGCCTTGCTCTCAGTGCGACGAAGCCGCCCAACGTTCCCCGCAAAGTGCAGGCCCTCACGGCGCCAGCGCGAGACATGACAAGAGACATGATAAACCACGCTCGGTGCCATCAATTCCAAGGTTACCGAGCCCGATGCGAGCAGCCCTGATCGGCTTCGAACGAGCGACAAGTGGCGACGGCTCGCAACAACCAAAGGTCCAGGTTCTCGAAGATGAAGGCGGTAATTGATAGAGACCAGTGCGCATGTTGCGGCCTATGTGTCGACATCTGCCCGGAGCACGCCATTACTATGAATATGGAGGTGAGTGTCGACGTAACCAAGTGTACGGGCTGTGGTTCGTGCGTCGATGAGTGCCCAAGTCAGGCTATCTCGCTATCGGACGCCGCGCAGAGCGTGGCGCTCCGGGCGCCGTAGGTGGCCGTGTCCGAGGGACCCATGGTGCAAAGAACCTGAAGGATGGCCGTACGTCCCATCGTGCTTTACGAATCGAACGAGGCGGAGCTTCGTCAGAAGAGCAAACGAGTCGTTCGAGGGGGCAGGAAACTGAAATCGCTCGTCTCTGACCTCAAGGACACATTGCGCCATCACCCCAACGGCATTGGGCTGGCCGCGCCGCAGATTGGCGTGCACCAGCGCGTGGTCGTCGTGTGTTTCGGCGCGGGCGAGGGGAAGAAGCCCGGTCCCCCCATCGCCATCGTCAACCCGGTCGTCGTCGAGGCTGGCAATGAGCTGCGTGACTTCGATGGCTGTCTGAGTATACCGGGACTCTACGCCGAGACGATGCGACCACACTTCCTGCGTCTGCGCGGCCTCGACGAGCGTGGCACGGCGTTCGAGTGGACGCTCGAGGGCTTCGATGCCGTGGTGGTGCACCATGAGGTGGATCACCTGAACGGTGTCCTCTTCATCGATCGGGTATCTCCGCTTGGCAGATACTACACGGAGAACGAGGTGCGAGGCGTGTACGTCTGAAGGGCCCCGCCCGCTATTCGTCCAAGATCTGCTCGAAGCCGCCCCAGAACATCCGCTTGCCGTCGAAGGGCATCTCCATGTTGGCCATATCGGCGTCCTCGCTCATCTGCTTGTTGGCCGCGTCGCGCGTGGCCTTGTCTGGGTACTCGACCCAGCTGAAGACAGGTATCTCGTCGTCCTTGGCCAGCGTGGCCCTATAGAAGTCGGTCAGCGCTCCCTTGGGGATGTCGTCACCCCAGCATTCCACAAGGCGCGTGGCGCCAAGCTTCTTGAAATACGTCGCAGCCTCCCGTGCGTGCTTGATATATACCTCCTTGTTGGCCTTGGGTACCGCGGCTACGAATCCTTCGATGTAGGGCATGTCAGTCTCTCCGTTCGAATGCTTGCGTCGCAGAGATAAGACCATGGCCAGGGAGGGCGCAAGGGTGGAGTCCTCGCGGCCCGAGCTGAGCTATGCGTCGCGGAATGACTGGAGCGTCAGTGTCAGCCCCTGAGGGGCGCAGGGTGGCTCGATCACCTGGCGCGTCGCCAGATGGGGGGCTTCGGCGCTTGGTAGAACTGACCCAGTTTCGCTCGGCAGAAGTGACCCACCACCGCGAGCAGGTTTTTGCGCAGATCGAGATGCAACCTGAACTCGACCTCGACGAGCACACTGAAGGGTGTTTCGTGGCTTTACCGCTGGGTACGTGGTGGCGTCATGTCCCGGGTAGCCTTCCCGGACTTCGTGGGCGTGCTTCACGAGCC
>JAEWRL010000063.1 GCA_023398955.1 Pseudomonadota bacterium
ACATCCGCACAATGGTGCTCCCGCAGATGCTGACGGCTGAGAACTGAAAGCTGATTGCCTGCACCAGTCGGCAACAGCCATCCAAGTCTTGCCAACCCCGCCATCAATCTGCCCGGTAAGGGACTAAGGAAGACCTGCTTGGCGCTGGCCTGGCGGAGCCCACGCTCTGATCGGGGTGGCGCGTCCTTGGCACAAGTGGCTCATCTGTGAGGAGCTCGCGCGGCTCCGTTAAAGCCCGATCCGACAATCCGGCGGCTGGCACGGAAGGTGCGTTTTCCTGATGCTCTCGAGAGGCGCGCCCTGTACGATTCGCGCCTCGTACCAGGCGACGCAGGGTCCCCAACGACCTGCGCAAACAACAGAGGAAAAAGTGTCGCTCACTCCATCGATCATTGCGGCTCTTGCGGGCAGGAACTGCCCCCGTTCTCACGTCACCCCCAACCCGAATCAGCGGCTGCCCCTTGCCGTGGCCACCCCAGGCCCGGCGCGGCCGCCATCCCGAGTTCGCTCCGCCAAGCGCTGGATGACGCTCGGGGGCATCGCTGTCGCGGCTCTTGCGGCCTGCGACTATGATGAAGCGGCGAAGGAGCCAGGCTCTGGCCCCATCGCGGGCGCGGACGCGGGCGGCGCGGCGGGCGCTCTCGGTCAAGGCGGAAGTGAGCTTGGCGCGTCGGGGAGCGCCGGGGCGGGGGAACCCGCGGCTGGCGCAGCAGGTGCCAGCGGCAGCGGTTCCGGTGAGGCTCTTTCCTTCGGAGGCCTGACGGTTACTACCACGCCCGCGCAGCACGGCATCGATGTCTTTGGCTTGGCGGGTCACCGCTTCTGGGTGGAGGTCAACGACGAGCAGCTCGAGCGTATGAACTCAGGCAGCGGCGGCGTCATTTGGGAGGGTGAGTTCGGGGATATCTATACCCCGGGAAACCCGCGCACCTTCGCGGATCACGTCCTCGTGAAGGACTTCAAGAGTGGTCGGGTCGCCGACTATGGCAAGCTCGAGGTGAAGCTGGTGGGGGAGAGCACGGGACGGCCCTGGACCTTTTCGAGCATCCCGAACGTTCGCGTCGACACAGATGAGTTTCAAGATGGTCTCACGATAGGTGGCGTCGAGCACCTGCGGCTCAATAACGGGCAGGTGGGCTCGATCTTCCGGGAGCACGTCGCTCATCGCATCTATCAGGCCCTGGGGTACCCCTCCTTGAGGTCCACCTTTGCCTTCTTGGGAAGCAACGTCTGGGGGGACGGGGTTTGGGTCCCCATGACCCTCATCGAGGTATACAAGTGCGCGACCTTCGAAGGCCGGGAGGAGCTGCTCGGGGGGGCGTGCGTGACCATGTGGGAGTTCGCCGGTGACCTGGGTGGTGAGGGGCCAATGTTCGGGGGAGACACATGTCAGGAGAAGAGCTGTGACAGCGAGCGCCTGGACGAGCTCGGTGCTCTCATTGACGAGGTGCCGCAGGGTGATGGTTTCGCGGAGGCGCTCTCCGAGTACGTGGATTGGGACTACTTCCACCGGTTCCAGTGCCTGAGCTGGATCCTCTGGACAGGCGACGATCCCATTCACAACACGAATAACAACCTCATCATCGAGCGTGACGATGGTCGAATGGTTTGGGCTCCGTATTCGGTCGATATCAGCGCGGGTCAAGACTGGTACCAGAACGTGCCGCTGACGGGATCCAGCCAGCTTGCCACGGGTTGTCAGGCTGACCCGAGTTGCTGGGAGGCGACCATCGCCACCTGCGAGGACCTCATCGCGGACTTCAAGGAGCTCGCTCCCGAGACCCTCGTCGACGAAACAAAGGAGCTTCTCCGGCAGCGCGCCATGCTACGCCAGGGGGATATGGAGCGCGCCGAGTCCCTGCGTGAATGGTACGTCCAGCGTCAGGCGGACCTCGAAGCCGAACTCGAGCGCTACCGGTATTTACCCGACCCAGCCGGGAATTGCCCGAACGAGCTCGAGCTGTGCAACGATGGGACCTGCGGTACGCCCGAGCAGTGCGAGGAGCGGCTCTGTTCCGCCGGGCAAGAGTGGTGCGAGGCCTTCGGGTACTGCGTCGACCCGATGTGGGAGGAGTGTCCCAGCTGCTCCGACGATGCTCCCCACTGGTGCAGGGAGGCAGGGCAGTGCGTCGCCGACGAGGCAGCCTGCGAGGCCTACTGCGTGGAAGCCTACGGCAATCCTCACTGCTGCTCCATGGGCCAGGAGTGGTGCGAGGCCTTCGGGTACTGCGTCGACCCGATGTGGGAGCAGTGCCCCTCCTGCACTCCCGAAGCTCCCTACTGGTGCCCCGCCATCTGGGAGTGCGTCGTGGACGAAGCGGCGTGCCGCGGCGTCTGCCAGGAGATTGGCCAGATCTACTGCGAAGCCGTGGGCGCCTGTATGTTCCCCGAGGAGTGCGGAGGGCCCATCGACCCGCTACCCATTCCACGCTGACGTCCCGGCACTTTTTCCGGCCCCCGGCATTGTGAGCTGTGGGGCCGGGCACTACGACTCTTCCCCATGTTCACGAGGTGGAAGCCTGCAGGGCGATGGTGCGGCGGGCTCGCGACAGCCTTTTCCTGAGCACTGTGCTCGCTGCCCCAACACCCGCTGCGCCCGCTGCCCCGGACCCCGCTTCGCCCGCTGCGCCTGCTGCCCCGGCCCCCGCTGCCCCGGACCCCGCTGCCCCGGCCCCCGCTGCCCCGGACCCCGCAGCAGCGAAGGCACCGGCACGTGCGCTGGCAGCGCTCCCGGATCGGTCGCTCCGCGTTGGCGTGGCCGGTTCGGCGCCGTTCGTTGTCAGAGACGGCAATACGCTGGACGGGCTGAGCATTGGCGCCTGGCGCGCCGTGGCGGCACGTCTGAACCTCGACTTCGAGTTTGCCGAGCAGCCCAGCGTCCGTCGCGGCCTCGAGCGCGTTGCGGCGGGGGAACTGGACGTGATGGTCGGTCCCATCAGCATCACTGCCGAACGCGCGCAGGTCGTGCGCTTCACGCAGCCTTACTTCCAGTCGAGCTTGGCCATCGCGACGCGTGCCGAGGGGCCGTCGCTGTTGTCGCGTGTGGGGCCGTTCCTGAGCCGCGCCTTCGCCGTAGGCCTGGTGACTCTGCTCGTCGTCCTGGGGGTGGTGGGGGCGCTGCTGTGGCTGACGGAGCGGCGCAAGAACGCCACCATGTTCCCACGGGATCCACTCCGGGGCATAGGCAATGGGGTCTGGATGGCTCTTGTGACGATGACGACCGTGGGCTATGGGGATCGCGTTCCCCTCACTGTCGGCGGCCGCGTCATCACGGGGATATGGATGGTGGTCGCCATGCTCTCGGTGAGCTCCCTCACTGCCGGCATCGCGAGCGCCCTGACGCTCTCCCAGCTCGAACGTGGGCTCATCGAGCGGGCCAGGGACCTCGAGGGGCGGCGCGTGGCCGTCGTGGGCGAGACCGTCGGGGCCAGGTTTGCTCGTGACCACGACGCGCGGCTCGCAGTGACTACATCCGTCGGAGCCGCGCTCGACCTCCTGGGTCGGGGCAAGGTCGAAGCCGTCGTCCACGACCGGCCCATCTTGCTCTACGAGATGAACCGCTTCGACGACGATCACGACCTGCTCATCGCGGAGCACGTGTACGAGCCGCAGGGCTATGGTTTTGCCGCCCACCCCGACCCCGCGGTGGACCTGGCTCCAGCCTTGAGCGTCGGGCTCCTGGAGGTCATCGAAGCCGGCGAGATGCGCGCGCTCAGCGCCAAATGGCTCGGCGAGTGACGGCGTGGCTCCCGGCTCGCCTCAGCAGCCGTCGGGGAAGGACTCACTGAAGCTCGGGGGGATGCTCAGGTGCCACCGCGGTGCCTTCGAGTTCTCGTCCCAGGCGTATCGGAAGGTCCCGATGACATTGCCGCTCGGCGCGCCGCTGGCGGCCGCCTTGGCCCACAGCTGCTTCGGCGTGCAGCGGGGAAGCGGGACGAAGGCGGCGTCGCATTCCCAGGTCCCAGGAAAGGATCGGACTCCATCCTCGTCGACGTAGACGCTCGCGACGCAGGGCCCCTCGTACTCGAGGTTCGTCGGATGGCTCGGCGGCGGGACGGAGCGGGAGGGCGAGCGGAACGAATAGAAGACGTCGAAGTCGTCGTTGGCCGTCAGGTCCACCAGACCGGAGGGGCGGAGGCCATCCACGTTGATGCTCGTGAGCTGAGCGTCGGGGTGATGGTTGCGGGCGAGCTCCAGGGCTCTCGGCACGAACGCCGCGGGATCGAAGGCTCGGAGATCCGGCGTTTCGTCGGCGAGGCTCGGGTCGCGGAGGCCACCCCCGAGGACGACGGACCCGCCCTGCTGTTGGGCTTGCGCGATGAGATCGGCCAGGCCTTGCGAGGGCGTCCCGGGCACCGTCGTCGTCGAGCCCGCGGGTGTCACCTGGACTTGGTCTCGGTCCGTGTCCATGGCAAGCCACAAGTAGACGCCGACTCCTGCCACCGCTGTGAGCACGCCCAAGCCCCCGCAGCCCACCAGGAGCAGCACGGGCCAACCGCCAGCGCCCCCGTTCCTAGCTGGCGACATGGGCTGATAGGTACCGGCGTTGGCTGGGGTATACGCTGCCGCGACCGTGCCACTCCCAAACGTCGCGGCAGCAGCCGGGGCCGTGAAATGGAACTCCGTTGGAGCAGGAGCAGGGGTGAGCCCCGCCTGGGTACCGAGGCCATAGCTCGCCTCGCCCCCGTGAGGTGAAGGCGGCGCGCCGTAGGAACCCGCTGCAGCCCGCCGCTCGGCGGCTCCGCTCGCCAAGGGCACCGTCGGGCACGCCGCGGGCCCCAAGGGTGCTGCGTTCATGCCCGAGCTCGCGTAGGCCGAGAAGAGCGCCTCCTTCATCGCAGCCGCGGAAGGAAAGCGGCGGTTCGGATCCTTCTCCAGAGCGAGCAGCACGACGCGCTCGAGCTCTGGGGGCACCCCGGCGCGCCTGCTCCCGGGCGCGGGTGGCGGCTCGCCCACGTGTTGCTGGATCAAGCCGTACATGGAAGGTGCCTCGAAGGGGCGCGTCCCTGTTACGGTCTCGAAGAGGATGATCCCGAGGGAGTAGAGGTCAGTGCGCGCGTCGAGGCGCCCGCCCAGGGCCTGTTCTGGAGACATGTAGTGGGGCGTGCCCATGACGACGCCCGTGCGCGTCGCGGGCTTGTCCCCCGTCAGGTCCGGCCGCAGCTTGGCGATGCCGAAGTCCAGTACCTTCGCGTGCCCGCCGGGCGTCACGAAGATGTTCTCGGGCTTCAGGTCGCGGTGCACGACCCCCTGGCGGTGGGCTGCGCCGAGCGCGTCGAGCACCTCTCCGACGACGTTCATGGCTGCGGCGAAGGGCAGGCGCTGGCTGGCCAGGGCCGACCGCAGCGTCTGACCGTCGAGGAACTCCATGACGATGTATGGCCGCCCATCAGGGAGGTGCGCCAGGTCCAGGACGTTCACGATGTTCTCGTGGCGAATGAGGTTCACCGCGCGCGCCTCGTCGAAGAAGCGGCTCACCAGCTCCCCGTCCGCCACAGCGTCTCCCCCCAAGACCTTGACCGCCACCCGACTGCCGATGGAAGGCTGCACCCCCTGGTAGACGAAGCCCATCCCCCCTTTGCCGACGAGGCGGGTGAGCCTGTAGCTTCCCACCGCCGTCCCGACGAGGCCGTCTTCCCGAGGCTCCAGCCGCGAGCCGTCCCGACTACAATACCCTTCCCGCGCTTCCAGGTGCCCGCATTGGCGACAGACGAACATGACCTTCCGCCCAGCATGGCAAACCCGGGCCCGCACGTCTACGAGGTTTGTGTGGCCCCCGCGGGGGGCGGCGCGTGACGGCATCGCGTGCTCGGCTCCGCCTGCGCGCGCGATGGTCGCCGAGTAGGGGCCCCGGTTTCCCGGGACCCCTCTCACAGAACCGGACTTGTGGGCCGCACATCCGGCTCTTCGGTGCGCGCTGTGGGGAGCGTCGTGGGTAGCGGCGCGCTGCTTTAGGTCGAG
>JAEWRL010000140.1 GCA_023398955.1 Pseudomonadota bacterium
GGCTTGGAGTGCTTGCCTGCGCCCTCCGCCAGATTCAGCACCACCGATGTTGATGCCCGCGCGAGCTGCTCGGCCAGATGCCCCCTCCCTCGCGGAAGACCCTCGACGACGTCATTGGCCAGAACGAAGAAATCGAGAGAAAGTTGGTAAACGTCGAGCCTTTCATGATCCAGTTCCATGCTCAGCTATCGGCCAGCGCTGGCCCCCGCGTTGCTAGCTTCTCCGGGCACGGGCACGGGCACGTTTACGGAAGAGCCAACCGCATTCAGGGACAGGCCCTAGACCTTGCGAGCGACTACTGCTCGAGAAGGTACTCGTAGAGCCGTTCACCCTCGACGTTGAGGAACTCGACGCGCACGGCGTCCGGCCCCACCTCGACCTGGGCATGACCGGACTCTGCCCACGACTCCTCGTAGCCTGTCACGGACCCGGTGAACATCCACAGCGGCGGAGCGCCAGCGCTGCCTGGCAGTGTGTAGTGAATGCCGTCCACAACCATGTCGGTGAAAACGTGGTCGTGCCCGTAGAAGAAAATCTGGACACCATGGCGCAGCATGAGATCGTGCACCAAGGCTTGTTCCCCGACGTACGCTGCTTGTCCTCCTCCTCGACCGTATGCCGAATTGGGGAGATCTCCTGCCGCGCCCCCCACGGTGTGGTGAATCAGAACGAACCGCCACCGTGAGCTTGCCCCCTCGAGGGTTCGCTGGAACCAGGCGAGTTGCTCGTCCCCGAGGGTCCAGTCGTCGGGCGTACCCGGAACGGATTCGTGACCGAGGCGATGAGGGGTTGGGGTATAAGTCATGACATTGAGCACGACGAAGAGCGCATCGCCCCAGGTGAAGGCGTAGTAGTCCTCGTGCTCGCTCCCTCCTTCGGGATAAGTCCTCGGCGTGGGGCCGGGGATGTAATCGAGGCGAGCTTGTCGGGAGTAGGCAATTTCCTGGTCCGTGAAGTAGCCATTCTCACCATCCCAGTTCCCGATGACGTTGAAGTGCGCCATTTGCCCGAGTGTTGGCCCGACCAATCCGCGATACAGGACGTAGCCGAGCCGCGTCAGGGCGCCGTCAGTGGGGGGCACCACGAACCCGAGACGATGGAAGTCCAGGACGTCACCGAGGTGGACCATGAAATCGTGTTGAGAGGCACCGATGTTTCGCCCGACGGCGGGTAGTGTCTCGGCAGCGTAGACCTCGTAGTACGTCTCGGGGGCTGCCGCCGGAGAGATGTGCGTGTCGGTCAGGAGCGCGAAGCTGAAGCTCTGCCCGATCGGCCTTTTTGTCGTCGCGGTCCCCGCGAAGAGCACGACCTGCTCACCCTCAGCCGTCAGAGCCACGATCTGATACTCGTAGCGCGTACCCGGCTGAAGCCCCGCACATGTCCATTCCACCACGTCGGCCGTCGGCTGGGAACTCGCGCTCGCCGCATACCACGTCGTTTGGCCTTCTTCGCGCACCGACGTCGACAGACTCTGCGCATTTCCTCGCTGAATGACGGCGCTAATACCGAACGAGCTCGCAGTCGGAGCAAAAACCAAGGGTGGACCAAGGAGCTCCGGGGTGGGACCGTCGACACTACCTCCCACCCCTGGGATTCCGTTGCCTCCACCACTCCCGCCGAAGCCGCCTCCTCCATAGGCACCGGCCCGACCCGCATCGCTGACAAATGGCAACCCGCCACCTCCGCCCGCGGGAATGGCTGAGGTGGGCGCCTCGGGCCTGCTGCGCGAGTCTCCATCTCCACATCCGACGGCAAGTCCCAACCCGACCGCACCGCAAGCAAAAATGAGGGAACGATCGCGCAGGTACCCCCGGGCACCGGTACTGTTGGCGACTACACTGTCTCGCATTGGGTAGGCTTCTCCAGGCGAATGGACCCGCGTCGCGCCAGCGGGGCTGCTGCGCGATTCGTTGGGGACGTAGCAAGAGCCTGATTCATTGTCGCGGCTCGCCGTCTCCGCTAGTGCTGACGACTTCCGAAGATGGCGCACGAAGGCCCGCGAGGCGATCGGTTTCGGGCCCGATTGCGACGGTACGCGAAGGTTGGCGCTGGCTTGAATCGAAGCGGGTCTCCCCCTCCGAGCGAGATTGCCCTTGGGGTCCACGCGATTGGCCAGGGGACTGGCCGCCCCGAGGGAACAGGTGCTCGGCGCCGCGGGGTAGCCCGCCCAGCGCGAGCCCCTCTCGACGCGGATCCGCGGCACCTAGCCACGGAGCGCCGTCGCTGAGTGCATCGCGAACAATGAGGGAAACGCCGCTCGTCTGTGGACGCACCACTACCTCGTGCCCGCGGTCTTCGAGCCATGCCTTCAGGGCAATCGAGCTGCGCGCGTGCTCGAGTTCGGTGGGTCCGTTGCGGGATCCAAAGTTCGGCAGGGCTACGATCTGCGCGGGACCAAGACGCCAATCCAGATTGGCGACGAGTGTCTTCAGCACGAAGGAGATGATCGCGGCGCCTCCCGGGGAACCGGTCACCTGCACCAGCTTACCCGTCGGCAGGTGAAAAACGAGAGTCGGGGTCATGGAGGAGCGCGGCCGTTTGCCCCCTTCGACCCGGTTGGCGACCAAGCCATCTTCCGTCATCGGCAAGAACGAGAAGTCCGTGAGCTCGTTGTTGAGAAGGAACCCACGCACCATCAGGCGGGAGCCAAATCCGCTCTCGATGCTGGTGGTCAGCGCAACCGCGCAGCCACGTGCATCCACGATGGAAAGGTGTGTCGTCGAGGGAAGCTCCGGGCTGGCGTCCTCACCGCGTTGCACGACTGCGGCGAATGGTTTCCCAGGCTCGGCGACCCCCATGCTGCGCCGACCAATCCGCGCCGAACGAGCCGCCAAGTAGTCGCGATCCAACAGAGCCTCATAGCCGGCGCCCGGATAGGCCACGAAGTCTGGATCAGCGACATAGTGCGCCCTGTCGGCGAAAGCCAAGCGCAGCCCCTCGCTGATCAGATGGACCGCATGCGGCGCGGGCTCCAGGCCAAACTCCCGCTCGACGGGTGGGTAATCCGAGAGTTGGCGCGCCTCCAGCATGCGCAAGACCTGCCCAACGGCCAGGGCTCCACTCGAAGGCGGAGGCATCCCGCAGATGCGATAGTCTCGGTAGTCGAAGCAAAGCGCCGGACGCTCCTTGGCCTCGTAGCGAGCGAGGTCTCTTTCATCGAGCAGTCCCGGGTTCCCTGGATGCAGCTGAACTGCCTCGGCGATCTCTCGGGCAACCGGACCGCGATAGAATGCGGCCGCCCCCTGGCTGGCGATGGCTTCGAGCGTCTCCGCGAGCCGTGGATTCTTCAGGATCGTCCCCGCCTGCAGCGGATTCCCAGCGGTATCGAAGAAGTAGTTGGCAGCCTCTGGATCGGCGCGAAGCCCCGCAGCTCCTCGGCCTCGCAATAACGTAGCGAGGCGTGTCCCTACCCGGAACCCGTCCGTGCAAAGGCGCCGTGCAGGCTGCATGAGCCTGGCCCACGGCAGGACTCCGTAGCGACGGTGGGCCAGCTCCAGCATCGCCAGCAATCCAGGTGTGCCCACGGCGCGCCCACCCACCACGGCTTCGCGGAACGGCATTGGCTTTCCATCTCGCAGGAACAGATCCGGCTTTGCCCGTGCGGGAGCCGTTTCTCGCCCATCGAGAGCCACCGTCTTTTCACCGTCGTAATAGACTAGGAAGCCGCCACCTCCTATCCCGGAAGACTGCGGCTCCACCAGGCCAAGTACCATCTGAGCGGCAATCGCCGCATCGATGGCGCTGCCGCCCTCGAGAAGGATCTCTAGCCCCACCTTCGTCGCAAGAGGATGAGCGGTGACCACCATTTGAGTGTGACTGCTCGCGTACCCTCGAGAATGGAAGCCGGACGGCGCCTCCGGGTCGGGAGGCACGGCGATCACCGGGCTCAGCTCCTTGCGCGGGCCCATCGCGCGCGAGGAGGTCGATCGGGTCTCTGCCACGGACCGAGACGCCTTTGGTGGCGCCGCCCTCGCTGCCACACACGGAGCGCTGCATCCCAGGGCGCCAATGGCCAAGACGAGTGCGCCCGCGAGCAGCACCGCGTTCTGTCGATGGAGCGACATGACAAGAGGGTAATGCTTGGCGCCGTTGAAGCACGCCGTCATTGCAGCACCGCCGAGGTGTCTCAACCCGACGTCCGCGAGGACCCCGCAGAACCCAGCGCGAAGAGATCGAGGACATCGATGGCCCCATGGCGATCGCGCTGAAGCCGGCGGCGCAGCTCTTCCACCAGCAGGGGGTCTGTATCCATCGCCTCGAGATCGGTGAGCACCCCTTCCAGCAATTCCCGATCTCCGAGGGAAGCGAGCACCATGGCATGCTCCTTCGCCCTCGCCGCGAGCACCGCGAGGGTTGCCTCGTCTCGCGACAGTGGATCCGTGGCATGGTCGAGTACCCTGCCAAACGCCTCACGCCCGCCCTGCAGGGCGCTACGCCGATCGGAACGGCCCAGGGCATGGGGGGCAAACTCCAGCCAAAGGGGGTGGGGAATCAGATGATCGAGCAAGCGGCGGTCCCAAGCGGGGTCGAGCTCCACGTAGAGGGGGTGCTCGTCCGCCAACGTGCTGAGAGCGTACTCGCCTGGCCGCCCGCTCACCGCGAGATCCCGCAAGAGATGGCCGAGCGCTGGCTCCCGGCGAAGCAGGCTCGCGGCGACGGGGCCCCGATCCAACAGAGGCAGAGGTACGACGAGGAGGTCGGGGCGTTCATCACTGACCACCTGCATGGCACGCAGACGCCAAATGACCTCTGGTGAGCGGACCAACAAAACCGCGCCGACGGGTAGACTCTCGAGCGCCTCGTCCGTCCACGTTTGCGTGGCCGGGGCTCGCCGCTGGGCGACTCGACGGCCCCCGTCCTCCACCGTGACGAAGACAAGCGTCGTGAATACCACGACGAGCAGGACGCTGGCGGGCTGCGCCAGAGGTATCCTCGCGCGCACGAGCGCCAAGCCCGCACTTTGCGCTCCGAGGGCCGCGGCCGATACCAGGCCCACCGATGCCAGGAGCGGAAGGACTCCAGTCGAGACGTCCGGACGGACTTCGAGCGCGCCCAGAAGGAGCCCATCTGCCGCTAGTAATGGGAGCCACGGGATCATTTCCCGGCGCAGTGCGGGCGTCAGAAGCCCGACGAGTCCACCAATCGGAGCCAGGACGAGACACAGCAAGCCGGGATCCTCGAGCCAACGCGCGGCGCCGATTGTCGTGGCAACCATCTCCGCTCCCGCAACTCCAGGTGCGTCCAGCCAAGCGCGGGCAGTGACCGGTTGTGCCAGAACCGGCAGTGCAAGCATCGCGAACGTGACACACGACGCCACGAGCCCGACGCGCAGGGTGCGAGAGAACCCTGCCTGGGAATCTCGGAGAGCGTCGAAGACGAGCACCAGAGCGGCACCAAAACCAGCCCAGAGACTCTCATAACCAGCGAGTCCGGCGAGAATCCCGAGCAAGGCATAGGTGCGCAGGCCGCCCCCGACGAGACGCGAGCGTACCAGCAACGCTGCCAGGACGATGGTAGCCGCGAGCGTCGCACCCCCTGCAACGGTTCCGTGCGCCTGCCAGCTCGGACCCAGGGTCGCCAGCAAGGATGCACTCAGGGCCAAAAGCGGAGTCAGCCGCGGCGTGGCCGCATTGCGGGCGAGGGTCCCGTGAATCAGCCAGTAAGCCAACCAGCCACCCAGGGCTACGCCGACCGCCGCAGGCAGGACGACACGGAGCTCGCGCCCACCCAGCGGGACTATCGCCATGGCGGGGACCAGCCAACTGGAAAGCGCGCCGCTTCCAGGCAGCGGCGCCAGCTGGAGCCCGCGAACCGTCGCCACATCGGAGCTCCAGCTGACGCCCGGCGCGAGCCTCCAGAGCGTTACGATGAGGGGGACAGCGCCCGCTAGCCACGCGCCGGCCTCGGCGATGCGGCAGGATCCCGACCTGGAGGGGTTCACATTCCGTCCCGTGCCACGAACCAACCGATTGGGACCACTTCTGGGCGAGGTCCGCTCACCCGGTAGGCCCGAATAGCCAGCTAGCCGGACCGACTACGGGTGACCCAGCTCCTGGAGCAGGAAGGCGTACTGGTCGGCGACGCGACCGATCACTTGCCGGCGAAGGTCCGCGCCGCCGTGGCCCGCATTTCGCTCAACTCTCAAGAGGACGCTCGTTCCCGGCCGCGAAGTAGCCTCCATCACCGCGGCTGCGAACTTGCGCGCGTGCATCGGGTCAACGCGATCGTCGCTGTCGGCGGTAAGCACCAGCAGAGAGGGGTAAGCGGTTCCAGGACTGATGTTGTGATAAGGCGAGTAGCGTAGCAAGAAGCGAAAATGCTCCTCTCGCTCGGGATCGCCGTATTCCGGGATCCATGCCTTGCCCACACCAACCCGGTGGAACCTCAGCATGTCCAGCACGGGAACGGAGCAGAGCACCGCGCGGAAGAGCTTCGGGCGCTGCACCATGGCGGCGCCCACGAGTAGTCCTCCGTTGGACCCGCCCGAGATAGCCAGAGTCTCAGGGCTCGTGTAACCCGACGCGATCAGATACTCCGCCGCTGCGATGAAGTCGTCAAACACGTTCTGCTTCCGCTCCAGGGTGCCGGCGCGGTGCCATTCCTCTCCGTACTCACCTCCTCCGCGCAGATTGGGCACGGCGTAGACGCCGCCCCGCTCGAGCCAGGGAAACAGAGAGGCGGAGAAGGCCGGCTCCATCGTTATGTTGAACCCACCGTATCCGTAGAGAAGCGTCGGGTTCCCCCCATCGAGCGACAGACCCTTGCGTTTCACGATGAACATCGAGATGCGAGTACCATCCTTGGATGGGTACCAGACCTGCTGGACCTCGAAGTCCTCGCGAGATATTGGGAGCTCGACTTGGGACTCGAGTACCAAGCCACCGTCGCGAATGCTCGTCCTATAGATCTCGCTGGGGCGCGTGAAGGAGTTGAAGGAGAAGAAGGCCTCATCGCCACCTGGTTCTCCAGTAAGCATGCTCGCCGTGCCAATGGTGGGCAGCTCGACGCGGCGCACCAAGCGACCGTCCAAGGCGCGTATTTCGAGCTCCGTATAGGCGTCGCGGAGCCGCCTGAGGACCAGATGACCTCCTAGGACCTGCACCTCCTGGATTACCGACGCTGCATCCTCAGGCACGATCTCCTGCCAGTCCTTGCGACCGAGCCGCGTCGGCTCGACGCGGAACACTCGGTAGCGGGGTGCATCCTCGTTGGTCAGGACGTAGAAGCTACCTTCATGGGCCTCCACGGCGTAGGCGGCATCCCTCCCCTCCGCGAGCGGTCTCCATTGGCCATCTCCGCGCGCCAGGAAGCGGACGAACACTTCGGATTTCGACCAGCCTTGGTGGACAGACGCGAAGAGATACCTCCCGTCGGAGGAGACGGTCGCGCTGACCATCTTCGATGCGTCTCCAGTAGCCGGGAACACCACCTCGTCCCGCGAAGGATCCGTTCCCAGCTCATGGCGCCGCACCTCGGAATGGGCGAGACGCTCCTCGGGAGGAATGCGAGGATCCGACGGAGTCCAGGTGTAGAAGAAAGCGCTGCCGTCGGGCAGCCAACTTGGCTGTGTGTAACGCAATCCGTCAATCGTGTCCGTCTCTAGAACCTCCCCGGTGTCGACCCGCATCACCTTGAGCGTCGCTCGATCGGCATTATTCGGCTTCTCGAGATATCCAACGAGGCTTCCATCACGCGTCGGAAAGACGCCGCCAATGCTGAGGGAACCGTCCTCGCTCATCGTGTTGGGGTCGAGCAGCACGCGCGCAATCCCTTCGGCGCCGTCCCTAAAGTAGTAGATGGCTTTCTCCCGATCTGCTGGCTTCACGCTGAAGAAATGGCGACCGGAGCGAGGCACAGGCACGGAGCGCTGCTCCACGTAGAGCAGCTCTTCGAGGCGGGCCTGGATGGCGGCGCGATGCGGGAGGCCCTTCAGGGCACCGCGACTCCTCTGGTCGTGCGTCCGCACCCAGGCTTGGACCCGCGGATCCTCCCCGTCTTCGAGCCAGCGAAAGGGATCGCGCACCGTGACGCCAAAGAGAGCTTCCTGCGCTCCCTCTCCGGCCTGCACCGCCTCGCGACTGGGCTCACTTCTCGCTTCGACCCTGCCACCCGGCATGGGAACCTCCGTCCTCGCAGATTGATACTGACGCCCGCACGCGGCAAGGAGCAGCCCACCGAGCATCCAGGCCGCCGCGTGTTCCAGAGATACCGGTGATCCACTCATTCGCCCTCGATGAACTCCCCCCGCGCGGAGGTATTCCCCGAACAGGCACGAACGCCGGTAACTGCTGCCACTGGGATGGACCGGAGTCCGCCGACCTCGATGTGTCGTGCATGCGCCGAAGAGTATTGGACGACTGCGGCGCGCCGCCAACGACGGTCTGCGGACTTGGCGGCATTGGCCGAGGATTCGCGAGGCAACTCGTGCCACCCTGTGCCACATTGATGACCGGAGCCGTTCCACCAGCCGAGAAGCCTCGCGACGAGGGACACTCTCGTCCTGCTGCGCGGCCGAGTCGCCCCCCCCTTTGTGCCGTCCCCTCTCCTTTGCAGGCGCCACCCGTGAGCGCTACGAGTCATCCGCAGAGTCTCGATGCAAGCCTACCTGGAAATAGTGCGCCGGATCCTCGAACGCGGCGTCGTCAAACGTAATCGCACCGGCGTGGACGCGCTGACGATGCCAGGCGCAATGCTCGAGCATGACATGGCAGAGGGGTTCCCGCTCTTGACGACGAAGCGGGTACCCTTTCGGCTCGTTGCTTCGGAGCTCGAGTTCTTCATCAAGGGTATTACGGACAAGGAGTGGCTGCGCGCTCGAGACAATCACATCTGGGACGAGTGGTGCAGCCCGGATCGCGTCCCCTACGGGCATGACGAGACGACACGCGCAAGGATGCTCGAGGAGCGGGAGCTCGGCCCCATCTACGGTTGGCAGTGGCGCCACTTCGGGGCTGAGTACGTTGCCCACGACGAGCCGCCCCGCGGCCACGGCGTCGATCAGCTTGGCCAGCTCGTCGAGCGGTTGAAGACGGATCCGAACGACCGCCGCATGTTGGTCACCGCCTGGAACCCAAGGGACTTCTCCCGGATGGCCCTGCCACCGTGCCACTATGGTTTTCAGGTCACGGTGATAGAA
This sequence comes from Pseudomonadota bacterium, assembly GCA_023398955.1. Taxonomy (GTDB): domain Bacteria; phylum Myxococcota_A; class Polyangia; order Polyangiales; family Polyangiaceae; genus JAEWRL01. Next base: position 9,137 of record JAEWRL010000140.1, read on the forward strand.
GGCAAGCTGAACCTCATGTGGAACCAGCGCAGCGTGGACGTCGCGCTGGGACTGCCTTTCAACATCGCGAGCTATGCTTTGCTGTTACATCTGCTCGCTCGGGAGGCGGGGCTCCAGGAGGGGCGGCTCGTGGGCTTTCTCGCCGATACTCACGTGTACGTCAATCACATCGCCGGGCTGCGAGTCCAGCTGACACGGGAGCCTTTTCCCCTGCCGCAGGTCGTGACGAAGTCCTCGCGGGATCTGTTCGCTTGGTGCTATGAGGATTCGCAGGTCCAGAACTACCGCGCGCATCCGAGGATCCCATTCGAGATAGCTGTCTAGGCGAGCTCCATGAGCGAGATCGTGATCATCGCTGCGGTAGCAGAGAACGGCGTCATCGGTCGTGGGAACGCCATCCCGTGGCGCATCAGCGCTGATTTCCGGCGCTTCAAGCGGTTGACCCTGGGTCATCCCTGCATCATGGGCCGGGCCACCTACGAATCCTTGCCCGCTCCGTCACGTCCCCTGCCGGGGCGAGAGAACATCGTCCTCACGCGCCAGTCGACCTATCGACCGCGGGGGGTCACCATCGTCCATCGCCTCGATGAGGCCACGGCTCATGTGCGCGACGCCGCGAAGGTCTTTATCATCGGTGGAGCAAGCGTCTACCGGGAGGCCTTGGCTAGTGCGGATACGCTCGAGCTCACCCGAGTTCATCACGTCTTCCCGGGTGACACTCACTTCCCGGAGCTCGACTGGGCGGCGTGGGACTGTCTGCAGCGCGAGGATGGGGAAGAGGTGGACACGCTCAGCGGCATGCCAGTGCGGATCACCTACGAGACTTACTCACGGGCGAGATCCCACGGCTCCGGTGAGTGATGGTCGGAGCCGCAGCCACATCCGCGTGAGGCACCGCCCCAATGGCCGGCCACCCGAGTAGGGAGGGTCAGGGAAATCCAAACGGTCAATACGGTGCGAGGGAGGTGTCACCCCCGTCCGCCGTAGCACGCCTCTGCTGAACGAATGCAGTATATAGGCAACTCGGTCGCCCTTCACCATGAGCCACGATCCCTCTGCTCGAGCGCCCCGCGCAGCTAGGGCCCTTCAGGAACCAAGTATGCGGCCGCTCGACGAACTCGAACGTCCAGGGCCCAACGACGTCGACGGACCCGCAGCCGACCAGTCGCAAAGGAACTTGTCATGACACATTCCCTCAATAGGCTCCGCAGCGCCCTTGCCGCAATCGTCGTGTGTTTCCCGGCAGCTGCGTGTGATCTGGTCGCGGAAGAGCAACCACGCGAACGAATCGAGATCCCGGTGCCGGTCATCGGCTCGTCGGCGCCCGAGCGTGATCAGCGAACCAGCGTCCAAGCGGTCATGCCCGCGGAGATGGCGGCCCAAGCCGTCAGCGAAACGGTTGCGGACGCCAAGCAGGCGGTGGTGAAGCCCTCTACGGCAGGAACCGCCCAATCAAACACTCCAACCCCAGCGGCGTCAGCAGGCGTCGTCGCGACGGGGGCGCCCTCAGGCACCGCTTCAGCCAACAAGCCTTCGGGCAGTACCACCATCTCCGGCGGCTCGGGCTCCTCGACGACGCCCGCCGGCTCGACTCCATCCGCAAGCGCCAGCTCTCCTGCAGCCGCTGCACCCAACACAGGCGCTGCCAACCCGAGCACGACAACCAGCGCTCCGGCTGGGAGCAAACCGCCGAAGAAGCCCGGCCTCATCAGCCCCGAGCTGCTGAACCGTCAAGGCGCGGCCAGCGCCACATCGAACCGCCGCCGCACGACCGCGGCGCCTTCACGCCCAGGAGCGAACTGATCATGCCTCGGACACGTACCCTGCGGCTGACGCGCACCTTGTCTGCGTTCCTCCTGGCTCACTGGACGGCGTGCACGGTCCAATCCTCCGACGCGAACGATGAGCGAAGCAAGAGCGGCGCGGGAGGCGCAGCGGGCAGCACGACGAACGACACGGCTGGCACGGCCGGAGTCTTGGCAGGCGACGCAGCCGGGGCGGCAGGCGCAGAGGGCCCCAGTGCTGCCGGTGCGGGCGGCTCGTCCGGCGCGGGTAACCTTGGAGGGAGTGCTGGCGCGGCGGGCCCAGGCGGGAACGCCGGTGCCGCGCAGGCTGGGACGGCAGGTAGTGCGCCGGCCTGTAGCGGCCTCACCGAACAGGGGCGCTGTGACGGAGACGTCCTCGAGTACTGCGAGGACGGTATCAGCACTAGCCTCGACTGCGCAGTGGCGGGACAAACCTGCGGGGTCGAAGCTGGCCGAGCAGAGTGCATGGATACGGTGCGCGCGGTAGCGTGTGCTGAGCTAACCCACTTGGGCGCTTGTGATCAGGCGTTTCTCCGCTATTGCGACCCGGCTCTCGATGTGGCCCGGAGCATCAACTGCGCAGCTTACGGCCAAACATGTGATCCGACGGCCGCGACGGATGGGGGAGCGAGCTGCGTCTCCTATGGCACCTGCGGGAGCGTCGACGAGGACGGAACGTGCAACGGCAACGAGCTCAGGTTCTGTGAAGGTGGTGAGCTGTACGTATTCGACTGTGGCCTGGACGAATGCGGCGTCGTTGCGGGATTCGCGGACTGCTTCGTGGCAGCCTTCGACGACGGCTGTGGGCAGGAAACCGCCGAGGGTCGCTGCAGCGCAGGAGTGCTGACCCGCTGCCTTGGGAACATGGTCACCCAGGAGGACTGCGAAGTACTCGGACTGGAGTGCATCGAGAGCGCGCAAGGTGCCTCCTGTGAGCGTGGGGCCTGTCCAGCCGCCTGCCCGAGCGGCTACTCCTGTACGCAGGGCGTCTGCTCGCCGGATCGAGTACCCGATCGAGACTGGACCGTCGCGGTCTACATGGTGGGCGACAACAACCTCTCGGATGCTCTCTGGCAAGACCTCAACGAGCTGGAGGAAGTGGGCTCCAGCGCCCGTGTGCAGGTGGTCGCTGAGGTGGAGTTCTCATCGACCTTTGCCGTACAGGCCCCCGCTGCTTTCCGTACTGGAGCCTATCGAATGGTCGTCGAGCGCGACGAGGACGTCGCCCGCTCTGCGAGTCTAGAGAACGCGATCCATCTCGGCGACGCCGTCAACATGGGCTCGAGTGCGGGACTGACAAGCTTCCTGCGGTGGACCTCCGAGAACTACCCAGCAAAGCGGGTGGCGCTCATTCTCTCGAACCACGGGCTCGGCTACCAAGGCGGGTTCTATGACACGGGCGAGGAGAGCATGATGAGCCTGCGCGAGCTGGTCGCCGGGGTCCGCGATTCCGGCGTGCATGTGGACCTGTTGGGGATGGATGCATGCATGATGGGGATGCACGAGGTGGGAATGGCATTCCGCGGCGTGGCAGACGCCATGGTTGCGTCCCAAGAAGTCGAGCCCGGGTCGGGCTACCCGTACGCCGACGTGCTGTCGGCTCTGAGTGCGTCGCCCACGATGTCGGCAGCGGAACTCGGCAACGTCATCGTCGAAGACTACACTGCTGGGTTCTCCTCGGGGCCACGCGAGCGGTCGGTCACCATGGCTACCTTCGACCTGCGAGCGCTTCCTGCGGTGAACGAGCAGCTCGCCAGCTTCGCCGAGACGGTCCTGCGGGACGCACCAGGCACCCGCTCCGGCATTCGGGATGCAGTCTCCTCAGAGGAGCTGATTCGCTCCAAGACCCCGGACATCGCGGACATCGGCAGCATTCTCGATGTATTTGCTGGTCTGGGTGGACCGATCGGCAACGCCGCGTCGGACGCTCGGAGCAGCTTCAACGCTTCGGGAGCCGTGCTCAGCGCTCGTGGAACAGGGACGAAGGAGAACACCAGCGGACTGGGCATCTACTTTCCCGAGCTTGCCTGGAGTCAGTATGGCGCCGGCACGTATGGCTCGTACTGGTCGGGCACGAGCTTCCTTCCGATGCAGACCTGGCGAGCCATGGTCAGTAACCTGAGCTCGAGCGAGCAAGAAGTCGTAACGCCCGGCGAGGGCGCTGTGGACTGGTTCTCTGTCGTACTGAGCTGGGGAGACGAGCCGGGCAGCAGCGTGTCGGCCGCCGACCTGGATCTGTACGTCTACGAGCCGAGCGGCGACTACGGCACGCCCGCCAACGGGAGCACGACCGCCAGCGGACTGTTCTCTGCGGATTCTTACGACTCCGAGGTGACAGTCGAGTCTTACGAGCTCCGTCCGGAGCACGAAACCGGCACGTACCTCGTCCTGGTAAGCCTCTACGATATCCCGGATGGCGAGCGGGCGTTCCCACGGTTGCAAGTCTATCGCAACGATCTGCCTGGTGGCAGCCGCACCCTCGTGCGCGGCAAAGTGGTCGAACGCGAGTTGCTCGAGATACCGATGGATGCCTCACAGCTGTTGACGGAAATGATCTCCGCCGAGAACCTTCAGGGGGTGCTCGAGCTCGAGTACTCGAACATCTGGTACGCAACGACCATCGAGGTCGAGTAGACATGAACGGCACTCCATTTCGTCTTGGCGCCCACGCATCGGGAGCGTCGATGCTCGCCTGCCTGATCGGGGCGGCGTGCAATAGCCCTTCCCCCCACGGCACGGTTCCAGCAGCCAGCACCCCTGCAGAACCTACGCAGCCACAGGCGGCATCGCCGCCACCCTCCTCGGTCAGCCCCACTGAGCCAAGGCCCAATCCGCAACAGGAGGCGTCGAGGGGGATTGCAACGCTGGGCTCGCTCGCTGCGGGGAGTACGGTGGAAGTCACCGCACGCTTCTACGGGTGGAATGGACCCTGCCAAGGCGACCCCCCGACGCGCTCCGCCTGGCAGTTGGCGGACTCGCCCGCCTCAGAGGCAGCCTGCGTCTACGTCGACGGTCCCATGCCGGCGGGTCTACGTCCGGCAGGGGATTCGGGCACGGCCGTCGTGGTGCGGGGTGTTCTCCGCGAGGCTGCCGGGCTGCGGTATCTCGAGGCCTCCACGGCACGGGTAGCCCCATGAGGTTCACCCGGTTGCCCGCACTGCTCGCGGGGATCACTGCGGGGATCGTGCTCCTATGGCTTGGCTCGCGCGGGTCGACCAGTCAGCGCGTCGAGCAGGAGCCACCCGAGGTAGTGTCCATGAGGGCCCCGGAGGCGCACACCGCGTCAACGCGAATGCAGCCAGGTGCCGATCGCTTCGGTCCGAAGCCAGCACCAGACCAGGAACCCAGAGACGACCGCAGACCCGCGGGCAGCCAAAAAGGCATCGCTCTTTTCGCAGGTGAGCCGCTCGGGATCCCAGAGAGCAGGAGGACAGACAGCGAAGCCCACGCCCGCGCGGAACAGGCCTCCGCGCTCCGTCCCCGGCTTCAGCAGCGGCTCGACGCCATGCGAGCCCGCCTCGCCGCGGCGCCGGTCGCTGAGCGCGAGAACCTGCGCCTCGACATCATGCGCCTGGAGCGCAACCTTCAGCACCGCAATCAGCGTCTTACTGGCGCCGCACCCCACCGCTCGACGCTCCGCGAATGAGCCACCACCCGATGGCCCCCGGCGCGCCGCACCCCCGTCAGATTCCCACAGAGGTCGAGCTCGCCGTGCTCGGCGGCGGCATCAACGGAGCGGCCGTCGCGTGTCTGGCAGCATCCTATGGCTACCACGTTGCGCTCTTCGAGAAAGGGGACTTTGCCTCTGGCACCTCGAGCAAATCGAGCAAGCTCGTGCATGGGGGCATTCGCTACCTGGAAACGGGACACTTCGGCCTGGTCCGGGAATCCCTCAGAGAGCGCGAAGCTCTCCTCCACGCAAAACCGCACCTCGTCAGGCCCTTACCATTCCTACTCCCTTCGTATACCGGGGATGCGCGCCCCGCATGGATGCTTCGCAGCGGTCTTCTGCTCTACGACTGGTTAGCAAGCATCAGCAGTCTGCCTCGCCCACAATGGCTCACGGCCAACGGCGCACTCCAACGCGTTCCCTCCCTACGTCGCCAGGGGCTTCGCGGAGCTGGGGCGTACTTCGACGCGCAGGTGGATGATGCCCGCTTGACTCTCGAGGAGGTGCTCGAGGCCCAGGGTCGCGGCGCGACCTGCCTCAACTACTGCGAAGTCCTTGGCGTGACGCATCGGGAGGGGTATTGCGAGGTCGTCGTCCAAGACACCCTCAGCGGTTCCCGCGGAGCGGTTCGGGCCCGAGCGCTGATCGTGACCGCGGGTCCATGGGCGGACATCGTGCGTCAGCGGCTCACGGGGGTGAGCGACACGCTGTTGCGACCGACGCGCGGGAGCCACATCGTCCTGCGAGAACCGCTCGCGGGCGAAGCCGTCGTTGGCGCCGCACCCCAAGACGGTCGCGTCTTCTTCGCGCTCCCTTGGCGAGGCATGGGCTTGGTTGGCACGACCGACGACGACGATAGGAGGAGCCCCGATGCGGTGAGCCCGGATGGCCGAGACATCGACTACCTGTTGGCTGCGGCGCGCCACTACTTTCCCTCCAAGAGCCTCCAACGGGAGGACGTGGTCTCGACCTTCGCCGGTCTTCGTCCGCTGCTCGCCGACGGCGTCAAGAACGCTTCCGCGGTCTCCCGGGATGCGAGGCTCATCCGCGAAGGTCGCCTCGTGTTCGTCCTGGGAGGCAAACTCACCGCGTACCGGGCGCTGGCGCGCCAGGCGCTGGAACAGTCTCTGCCAGCCCTGGGTGCGCCTCGCGAGGCGCGGGCGCTTCTTCACCCCTGGGGCGAACCTCCCGTGCCGCCTGCTCGACGCAAGGAGTGGGCACTTCGACTGGAGGCCCTCGGGATCCAACCCGCCACGGCCTCAGCGCTCGCGGAAAGGCACGGCTGTCGCACCGAGCGGCTGCTGCAGCTCATCCAGGACGAACCGGTACTGGCCGAACCGCTGTGCCCTCCTCATCCGGAACTGCGCGGGGAGGTTGCCTTTGCGATCCTTCACGAGTCAGCCCATGCCTTGGAAGACGTGCTTCTTCGCCGACTCACAATCGGATCCCGACCGGACCACCACGGGGAAGCGTCCGCGGCCGCAGCCTCGGTCATGGCGCGATACTTGTGCTGGGACGAGCGCCGTCAACGAGCCGAGATGGCTCGGTACTCGGCCATGAGAGGGTTCGTCAGGTATTCGGGCAGGGCCGAGTCGGGTAGCGAATGAGCGTTCTGCCTCATCCTGTGATAAACACCGCGACCGGAGCCACCGTGTCGAATCTGAATGCAGTTTTTGGGTCGCGTCTCCGGACGCTTGGACTTTGCGTCCCCGAGGTACTCCTACCAAGTCCAGGGACTGACCTGGGCAGGTGGGCCGTCGTGGCATGCGACCAATACACCTCCGACGAAAACTACTGGGACGTCGTCGACGGCAACGTGGGCAGCGCCCCCTCGAGCCTCCGCGTCGTCCTTCCGGAGGTCTATCTGGGGAGGGCGGACGTGCCACAGCGGGTGGAGAGGATCCATGGCACGATGCAGGGCTATCTCCGAGAGGGGGTCCTGGCTTCTCTCGGTGAGTGCTTCGTTTACGTGCGGCGAACCACGGCCCGTTCTGGCCTGCGGGAGGGACTCGTCGTGGCAGTGGACCTGGAGCGCTACGACTATTCTGCCCGCTCCAAGAGCCTCATTCGCGCCACCGAAGGGACAATCGTGGAGCGCATCCCGCCCAGGTTGGCAGTACGAAGCGCTGCAGTCCTCGAGCTGCCTCACATCATGGTGCTCATGGAAGATGCGGACCAGAGCGTCATCGAGGGGCTGGGGGAACGCTGCGGCTCGCTCGAGCCCCTCTACGACGTCGAGCTCATGTGCGGCGGCGGCCGCGTCCAGGGATACCGTGTCGCCGAGCGCGATGATATTGCGCGGATCCTCACCGGCTTCGAGGCGCTCCTCGAGCGGGCAGCGGCCAAGCAGAACACCGAAACTCCACTGATGTGGGCGATGGGTGACGGCAACCACAGCCTTGCGACGGCGAAGGCGAATTGGGAGGAGATGAAGCAGGCGCTACTCGAGAGCGGGAGCAGTCGAGAGAGGGTGTTCCGTCATCCCGCACGTTGGGCGCTCGTCGAGGTCGTGAACATCCACAGCCCCGGACTACGCTTCGAGCCCATTCACCGGGCGATCTTCACCGCACAACGCGATCAGCTGTCTAGCTTCCTGCGCGGTCACGACTCCGTCAAGCACCTGGAGCCAATCGCCGAAGCAGCGCTCCGCGACCTACTATCAGGCCCCAGCGGTCAGGACAAGGCGGGCTACTTCGATGGCGAAAGCTTCTTCACCGTGCACTGGCAGACCACGTCAAAGCTGCCGCCAGCATCCGTCGATGGTTTTTTCGAAGACCTGCGGCGCGGCGACCCGAGCGCCCGCATCGACTTCATCCACGGATGGGAAGAGACGCGCAAGCTCGGCACAGCGGGAGCCGCAGCCTTCTTCGTCCCGGTCATCGGGCGCGAGAGTCTGTTCGGCTATGTCCAAGAATCGGGCCCGCTTCCGCGCAAGGCATTCAGCATGGGGGACGCCGAGGAGAAGCGGTACTACATGGAGGCGAGGCGCATCACGACCTAGAGCGACAAACGGGTTGAAAGCGTAGCAATTTTCATTCGTTATGCAGCGAGGAGGCGCTGAAGCCCCTCCAGATTTTGGATGGTGGCTGCGCGCCGCAGGTCGAAGAGATTCTTGCGCACAC
>JAEWRL010000157.1 GCA_023398955.1 Pseudomonadota bacterium
GCGCCACGACGAGATCGACGTGACGCAGATCCTCGATTGGACGACGCGGGCCTTTGGCTTCGGCTGCAAACCGAGGAAGTTGGATGCGGCTCCGAGCAGCACGCGCTACGTCCAGTTCCGAAGCTCGTACAACGAGTGGCTGGAAGCCCGGGACCCGACAGTGGAGACCGATCCCCGGGGACCCGGCAAGATATTCCAGTGGGGGAGGATCGACGCGTCGATCTGGGGGGCCATCTTCGACCTGTACGAGTACAACCTGAGGGAAGAGCTGGGCGAAGACGGCGCGGGGGTGGCCGAGCTACGGGGGAAGCTCACCTGGGTCGATCCAGGCCGGAAAGCGCTGGGCTTCAGTGAGCATCATCCCGTCGACAATTTGGGCAGGGACGGCTACCGGTCGCAGGCGAATCGACGAGTCGAGACGTTGTTCTTTGATGCAGGGGAAGAGCCGGACCTGGCGTTGGCAGAGACGGCGCCCGAGCAGAGCGAGTTGTACTTGCCGGGGAGGTATCAGAGACGGCATTTGGGGGGGATGGCGACGGTGCGGAGGACCAATGTTCGGATCTGGCTTCTCGATCAGATGGGGAAACGGATCGGTGGCGCTCCATACACCCTGCGCATGGGCGGCATCGTGCGGACTGGCACGGCCACTCCTGAGGGTGCGCTCGAGGAATTGGATGTGCCGTGCGTGGAGAGCTGTGAGGTCGAGTGGAGTGGGGCACCCGAGTCAGATGGCGTTGCAGCGCAGGGAGAGAGCCTCAAGTTTAGTAGGGTGCTGCGCTTCGCAGAGTTATCGCCGGAAGAGCGCAGGGCGCGCCGGCAACTGGACAATCTCGGCTATGAAGACGGTGATGTGGATGCGGGACTTGAGGCCTTTTCGAGCGACTACTATCCCGGCAATGGCTCTTCGCCGGACCTCACGGCAGAGCTGGACGACGCTCACAAGAGCGGGCGCGAGCTGCCGAGCCGCAGTGCCTGAACAAGCCATGATGCGGACGGGAAGTGAGTGATGAGTCCTGGTCCCCAATGGTTGACTGCAACGGCAGCGCCGCAGCGAGCCGTACTTGGGCGCGTAGTGGCACTCGCCTTCGAGTCTGATCATCGCGCTGCAAATGGCGCAAAGCTTCTGCGCCGTGCAGTGGCGCAAGCGATTACCGTTGACGCCCGTCCCGTTCGGTCAGTGATGTCCGAGCAGGGGGCTCAGGAAATGCCAAAGCCGGACTGGACTACCGAAGTGGCGCCGACACGAAATGACCCGACCACGCATACGATGGGAGATCATGTCCGGGTGTCTGTGAGCATCGCGTTTGCGCAGCTTACCGGAGGCGCCGCAAGGTTGCAGCGAGTCTACTCCGTGGCTTCCGGCGTAGTAGCCCTGACGTTCAACACTGCGTTTTCCGGGCGGACTGTCCACAGCGGTGAACGCCTCGAGCTGTCCAACCTCGTTTCCAGCGGCCCGCTATGGCGCATTGTCGGTCGATTCGAGCAGACGATTGCCTGGTACGCGGAGCTCGAGGGCTACGTGGGACCAGTATTCCTGGGGCGAACCGGGCCCCACCGGCTGTACACGCTATTGCAGCCGCCGAGCGGACAGGCAGAGTTCGAGGTGAGCGCAGCCGGACGCCAGCATTTCGCTGAGCGTGGACAGGTGCAGGCGATCACGGATGCCCGCCTAGAGGTCGTCTGCCGTGGTGCTCAGGGGGCCAACACCGAAGCCGACACGGTCGAGCGTCTCTTCCGCGACTTCAAAGTGCGAGGGATTGGCTATCGCCTGGGGCGCCAGTGGGTGCCGCCCAATCTACGGCCGCGCCACCCGCGAACGCACCACCTACTAAACCCCACGGCAGTCGAGCCATACCCGACCCTGGAACACTTCCTTTGGCTGTGCATTGCGCACCAGGCGGAGGCGGAATGCCACGTGATAGCAGCCGCTTTTCGTCTGGCCTGTCGAGCGACCGGCGTAGGGGGCGCGATGGACGTCGGCTACATGATGCCTCTCCCCGGACGTCTCGAGCAGCCCCCAAGCTACCCGCGCCGCTCCGACCGGCTCAAGGGAAGGCTCAACCAGCAGACAGTGCGTAGAGGTGGAGGTGTTCTTGCGTTCTTCGATGCACACGGACAGGCTAACGAGTTCGAGGGAGTTGTGACCTACAATCGAGCCCTGTACGCGATCGGTGACGCGATATTTGACAGGTTTAGCAGTGATGTAGCTGGTACGTCTGCCGAGGACCTGAACGCAAGCGACTACTTCACGTTGCGACTTTCGTCGCCCGGCAGCGAGGTACGTTCGGCGATGCTCGACGAGTCCGCGGGGAACTTCGACCTGGCATTCGTGGACGGGCGAGGCCACATCCTGCCCGAGCAATACCCGTGGTCGACCATGCCGGATGGGCACCCGCACATGCTGAGGGATCAACCGTTCCGATGGGAAGACTAGCTGCCACTATCGGCAGGTCTCAGCCGATGCCGCTGGCGATTCTCGCGGTCACGCTGCTTGATCTTGGCTGTGAGGGGCGGGGGTGCTCACCCCTGAACACCGAGAACCAATCACTTTCTCTGGAATACGAGGCCGGTATGCCCACAGGCTCAAACTCACGCGCAGATCTCGACGCCGCTCTGGACAGCACTGAGGAGATACAGCGTACGACGTGGCGATGGCCTCGGGAGCTCGGCGATCAAATTCGCCACCACCCGACGCCGGGTCCGCACTACCGTGACTACTTCCCGACAGTCTGGCGCCAGATGATCGGCTTGCCGGAGCCCTCAGACCGTGCCCTCGCCCGCAGCATGCACGGATGGCACCCCGAGCCAATAGCAGAGGCAAAGGCTGCCTTGCTGGAGGCCGGTGTGTACCTCGGCGTTGCAAGCCAATACTTCGCGGACACATCCACTCCGGATTTGGCTTTTCCAATGGAAGGCGGGTGTTGTGACCTGGTGCGCTCTCGTTGGAAGCCGCGAAAGGGATCCTACGTGATCGACGGCACAAGGGCTCGGCACGTTCAGAGCCTTCGTGTTCGAAACTGGGAGAGGGATCCTTCCCGGTCAGTCGTCGACCAGGTCAACGAGTTTGCGGCCGAGTTCTTTGATCGCAGCCCGCAAGGCGTCCTGC
>JAEWRL010000071.1 GCA_023398955.1 Pseudomonadota bacterium
GGCGCCCAGGTGAAGAAGCACGCGCGAGCTGGGAACGCCGTCGGGGCGGCGGAAAGATTCGACGATCTGACAGTAGACCCGCTCGGTGCCGTCCTTGTTGCGCTGAGTCGTGGTGCGCACATGCATGAGCTACCAGTACACGAAAACCCAAATGCACTTCAAAAAATAATCGTTCAAAGCGAGGCCTGGTATCTACGGCCGAGCCGTACCATGACGTTTCTCGGCGCAAAAGGTGCAGTTGACGCAATGCGGCGATCAACTTGGGGGCACGGGCACGTTTACGGAAGAGCCAACCGCATTCAGGGACAGGCCCTAGTCCCTAATCTCCACCAACGTCGAGTCTTCCCCTCCGACGATGACTCTGCCATTCTCGAGCGGCCATACCTCCCAGAGGGACACGAGGAGGTTGCACTCGAGCGGCTCCCAAGCGTCCCCATCGAAGTGAACTGCCGTGCAAGCGACGTCTCCATTTGCCAACGCTCTGCCCCCGACCGCGTAGACGTCGTCTTCACTCCTTCCGCGCACGCTCAGGAGTATTCCCTCTCCTTCGGCGACGGGCAGCCAAATGCCGCCCGCGAGCTCCAGTATGACGTACTGCTCGGCAGCGTCGCCGCCGACAGCGTACACCCGCTCGCCCGCTCCCCAGACACCTCGCAGGTTGAGCTCCGTGGGGGTGTCCATTCGGACCCAAACACTCTCGTCCAGCGTGAGAATGGTGCCCTCGTCCCCGACGGCGAAGCTACCAGCATCCCCGCTCCACACGCGCGCCAGGGGTGGGGTCCCTGCGGGAGTCGCCATCTCCTGCCATGACTCGCCGTCGAACCGAACGATGACGCCAATCTGATCCGAGCTCTGTGCTTCGCCCTTGCGCCCAACCGCCAGCAGGTCGTCGCACTCGCTGCCATCGATGCTCACTAGCACCCATTCCTCTGGCAGTTCCTCGGTCCTCCATTTCGGGCCACGCACCACGACCGGCGGGTTCTGGCGCCCGGTGACACCGATCACCTCGGTCCCAGAGCACTCGACGGCACCCCACACGGGGGGCAGGGTGCGGGTGGCTGGGACCTTTCCAGCGCGCAACCGGCTGGAGAACTCCTGCAAGCTCTCTGACTCGTCCAGGAACTCCACGAACCCGTTCACGGCGTCACATTGGCAGGGGGCCGAGTAACCAGCGACGAGCAAACGCCCATCACCGACCTCTCGCACCTCGGTCACGGCACCGTAGGGCATACCGACCTGATCGTCGGAGCACCCAAGGGCGAGGACGGCGATAGCCGAGACCCCGAGAACCAGCAATTCGAGAACTTGCGCACGCATAAGTAGGGTCACCAGGGCGGTCCGAGGCGGTTACTTCCCTCGATGAATGCCGCCTTTGTGGCGAGTCTAGGCGCTCGATTCCTCGACCGCCACCTCTGTCCTCCTATTCCGTCGGGGCTTCCGTGGAGCCCCTCCGCGTGCTGTGGCATCGCGGGTGCCACTGAGCCGGAGCGCGGCCACCCGGGCGCGCAGCTCAGGATGGTCCGCAGCGTAGATGGTGGCGTAGGCCAGCCCCTTCCCCGCAAGCTGGAGCAGTGCCCGTTCGGCGTCGGCTCGCGCGGATTCGGCAGTGAGAAGAGCCGCCTTCGCCGCCGCGACTGCCCGCTGGTGATCGCCGATTCGTGCTGCAGCGTGCCTCAGGAGCTGAGCGCTAACGTCGGGAAACTCGAGCGCCCCGAGCTCTCCCTCGAAGAGCGCGAGCACGCCGGCGACCCCTTCCGGGAGCGGTACGTCGGGATCAGTCCGGTCTTCTGTTTGGATCGGGTCAGGGGGCCGGGCAGGAGAGATGGGACGTGCGGGGGAGAGACTCATAACGGGGAATGCTAAACATATGTTCAGTTCTCGTCAAGCGATGGTGCGGCGCGCCACCTGGCCCCGCCGCGCGGTCAGCGAGAGCCCCGACTGGGAGGAGCACTACTGTTTTGCAAGCGCGCTGCGCACACAGCTGGCCAATGCCTCGAGACGGAACGGCTTGGCGAGGAACCCCTGCAAGGAACGTCCAGCGAAGCGGTGCGTCGCTTCATGCTCGTTGTAGCCGCTCATGAGAACGACTCTCACGTCGGGCCGGACGCGACGGAGCATTCGGAACACCTGCTCGCCATCCAGGCCCGGCATCATCATGTCTAGGAGCACCAGCGCGAACCCGTTGGGCTCCGCGGTGAACAGCTCGACGCCTCGGGGACCGTCCGCTGCCGTCGTCACTCCGAACCCGAGCTTCGTCAACATGCGCTCACCCACCGCACGAACGGAGGGCTCGTCATCGACGATGAGGATGCGGCCCTGGCTGGGCCGAGCATCTGCCGACGATTCGGGCTGCGTCACCGTGCTGCGCGGTGTGCACGGAAAGAGCACGCTGAAGGACGAGCCTCGTCCCGGTTCGCTGCGCACCCGTATCGCCCCCCGGTGCCCCCTCACGATGCCGAGCGTGGCGGCAAGCCCGAGGCCGCGCCCAGTGAACTTCGTAGAGAAGAAGGGATCGAACGCCTTGGCAGTCGTTTCGGCGTCCATGCCGGCCCCGGTATCACTGACCTCGATGAAGGTGTACCAGCCGCCCGCCAAATCCGTCGCCGCGTAGGCAGCGGAAAGATAGCTCTGGTCGAACTCGGCGGCGCCCGTCGAGACCGTTACCGTCCCTGGGCCATCCCCGAGCGCTTCGGAAGCATTCATGACCAGGTTGATGACAATCTGTCGGATTTGAGCCGCGTCTCCCTGCACCATGGGGAGGCTCGGTGAGAGGCGCTGCTCGAGCACGGCCTTCTTCGACACCGAGGCTTTCAGCAGGGACGCCATGTCGTGCACGAGGCGGGAGATGTCGATGGGTTCCACCACGAACTGCCCCCTGCCGGAGTAGGCGAGCATCTGTCGACACAGCTCGGTAGCGCGCTGGGCCGCTTCCACCGCAAGCTCGAGGTCTTCGCGGGCTGGGTGGTTCGGATCCAAGGTTTGCAGAGCAAGGTCCGTGCTACCGAGCACGCCACAAAGGAGGTTGTTGAAATCGTGTGCGATGCCACCTGCGAGGACGCCAAGGCTCTCGAGCTTCTGCGCGCGGAGCAATTGCCGTTCCGCCTGGGCACTCTCGACCTCCGTCCGTGTGCGCTCGCTCAGCTCCGAGAACATGACGCCAAGAAACGCCGGGCCGCCAGCCTCGTCGCGAATCGCAAAGAGGCTAGTTTGCACAGGAGTCACCGCGCTGCTCGTGCGTCGCGCGGGCAACTCACCGACCCAAGTGCTGCCGCTGACCACCTCTGGAAGGATGACGCTGCTGAGAAAGGTGTGAACGCTTCCGTCGAAGGCGCAGGTCAAGTGTCGTCCGACCAGCGAGCTCTCCGGCCCACTCCCGAGTAATCGCTCCAGGGCAGGGTTGGCGTAGGCGACCACTCCGTCGAGTTTTGCCCAAGCGCAACCCTGGACCGAGGCGTCGGTGAACCGTCGGAACACGTCGAGCTCGGAGCGGACCTGCACGTGTTCGGTGACATCTTCATGGCAGACGGCGAAGTGCGAGATCCGCTGGGTCGTATCCCGCAACGGGAACAGCATGAGGTCCGTCCAGCGCTGGCGCCCTGGAAGCCCTGATTCCGCGGGATCGAAGAACGCGGCTGGAACGTGCACGGTCTCCCCCGAGAGCGCGCGCCGGATGTAGACGTCATATCCCCGCGCGGCGATCTGAGGGTCCTCGAGGATATTGTACCTGCCGATGAATGCTTCGGGATTCGGCACCTTCCAGAGCCGCGACCAGGCAGCGTTCGCCTGGATCAGGAGGCCATCTCGGTCATAGATCTCGATGGAGCTCGGGGTCTGCTCTACCAGGAATCGGAGCGGGCAGTGATGGTGTGATGTCATGGGAGCCGGCCCCGACAGCGAGCAACCCTCCTCAATCATGTCGCAGCGCGGCTGCGCCGCCTCTCTGGTGCTTTGATCCACTGGCCGCTCCGGTGCGATCGCCTAGCTCCTGCCCGAGCCCATGACTATTCATCGCTGCGGCGGCGAAGGCAACAACCGGGGTCCGATTCCAGTTTTTGCACGAGGCGAGGGAGTGGACGCTCCCCCGCCCCTCAGTGATGCCCTAAAGCTGTTCCGCCTTTGGCAAACGTCCCCGTGGGGACTGAGGGGTCAGTCTCCCCCTCCTCCCGCATCGCGGCGTGCCTGCTGAGCACGCTTCCGGCGCTCTTCTTCACTGCCACCGAATTCTTCATCCACGTCAGGATCGCCCTCCAGCGCTCGTGCCGTCTCGCTGCTCTGCTTCGGGCTCTGCCTTCGGATCGCGGTGGCACTATCGTCAATGGGCTCTTCGGACCGGACCGCATGTTGGTCGACCTCGTCGTCCTCGTCCTCGTCCTCGACCTCGTCCTCGTCGTCATCGTCCTCGTCGTCATCGTCCTCGTCGTCGTCGACCTCGTCGTCGTCGACCTCGTCGTCGTCGTCATCGACGTCGTCGTCGGTACCCCAGCCGGCAGGGATCCGGTGGCTGAAGCTCCACCAAAGGCCGTAGATGCCGAGCAGCACGCCAGGAATGCTGAGGTACTGTCCCATGGTCAAGACCGAGCTCGTTCCGTCCAGGGTCTGGTACTCCTTGAAGAACTCGACCACGAAGCGCCCAATGAAATAGATGATGAAGAACAGGGAGATGACGGCCCCGCGTGGACGCCTCTCTCGGCCCAGGGCGCGGTCGAACAACCATAGGGCGCCCAGAACGAAGAGTCCCAGGGCCACCTCATAGAGCTGGCTCGGATGCCGACGCACGAGCCCTTCCTCCCCGAGCCGCAGGAACCGCACACCCCAGGTCTGGTCAGTGGCGCGCCCGATGATCTCGGAGTTGAAGAAGTTTCCAAGCCGCACCAACGTCGCGCCCAAGGCGGCAGAGAACGCGAAGCGGTCTGCTCCTTCGAGGAAGGCCACCCCCCGGCGCCGCGTGAAGAGGTACATCGCGACGATGAGGCCAATGCCTGCACCGTGACTAGCGAGTCCACCCGTCCAGATCTGGAAGATCCACGCCGGATCCCGGAGGGCCTTGTCCAGATCGTAGAAGATGACGTGGCCGAGCCGTGCCCCGATCAGCACGCCAAGGACCCCGTACACGATGAAGTCGCCCGCTTCCTCATCCCCTCCGCCGCCACGTCGGACCTGCCAATTGAGAAGCCAGTAGCCGCCGAGGAAGACTGCCACGAAAATGAGGCTGTAGTACCGAATCGGGATGCCCTCGGGGGCCATGTTCCAGACGACGAGGCTCACGATGCCCAGAACGACGCCAAAGAGGCTGGGCTCGAGAACCTTGCTCTTCAGGCCTTGGGCGAGGAGTGACAGCGCCGCGAGCGCGAGCGCGCCGACGACGAAGAGCTTGGGGATGCTGAAAGCAACCGGGTCGAGGTTCCAGTCAAAGGTGAGCACGCTACGTCTCTCTCCAGGTTCAGGTAGTCACGGGCTCTGAGTTCAAGCCCGCCATCGGCCGAGGTGCGAAACGCTCGGAAGTGACGCGCCGGAGACTACAGCTCGCCGCTCCCCATGACCAGCGACCGGTTCCATGCTTGAGCGGTCCCAGGCGGTTCGGAGCGGAGGCTGATCCCATCGGAGGAGCCCCAGCGGAGCCCGCGAAGGACGGTCAGCCGTTCGGTGTTCCCGCGGGTTTTTTGGCTCCAGCTCGTCCCCTGGGAGACGATTGTGCCGCGCCAGTTGCGTGCCGGCGCTGCAGTGAGACGGCTTACACTCATGAGACTACTCGACAAACCGGTCATCATCGCCTGCTTCCTCGCCGGTTGTACGACGGACGGCGGAGAGGGACCCCCTGTGTCGAAGTCCACGGCCGTCGTCCCGGCGGAGTCCTGCTGCCTATCCCCCGGCCAGCACGTGCCTCCCATTGCGGAGCGGGAAGCCTCGGGCGAGCTCAGCGCAAGGATAGTCCGTGGTTCGGGGGCATTCGTGCGGCTAGTGCGCGTGGAGGATGGGCGTATCGTCTTCAAAGACGAGGAGGGGACCGCAGCCGATCGTTACATGACGCGTCGTTTGCGCGCGCGTATGCGCAGGCTCGCGGTGCTCGTCGAACGGGAGTGGGCTGGGGTCCAGTTGCGAGTCACCGAAGCATGGGACGAGACGCTCGAGCATGGCCGTAACAGCCTGCACTATGAAGGGCGGGCCGCGGACATCACGACCTCCGACCTGGACACACGCAAGCTGGGGCGTCTGGCGCGCCTGGCCGTCGAGGCGGGTTGCGATTGGGTCTACTTCGAGGACGGCAGTCACGTTCACGTCTCAGTGCGTCCCTGAGAGCATGGGGCGGCTGCCGCGCATGACCCGCGCCCCGGCGTCCTCGGAGCGTCGAGATGCCCCACCGAATCACCCGGAACGAACGACGTCGAAGGGATTCGCAGTGTCGCAGTAGGCATTCCCACCGAGGCGGCCCACGGCTGCCAATCGCTTTGCGTCGGGGCGCCCGCTCAGGAGCACCTCATCCGCGAAGTGACAGTAGACGACCTCCAGGAGCAGCATGTCACCCGGTCCGGCACCTACCTCCAAATGACGATGTAGCACGCACTCCAGGGCTACCTTCGCGTCTAGCAGTCGAGGCGTCGCCACCTTGGTCGAAGGAGCAAGGGCCAACTGGACCAGGTCGAGCTCACTCTCCTCGCTGTCTAGCTCCGCACCCGTGGAGACCATGGCTTCGGCATGCTCTCGGTCGGGAATGTGGACGACTGCTTCGCCGGTGGCGAGGATATTGCGGGCGGTATCCTTGGGTGCCCCGCGGCGCCGACCGATGCTCACCATGAGCAGCGGAGGAGTGGCGGACACTGCCCCGAAGTAGCTGAACGGTGCCACGTTGAGGAGGCCACTAGGGCCTTGGGTGGAGATCCAAGCAATCGGTCGCGGGATGATGGTTGCAACGAGCAACTGGTAGCGATCGGAGGGGCTGAGCTCCGCTGGGTCGAGCTGCATACCCTCCAAGCTAGGGCCCGGGCACGCGGTGGGCAAGCGCTGGCAGCTATCCCCCGAGCGGCGGAGCACATTCGTCGCCGCGCTTGAAGCAGGAACCGTGCTTCTCGCAATTGAGGGAGGCCTGGCAGTCGGCGCTCGATCCGACGATGCATCCGCCCTGTGGCAGCGTGGGGCTCTGCTCTCTTCTGCGGCTCACGAAGGTGCATCGTCCGCGTCGCTGGCAGCCCTCCGTGTGCTGACAGTCGGCGTCCGAGAGCAGGGCACAACGGCCATCTGAGAAGGTGCAGTATCCCTGTTTTGTGCACATCGTCGAACGGCGACAGTCGGCGCCCGACGTGACGGCGCAGGTCGCTCCCGCGAGGCTGCAGCGACCGAAGCGCTTGCATCCTTCGCTCTGGAGGCAGTCGGTGCCTGCCGCAATGCAGATGCCGTCGCGGGCCGTGCAGCGCCCCTCGCTCGTGCATGCCTCGCTTTGAGCGCAGTCCTGCCGGGAGATGGCCCGACACTGCCCCTCGGCGGCCGAACACGAGCCGTGCGCAACGCACTCGGGACGCCCCTTGCACGTCTCGTTCGTGGCGACGCAGACGCCAGCTCTGAGCACACATCGGCCCGCGTTCTGGCAAGCGTCGGACCGAGCGCACTCGGCGTCGGAGGTCGCGATGCATTCTCCGCTCTTCAGGGTGCAGCGTCCTTCGTTCTTGCAATGCAGTTTGCATTCGGGCGCCCGGCGCGCCTCGCAGCCCGAGGCAAACGTCAGCAGCACGGCACACGCGACCAGGCACGCCTTCAGCATGGGCTGAGGGTACACTGGTGCGGCCGCTGCGGCGAGGGCAGCGCGAGGGTGTCCGACAGATCAGTCCGACGTCCGCGCGAGGCGCCGCTGAGAGTCGTCCGTCGGTCGCGCCGCGGTGCGCGTTCCCTCGCCCCTCGGGAGTCGTCGTGGAGGGATCACCACCGGGGCGCGCGCCGCCCGCAGGTCTACCCGCTCTTCGATGCGGAGCACC
Organism: Pseudomonadota bacterium; assembly: GCA_023398955.1. Classification (GTDB taxonomy): domain Bacteria; phylum Myxococcota_A; class Polyangia; order Polyangiales; family Polyangiaceae; genus JAEWRL01. The sequence goes on from JAEWRL010000071.1 coordinate 7,965, forward strand.
TGACCGGCTTTGATGAGATCCGAGGTGAGGTCGTTCAACTCCCGGATGGTTGCCACCTGCGTGTTGTAGCGCACCGCGAGCTCACTCAGTGTTTCGTTGGGTTCCACCTTGTGCGAGATGCCCTTGCGCGGCAGCGCGAGATGGTCTTGCTCGACAAGGCGATCGTAGGCCCGTCTGCCACGCTCCTGCGCCAGTCGGTTGTAGAAGCGAACGTGCATGTGGCCCGTATGCCCGGGAACGTGCTTGATGAGGGGGCGCGTGCCCGCGTCATCGCCATGGAAGAGGCTCCGAACCCATGCGGGGTCTGTCTCCCTTTTGAGCGCATACTCTTCCAGCAGGGGCTGCACGGATTGGTCGAGGAGTATGTATTCGACGTCCGTCTCGGTCACGACTGCGCGGATGAAGGTCCAGGTGCGAGCGCGGTCAAGGGTCTCCGCCGTTCCCTTGACGTACCATTGCTTACCGCGATCCTTGATCCACAAGTATACGTCAGCGTCGCGGCCGCTCTGGTGACTCTTGTGGGGAGGATAGGGGCCACCGCCTCGTCGGCTCAGGGAACCCACGATCGCGGGCGGTGAGTCCGGGTGCTTTTCGAAGACGCGGTCGATGCAGTGGGTGAGGGCGTCGACCGTTTCCGCCGTGCCCCACGCGCCGTCGGGGTCGGCGAGCCACCAGCGTACGTCCTTCGGCATGCGCACACCGTTGACAAGGAAGCCCTCGTGGGGATGTCCGACGCTGAGGGAACCGAGGGCTCCCTGGCCACGTTCGAAGTCACGCCGAGGCGCCGACGTGGCGGTCTCGGCAGGGGTCGAGGCGAGCCCTGTTGTCGAGTCGTCGTTCGGCTTCTCGGTGGCGGAGCTGCGCGTCACGGCAAACAGCGACGACGTGGCTAGACCGGCAACGAAGGCCTGCCAGCGGACCATGGTCTTGATGGAGCGCATGAGGGCCGTGTTAGCGGTCCGGCTGAGTGGAATACAAAAAAGGTCGCGGAAGATCCTGTTACTTTGCCGGCTGCGGGGCCGTCCGGTGAGCTCGGCGGCACCCCGGGAGTTTCGATCCGCTGGCGAGGCCCTACTACAGTTACCGAACCAGTCCCTTCCGTGTCCCTCATGCAACTCCCTGTGACGAGCCACCGCGGGCGCGCGTGTCCCCTGCGACTCCGCATTGCCGCCATCCCTCCCATCGCTTGCCTCGTCGTGGCCGCCAGCGCGAGCGTCGCTGGCGCTGGCGAATCCCAAATCTCTTCGAGCGGGCGCGGTGCGGCGCTGCCAGCCCCTGCGGCGGTGCACGAGCGGGAAGACACCCCCGGGCAGGAGGAATTGGCGCCGGTGCACGAGCGGGAAGACACTGCTGCGCAGCGGGCGCTTGCGGTCTCCCTGGCCATGGTGCCCGGCGTGCTCGTCCATGGCACCGGAAGCTATGTCTTGGGCAACGAAACGACGGCGAAGCGACTGCTGCTTCTCGAGGGGATCGGTCTGGGGCTCATCGGGGTAGGTGGCTACACCATCATCAGCACCGGGGCTGCGCGTCAGTTCGTGGGACCTGCTGCTGCGTTGACCATCGCCGGGATTGGCCTGTTCGGCATTTCCTTTCTGGCGGACGTCTATGCCGTGACGGCTCCCGAAGGGGGCTTCGGTCGGCACGGAGGGCACAGCCCGTACTTCGAGAGCGAGCTCGGCTATCGCCATGTTTACGATCCGCAGTTCCCGCACAGGCATTTCACGCTCACGGGTTTCGACGCGCGATGGCTCGACTGGCGCCTCTCGCCGCGCCTCTGGTCGGCTCCATGGGGATCCAACGAGAGGCTGTCGATTGCTCTGGCGCACCGGCTCCTCGGCGCTGGGCCCGGCGTCGCGGCACCAGACGGCAGCTACTTGGAGCTCGAGTCCGCCTGGACCAGGCACACCTTCCCGGAATCGAGATTCACGCTCTCCAGCGCAGAGGCCTCGGCGCGAGGCCGGCTCGACATGGGGAGGTATGACGAGAACCTCGCCGGCTCCTTCGCAGAGCTCGGGGTAGGCATGGCGATCCAGACTATTGGCTGGGAGGTGAGGGGCGTGGAGCCCGAGAGCGCGACGATGCTCCTGGCGCGCTTCGGGTTCGGCATTTACGTAGGAAGGGGTGACGCTGGCAGCGGCGAGTATCAGGTCTACTACGATCACCGCCACGACGGGATGGCGTCGGGTCTGCTGATGTCCGGGCTTGGCAGTGGAGTTGCGGGCCATTTTGGCTTGGAGGCAGAACAATGGATAACGAGAGCCCTGGGCCTTGGCCTAGACCTGCAGATTGGAAGCGCGGCGGTAGCCGGCATCTCCGGGCTCTATCGGTATGGAGTCGACGGATGAGCCTCCGAGGCTTGCTCTGCGCGCTGACCATGTGCCGCGCCGGCCTGCGCCAGCTGTCTTTGCCTTCCGTGGTCGGGATGACGGCTCTGGCCGGCTGCGTCACCCCTGCTGCCGAGCGTGTCGAGCGCGATGCGGCTGTCGGACGAGCCGAGTCTGGGTCGAATCGGGTCCACGTCCGCGGTGGGTTGGCCGTGGTCCGGGACTTCTCGCGCGAGCGCCTGGTGCTCTGGGCGAATGCGCCGAGTCTCAGGGTGGACCTCGAGGTCGATGGAACGCAGCCCCTGGAGCTGCGGGTGAGCAACTGCATGCCCGATGCCGAGCTCTCTCCGTCAACCCGCGAGGTCGAGGTGATGCCCCTCGCCAGCGGGCGCCCGACGGAGTGCAGGTGGGAACTCCGGCCGCACTCGAGTCGCTTTCACATCGCGCTGAGGTCCTCCCGCGACAGTCTGGGCTCCTTCGAGTTCGCCGTGCTGAGCGACATTCAGGACGCCATCGACGACGTTCAGGATATCTACCGCCTCATCAATGCCGAACCCAGCCTCGCTTTCGTGCTCGGCGTTGGCGACCTGACCTCACAAGGGACCGAAGAGGAGCTGCAGCGTTTCGAGGAAGAGCTCGGGGGGCTCCACGTTCCCTACTACGCTACCCTCGGGAATCACGAGCTCGGCGTCTCGCCCCCGCTCTTTCACGACTACTTCGGTCGCGGCAGCGCTCACTTCGTTTTCGGGGGGGTACACTTCACCTTTCTCGACTCGGCGAGCGCCACGATCGACCCCGCCGTGTACGAATGGCTGGATGGCTGGCTCGAGGCAGGTGAGGCCTCCCCGCATGTGGTTGCGACGCATATCCCTCCCATCGATCCCGTGGGCGTGCGGAATGGCTCCTTCGCGAGCCGCGCAGAGGCGGCGAAGCTCTTGGGGCGCCTCGCCGACGGCGGGGTCGACCTGACGCTCTACGGGCACATCCACTCCTACTATAGGTTCCAGAACGCTGGCATTCCGGCTCACATCAGCGGTGGCGGCGGCGCCATCCCAGAGACCTTCGACGGGATCGGGCGTCACTTCATGGTAGTCACCATGGACGGCGACCGCGGTGTGCTCGGGACGCGCACCGTTGCTGTGGACTGACAGCCGAACCAGCCCTCGCGCGGCGCGCCCCTCGCCGCGCAAAGCCGGGTTCGAGTGGCGCGCCTGGCGAAAGTGCGTAGGCTTCGGGATGCTCAAAGAGGTACTGCGCGTCGCTGCCGTGCAGCTTTCCAGCCAAGACAACCTGGACGAGAACCTGGATGCTTGCGCCCGCGCCGTGGAGTCGGCCGCGAAGGCGGGGGCGGAGCTGGTCGTGCTCCCCGAGAACTTTGCGTGGTTTGGAGATGAGACCGTGAAACGCGAGCTCGCCGAGACGATGGGCGACCTCGACGCGCCCATTCAAAAGGGTCTCGCCACGCTATCGCGCGAGCACCGGCTGACCCTCGTGGGCGGCGGAATGCCGGAGCGAAGCACGGATCCCGCGCGGCCCTACAACACGTGCATCGTGCTGGGGCCCAAGGGAGACCTCGTGGCAAGCTACCGCAAGCTCCACCTCTTCGATGCCGTCTTGCCCGATGGGAAGGCGGTCTTCGAATCGGAGTGCACCTCTCAGGGAGGCACCCCGCAAGTCTTCTGGATGGACGGAATCGGGGTGGGTCTGAGCGTCTGCTACGATCTTCGGTTCCCTGAGCTCTACAGGCGGTTGCTCTCCGAGGGCGCCAGCGTCCTGCTGGTTCCTGCTGCGTTCACCCTCCAGACGGGTAGGGACCACTGGCACGTGCTCCTGCGTGCTCGCGCCATCGAGTCGACCGCCTGGGTCGTCGCGGCCGACCAGTGGGGTCGGCACCCCCGTGGTCGTTCGTGTTATGGCCACTCGCTGATCGTCGATCCCTGGGGCACCATCGTCGCGGAGTGCTCGGATCGCGTCGGGTTTGTGGTCGCGGATCTGGACCTGCGGTACCTCGCTGACGTGCGCGCTCGCCTCCCGAGCCTCGCGCATCGACGGCTGCCCTAGGGCAGCGACCGCTGGCGGGCGGGCGGCGGTTTGGCGGGGAGTCCTCGTTCCGGGGAGTGTTCTGCCAATACTGGTCAAGATTGCAGCGTCAAGGGACCAGTAATTGGCCAGCGTGCTCGGGGCGTCTCGTTCGTCCCCGCGACCGCAAACGGGGTCGTTATAGCTCAATCTTGCTCGGATGGTGTGGCGCAAGCTTGCCCCAGAACCCAGCAGTGGATTGCACTGGGGCACTCCTCGACGAGCACCGTCCTCTGGCCCGTCTCGTCACAGGCCACTAGATTGGCATCGTCGCACCAGTACTCACCTGGCTCGCAAAGGTCGCACTCTCCAGCCTCGGCATCGCAGAGCTCTTCGTTGTCGCACTCTTGGGTCAGCCATCCCGTGCGGTCCGCGTTGCAGCTTTCCAAGACTGCTGAGGTGCATCGATGCTCACCAACCTCACAAGCGGGCTCCTCACACCGTCCGCTGGAAGCGTTGCATAACGCCGCTGTTGCGCACGGCTCGACGCCCTCCCAGGCGTCCCCCTCCGGCGAGCACTCTTGTAGTTCCGCATCCTGACAGCGGGTCGCTCCCGGTTGACAGATGGGAGCGCGGCAGACGCCAGCGCTTGCGTCGCAAAGGGCACTACTGGCACAGATCTCCGCAACGCGGAAACCTGTCCGATCCGCGCGACATACCTCCAGTTCGGCACCGGCGCAGCGGCTTTCGGTGGCGCTGCAGGCGGCTTCGGCGCAGCTGGCAGTGTCTGCCAAACAGAGAGCCGCCGTGTCGCACGTCTCGAGGAGTTCCCAGCCTGTCCGATCGGCGGCACACTGCTGCAGCTCGACTCCCTCGCATCGATACTCCCGTGCCTCGCAAGGCGCGGCGGTGCATACCCCGACCTCAGAGTCGCAATGGGCTTCTGAGATGCAGGACTCGACAGCCACCCAACCGTCCAGAGATGGCGCACAGGCCTCGAGATGGGCGCCGTCGCATCGCATTGCACCGGCCTCGCACGTTGCGGGATGACACGCGCCCGCGGCTGCGTCGCACAATCGCTCGTCAGCGCAGGTCGCTACGCGCTTCCAGTTGCCAGGGGGGTCGCAGCGCTCCAGCAGGTCCCCGGTGCATCGATACCGATCACCGCCACATGGCTCCGCGCCGGCCCCTTCTCCCGCATTCGCGGTGTCGCCACCATTCGCGGTGTCGCCACCATTCGCGGTGTCGCCACCATTCGCGGTGTCGCCACCATTCGCCGTGTCGCCACCATTCGCCGTGTCGCCACCATTCGCCGTGTCGCCACCATTCGCCGTGCTGCCGGCCGTCGCCGTTACGCCGCCAACCGCCCCGGTCCCTTCTTGCATGCCCGCGGAGCCTTCCTGGCCCGAAGCGGCGCCTCCCCCCTCGGCGCCAGCCTGATTGGTGCCTGGCACGCCTCCAGCCCCCTGGTCCTCCCCCCCTTGGCTGGGGGTGCTGACGCCACCCGTCCCGGCAGTCGTGACCGCGGGGGACTCCTGGGAGACCTCGCCGGCAAAGCCGCCTGTCGAACTCGCTATCTCATAGTCGTCGCCGAGCAACGTCGTGCACCCAGCGGCCAGGACCGGTGCGAGCAGGCAGCGCCACGACGTGCCTCGAACGCAGCGAGTTCGGAGCAGAGTATCATCCCGCATTCCTGACTCCTTCACCGTCTTCACAGAGTCTCATCCTAGAACCGAACCTTCAGGTCTAGGCGCGCCGCGGTCTGCTCGAGCCTGAGGGTGGGCTCGTAGACGGGGCGCACCGACTGGCTTGCCCCTGTTGCGCCGGGTGCTGGGGAGCGAGTCAGATGGAGGCCAAGCGCCGTGAGCAGGCCGGCGCCACCTGCAACGAAGCCAACCGTCGATACCGTCCCAGCTGCCCGATACGCCCGCAGAGTATCTCGCTCACTCGAAGGGCAGGCGTCCTCATTGCAACCCTCCTGCAGCGCACTACTACGGTCGAGCGCGACCATGCCCGCAATACTCCCCACGACGACGCCCGCCAGCCCCACGCCGAAGCAGGTCCAGGTCATGACCCCAGCGCCGTCCCCCGGGGGCAGCGCTCCTCTGTCGTTCACGGCCACGCGGGCGGGAGCATGGCCAGAAGCCATATGCAGCGACTGCTGCGGCTCCAGGTTGAACTGCGCGATGAGGCTCTCACCAGGTTCGAGCTCTATCGTCCGGAGCTCGTCCCGGAAGCCTTTCGCCGAGATCCGCAGCTGGTGCTCGCCCGGCCGCAAAGGGATCCGTTCGCCAAGATCCTCAGCGGTCAGGCGTTTGCCGTCGATCCATGCCGAAGCACGACGGCCGATCGACGTCTCGATCGTGAGCCAGGCTAGCTGCTTCTCGATGGTCGCGAGCTCCTCCTGCGCCAGAATCACGGCGCGACGCCACGCCGCTGGCGCCTCGTCGGGCAGGTCTGCGCGCAGGATCTTCCGATAGGTTTCGTGCGCCTCGGCGAGCCGTTCCTGCCCCACGAGCGACCGAGCGGTTCCTAGCTGAAGTGTCGGCGCGGGGACGAGCTCGCTAGCCCGTCGGAATCGATCCTCGGCCCATTGGTAGCGTCCCTCCAGTAGCGCCTGGTGAGCCTCTCGGGCGAGCTCGCGCGCAGTGGCTCGATCAGAGGCGCTGGGGGGCGCCGCATGGGCAAGGCTCAGCATCTGCCCAAAGCAAATCAGCACTATCAGCAGAGACGTCGACGCGGAGCGGATCATCGCGAGGTACCGTCGTTCTCAGATCCCATAGTCGAAGGACCTTTGTATCCTCGAGAGCATCTCACAGTTTTGGCGATTCCCTGGACACGGCCTACCTCGCAACCTCGTTTGCTGCCCGGGCTCCTCCTCGGCTCGGGGGGGGGAGGCCGTCGGGTTGCGGGTGACCACCGTCACCTTGGTTCTCCCATGCTTCGCCGGTCCGTGCGCGGAAGGGTGCCGCGAAAGCCCAATGGCCTGCTGCTTCTCCGGCGGCGGCGCCACTGCTGGGATCTCGGGGCCCTGGGCGCTGGCCGCCTCAGTGCCTGCAGAGGCCCGCGCGATCGTCGTCGCCGATGACGCCAGCAGCAGCGTGCCTGCTCTCGAAGCGACGATGTCTACCATGGGTGCCATCGCGCCCAGCTGCGGTGCACCCGTGAATTGGAGTCGAGGAGCGGCTGCGGTATCGCTGCTCGCATGGCGCGCCGCGGCGGCTTGGGCCCATCCCGGAAGCGGACTCATGCTCGAGAGCTTCGACTCGCTGCGACCAGCGGCAGAGCCGCCCGCCACGACGCCCAGGACCGCCACCCCCATTCCAAGACTGAGCCAGGCAGTGCCTAGCTTCCCACGGCGGCGGTTCGCGCGTCGGGTACGCGCCGTTGCGGCGGGACCGCTCGTGGTGGTGGGGGGCGGACGTCGCACTTCCGCCACGGTCGGGGGCGCCTCATGCTGCAGCTCTGCGCCCATTGGGGTCGCCTCAGGCCGTAGGTCTGCAGCCGACCGATGACGCTGGCGCGGCATCAGCGAGATGCAGCCCATTGCGACGGAGCCGCCCACTGGGAGCCTCGGCAGCTCGAGCGCGTCTGCTAGTTCGTTGGCGAGCTCCGCAGCATCTCCGAAGCGCAGTTCCGGGTCCCGCTGGGTGGCCTTCTGCCACCAGATGTCCACGGCGGGCGGCAACGCGGGGTTGACCTCCGTCGGCTGCCGGATGGCCCCCTGTGTGATGTCAGTGAGGACTTGAGCCAGTACCTCACTCCGGAAAGGCACCTCTCCGGTGAGGCACTCGAACGCGATGACCGCCAGAGACCAAAGGTCGGAACGATGATCGAGCGGCTGGCAACGTGCCTGCTCGGGGCTCATGTACTGGGGGCTGCCCAGCAGAAAACCGGCTTGAGTCTTTATGCCCACCTCTAGACCGGGCGCGTCGCACTTGGCTATACCGAAGTCGATTACTTTTGCGATCTCAACTCCGTCTGCCTGCACGAGGATCACGTTCTCGGGCTTGAGATCGCGATGGACGACGCCGAGCGCGTGAGCGCTCCGGAGAGCTCGTGCCACGCCTACGATGACTCCATGAGCTTCGTGCACGTCCAGCACGCCCCGGCGCGCCAGTCGCATTCGAAGGTCTTCCCCCTCCAAGTACTCCATCGCAATGAAGGGTCGACCCCATGACACGCCGTAGTCGAGCACCTGGACCACGTGCGGACTCCGGATGCGGGCCGAGATTCGGGCCTCGCGTTCGAAGCGCGAAACGACCTCGGGATCGGTTCGTCGCTCTTCGAGGACGAACTTCACTGCGCAATCAGCGTCCAGCTTCTGATCCTTGGCCAGCCATACCGATCCCATGCCGCCATCGGCGAGGGGTCGGACCAGGCGGTAACGGTCTTGCACGACCATGCCCGGGTGCATGATGTCCAGGCTTTCCGCCATGACGACGGGAAAGCCAGCAAGTCACGTGCCACCGCCTCGTGCCTACATCCGTCTCTTCCGCCCTGCTCGGGTGGAGTGCGGGTCAGCGTGCGCCTGCTCCTGGTGTCGCGGCGAGGCTCCCGCGTGGCGCGGAGCCGCGCTGGTGCAGAGCGCCCCGCCACGCGGCGGTATGGGTGGTCCGGCCGGAGTCAAGATACGTAACAATTCATCAACGCTCTCAAAGGCCCCTAGCAGGCAGAACCAACGAGGCATTCGGTCTGCCACCAGCGGTCGCGATTGCCGCGCCCGACGGCGAGGCAAGGTGCAGCTTTACGTCGTGCGCCAAGGAAGTAGAGTGGGGGCGCCGTCTGCCCTTTCCGGAAGCTACGGAGGAGTCGATCATGGTCTCTTGGAAGTCGCTGAGTCATGTGCGTACGAGCCACCGCCGCAGGCAGGGGACTGCGGGGATGAGCCTTCTCCTGCTGTTGGCGGTCATCGCCTGCGCCCCGGCGTCTCCACGCGAGCCGGAGGTGGCCTCCACGCCCTTACAGTCGAACGCGGTCCCCAGCCAGGAGATGGAAACCGAGGTCGCCTTCGATTCGGGTGAGGTGGAGGAGAACGGCGAAGGGGATGAGGCCGCATCGGAGGCTCCGGCGGGGGCGAGTGGGGCCGCCGGGAGCGCGGACCCCGCGGTGGAGGGCGGGCACACCAGCGCTGAAGCCGATTCCCCCGCCGAAGCCCACGAGCCAGCCGCGCCGGACCCTCCGCGCTCGCCCGTAGCGCTCCTCACGGCGCCTGGGGTTTCCTTCATGATCGACTATTTGAACTCCGGGGCGCGCAAAGCCGCAGAGGCAGCTTGTGCAGAGAAGTCCGAGGAACCTGCGGAGCGAGCGGCTTGCCTCAGCGAGGCACGCACGGAGTTCAAACCCGACGTGCTCCTCTTCGACGAGGTGGCGGACAAGCGCTGGTCGCTCGTCGTGTACAAGCGGGAAGGCTCGCTCCTCTCGGAGGTCTACTCCGCAGACGTCAAGCTGGAGGATGCCTCGAGGTACACCGCTACGCTGAAGCTGGTTGGAGCTCAGCGCGGGCAACGCCCAGCGTTCCTTGGCACCGGGACCATCACGATCAGCGTGCCGACTGACGCGATCCTGGAAGTGGCGGATCCGCGCCACGGATCCCTGCCCTACAGGGCGAAGATCGGGTTGGTGGGCCGCCGCTAGGTACGGCTCCCGAGGAGTTCGTACCCAGTCAAGTCGACGGCCGCGCGATTCACATCCAGGCGCGCATGTTCGAAATCGTTCATGTGCACCTATCGGACAGGATGACGACGGGGTGTGTCTCCCGGAGGTTGGAACGGGTTCGTTTCGCAGACATCCCGTTGTCGTTGGCCCGATCAGCTCGTGCCGCGCCGTTCGAGGATGCGGCCAAGGCGTTGGAGGGCGCTCTCCAGGTGCCCGCGGGTTGCTCCCTGGCGCTTCAGCGGCTGCCAGTGAGACAAGTTCACCAGCACCAGCAGCTCGCCGGGCGCTCGGGGGGAGGGGACGCTGCGGAAGCTCAGCACGGCGTCCGCTTGCTCGTTCCAACTGATGGCAATGTCTCGATTGGGCGTGCACGCGAGCACTCGCCCGGTCAGCCTCTCACCCCAGGCCAGCCCCAGCTCGATGGTCCTGCCGGCTGCATCCAGCGGCTCGCGCGGGGTGCCGAGCCAGCTCGCCAGGGCTGCGGGTTCCGTGAAGAAGACGTGCAGTTGGTCGGACGTCGCCATCATCGGCCGCACCACCCAGCTCGAGTGCCGCGACCTGCCCCAGTGCTGCTCGAGCTGGTGTTGGAGCAGCGCGAGGCTCAGGGCCCAGCCCGAGGCGGCACCCTCTTCTTCGTCGCGGGAGGTGGGCCCGCACCAGGTGGCAGCGATTCCCGTGCCTGTAAGCTCCACCGTCAAGCGCCACGTTGGCGTAGAGAAGACGATGCGGTCCTCTGTCGCGAGCTCCTCGACCGTCACGCTGGCTGACAGGGCGAGCTCTGGCCATCTCAGTTCGAGGGAGGCACCCGGCTCCACGCGACCACTCACCTCGTCTGCCTGCCAGGAGCTTAGGCCGTCGAGGGTGCTGCATGCCCACCAGACTCGCTCCCGCGGCGCCCGGATGGTCACCTCCAAGCGACGACCAGGACGGTTGGACATTGCGGAATACGACATCACGCGATTGCCCGAACCACAACGTCGATGGACCGAGCGATGGCCACTCGACGTGGATGGGGTGGAGCCGAGGGGGATCGAACCCCTGACCTCCGCATTGCGAACGCGGCGCTCTCCCAGCTGAGCTACGGCCCCAGGAGTGGGTAGCGGAGGGTACTCCGGCGAAAACCCGTGTCAACTAGATTATCGAGGCAGTCGTTACTCGCGCGGGCTTGCCGCAGGACGCTTGGGACAGGGTGCCGACGTCTGGAGGACACATTCCCCAGCGCAGTATTGACCTGGGAATTCACGTGGTTACTTTGCCCGGGCCTGACGATTTGTTGCGTCGGGCAGCTGGACGACGACGGTGCTTGTCGAAGGTCGATCCAACGTCCGATTGACGACCAATCCGAGCAGACCGCAACGGAGACTTCAGGAGTACTGAGAAAATGGGAAAAATCATCGGAATCGATCTCGGAACGACCAACAGCGTCGTGGCTGTCATGGAAGGCAAGGAAGCCAAGGTCATCGTGAATGAGGAAGGGGCTCGCCTGACCCCGTCGGTGGTGGCCTGGGACGACAAGGGTGAGATCTTGGTCGGCACGATCGCCAAGCGGCAAGCGGTGACGAACCCGGAGAACACCATCGCGTCGGCCAAGCGTTTCATCGGGCGGCGCTTCGCTGAGATCTCGGGGGAGACCCAGCGCTTCCCTTACAACATCGTCGAGGGCAAGAACGGAGACGTTTGGTTCGACGTTCGGGGTAGCAAGGTTGCCCCACCGGAGGTCAGCGCGAAGGTGCTGCAGAAGTTGCGGAAGGCCGCCGAGGACTACCTGGGTGACAAGGTGACCGAAGCGGTCATCACGGTGCCTGCCTATTTCAACGATTCGCAGCGTCAAGCGACGAAGGACGCGGGCAAGATCGCCGGTCTCGAGGTGAAACGCATCATCAACGAGCCGACCGCTGCCGCGCTCGCTTACGGCCTAGACAAGAAGACGAACGAGATCATCGCCGTGTACGATTTCGGCGGTGGCACCTTCGACATCTCGATCCTCGAGGTCGGGGACAACGTCGTTCAGGTGATAGCGACCAACGGCGATACACACCTGGGTGGTGACGACATCGATCATGTCGTGATGGATTGGCTCTCCGCCGAGTTCCTCAAGGAAACGGGAGTCGACGTCAGAGGCGACAAGATGGTCATTCAGCGTCTCAAGGACGCTGCGGAGCAGGCCAAGATCGAGCTGAGCTCCAAGCAGGAGACGACCATCAACCTTCCATTCCTCACGGCTGATGCATCGGGCCCGAAGCACCTGCAGAAGCAGCTCACCCGCTCGAAGCTCGAGCAGATGATCTCGCCCCTCGTGGAGCGCACCCTGGAGCCTGTGAGGAAGGCCCTCTCCGACTCCAAGAAGAGCGCGAAGGACATTGACGAGGTCGTCCTCGTGGGTGGTTCCACGCGCATCCCCCTGGTTCAGGAATCGGTGACGAAGTTCTTCGGCAAGGAGCCGCATCGTGGCGTGAACCCCGATGAGGTGGTGGCGGTCGGCGCTGCGGTGCAGGGCGGTGTGCTGGCGGGTGATGTCCAGGACGTGGTTCTCCTCGATGTCACGCCTTTGTCCCTTGGGGTGGAGACCCTCGGTGGGGTGATGACGGTCATGATCCCCCGCAACACGACGATCCCGACCCAGAAGAAGGAAGTGTACTCGACTGCCTCCGATAGCCAAACCTCCGTCGAGATCCACGTCCTCCAAGGCGAGCGAGCGGAGGCGCGCTATAACCGCACGCTCGGCAAATTCCACCTGGAAGGCCTGCCGCCCGCGCCTCGCGGAGTGCCCAAGATCGAGGTCACCTTCGACATCGACGCCAACGGCATCTTGAGCGTCACCGCGAAGGATACGGCTACGGGCAAGGACCAGCGCATTACGATCACCGCGAGCAGCGGCCTCAACGACGACGACATCCAGCGCATGGTGAGCGATGCAGCCACTCACGAAGAGGAAGACAAGCGCCGTCGTGAGGAGGTGGACCGCCGGAACAAGCTCGACAACTTCTGCTACACGCTGGAGAAGCAGATCACCGAGAACAAGGACAAGCTGGACGGTGCCTCGGTGACGAAGCTCGAGGGCTTGATCAAGGAAGGTCGTGAGGCTGTCGAGAAGCAGGACGACCCGAAGGTCAAGGATGTACTAGAGCGCCTCGAGAAGGAGGCGCATGAGCTGGCGACAAAGCTGTATCAGGCGGCGGGCCCCGGGGCTGCACCAGGCGGTGCCAATGGTGGACCAGGTGCTGGTGACGGCGCGGCGGCTGGGAAGAAGCCCGGCGACGTCATCGATGCAGAGTTCGAAGACTCGAAGTAATCCCGCCCTCTAGTCCCGCGCGGTTCCTTGGCCGCAGCGTCATCCTCTAAACAAAGAGCCCGGCCCGTTCAGCGACAGGTCGGGCTCGACGCTATTGGGCGTCTCGAAAGGATGGAGCCACAGTGGCTCTGTGGTGCCGGGCAGCTCTGCGCGGTGCCAACTAGCTCGCGCGGACGAAGCTGACGTCGTCGATGCAGAGCTCCGTTTGTGGCCCTTGCTGCGAGAACCACACGATGAAGAGGAGCCCTGATGGCACCACGCCGTCGTTGTCGGCGCCCCAATCGCTCGGCACGTCCACCTCGAGTCTCACCTGCTCCCATCCGTCCGTTACTTCTGGGATGTCGGTGTTCAGGTAAGCTTGCGCATAAGGGGCGGCAGCCTGACCCACTTTGACGTCGAACCCGGTCGAGACACCGTTGACGCGGAACTGGAGCACGTAGGTCCCGCCCGCCACCAGGTCGAAGGCATCGGCTTCCTCCGCGGGCCAGCCGATGTATGGGTTGTCGTTATAGGACCCATAGACACAGAGCCGGCCGTCAGCCGTGAACTGACCCGAACCACCGCTTACCTCCCAGCCTGACGCGCCGCTTGCGAAGTCTCCGTTCGTCAGCAGCTCTTGCATGGGTTCGCCCGTTCCGCCCTCTCCCCCTCCGCCGAGGCCCGCTGCTCCCCCGGTGCCTCCGTCTCCCGGTGAAGCTCCCGCGCCGCCTGCGGCTGCGCCAGCTGCGCCACCCAATGACGGCATGCCTGCGGTGCCGCCATCGGATGACCCAGCGTTGCCGCCGCCGGAGAGGCCTGCTCCTCCGCCAACGGACGGTCCCCCCGCCGTGCCCGCTGCGCCCGGCTCGCCACCGTTGGAGTCCTGGCCGCCCGCGCCCGCCCCGCCTTGCTCCGCACTCGGGCCCGCGCCTGCCTCGCTGCCGCCTGCGCCACCCCGTCCCCCCGTCTCTTCTTCGCCGCCCCCCGTGCCAGCATCGGTGCCGTCCGAACCTCCGCCGTTCGCGGCGCCGCCGCTTGCCCCAGTGGACGGGTGGCAGGTTTTCGATTCGGAGACGCACTCGAGTCCGCGATCGCAGGTAAGGTTGGAGAAGCAAAGACAGCCGTTGGTGCCAATGATGCACTCGTCGGCGCTGGAGCTGCTGCAGCCGCTCAGGGCGAGTGCTCCCACTGTGGCGCCCATCCAGCCCAGAAGAGGGACAATTCGTAAGTTCATAGCGCCCAGTGTGCCGCATCGGGCGGCAGAGGCCAGGGCGTGTGTCGCCGCAACACAGCCACTTATTTCCTGACGCAAGCCTGTCGGTGCGGCGAGAGCCAGGGGCCGTGGCGACAGGTTCGAGCAAAGGCACTCTCGCGGCGTCGACAGCGGGTTCGGCAGCTGGTGTCTCCAGGACCGATTGCGACACTCTCGGATTATTGCCGGCAGACGGAAGACGGGTTCCCTGCTAAACAGCGGGGACGAGCCGGTGCCGACGGGGATACGTGGGGCCGGCCCCTGCGCGACGCCTTTTCGTCAGGAGACGCCCACACCATGAGACTTACCCTCCTCGTACATTCGACGGCCGCAGCTTGTGCTCTCCTCGTGGCTTGCAGCCCTGCGGCGACCCCCCCGCCAGCAGTTCCCCCGCCAAGTCCACCCACGAGCACCGTCGCGGTCAGTCGACCAGACCTGAGCCCCGTGCAGGCACCCGCGGAGCTCGTGGCGGTGGGGCGCTTGCAGAACGCAGCGGAGCTTGCCGACACGGTCTTGGCCTGGTCTGGCTTTCCCTTGAACTGGCGTGGGTTGTTGGACAGTCAAGGCTTCGGGCTCTATCCGGTCCTCGACCTGAGCGCTCCCATCGAAGCGGCAATGATGCTCGACCCCGGTGACGAGGCGCCCAACATCTTGATGGTCGCCAGCGCCGGTGTGAGGTCCCTCGATGAGGCTGTGAGCCATTTGCGAGAGGGAGGCCTGGAGCTTGTCGAGCAGAGTCCGGGCGTGTACCGCCTCGACCGTGCAGGGGGGCCACCTTGCGCCCTCTCGGTCGCCGCGGGGCCCGCACCAGCGCGGCTGGTCTGCGGAGAGGAGGAAGCCATCGAACACCTGCTGCCGTTCGCGACCCGCGGCCTGCCCACGATGCCCCTGGCTGAGGCCGAATGGCAGCTCCGGCTGTTCGCCGAGCCATGGCGCGAACGCTTCGGGGCCGATCTGAAGCGAGCCCGCGCGGCGGTGGTTCCCTGGGTCCTCCGTGAGTACGCCCTGGATTCACCGGCATTCGACCGTGCTTTGGTCAGCGTCCTCGATGGCGCCGTCGAGGAGGGCATCCGCATCTTCGAAGACGCACGCTACCTGGCCATCGAAGGTCACGTCGATCGCGAGGCGATGACGATGAGGTTGCACACGGCCTTCGCCTTGACGCCCTCGGACTCTACCTTGGCGAGGACAATCTCGGAGCTGGCAGCCCGAGTGACCGCACCACCCGCAGAGTTTTGGGGGCTTTCGGCCAACACGACGAGTGCGGCGTGGATGGATGCAGGGGGGACGAGCTTCGCGACCGAGCTCGGCGAAGCCGCGACGGCGCTGCTACGAGGGCTCCTCGAGCACGTCGGCGCGCGGCGAGAGACGCTCGACGGCGTGCCCGTCGTCGTCGACCTACTCTTCGGGGACTCTCGGCCAGGCCTCACATTGACGGGATCTGCTCCCGCCACGAAGGAAGACCCGCTCCCAAACTGGTCGGCGTACGGGCTCCAGCGTCCCTTGAAGGAGGTAGAAGCGGCCTTGGATGCAGCGGTCGCCATCGCTCGGGAGCCGGGCTTGAAGCAGCTCGTGGCGGGTTGGGCCGTTCAGTCACGCAAGAGCACTCGTGCGGTAAAGGGAGTGAAGGGGCGTTCCGCCGCTTACGACATTACACTGCCGAGCTACACCTCTCTCGCCGGCACGGACACCTCTGGCGCACAGGATGGTGACCAGACTCTGCGGCTCGTCCTGCTGTGCCACGAACACGAAGGACGGACCTGGGTCGTCGTGGCTGACCAGCTCGATATGGCCGAGGATGTACTCCGCGACTCCATCGTGAACTCCGGCGCGACGCTTCAGTCGCAGACAGGGCTCGAGGCTTTGCGAGGTGCGAAGGGTGTCGTCATCGGAGCGATGGCGATACAGGGCGTCCTCCAGCCGTTGGCCGAGCAGGGCCTGGTTTCCGAAGCGGCCGTCGAGGTAGTAGGTTCGGAACCCGTGTGGATCCCGTACACGTTCTCTGCGACGAGCACCTCGGAATCGCTCGAGTTGACGGCTGACGCCTATCTCCGCGCGGAGCTCTTCGCCACGGTGACAAAGGTGGTGGCGGCCGCCATGGGCCTGGCGAGGTAGAGGAGCCATCGCGTGCGACGAACCCTACCAGCCCCGGTGGAGTTATTGGGCGAATGGCCGGCTTACTTGGCCACCGCTACGGCGAAGTGAGATCGCAGAAAACTAGTCCTCTCGTCTCGGCCCCCAGTAAGCCTTGGTAGTTGTATGTGGGACAGAAGGCGACGGCTCCTTGTGGTATTTCTGTCGCTGGGTGTTCTTGCAGCGACGTCGCGGGCGAGCGCTTGGGTAGAGACACGAATCGTGTCCTCGGTCGTAACCCTGGATGTTGCGCGCGATGGCAAGGCGGAGGTAGGCCACGAGCTCCGGCTTCGCGTCCAGGGTGGCCCGCTGACGTCTTATGAGATCGGCGGCGTCGACGCGGACGCCGAGCCGTTGCCAGGCGCGATGGTCACGCGGGAGGGTGGTGGTCGGGACACGTCGATCGCCTTGCTCCAGCATCGCGCCGACGACGGTTCATTGCTTCTCGAAATCGACAGCCCCCGTGGCCTCCGGCACGGGCGCTACATGCTGCGCTTTGGCTATCGAACCGATCTGAGGAAGAGCGGGTATCTGCAGACCGAGGGCTCCCGAGCCATGCTGCGCTGGGTTAGTCCCCGTTTCGCCAATGGCGTCGACTCCATGAAAGTCCTCTGGCGCGTGCCACCAGGAGGTGAGCCGCCCACCATCCCTGGAGCCATGGGCGAGGCGACTGGGCTGAGCATCGACGAAGGCTCTGCCGGAGTCTTTCTTGCCAGCGTACGCCGCAGTGTTCAGCGCGACGAGGTCGAGCTGGTGCGCCCGCACGTAGCGACGGGCGAGCCCGTTGTCTGGCGCATCCGGACCGCGGCTGACGTCTTCGGACACGCTCCGTCGGTGCGCTCGATCGAGTCGCGCCACGCACCCACCCCGCTCAGCGACGTCCAGGACCAGGGCCACAGCGGCAAGGCGTTCTGCCTCGCAGTGCTCGCTGGTTCCCTGTATGCGCTGCTCGTCTGGGCGAAGCGCCTGCTGCTGGAACGCCAAGCCCGTGGTCTGGGACTCCAGGTAGCGCCGGGGCGATGGTGGAGCTGGCGTTCGGTCGCTGCCGGAGTTGGCTTGGGGTTGGCCGTGCTCGTTCTCTGGCGCTCGCCTCACCTCGTGGGTGCTGCGGCCATCGCCACGGGCGCGATGGGTCTGGCTTGGCAGACGCATCCTCGGGTGACGGTGACCGCTCGCGGCCCCGGACGCTGGTTGCCGCTGCAACCCGCTGAGGCCTTCCGGGATCCCCGGTCTGCTGCGCGGCTGCTCGACATCACGACGCTGCCAGGGGCATTGACGTTTGCGGGAGCCGAAGGCGTCCTGTTCGCGTCCTGTCAGCTCTGGGCACCTGGCTCCCTGGAGGTTCTGTGGACCGTCCTAATCCTGAGCGCCGCGCTCGTCCCGCTGTTCTTCACGGGAGTGGGCAGCATTGGCCCGACGGCCCTCGCGCTTCGACGTGGGCAATGGCTCCGGTGGCTGTACCGTCGGCTGCTCCGTGAGGAGGGGATCAGGGTGAGCCCCTGCGCGCGTGTCCCTCATGCGACTAGTGAACCCGACGAGCTCCGCCTGCGCGTTGTGCCGGTCTCCGCGCGAGCCGGCTTGGTGGCGATCGAGGTCGCGCTGCACGCTCCTCTCGGCATTGTCGAGCCGTGTGTCCTGGTACGGGTTCGCGACGGCTCGGAGTGCTACCGCGCCCTCTCCCCCGTTGTCGCTTGGATGAGAGGGCGGAAGCCTGCAGAGCGCGTGGCCGTCGTCCATCCACGACTCCCGACTCGCGGCATGCTGTTGGCGCTGACGAAGTACCTGGCTGCCCTCCTGGACGCGCGTGAGGAGGGCAGGCCGTTCCTCGACCTTGGGCATGAACAGGAGCGCGGCGGTCACCGTGCGGGTCGCAACAGAGCCAGGAGCTCATCGGGAAGCGCAGCCTCGACGCAGAACCCGGGGACGAGCACGGTACCGTTCCACGCAATGTAGCTTGCGTGGAGCGCATGGCGATGAACTGGTAGCGTGCCGGCCTCTCCGCCGTACAAGGAATCTCCGATCAGGGGCGATCCCAAGGAGGCCATCAGCACCCGCACCTGGTGCCTGTATGCCTTCGCGACCTCCACCTCCACGAGGGTGGCGCGAGCCGCCCGTTCGAGGACCTCCCAGGTGCAGGAGGCAGCGCGAGCGTGAACATCTGCCACCGGGCTTGGGCTGAACGCGACACGACGCGAGGAGTGCCGGGCAGGGAAGAGCCACCCCTCGATTTTTCCCTGTTTAGCCGGAGGTGGGCGGCTCACGATGGCAAGGTAACGCTTCCTCCACTCACCGCGCCGTAGGCCGTCGCGGAGGGCGATGAACGCGGGCGTGGTTCGGGCGACCACGACCAGTCCAGAGGTTCCGACGTCGAGGCGGTGAACGAGCCCGGGTTCGAGCATGCCGTGACCCACCGCGGCGAGCTCGGGAAATCGTCCGACAAGGGCGTTGGCGAGCGTTCCCCGGTCCGAACCGCGGCGAGCCACCGTCGGTTGCCCACCAGGCTTGTTCACGATGAGGCAATGCTCGCTGGCGAACAGCACGTCGACGGCCAGCTCTGGTTCGGGAAGCGCAAGGTCTGGAGCAGGCAGCTGAACGACGACTGCCTGACCCTCACGAGCCGAATCGCCCTTGCGGAGGCGGCGACCAGCCTCCCGAACCCGACCGTCGTCGAACAGCTCGCGGGTCCGTCGGCGTCCAAGCTGCAGACGCCGTGCGAGCACCAGATCCAAGCGCTTCCCAGCCTCTTCAGGACCGAGCGACAGGGCGACGTGGCGCGGGGTCACCACAAGCCCTGGAGTCCGGCCCCGAACGATGCGATGGGCGCCGCGTATGGGCTACCGCTCACCTCGAGCTGGCCCATGAACGGCCAGATACGGGCACTGGCGGCGTCCTCGGAATCCACGGCGGAGTTCGCCGTCAGGACGTAACCCAGCACCGCGCCACCCAGAATTCCCCCTCCGACCGCCGCAAGCCAGCCGCGCGTGCGCCACGGCTCTTCTTCTTTCTCGACCAATAACAGCGGGCTGCCCGCCGCGGCACCAATGAGACCTCCCAGGCTCGCGCTGAGGTCGATGAAGAGAACGCGCGAGGGCTTCACCTGGACCTGGGTCGCCAGCGCGCCCGCGCTCAAGACACCGACGGCAGCACCAAACCCGGCCCCGCGTGAGGGGAACTCAGCTGTCGAGCCGCGTTTGACGAGTTGAGCGAGGCCGCCGAGCACCGTACCGAATGCACCCCCGGAATGCGTGAGGAGGGCGCCCCCCTCGTCGATTTCGGTGAACGAGAGCGCGGTAGAGCCCACCGCGAGCCCCGCGGTCGCTCCAAGTAGTCCATAAGCAAAGCGGTCCTCGGACGGGCTTACCCGGTAGGCATCGGAGAGGAGAATCGCAGCGCTCATGGGCCACCAGATCCCGGCCGACAAGAACCAGGCATCCCCCGTGCTGATGTCCCACTCGTCCGTGACGACCATGGACGCGCCCAGCCCCACGCCTGCTCCGAGGGCTATCAACGGGTACGTGAGCCGTGCGTCCGACGAGCCGCTGGTTCGTTGGAGCGTCCATCCAACGTAACCGCCGAGGATACCGGCGTTGAGCGCGAGGGGAGCACGACCTGCCGAGCGCTGATCGACCTCGGGGAACTCGGCCGGATGCGAGGCTTCGGGCTGAACGGTTGTTGCTGGCGCATTCCCGTCGATCGCCTCGGCTGCGTTCAAGACGTCGCGCAGCATTACGGCGGCTCGCAGGTCGATCTGCTCCATGACGAGGGGCTGTGAGCGGACCAGGGCCACCTTGGAGCGGGGAGGGACGAGCGACAAGCGCAGCTCGAGTCCACCATCGCGTTCGATGAGCTCGGGCAGCAGCACACTCGAGCTCACGTCGACCGCGCCGGGAGCATCCTGAGCCTCGGCATCCGCAGGCGGCGGCCCCACGGGGGCGGGCGTCACCCCGAGATCTCGAGCTGCCTCCGCCAGCGCCGTGTCGATGCGTGCTGCCGCCTGGGAGGCGCGGCTGGGCGCTGCTGGAGGAGCGGTGCCTTCGGCGTGAGGGCAGGGGCGTGATTCGTGAGTGAGACGGGTGGGAAAGAGCTTCAGCGTCCGTCTCGCTTCGCCGTCTTGGGCAAGGGCGTGCTCGGCAAAGGCGGAGGTGACACCGAGCGCCATCAGAAGAAGCCGCGGGAGGAGCCGGAATCTCATGTGGCGCGAGTCTACCAGCCTCCGCCAACCGATGACACGTTTCCTGGCGGAGCGCCGGGTGGTTCCTGGCTGTTGGCCCGCCGTTGACGTCCGGCGACAGCCGATGGACGTGGCCGGTCCGGCAGCTCCTCGGAAAGGGGCCGCCCGCTGGAGCCGACGCTGGAGGAGCTTCTCCCCTAGCGATCACGCGGCGGGCGCCCGGGCTTTGGCGGTGGAGTGACGAGGGTGGCTCGCACCTCCTCGTCCACATCGACGTCGAAGATTTCGGTGGTGATGTCCTCCGCTGCGAGCTCTTCTCGGGCGTGCCCGAGCTCACGGCTCGTGTCCGCGAGGCGATCGGCGAGGACACCCAGGAACTGCCAGAGCAGCTTCACCGCGAGTTGGTGCTCCTTGCGCAGGATCTCGAAGAAGTCCGTGCGTCGGATCAACATCAGCTCGCTGTCGCCAACGCTCTCGACGGATGCCGAGCGTGGTTGGCTTCGAACCAGGGCCATCTCTCCAACGTGGTCTCCCTGGGTCAGTCTCGTGAGCTCGGCGCCGCCCCGCTTCACGCGCACCGTGCCGTTCAGGACAATGAAGAGCTCTTCGCCGCGGTCCCCTTCGCGGATGACGAGCTCTCCGTCCTTGTACGACACCACCTCGGTGACCTGGAGGATGCGAAGGATCTCGCGGTCGCTCAGCGGACGGAAGAGGGGCATTCGGGCTAGCACGTCTCGCTTCAGCTGGAGACGCTGTGCGCGCCGCTCGTCGCGAGCCTCCTCGTCACCGATGCCTACGGTGATGACGGTGATGTTGTCCTTGCCGCCCCTCTCGTTGGCGGCGTCTATCATCGACCTAACGCTGCCGTCGCTCAGCGGTGCCGCCAGCATTCGTCCGAGGTTCGCGATGTCCTCCTCGAAGTACCCGCTCAAGCCGTCGGTACAGAGTAGGAAGCGGTCTCCGGCAACCAGGTCGAGCACCAGCGTGTCCGGCTCGGCGTGCTCGTAGACGCCCACCGCCCGTGTGATGGCGTTTTTCTGCGCGAGCTGTTCGGCGGCTTCCTTGGTGATCTTCTTGCGTCGTACCAGCTCATTGTAGACGTTGTGGTCTTCCGTGATCTGTTCGATGACGCCGTTGCGCAGAAGGTAGAGGCGACTGTCCCCACAGTAGATGATGAATGCTTGGCTGCCCAAGATGAGGATGGCAACGAGTGTCGTCCCCATCCCTCGCTTCTTCACGTCACGAGCTGCTTCAGCGTGAACCTTGCTGGACGCGCGGTTGACCGCGAACTCCAGCATGTGAATGATGTCACGGCGACTGACCTTTGCTGCCCCGGACTTCTGCTCGAGATAGTCGCTCAGGAGTTCTGCTTCCCGCTTTACCTCTTCGTGGAAGGTCCGCACGGCGATAGCGCTGGCGACCTCTCCGGCGGCGTGCCCGCCCATGCCATCGCAGACGACGAACAGCCCGAGCCTTTTGTCCACGAGGTAGTTGTCCTCATTGTGGTCGCGTTGGCGTCCGACATCGGTGAGGGCAGCGAACTGGATTTCGGAGCTGCTCATGGAGCCGGAATCATAGCCGAAGCAGCTCCGACGGAGCTACTGGGTCATCGACCCTTCGCCGGAATTCCCACCTCAGGCGGCACCGTCAAGGCTGGCCCGTCGTCCTGTAGAGGTGACAGGACCACGAGGCTCAGCGCGCGAGGCTGGATGTGCGTGGCGGTGGCAGGGCATTGATGCAGGTCAACGACGGGGACGGACCGCCAAGTCACGCTCGACGAATGACTTTGGCCGCTCGAAGGAGTGCTCGCGCTTCCATGGGAGCCCCTCCTCTGCCCCGCGAGCACGGCGCTTACAGCCAGCTGCTACTGCCCCTTGTCGTGGCATGGGCACTCGCCTCGCCGACGCTCGCTGCTTTGGGCTTCACCGCCGCGGCTCTGGCGGTTTTTCTCGCCCACGAGCCGCTGCTCATCGCGTTGGGACAGCGGGGACCGCGCGCTGGCAGACTGCGAGGACGCGCTGCCCAGGGGTGGCTCGCCGTCTGGACGCTCACTGCGCTGGCTGGGATCGCCGTGGCGGCCAGCCGCGCCGATGGAGCCACAATCGTGAGCATCGCGCTTCCCGCTCTCCTTGGGGCGGTGGCCTCGCTCCTGATCCTGCGCGGCGCCGAGCGGACCCTTGCAGGAGAGCTCGTCATCGCTGGCTTTCTGCCTGCACTGGCTTTTCCCGTCATGATGGCGCAGGGGGTGGGCCTTCGCGCGGCCGGCGCGGCGTGGGTAGCCTGGACCCTGGCGGGCATCGGCGCCACCGCAGCCGTGCGCGCCATGATAGCGCACCTGAAGGCGCCAGTGGGTTGGTCGCGGCGGCTCGCTCTTCCGTTCATTTCTTGGGGGACGATGGGGTTCGTCGAGCTGGCGCACGCTCCTCATGCCTCGCTCGCGCGCGCTGCGGTACCCGTGCTTCTGGTGGCTTCGGTCGTCGCGGCATGGCCGCCGCATCCGCGTCACTTGAAGAAGGTGGGCTGGTTGCTCCTCGCGGCCAGCGCCGCGACCGGCCTTTGGCTACTTGCTCTCCTCGACACACACCAGGTGGCAGGCACGATATCCTCTTCCCTCTGACTGCCCATCTCTCCCAGGGACGAGCGCTTGAACCTAGATTTCGCGCGTCCCCCGACACATGGACGCTGAATCCTGCGGAATTCTCAGCTGTTCATCCCGCGGTCTGGCGCGCGTGGCTTCATCCATGAGGTGAAGTAGCGGCTACCCGCCGGAGCTGTCGATCGATCGTCCGATCTAGGTTCTTCAGCGCTCGGGAGAAATGACCCGGGTATGCTCGCGAGAAATGACCCAGGCTTGGCGCGTGCTTGGCAGAAACGAACCACGCGATGGACGAGAGCTCACATTCTCGGCAGACAACCGTTGACGAGCTATGCCAGATGGAGCGATTAACGCTCAGTCGAGGTTCGACGTTTGGAGTCCAGTGGCGCGTTGGCGCGCGCCAACAGCCCGCTACCCGGTGAGGCGGCTGTTGATAGCGCACCACCTGGGACCGAGTTCGGGCGCCCCAGAGGAACGGGCACGCTCGAGAGTCAAAGCGCGGCCCTGGCGCAGACGCTCGACGGACAGAGCCGTCGCGGCACCGCGCCTGCGCCCGCGGGTACGAAATCA
>JAEWRL010000248.1 GCA_023398955.1 Pseudomonadota bacterium
ATGCCTTCTCGATGCCGCTGATTCACGTCGCGACCAAGTATGGCCTGAGCTGGCACACTGTGCGCCGCGCGGAGGTGTGTGCGATCGCTCGGTGGGACGCGACTCGTCCGCCGGAGGTCCTGCAGCAGATCGGAGTCGACGAGAAGTGGCTAGGTCGCCGGCACCGACGCTCGGAGAAGTTCGTCACCATCGTCAGTAACCTGGAAACCGGCACACCCCTGTGGATTGGGTACGGCCGTGGCGAGGACACCCTCGCCGGTTGTCTTCCGCGGTGAGCACCGCGTCGCCCCACTACGTGACTTACGCCACCGCGCTCCTGCGGCGCGGAGCGCGCAGACACCACGGCCCGTATTCCGACGAAGAGCCCAAAAAACACGCGATCTGGATAGGTGCCAATCGCGTACCCATCGGAACGATAGTGGTACACAAGAACTGGGTATGCCCAACCGGCCTTCAGATCTTCCGAAGGATAACCAGAAACGAAAGCCTTGATATCTTCTACCCACGACCCAACTGGGCTCCACCCGAGATACCCGACATTATAGGTCGACGGAGCACAATTCGCGCCATTACGGCCTCTAAGGGCGATCACCGCATAGTCGCAGGACGCTGTATCACCGTCCCAACACGCGGGAACAGCTCGTATATAGCACGCCCAGCCTAGGCTTGGAAGATCTCCGAACGTGATATGATGCCGCGACTTAAACGAACTCCCGTTGTGTACACAGTGAGCTGCGGTCACGGCAGTGTAATGGTTCACCATCTTGAAAGCAGTGCACGTTCCCGCACCGTACATTTGCCCATGATTGTTCCACGGATACTGGCCCTTTAAGTGATCGATACTGGTTCGATTGTCACTGTCTAGAATCGCAAAAGCATCACCGGTGGCATGAGCGACAGCTCCGGCGGCGATGCCGTCGGGGCAGTGGCAGAGGCCGCACTGTCCGGTGCCGCCGCCGCAGACCATCATGCCGTCGTGGACGCAGCTTGGCGGCACGCAGACCGGGAAGTTCAAGCCCCAGCCGTAGTTGGGGCCGGCGTCGCTGCGGCAGATCAGGGTGTCCGCGCAGCCGTCACCGCCGATGCCCCCGCTGGGGTCGCACCGGCCCTCACCCACCCCACACTCGAGCTCGCCGCCGTCTTCGACACAGTCCTGGTGCCGCTCTCGGCGATGGATCGGCGTGGGCGAGAGCTGAACGATGAACTCGGGGTTTCCCTGTTCCTCCCCGAACTGCCCGCCGTAGTCGACCCAGGCCGCGGCCAACGCCAGCGTGCCAAGCCAGTGCCCCTCGGGCCAATCCGGCAACGCCGCCAAGGCGGGCAGCCGCTGATCGCCCTTGCTGTGAAGCCCAGGCCAGCGCGGCAGCTCGCGCGCCTCCGTGCCGGTCAACACAAGGTTGCCGCCGCCGTCGAGGGTCGTCGTGACCGCCATCAGCCACACGTCCTCACCCTCCACGCTGCCCGGCTCGGCTCCACTGCGCCAGCTCAGGTACACGGCGTCACCCACGTGCACGGCGCCGGGATGCGAAGCGCCGCAGCCGGCGCTGCCCGTGTAACCCACCGGGAAGCTCAAGGGCCGAAAGCTGACCTCGCCCGGCGTCGCGGTGTCGAGCAGCGCGTAGCTGAGCTCCGCCGTCGTGGCGACCCCGTCCTCATCCATGCCCGCCGGGCCGCCCCCCGCGCTGTCCACCCCGCTCGTGAAAAAGACGAGGCGCAGATCTTCTGCGAGCTCCACGAGCCCCGGATGGTCCTCGGCCATAGCCCCGGCAGATGCTCGGTGACGGTCCACTCGGTTCCCGTCGAGAAATCCCGCACCTCGATGGTCTCCAGGCCGTCGAGCGTGGAGGCGCGCCACGCCGCGCCCCAGCTATCGCCAAGGCGCGCCAGCGCCACGTTGCCCTCCAGGGCCGGCGAGGTGGCCAGGGGCTGCTCGTCGCCAGGGGTCAGGCCAGGAGGGGGCTCGCTCGGCTCGCCGCCAGCCTCATCCCCCTCCACCGCCGCGGGCGCGCCGATCACGCGATAGTAAAGGTCTGGACCGTCGACGGCATCGCGGTCGTCCGTCCAAGCCACCACGAGCTGCTGGCCGACAGCCAGGATGTCCGCATCATACTGTGAGAACTCGCGCGTCATGTTGGCGTACCCCAGCGGCACCGCGCTGCCCGCCTCCGGATCGAGCTCCGTGAGCGCGATGCCCAACACGTCCTCGTCTCCCTCGAAGTCGGTGTAAGCCACCACGAAGCTGCCGTCGAGGCGCCCGGCCACGACGGGGTTCGCGAAAAGCACGGGGCTGGTGAAGGCACTGGCGTCGAGCGCTGGCTGGGGATCGCCGTTGGCATCGAAGATGCTCACCCCCACCCGCGAGGGTTCCCGGGCTCCACGTAGGCCACCGCGAAGCCGTGGCCGTGGGCGCCCACGGGGTGC
The DNA here is from genome assembly GCA_023398955.1 of Pseudomonadota bacterium. Taxonomy (GTDB): domain Bacteria; phylum Myxococcota_A; class Polyangia; order Polyangiales; family Polyangiaceae; genus JAEWRL01. The sequence continues at coordinate 2,422 of JAEWRL010000248.1, forward strand.
CTTCCCTCTCCCAAGCTGCGCGATTTGTTGAGCCAAGGCATGGAGCGCCCGGAGCTCGGGTCGATGTAGGGCTCCTGAAACTCTACAAGCGTGTCGCTGACCTGGCAGGCAGAGGTGCAGAGATCCCGCTCGTCGTCATCACCGTCGTCGCACTCCTCCTCCACGACCCAGGTGCCCGGGGCCTCGCCAGCCGGCAGCGCGTGGAAGCGCCCATCGCCGCAAACCGACGAGCTCATCGCGGGGTTTACGGCTTCGCCGTCCACCAGGGACTGGAGATACGCCAAGACGTCGAGCTCGAAGCCCGGGCCCTCGTCGACCAGCGCGTCGGGCTCGCCCGAGCCGCCGTCTTTCGTCTCGGTACCCTTGCCCCCCTCGTCTGAGGCGCCATCAGGCTTTTACCGGTAAGCCCCCAAGACATCCCCGAACCCCTCTTCCGCCTCTCGGCAAGCCCTCGAACAAGGCATGAACCCATCATTGCCTTACCGGCAAGCCTATAAACGATGCCGAGAGCAAGACACGCCTTACCGGTAAGCCACCACCCGGTCCTTGCCTTCGGTTTTTCCTCAACCGTACGGGGCCGAGGCTCCAACGCTGTCGCGAACGGCGCGTCAGAGCCACTGCTTGCGTTCTGCGGCGCCGACTCCCGCGATTCCGACATGGCGTCTCCCGATCTGCCTGGCATGCCGACGATGGGTGCCGAGTAAATCCCGCACTCGGGTCGGCAGGTCGGAACGTGGAACTCCGATTCCTCCGCACTGGATCGCTTTTCGAGCAACTGGCACCGCAGCTGACCGAGGTCCGGCTCCTCTGCATGGGTGCAGAGCGCTTCCGCAACGGAAGGCACATCCATCATGGCTGAGTACTCCGGGCCCGGACCGACGAACGACAACGCTTCGGCAAATCCCAATCCGGAGCCTCCCTGTGAGACGCTGGCCGACTTCACTCAGGCAGGTGTCTCTGACCTGAGCGACGGTCCCGATCGGGGTGTCGGCACGACCGCGCAGCCAGTTGCTCTCGAAGTTCCCCTTCAGGCAAAGCTGGCGCCCTCGGAGATGGAGCAGGCCTACGCCGAGCTCCTGCCGCGAATCCAGGCGATCCCCAAAGCCCACCTCATCCCCATCACCATCGACGTGCCCGTAGCCGTTACCACGGTGCTCGGCGTCGCGCTCCGGCTCGAGGCGCTGCTACCGGAGCTCTCTGCGGCCCTTCCTGGCGCCGCCCTGCAGCAGCCCGAGGACCTGAGGCGGTACGCCTTGGCGCTCCTGGGCGCCCACCTGAATTACCAGATGTTCTGCGAAACCGCTTTGGTCGTCGCCCTCGTAGACCGAGAGCCCGCATTCTGCGCTCGACCCGCTTGCGACCAACATGGCGCCCCTTGCCCTTCAGCGTTCGATGCACGCGAGGACTACCATAGCGCTGCCCACTGCCATCGAACTCCCTCCGAATTTCAGCGTCCAGTTCCACCGTGTCGATGGCGCGGGCGCTAAGGGTGGCGTCCTCGCGGGAATAGACGGTGCTCCGGCTCAACTCGAGTGCTCTGCAGACCGCGGCGATCGAAGTGTTGGCTTCGCGGGCAAAGAGGCGAACGTCTACGGTCACGACGTCGCCTCCTTCACGAAAAAAGCAGTGGCCTTCTTCAGGATGTCCCGCTCCTGACGAAGGTGCTTCACCTCTTTGCGCAGCTGCCCGAGTTCATCCCTCTCGGTCGTTGTCAGTGCGCCCTTTCTCCC
>JAEWRL010000151.1 GCA_023398955.1 Pseudomonadota bacterium
ACCAGATCCTGGACGAGCAACTCGGTCTGGCGCGTCGTCAACGCGCGATGGGCCACCACGTCCGCGACGGCCTTCTGGTTGCCGCGCGGCAACGCCACCAGGGCGAGGGCCGCACGGGGGGTCAACAGACCGAGCCGCACATCGACTTGGACCGCGGCGTCGAGTTGCTCGGCCAGCAACAGCCGCCGGCACACCCAGCTCTTGTGGCGGCCGAGACGCGCTCCAATGGCGCCCTTGGTCAGCGAGTGTGCCCGGTACAGCGACCGTACGAGCCAGGCCTCCTCGAGTGCGCTCAGCCCACGCTGGGCATGCAGCTCGAGCAGGAGCACCTTGGCTTGCAGTCGGTCGACGTCCGCCACCCGCACCCGCAGCTCCCCCCACCGCAGCTGTCGAGCGACGTGAAGCCGCTTGAAGCCATCGAGTACCTCCAGCAGCCCGGCCTCGGCGAACACGAGCAGTGGCTCGAGTTGCCCATGCCGACGCAGAGAGCGCTCGAGCTTGCGCAGTGCATCGGGCTCGCGCAGTCGCAACTCACCGAGGGCATCCTCGGAAAGCTCGGCGAGCGGCACCGAGCGCTCGGGGGTCGCGAGTGGTGTCGTGGTGGTCACGAAGCCACCGCAGCACGCTCCACCGTCACTTGACGATGCTAGCGCGTGACGCTGTGCCCAGATCAGCGCGGATTCACGAACCATTGCCATTGGTTACGTGCCGAAGGTGGCGCGTGACACGTCCCGGGCTCTGCCCAGCTCTGACCAAGGGCGAAGGCACCAAGCGGGACAATTCCCGCGCGATTCGCGCCTGCTCACGCTGGAAGGTAGCTCGTGACACCCGCAGCGACCTGTCCACGATCTCGAGCACTTCCGTCTGCAAATCTCTATACTTGCGCGTCGAAGCCAGCTCGTGACAGGTCGCCTGGCCGCTGCCCGAGTAGTGCACCTCCTCGGGCGCGGGCGACCCCCTGCAGGGTTGTCCCATCGGTCCCATCTCGGCTCGCAGCCGCTGCCGGCGTGCCCTTTGCCGCTTCCGCTCGTCTGCCCGAAACCCCTCAGCGTCAGCACGACGACGCCGTCGAGCCAAACGCGCTCGGCGTCGCTTCCGGCACTCGGGATCGCACACCCGCAGGGTCGCCTTCGCCTTCGCCGTCGCGGCCGCCACGATTCGCACCCGGCATTCCGAACACCTTCGAGTCATGCCCAGCAGCAGCGCCACGACGCCCCCTCCGCTCAAAGAAACCTGCCGCCCACCACCCCCTGGATCACCAAAGCGCCACGCCCATGATTAGCGACCACCCTCTACGCCGCGGCGCCTTGGATCACTAAACCGCCGATCGGTGGATCACTGCAAGGGCGACGCTGAAGCTGAGGAGCTCCACGCTCACCTTGACGAGCTGACCACCCGCATAATCCGCGAGGCGGTCAACGACGACGTCGGCGAGCCGCTCGCAGACGATCCCAAGGCGTTGCCCGACCCGAACCGGTGACGCAGCCCCCCGCTGCTCTGCTGCCGTGTCAAACGCTTTCGGTCACGTCGTTGGCCGAGGGATTACCTTGCTCCGGCTGGTATCGCATCGCGAGTGCCGTCACATCGTCCTCCAACTTCCTGCCGGCAACGAGCCCAATGATCCCTTGAACGATGGATCCCGGAGCGGTGGACTGGGCAGCGAGCTCCTGGAACCGTGACGCCAGGCCGCCTGTTCCGAGCATCTTTCCGTTTTCCGAAAGCTCGGTGATTCCGTCGGAATAGAGCAGCACAACATCGCCAGGATCGAGCTCGATACTTCGATCCTCGAGCAAGCTGGCAATGTTGGCTACTAGGCCGATCCATATTCCGGTTGTCTCGATGCGCTCGACGCGGCGAGAAGCTGTCCGATACACCAGGATATCTTGGTGAAGCCCAGCATAGTGGATCGTTCCCCCGTCGATGCGTAGCGCGGAAGCTGTCATATAGTGGCCGTTTCCAACTTGCTGGAGGTTGGTCCATAGGCTGGCGTTGACATGGCTCAATACGGCGGCGGGCGAGAGCGCGGCGTCAGCGCCGGGAGTGCCGCAGACTATAGTTCGTATCGAAGACTGCACCATCATCATGATGAGTCCGGCGACCACGCCGTGCCCCGAAACGTCGCCAACCAAGGCCCACCCCCCGCCTTTGCCATCTGGAACTACGTCATAGTAATCCCCTCCGACCTGATCGGCTGGAATCATGGCTGCGGAGATCTCGTAGTCTGGCAGTTTTGGCTCTGGCGGGAGGAGCACGGTCTGAATCTTGCGGGCCAGGTCCATCTCGCTCCACAGTTCAGCGAGCGCGCGCCGTAGCTCGTTCGTTCGCGCAGTAACCCGTCCTTCGAGCGTCTCGTTGGTTCGCCGGAGCTGCTCCGTAACAGCACTCAACTCATTGTATAGCTTCGAGTTCTCAATTGCTGCCGCTGCTTGGGCGGCAAGAAATTGCAATAACTCGATACGCGTCGGGCTGAATGCATCGAGGACCAGGCTGTTCTCCAGATACATGACCCCCGTCAGGGTGCCGCGGTGGACCATGGGAATGCAAAGCAGTGATTTGAGCTTGCTATGCAGTACGTACGGATCCGACGCAAAATGATTGTCCCGAGTCGCGTCCCCAAGCACCAGGGTTTCGCTGGCTCGAGCAACGTATCGCACTACCGAACGAGGGGCGTCGTTGCAGTCAGCGAGGTCCGTGCCGATACTCAATTGCACCGCATCTGGGTCAAGCGACGCTTTCGCCTCTAGCCTTAGTGCATCGCCATGCTTGGAGAAGAACAGGCACTTCAACGCTCCGGCGCTTTCGAGCAACGTTCGCATCAACCGCTCGAGTAGGCGATCGTGGACCAGCTCCGTGACGATCGTCTCCGTCGCTCGAATGGCGGTAGCTAGGTCGAGCGTCCCTCCGCCATATGTGGTTATCGTGTGTGTGGCTTCGGGGCCGCGCACCGTGCCGAGCGTGGTGGCCTTGGGGTCGCGCGCGGGCGCAGTGTCAAATGGCACAACCTGGGCATGCTCGGCCTTCAGCTGGTCAAGCTTGGCGGTTGCGCCCCATCGCTGGTAGCAGTAGTACGCATCTTGGAGGTAGGGGCGTGCCGCCTTGGCTCGCCCGCACCGGAGGTGGAAGCGCCCACACAGTTCATTGGCAACAGCTTCTTGATTGGTGAATCGATTCTCCTGCGCGAGACCGATGGCCCGCTCGTAGGCGTCGAGGGCGTCGGCGACATTGCCAGCAAGTGCTGCTATCTCTGCCAGCACCAAGGAATGGCGGGCGGCGTGATTGGCCGGGGCGCCCTCGGCCCAGCCCCGGAGCAACTCCGCGGCCCCGTTGATGCGCTCGATCAGCTGTGCCCGCTCTCCGTCTTCGGCTGTGCGCGCCAGCTCGACAAGCGCCAGGGTGCGGTATAGCTCGTGTTCCCCGTGGAAGTAATTCCCCGGAAGCGGGCTCCGCGCGTCGGCGGCGTCCACAGCCCCTCGATAGTCTCCTGCCAAGTAGCGAACCATGGTCTTGGCAGTCGCCGCGAATGTCTGTGCGCTGTAGGGCGCTTGCTCCAGCTCCGCTTCGTCGAAGCCTTCGCCACTGAGGCTCGTCGGACTCGTCGTGCGCCCCTGAAGAGCTGCGATCATGCGCCGGCATACGGTGCAGAACGCCACGTTGACGACATCACCGGTCCGTTGCGCGAGGTTCAGCGCGCCATCAATCGACGCTTCGATATCGTCTAGGCTCTCCCCTGCATGGACGCGGTAGTGCAGAGCGACCGAAGCACAGTAGGTAGCGTGGAGTCGGTCCCCGTACTCGAGGCTGAGCGGAAGCCCGAGTCGTAGACTCTCGATAGCGCCCGAAACGTGATCGCGCCAGTGACCGAGGAACCCTCCGAAGATGAAGTGAACCGCGCCTCCGACGGCACACTTCTCCAAGCGCTGGGAGAGATCGATGGCGAGCTTGCCGAAACGGTAAGAAGTGGCAGCGTCGCCAGTTACCATACGATGCACGATGGCGTACTGCGCGAATACTAGCGGAGATACGCTGGCAATGCCGTGCTCTAGCGACAGTGATGCCGCTTTCAGTGTCAAGAGAGCAAAGAGCTCCTGGTTTCCCTGAAACGCCGCCGGAAACCCTGCAGCCAAGGTGCCGATCACGGCCAAATGCCGAGTATCAGTCATCGCAGGGAGTTCAGCCAGCGATTCCACTGTGCGTGCCCCTATTGCTCGCTGACAGGCACCAAACTCCGCGCCAATCGCAGCACCGAGCGCGGCCTTATCGTCTGGAGACGGCAGTTCGACTCCGAGCAACCGCGCGGTGTCGACAGTTTGCTCGCAAGCGCGAGCGATCTGGCCGGAGCTGACAAGCACCACCATCCTGAGATTCCGTCCAGTGAGTTGGTCCTGGATGGTCGTGGCATGTTCCTCGACCTGGTCGAGCCAATGGAATGCCTGCTCCGAATCACCGGACAGGTACTTGCATTCCGCGCTCAAAAGATGAGCATTCAGGCTGAACTCATAGTCGGTCGACCATGGGTCCTCCCCACTGAGAGACAGTGCCGCCGCGAGATACTGTGTTGCGGATGCGGGGGCGGCAGCGTCGCGTGCGCGCTGACCTGCTGACAGGTTGAGCTGTGCCAACCGTTTCTTCTCCGCTGCTTCGGTGAGCAGTTCCATCCCGTGATTCAAGTGGTCGACAATCGTGAAAAGATCGTCAGCTGCCGGACTGTCACCGGTTCGCGCGAGCAACAGTCGTCCGATGCGGAAGTGAAGCCTTACCTTCTCGTCATCGCTGATACTGTCATAGGCAGCCTGCTGAACTCGGTCGTGCGCGAACTGGAAACGAGCGTCAAGCGCCGACTCGGTCGCACCTGAGACACCGTCAACAGCCTCTGCTGTGTAGCGATAGTTGCTGTCGAGTGGGACAATCATCCCCTCTCCAAGGGTTTCCCAGAGGCTTCTGCCAAGCTCGGACTCGGAGACGTCCGAGATCGCCATCAAAGTGGGACTGTCGAACTGGTGTCCTACGCATGAAGCCATCCGCAATACGGCTCTCGCTCCAGGTGAGAGGTCGTCGAGGCGGGTGAGCATGAAAGCCGCGACGTTCTCTGCAACGAGCGACTCGTGGACGCGTACGACGTCCCATTCCCAACGGCGAATCTCCGCGTTGAACGCCAACAGCCCGTTCCTTCGAAAATCCCTGAGTATTTCCTGGATATAGAATGGGTTGCCTTGGGTTTTGGAGAACAGTGGCTCTGCCAGGGTTGACGTTTCCTCCTGGGTGGCGTTCAGCGTGTCAGCCAAGAGCTCTGCTACGTGAAATGGCTGGAGCGGCTGCACATTCAGCTCTCCCATGGCGATGCCGGCTTCTCGCCAGCGGTCCATCGCGAGAACGAGTGGGTGCGTGGTGTCCACCTCATTGTCTCGATAGGCGGCTACCATCAGGAGGTACCCAGGGCCCATTCTGTCGAGCAATAGCTCGACGAGCCTGAGTGATGCCAAGTCTGCCCAGTGAACGTCATCTAGGAACACGACAAGCGGGCGATCCGCGGCTCTGAAAGCTCCAAGGAACGCCTGCAACGCGAGCTCGAAGCGGTTGACGGATTCATCGGGACCAAGCGCAGGGACGTCCGGTTGAGTTCCGATGACCTTCTCGAGATTCGGAACGAGATCGATGATCAGCTTCCCGTTGTTGCCCAGGGCTTCCAGGAGGGTTCGACGCCGCTGGGCGAGAACAGGGGCAGGTTCTGCGAGTAGAGAGCGAACCAACTGGCGACAGACGTGCACGAGAGGAGCATAGGGAATGCCGCGTGCCACATGATCGAACTTGCCCGATACGAAGTAACCGCCGGGTGCCATCTGTTGGCGCAACTCGGCGACCAGGGCCGACTTGCCCACGCCCGAGCGTCCTGACAGAAGCAAGAGCTCAGTCCCGCCGTTCTTGACTCGCTGAAAGTGTGCGCCTAGCAGCTCCAGCTCAGCCTGCCTGCCATAGAGCTTCTGCGGAACGCGAAGCTCTCCGGGAGCATCCGCTTCAGCGAGAGGGAACGGCAAGACCTTGCCGTCATTGGAAAGCTCAAAGAGACAACGCTTGAGGTCGGCGAGAAGTCCGTTCGCACTCTGGTAGCGGTCCTCGGCCGCCTTTGACAGTAGGCGGAGAATGATGTCGGACAGCACTTGCGGGATATCCGGATCCAGCTCGTGCGGGGCTTGAGGTGTGCGCGCGATGTGACTGTGCACCAGCTCGAGAGCATCCTTTGTCGCGAAGGGCAGGCGCCCTGTGAACAGCTCATAGAGCGTCACTCCGAGGGAGTAGAGATCGGAGCGTTGATCGATGATGCGGTTCATTCTCCCGGTTTGCTCTGGGGCGATGTAGGCGAGCGAACCTTCGAGTTGCGTGACCGGTTCTCCTTGCGTAGCATGCACGGCCAGCCGAGTGGCGAGCCCGAAGTCCACCATGACCACCGAGCTTGGCTCATCCGGATTCACGATGAAGTGCTGAGGCTTGATGTCCCTGTGGATTATTCCGCTGGCGTGTACCGACGCAACAGCGCTCGTGATTGCGACCGAATACTCCAGAGCCCGCCGCAGGTCCAGGCGTCCAGCTTGAATCAGCGAATGGAGCGACACATCCCCAGCGTCATCGAGCACCAGAGCGAGACCACGCCCCAGTGGCTGGAGGTCCAACGCATGCACCACCGTCTTGAGCTGAAGTGAGCGGAGTATCGAGTACTCTTGCTTCAGCCTCGCGAGTTCCACAGCACTCGGGTGCTCATTGCGCAGGGCCTTCACCACGACGCTTGCCCCATCGCTTCGGCGGTAGCCGCGGCTTACCTCGGTATTGCCTGTTTGGCGAACGACAGTGTTCAGTGAATACGGCGAAACAGGATCGGTAGACATTCGTTCATCCTTGCATTCCGGTAGACCAGGGAGACTGCGAAGAGGGCGAGACAAGCGTTGGCAGTAACTGGGGTGAAGGCATCAGAGGGTACACAACAGCGAAGGCGAGACGGTCGTTATCAACGGCGCCATCGAGAACTCGGCTTCCATTTCCCGCGGAGCGGGCGGATGGTGCGCCGCCTTGACGGCCGACGCGCGAGTCCCAGGACTACTTATTGACGCTCACGTGCCTGAGCGTCCTCGCGATGGCTGACATGCAGTTTCGATGAGTCTTCTGCCAGTCGACATCGTCGAACAATACTCGAATCGGCATTCCACTTGTGTCCAGGCGTCTTATGAGACTGATAAGTGGTTGAACCGTGGCTGAGTTCATATACTCGAGCTGCCGGAGATCGACGGTGACAGCTACATCCTTCAGCTTTGCTGCCCACTCCTGAACTAGCGGATTCAAGAACTGACCGGGAAAGCGATCCTGGCTGACGCCCTTCCATACGATTCGGGCCTCCGTCTTCTCCTGCTCGATCTCCAAGATGAGTCCGTTCTGAGCGTACCTCTGTCGATTCATGCAATCCTCCTCGTCGCCGTGATCCTCACCATCTGGTTCTCGTAGCCGCAACGAATGTCGAATCCACCCTCAGATGCGATCCGATAGAGCCCCAGCCCCCCAGCGTGCTCCGTCGAACTTTCCCCCGTCTTCTCGATGGCTTCGAGGTAGAGCGAGCTCTTGTCTTTCGCAGCTGCCAGCCGCTCGAGATTGGCGGTCAGCTTATCTAGATGCTGACACCGCTTCGTGCCGTTGCGGACTTCGATTCGGAGCAGGTCATCAATAACACTCACTTCAAGCGAGATATGTGGCACCTCCGGTGTTGCCTCCCCATACTTCACCGCGTTCTCCAGGAGCTCCGTGACCGACATCATGGTGGCCATCTGCAGTTCTCTTGAGTATGTGGCCAAGAGTACGCAGACTCTGTTCCGAGCGACCTCGATGAGCTCCCAATCGGGCTCAATGGTCAAGGACCAATGCACGCCAGTCAAGGTTCTTTCGTCCACCACTGTCGCGTGTTTTGGGCACCACCGTGACCAGAACACTTGAGAGCCGTTCTCTGTGGCCCTGAACGGATTCTGACAGACATGCTCGTCCGCTACGGCTCCTGTCACGATGAGTTAAGGAGCGGCGGCCGGGAAGGGCGTCGTTTGGGGACTCCGCATGCTGCGTACAGCCTCCCGCAAGTTCGTCTCCCCTCGAGCCCGAGCCCGAGCCCGAGCCCGAGCCCAGAGGAGCTGACATGAGGGCAGTGGTTAATCTCTTCCGGGGAGCTTTGCTGACCGAACGTCTGAGCTACTCGAAGCGAGCGTGGCCGTGCGTCTGGGTTCCGCGCGACCCCGCCCAATCGTGGCGGCAATGGGTGCTGCCCGCCCTTGGCCCCTTGATCGGCCGTACCCGGTTCTCGGGCTTCGACGCGGTACCTAAAAGAGCTTCAAGTCGATTGCGTTCGCCATCGCCTCGTAACCGGCATCGTTCGGATGCAAGTGGTCGCCGCTATCGTATTCCGCCAGCAGCCGCGTGGGGTGCTCGGGATCCCGCAGAGCTACGTCGAAGTCCAGCACCGCGTCAAACACATCCGTGCTTCGGATCCAGGCATTGACCGCCTGACGTTTCTCCTCGCCTGCGCGGGTATAGTAGCCTGGCAACGTCGTACCTTCGAAGGGTGTCAGCGTTCCCGCGTACACCGTGAGCCCTTCGCCGTGCGCGCGGTCTGCCAGCTCATCCAAGCCTGCAATGATCTCGTCCGCTCCCACCGCTTGATCGGGAATCCCAAACGCCCCTGGAAGGCCGATGTCGTTGATGCCCATCATCATCACGACATACTTGACTCCGGGTTGCGCGAGAACGTCTCGGTCGAACCGATCCCTAGCATTGGGACCCATGAAGTCGTAAACAACGCGGTTGCCACTCATCCCTTGATTCAATACGCCGACGGTGCCAAACCGCCGATTCCCTCCACTGTTGAGCCGATTGGACAGATAGTCCGGCCACCTGCGATTGGCATCAGGTGTCGAGCCCCAACCGTCAGCGATCGAGTCACCAAACGCAACTACCGAGAAGGTTTTCGGCGGGGCCGTCACCTCCACACCGGCGAGCCAATAGCGCGCCTCGGTCGTTTCAGCAGTCGGCAGGTTCTCGGCGGCCGTAAAGTCGCCTTCGGCAGAAACATAAGTGGTCTGCTTCCCGATCTCGTGCCACGTCGGCGCGCCAGTGGTCTCAGGAACGTAGATGCTCACCGCCAGATTTGACTGGGCGCGAACGCGCAGCCAGACGGGATCACTGAGCGCTTCACCACCGATCGGAATTGTGACTCGCGATTGTCGGTCGAAAGTCAGTGTTCGATTGGACCACGGGTAGATGGATGCACCTTCGCTCTGGAGAGCAACGCGAGCGGCGCCCACTCGTAGCTCGGAGTCGCCGAACACGTTCGACAACCGCACACGCACCCACATGCCACCAATGCTGACGTGTGCGATCTGTCGTAGCGTCTGATTCGAAAAGGTAGCACTCGGCTCGAAAAACATGGCGTCGGCCGGCAGTTGACTCGAACTCCAACTCCCTACCCATTGGGGACGCAGTTTCAAGCTCGACGCGGCGAAGTCGATGTCGCTCTCGTCACTCGCACCAGTGCAAGCTACAATCCCCAAGCTTAGCAACACGGCACTGAGCCTTGCCATCCGAGTCAATAATCTCGTGCTGCATTCCGAACTAAACGCAATTGCCTTCATGGTTCGTCTCTCCTATTCAGATGTACTCGGGGGTGCCTGAGTGTGGGCTCAGTGACGTGAAGTGTCGCCACCACATAGTTCTCGTTATGGCTATCTTCCCGTCGTTGCCCCTCGGAGATATTGCATGACCACGATTGTACTATGCAAGACGGCTGGTGACCATAGGGTCAGCGCGCGAAGTGCAGTGGGCGGTTCGTCGCTGCAAGTGACACAGCCCGGAAGAGGCCGGAGACGAATCGCGCGGAACGAAGCCCGGAGCGGCGAGGGTGGCATTCCTTCCTTATCTATGGGGAAAAGAATCTCAGGCCGCGCCACTCAGTTAGGGGACGACAATCTAGTACCGCGCACCGGGGGGACGGCGGAGGTCGCAGGGCAGCGGACGCGGCTACGGGCGCGTGGGAGAGCGCGACCCCGCGAGCGTTCCCGAACGGCCGTAGCAGGTGGGGAGGCACTCGGGACCGTTCGGTCGCTCGGTGCCTGTGATGCGAGCGTGGGCCACGCCGGTCCAGGGGGTGCCGCCCGGGTCGAGGGGCGTCACGGTCACTCGAAAGGTGATGGGATCGGCATCGACAGGGTTGCTGCCGTAGCGGCCCGTGCCCGCGGGGGTGCTGGCGACGGAGAGCTCGAAGGAGGACTCTGTACATCCAAGCCGAGCTTGCTGGGCACCCTGCGTCGGGGCCTGCTGAAGGGGTTGCGGGCACCGCGCGGAAGCCGTGAGCCCCTGGGTGCTGACCGTCAGCTCATAGGGGCCAGGTACGGGCGTTGAGTAGGTCACCTTGGTCCACGCGAAGCAGCCGGCTTCCTTGCACGTCGTGCGTGAACAGGCCCATACCGTCACGAGCCCCGCCATGACGACCCACCGTCGCCTGGCGGCGCGAGGCACGGCCTGCGCCAAGGGCCGTGCCGTCCTCGATGCCCTGAATGGCTCTGAGGCATTGGGGCCGTCGCTAGCGCCTGTCCTGGCAGCTGCCATGCGTCTCAGTACTCCGTCGAGTTCGCCTGAACGAAAGCGACGACGTCGGAGGTAATCCTGCGACCGACGTTCTCGTCGGCGTTTCACGGACCGACGTGGATCGCCGATGCATTGTATCCGCCGTAGATGCTCGAGCTGTTCGTCGTGATGTAGGCAGCTGGGATGTATGCTTGGTAACAGCCGTAATGGCTCCCGTACGGAAGAGGGTTGGCGGTGTACGTGGCACGCGCGCCGACCGCCCACGAGTACGTCGGTCGCCAGCTACCACCCACTCCGGTGTGGAAACAGTGCGCAGCCGACACTGCCGTACGGTTGCCAATGAGCGTTGCGCTGCACCCGAAGTACGTAATGGGCGTGATGTTGTACGATTGCGCAACCTGAGCCGAATAGGGGTTCACGGTAGTGTTCGTGACCGTCGCGCGATTGTCGGAGCCGAACACCGTCGTGGCCGCCAGCAAAGAGTCGCGCAACTCGGTCTTCAGCGCCGCTCGCGCATCGCCCTCAGTGCTATCGACGCTATCGACCCCCTCGGGCCGTTCCGACTGTTTGACGCGGACTCGGTCGAGGATGGTCCTTGCTTGGGCGACATTCGGGTCGCCAATGTTACTCATTGCCGCCAACGATGGTGACTAGGCGAAGTGCCTCCGCCAGTTCCTCCGGTGCCAGGTGCCCAATCGAATGATCCCGTGGGTCCTCGGATATCGTCCGATTTGCCGCGGTTTCCGACGCTCCAGTTTCGACGCGGGCGGGACCCACCAGATTTAGCACCAACCCCGTGCTCGTCACAATCATGGATCGCGGTTCGCTCGTCCGTATCTGCTCCGAGGGCATATCTCTGCTGCCCTCCAGTGAGCCATCGCCAGAGCACCCGAAGACGAGCAGTGACATGACCATTGACGGAAGAGCCCCAACTTTCGTCGCCATAACCCCGCTAGCGTGAAGGACGTCCCTCGTTGCCGCCGCAGCAAGGGCGCCAAGGCTCACTTCCTGCTCACCCGACTCCGCCAAGAGCTCCAGCTGCTCAACGGGCGGCTCCGCAGCAATGGCGCCCCGCCGCTGCAGAAACGGGCCGATGCGCCTCGCCTTGCTGAAAGGCTCCTCGAGCGGCTCGCACTGCACGCGCGGAGTGCGCGCGGCGAGACTACCCGCGGATTGCTCGGAGATTGAATGGACAAGGCCTCCCAAACCCCGTGATCAACAGCTGGTCCCTGGCCCGGGTCGCGGCAACGTAGAGCAGACGCCGTTCCGTCTCCTCGTGGGCTTGGCGCGCCATGGCATCTCCGAGCGCTTCGGGGGGCAGGGCGAGGGGCACGTCACCCTCGTGGACGCTTGCGAGGATCACGCGGGGGAACTCGAGTCCCTTCACGCGATGCATTGTCGCTAGACGAATGCCTGGAGCTGCTGTGTCCTCGTCGCTATTGATGACCGTCGCGTGGAGCCCTGCGTTGCGGAGCAGGGGCTCGTAACGCTCTCGAAGATGCTCCTTCTTGCGCGCGACGAGGCAGATGTTCTCAGCGCGAACGTCTTCGGCGAGCCACTCCTGAATACTCCGCACAACGAGCTCTGCTTCGTCCTGGGCCGTCTTGCAGTGGGCCAGCTCGGGAGCCACGCCGAGGCGCAAGGAACGGTACCCTCGCGTCGTGTCAGCACCCTCATCGAGGTCATCGACGGCAATACGTTCGAGCAGCGCTTCCGCGAAGCGGCGGATCTTCGCCGTTGTACGGTAGTTCACGGTCAAGCGGCGAGAGCGACGACCACGGACGTTGATTCCGCAGCGTCCCAGACTCGATTGGTGCTTGTAGATGCGCTGATGGGCGTCGCCAACGACGAAGATGTCGTTAGAGCCCTCTGGGACGATGGCGCGGAGCAGGCGCAGATCCTCGGGGGAGAAGTCCTGGACTTCGTCGGCAACGAGCGCGGCGTAGGGGAGCAGGCTCTCCCCCTCCTCTCGATTCTCCAAGATGAGCCTGGCCTCACGCACGACGTCAGCGAACTCCACAAGTCCGCGGGAATCGAGCTCAGTGCGGTATTCCGCAAGCACCCTCCACACCTCCTTGCGTTGCCCGCGCGAGAGGGGGGTGCCACGCCCCGCCCGGCGGGCCTTGAGGTAGCTCGCTTCGTCTTTGACGCCCTGGGCTTGAGCCACAAGCTCCCACTCGTCGACGAAGAACGAAACGGGGCGATCCGTCTCGTGGTGATCCACGACCTCGGACCAAATCTGCCGGCGGAAATCCTCGTCTCGGATCACCCGCACCTTGATACCGCGAGATACAAGGAAGCTCTGGGCCCAGCTGTGCAGGTTGACTACCTCGATACGGTCGAGCTCTGGCCCGCAGAGCTCACGCATGTTGCGCTCGATGTCATGGGCCAGGTTCTTGGTGAAAGTCGTGAAGAGGATTCGCTGCTCGGCGCTGGGGAAGACCTTCTTCGCCAGGTGCCGGGCGCGGTGCATCGCGACAACTGTCTTCCCAGTTCCCGCGCCACCGAGAACGCGAGCTGGTCCCTTGGACTCTATGCGAACCAGCTTGTCTTGGCTGGGGTGCAGGAAAACGCGCCACCGTGCGAGCGGAGCATTGAGAATCTCGGCGAGCTCCGCGTCGTCTTCGACGACTTTGAACTGGCGCTTCGTCTCGGGATGCATCATCGCCGCAACGAAGTCGTTCGTGTCGACAAGCGCGGGCTGACGTTCCGATGGCGGAGCGCTGCGGTCGAGCTCGTCGATTGCTTCGTCGACGGAGTAGCCCGACGCTAGGTAGTAGAGGGCGTCGCTGGCTTCGTCTGGCAGGTACTCCGCTAGCCGGTCCAGATCTTCTTGTTCGCGCAAAGCGCGGACAGCGGGAAGCAGCGGCTCCGGCACACCGAAGAGCAGGAGCTCGTCATTGGTTCGCCCCGCCAGGAGCCGCCCCTCAGGGATGATCTCGGAGGTCACGGCAGAAACCGCCGCCAGCGGCGCCTTCGCCTCAGCAGCGCCGGCAGGCTCCGCCAGTTCGATCTTTGGGGCAGAGGCGGCGTCCACTGCCTGCCACACCTGGAAGGAGCCTGTGTGGCGGTTCACCTCGAACACTTTGTTCGCGGCCCACGCCATGGCCTCGTCGTGATGGTCGACCCAAACGAGGAGGTACACATCTCCCTGCGGAGGACTTATCACGACAGCCCGATAGTCGTCACCGATCCGGACGGTGCGTACTTTCTCGTCGCGCATCGAGTGCAGCGACTCGTAGTGGATGCTGCCCTGAGTGGGATCTGCCTTGAACTTCTCGATGAACGACCGCACCCTCTTCTGGCTCTTGCGCGGGATCATCGCGAATGCCTTGAGAAAGTCCGCTGAAATGGCTACCTGTGGTTGCATCCTTCAGTCCTCCGCATTCGTTGCCGTCGTCGCGGCATTTCGCCCCAAAATTGCCCAGGCTTCCCCGCGAACGGCCAATGCCGCGGCGACGCCGAAGCGCCCGGCAATACGCATGAAATCGCCATCTAACCCTCCCTCCGCTTGGCCAAGCCAGCCGCTACCGCTTCGGCGATCTGCTCGGCGCTCGTCGTTTCCACGCCGAAGAGCTGCCAGCCCCGCGCCGCCCACGCTGAAGCATCGCTCTCGTCGTACCAGAGCGCGATCCGAAGCTCTGGCCAAGCGAGAATGGCATCGAGCTCCACGCCGCTATCCCCGAGCCCCTGGAACTCCACGGGTGCTGGGAGGCCCTGCGCGAGGAGAGCGTGAGTGAGCGGGCGCGCTTCGGCGTACTCATCGCTTGTCGCTACGAGCGCTGAATTCATTGCCGCTGCCTCGGGGACCTCGGAGAGCGGGCGCCAGGTGTCGAGGCGTGCCTGCTGCGCGGGTTTGATGCTTTCTGATCCGTCGAGGAGGAGCCGCTCCGTCGATGTGATAGAGACCGAGCCCTGGTGGAACTGAAGCACGTTCCAGGCGTGCAATGCCGCGCGCCAGCTCTCCTCGAAGCCGGGATTCTTGCGGCTCTCGTGATCGTCGAAGAGGCGAAGCTGGAACGTCAAGGCACTGAAGTCGGCCTTCTTCATTGCGGCCAGCGGACTCTCGACGAGGAGCTCCACCCAGGGTCGGCGCTCGTGCCCTGCTACAACGGCCCCTGGAGCGGCTGCGCGTTCGAGCACCGTTTCCTTCTTCTCCGCTTCACTCCCAAGGCTCTTGCGCAGGGCCGCGATGGCTTCCTGGGCAAAGGGTTTGCGCAGCGCCAGGGCGCCCACACCGAAAACGCAGCACGCATCGCCCCATGCCGCCGCCTTGGGCGCAGTGAGAAACAGAAGGAGTTGGTGCATCCCGTTGAGATCCTCGAGCGCCGGGGGCAGCTGACGCCCTGTCTGCTGCGCGAGCCTTTCAGCCGCCATCTTCGCTTGCTGGGGCTCCGAGGGTGCGAGCAATGTTGCCGCTCCGTGCCGCGATTGGCCGGCGAAGTCCGTCACGTCCTTCCACGTCAAGGACCAGATCCGATACTTTCCTGAAACGAGGAGGGCCTCACGCTTCTTGATATCGTCCCAGATTCGCGCTTCTTTGCTGTCGGGACAGGCGTGGTACTGCAGGCCATCACAGAAGATGGCGATAGGCAGCACTGAGGCATCTGTCGTGCACCGGGCGACGAAGTCCGGGCGGCAACACTCGGCAACGCCGTCTTGGGGCCCGAGCGCTACCTGAGGCTCGAATACCCAGGAGGAGTCCTCCAGAGATAGCTTCCACGCCTGCCTGCCCCCGCTCAGGCTTTTTTCCCAACCCCAGCGCTGGAGCTCCGCGTGCTCGGCCAGCGCAGCGATGAAGCGGGCTTCGAGCTCGCTCTCGAGGACCGCGTCCACGGGAACCAACGTCAGCGACTCCGTCTTCGTCATTTGGCGGCGCTGCCGCAGCACCTGTTCGAAGAGCTCCACCGCTTCTCGACGTGAGATGTTGGCGAGTTGGTTCGAACCCTGGTAGGCGTAGACGCAGCGGTAGCAGCCGTCCTTATCCTCGTCCCGGGAGCAAGCGCAGTCGCGCATGTGGTCGAGAGCCAGCTGCATCACCTCGAGGAAACCGCTCCCTCGCAGCGGATCCCCCTTGGCGAGTTCGGAGAGGTAGCCCGTGCCGCCGGGGACTGTATCGTAGATGACAAGATAGCGGCGCTGAGTGCCATGGATACACTCGGTAGTCGTCGTGATGCGCAGATGGCTCGCTTGACCACGGAACTTGCGGCGGAATCCGAGCTGCAGCGCGGCACTCACGGTGGGCAGCTTGCGCTCCACGCCATAGTCCGATACGGGCAAGAGCACCCGAATGGCTTCGGAGATGATCTCCCGATACAGGTAGATTGTCTCGAACTGCTCCTTGGTTTTCGGCGCCGTACGCACCTTGCAGTAGGGGGCGTGCTCCGTCTTGATGGGCTCCCCCGCTCGTGGAGCCTTCTTGGGTTGAACCTTGCCGCAATCCCGACAGACCTTGAATCCCTTCTGGTCGTACTTGCGAGCGGCGATCTCGACTGGATCGCCGCGGTTGCCACGCACCCCCAGGTTCAGCTCGCGGAGGGTCAGGCCTTGGAGCAGCTCGTAGCCGAAGACAAGACTCTCGCTATTCACGAGCCAGCCTCCACGCTGGTGCTCCTGTTCGACGTTGATCAGCTCCGCCAAGGTGTAGGACTGCTCCTCGCGCTCCTCCGTGTCCTCGGCGGTGCTCGCTGCCATCAGATCCATGGCGGACCACGCCTGGCGGAAGTGGACCATCCAACGCTTCTGTCCCTGATCCTTGAACTGAGGCGTGCCACACTTCGGGCAACCCGCCACCACCCCCTGCTCCTCGATCACCCGCTCGGAATGATGACAGGCGGGACAGAACCGCCATTGCTCGAGCAGGGGGCGCGCACGGCTGCCCACGTCCACCTGCGAGACTTTGACCTTATGCCCCTCGGCGTAGAAGGTGTTGAAGGGGGCAAACTCGCGGATCGCCGAGGACGCCGGGCGCATGTACTCGTAGCGCTGCAGCTCACGCTTTGCCTGCTTCCCCTGCCCGCCCTCGCCCTTCGGCCCACGCAGGAGGGTCTTTAGGGTGACCCCCGGCTCCGGGAAGGCGTAATTTGGCAGCACCCCGGCGTCAGTGAGGACATTGATGGGGTGCTTATTCCCCAGCTCGTCGAGGACGCGAGCATAGGCCGCCCGCGCCTCACGGATCTCCTCGAGCTCTGCTTCCGTTCGAGACTCGGGCTCCAGGAGTTCAGCCGTACTCGGCTCGGCGAGGGAGGGATCGTCCTTGAGCGCCTGGGCTCTGGCGTCAAGCTGCTTCAGGCGCTGGCGGAGCTGCTGACGCTCCTCCTGGACGTTGTCGAAGGCCCGCTTCATGGGCTCGAGCAGGCCCGCCTCCTGCACAGCAGCCCTGAGCCGCCGTTCGCTTGGTTCACTGATGTGCTCTGCGAAGAGCGCCAAGAACTCCGTGAGCAATGGCTCGCGCCGCTGCGCGTAGAACCCGTAGAACGAATGCGGGAAGCTCCCCTCCTTCGCCTTCTTCGGCAATAGCTTCATGCTGGGGGGAATGCGCCCGGCCCCGGCCGTACGCGCCCACTGATCCATGGCGTGAGCCAGCATCTGCCGAATCAGTACCTCGGGCGCATCGAGGAAGCATCCCGGGGGCGCCACCTCGCCGCGGAGCATCTCCGTGGGCGCACTGTGGAAATAAAGATCATGGGGCCGCGAGGTCACCATGGTGAGCACCGCCGCGTTACCCGTCTTGCGCCCGGCGCGCCCCACCCGCTGCAGGTAGTTCGAAGGTAGCGGGGGCACAGCGCAGAGTAGGACGCTCGACAAGTCACCGATGTCGATGCCCATCTCGAGGGTCGGCGTGCAGGTGAGCAGGTTAGGGGAATCTGGCTGCGGTTGGGTCTTGAAGGCTATCTCCAGCGCCTCACGAACGTGTCGATCGAGCAGCCCCGTGTGCTCTCCGGCGAAGACGCGGGCGATGTGGCCGCTGCGGTAGAGCCGCTGGTAATAGCCCGCCTCGCGACTCGCATCGCTGCCCTGAGCATAGGCCCCTCTGCAGCGGTAGCGCAAGCAGCGTCGTCCGAGCCACTCCTTGGCCGCTTCTCGATGCAAGCTCAGGTGACTGCCACACTCGCTGCACGTCACCCGAAGCGCATGCGTCGTAGCTCGCAGCGCCGTCCTATCGAGCCCTGCTGCATGCGCATTGCCCGAGGGGTAGCGTCCCGCAATGCCCGACTCGACAAGACGGTCCAGCGCCTTGATCAGCACGGCGTCGATGCCAGCATCGTGAACCCTGAGGCCCAGGCTGCGCGCCACCCAGTCGCGATGCCAAGTGTACTGCCCCGGCTTACTGAAGAGCACGTCGAAAATCTCGTGGGCTCGCCCCTCGAAGAGCATCGTGGGCAAGCGCATGTGCTTGCCGAAACGGGGCAGCTCCGGCTGCTTCACCTTCATCAGGAAGAAGCGATCACCACGCTGCACATAGCGACTCAGAAGCGGGTCGAAGATGCCGCCGCGGAGCCGCAAACGCTGGACGAGGCCGTGGAGGAAGTGCCGGACATCTTCGATGGAGAAGCCGTCGCGCTTGAAGGCCGTCTGCTCCTCGTTGAGAACCAGCGCCAACTTCTCGGAGGCAGACCAAAGCCGCTCTTCGTCGACGACAAGGGTGGAGCACACGGTGCGATCAAGGCTACGCCCCACCGCCACGCCGAGCCCGTATTCCTGCGCCACCTCCCAGCTCAGCCGCTTGAGAAGCAACGCCCTCGCAGCCAGGGTCATGGACTTCGTTCGCTTCTGGGCTGCCGCGTAGGCGGCGTATGCCGGCTCTTCACGCAAATCGGGCGGCATGAGGCTCGCGATGGCCTTGGCCTCGCCCAGCAGCGCCGACCAATGGTCGAGCACACACTGCGGCAGAACTTGCAAAGGGACGTCTTCCCGAGCAGCCTCGAGCGCCGCCTGAAGAGCCGTGCGCATCGTGAAGCGAAACGTGCGCGCCGCGAAGAAGCCGGAACGATGCGAAGCATCTTGCACCGAATCGGTGAACGCGAGGAGCTTCCTATCATCGTTGAAGGGGGAGAGGTAGAGCCTTGAGACGGCCACGCTGGACAGACTCGCCGAGCGCGAGCCGAGGAACATGAGAGCGTCCTCGGCTCCGCAGCTGGTGCAATCGCTGCGAAATACCTTCTTTTCCGTCAGAGCTCTGCCAACCCGCACCGGGATGCACGCCGTATGGCGACCCCCGGCATCGGGCGGAGCACACTTGCACTCCTTGGTTTCCTCGGCGCACTTGAGGCAGCGCGGGCAGAGGTACTCCTGAAGCATCTCGTCTTCGCCGCGCGCGCCAAACGCGAGGAAGCGCGCTCGACTGTCACCACGGAGAAACGCCATGCCGATCTCAGCGTGGGCGTCGCGTAGCTGCTGCTCCCCTTCCCGCTGCAAAGCGCCGAGCCCACTTTGCCCGCACTCTCGGCAGTAGAGGATGGGAAGCCAATGCTCGTCGCGCTGGGCCTCGAGACCGTCCCGCCACGCCAGGCGCACTTCGTCCTTGCTGACGAGCTGGACCACGCCGCGCAGCTCCCGCACCCAGAGCTGAACCTGCGTGGAGAGGAACGGTACCTCACGCCCCCCCTCATGGCGGCGAGCGTGAGCGAGGAGCGAAAGGAACGACGAGAGGAGCAGCCATTGGCGCTCCCGTGATTGTTCCCCAAACTTCTTGTCCGCCTTGGCAACTGTATCCGCGACCTCGAGCCAATGACGCGGCCCGCCCATGCCATCGCGCCCTCGCAGGGCGTGGAGAAAGATGCGGAGGAAGTGATGGTTCCCGAGCTGATCACCGAGGCTGATGCGGCGCTGGGCGGTCCAGTTCACCCAAAGCGCGGCCTGGGCGTTCAGGTAGGCGTCGGGGCTCACATAGCTCTCTGGATCGAGGGGATCCTGGGCTCGAGGTTCGAGCTCGATGGGATCTTCGTAGCCTTCCACCTCATGCGGGAAGGCCTCGCGCACGCTCAATCGATCCTCTCCGACGATAGCCGCGTCTTCGAAGGGCTCCCCAAAGACCTTGCTCGCGAACTCCACCAGCAAACGCCGCGGGTTCTCCGTCTCCCCGCTACCAATAGTCGCCGAGGTTCCCACACAGCAGAGATGCCCAGCAGGCACGGACAAGCGCTGCTTCAGCCGCCGGATCAAGCAGGCCACGTCCGAGCCCTGAGCCCCATCGTATGTGTGAAGCTCGTCGAGCACCAGGTACTGCAGCGTCCGCGGGCCATTCATGCCCCAGAGCGCGCAATCCTCCGGGCGGAGCAGCAACAGATCCAGCATGCGGTAGTTGGTGAGGAGGATGTCCGGAGGCGATTTCCTGAGCACGTCCCGCTTGTCGACGAGGTATGTCGGCCCTTGATCGCCGTGCTCCCCCTTGCCACCCACATAGAGCCCCGCAGAAATGCCGCGAAGCTCGGGGCGCTGCAGCTCCCTCGCAATGCGCTCCGCCTGATCGCTCGCCAGAGCGTTCATGGGATAAAGAATGATCGCCTTGATCCCCAGACTTCCCCGCTGGCGTTCACGACGGCAATGGTCGAGCAGCGGATAGAGGAAGCATTCGGTCTTGCCCGACCCGGTACCCGTCGTCACAAGGGTTGACTCGGGCTGGTGGTCACCCTTGGAAGTCAAGCGCTCGAAGGCGCGGAGCTGGTGCAGATAGGGCGTGAAGGGAGGCCCCACGTCCACCGGCAACTCGAGCTCCGGATCCGCCTTCCGGAAAGGCAAGCGCACGTCGATATAAGGCCCGCGAAAGAGCCCGTCTTTCTCGTCCACAAGGAAGCGGAAGAGCGCCTGCTCGAGCTTCTCGTCACGGAGCTGGAAGGTTGTGCGCAGGTAATCGAGGAGGGAATCCTTGACCTGGGCGATGACGACGGAGGGGAGCATCTCGGATCGCCTCTACAAACTCAGCAGGCCGTCTCGGAACACGCCAAAGCTTGGAGACGTATTCGCGCCGGGCGCCATATGTTCCGAAATGTCGCGAGCCGCACGGATCTTTTCCAGCCCGCCCAGGTGGATCTTGGGAATCAAGCGCTGGAGCGCTGCCTCTGCGGAGGACTCCTCCACGAAGAATTCGACATGAGAGACCGCCACGGCTAGCGCTTCCTCCGCTTGCTTCCCGCCTTCTTCGCTCCAGACGCTGCGCCCCGTTTGGGAGCACCCTTCTTCGCTCCAGACGCTGAACCCGTTTCCGAAGCGCCCTTCTTTGCGGCCCGGGGAGCAGAGCTGCTTGCCTCCGCGGCCTTCTTGCCGCGACTCGCCGCCAACGGCTTCGGCTCCGCTCCGTCGCGCACCTCGAGCAAGTTCCTCGGCGAGCCAGCACGCGCCCCCGGCTCACCCCCGCGGTTCAACGGATCTCCTACACCGAAGAAGCCCTCCATCCAAAGATGCCCGAGCTTGCCCCCGGCATCGACCATTTCCATGACGCGATCCACATCACTCAAGGCCCGAGCCTTCGTATACCCCCTCCCGTCTCGATAGAGGACCCGCACTTCTTCGGGTCGGAGCTCATTGAGAAAGAACGGAGAATGGGTCGTTACGATGAGCTGCGTTCTCGAGCTCGCGCTCCTGCATTCCTCGGCAAGCTCGGGAAGGAGGCGCGGGTGCAGATGATTCTCGGGCTCCTCGATGCCCACGAACGTCGGCGGGTCTGGATCATAGAGTACCGTGAGATAGGCGAGCATCTTCAGCGTGCCGTCCGAGGTGTACTTCGAGAGCACGGGCTCATTGAAGGCGTCATCCTGAAAGAGGAGCAGGAGCCGGTTGTCGCGCAGCACCTCCGCCTTCACGTCATGCAGCCGCGGCACGCGCCGCTTGAGTACGCCAAGGATGGCGTCGAGGCGCTCCGGATGCTGCTCGCGGAGGTACTGGATCAAGTTAGGGAGGTTATCCCCCGTCTTGGAGAGCCGCTCCTGCGGCCCCGCTTCCGGACTGGTCCTCGTGCACTCCGCGCTCAGGTAGGAGACGTACCACCCGCTGATCAACTGCTTGAGCGCAGTGACGCGCGGATGGCTGCTCAGGGCCCCGAGCGCACTGACCGCCAATAGATCGGGAGCGCTCAAAGTCTCGTGGATACGCTTGTCGGTATCCCTTTCGTCGGGAGCCTCCCCGGAAATGGCCGTACCCTCGCCATTGACGAAATCCAGAAAGTGGAAGGGGCGCCCGTTGTTCCCCCGCTTCCACCGCAGGAATTCCTTGGCGACGACGGGCCCCGACGCGTTCTCCTCGATTTGCAGATGATAGGTAATGAGCGGTGTCTTCGGTGCCTCGCGGTACTGAAGCTCGAATTCGATGGGCCCCACTTCCCCTCGCGTGCGCAGCTCCGCAAAGCGGCTTCGCTTCTCCCACGCTTTGCGCAGCCCGAGCTCGAAAGACTCGGCGAGGAACGCGAAGACATCGAGCACCGTCGACTTCCCGCTTCCATTGGGGCCGACGAGAACCGTCAGCGGCGAGAGCTTCTTCAGCTCGAGCTCCTTCAGCGCCCGGTAGTTCCGAACGACCAGGGACTCGATGCGGGGGACAGGGGGTCGCGGGTCAGTCATGGGAGTGCCCGTAGTGTGCCACCAATTGGCTGCCGGCCGGACGCTGTTGGGGCAAGCCGCCGTGCCTGCCCCGCGGCACCCCCGGGGTCCGCCGGCTTAGCCTTTCCGCAGGGGAATCCGCAGTCAGCGCGTAACATAATTTCTTTTACCTTAGCTTGAGCAGGGCTCGTAAAAGTTTGACACCGTTAGTGAATCCACCGACAAGGACCGTTGACCGGTACCCCCGGATGGGGCGCCGAAGCGAGCCTGCTCGAGCTTCTCGTCACGGAGCTGGAAGGCGGTGCGCTCGCGGTTTAGGAGCGAGTCCGTGACCTGGGGGATGACGACGGAGGGGAGCATAGACCGGCCTTCGGTGTCCTATGTCAGGGATCCCGCGGTGCGGTACTTGCGCTCGCGGTTCTTGAACGCCGGTTCCGTTCCTTCGAGGATATCCAGGAGGTCCTGATTGGTTTGAGCGTGCTCGATCGAGCCCGCCTCGTAGGTGATCCGATTGCCGTCGGAACGGTCGATCCTTGCAACTATGATCTGCTCGGCGTCGCAAACCACCGCGAGGTTCGGATTGTGCGTCACCATCACTACTTGGCGGCGTCGCTTCGCCTCCCGCAGGCACGGCACCAACACCGTCTTGATCGACTGGTTGTCGAGGTTCTCTTCAGGTTGGTCCAGAATGAGAGGGGTCTGGCTCTTGTCGACTACCAAGTAGAAAACCAGAAGCAGCAGCCCCCGCTCACCTGGGGACAGTTCCGACAGTCGCCGGTTCCCGAGTCGCAGTTCGTAGGTCGGTCGAAGGTACTCGAGAGAGTAGAGCAGGTTCAGCACATCAACAGGCTTCTTCCCCTGTTTCAGCTGCTTTGCCACGTCGGCAGGAGCCCCTTCGCATTCGCTCCCATGAAAGCCGAGCGCCCGTTCAATCGAGTCAAGGGTAGTCTTGGTGCTCTCAAATGTCGCGAACGCATCGTCCCCGATGATCTTTTTCAGTTCTCGACGCCCTTCCTCCTTCCCACGGAAGGCCCCGGCCGCTCCATTGGATACGATGGCAAAGAACTCACTGACCAGCTCCTCAGAATCGAGAGCAACTCGAAACTCGGGCCGAAACTCTGACGGGATCACGCTAGAGCGCCCTACAAACTTCAACACTGGCTCGAACAGCTCTTCACGAGCTCTCATGCGCGCGTTCGTGTTGCCGAATAGATGAGCGAGGCACTCAGTCCGCGCTCGCTGTACATCGTCAATTTCTCCGGGCAGCCCTGTCTCCAGATATCGCCGCTGAGCTTCCAGCTGTTTCAGCGATCCGACGCTTTCGGCACTACCGAGCACTTCCTGCTTTTTCGAGTTCCACGCCAAAACGTCCTTCTGATACTGCTCATACTCTCGTTGAGGCGCATCGAGCGAGCGTTTCTGCTCTTCGAGCTTCGCACTCAGCGCACGGTGCCGCGCGGCGATGCTGTCGGATACATCTACGTTCAGACGTTCGACGATCCCCTGAAGATCCGCATCGCAAGTTCGTCTTGCCTTCTCAAGGGGCGCCTTGTCGATCTGAATCTTGACGCAAGCATCCATATCCAGACCCACATCGACAAAGGAGCTCGCATGCTGGTCACGGAAACGAGTCCAGGCCGACTCCAGAGAATCGACGGCAATTCCGAGCTTCTGCAGCCGCGCTTGGCGGTCCTTGGCCTTCTTGAGGTGTGCGCGATTTTGTTCGATTGCCACCTCTAGCTCCGCAAGCTGCTCCTTTGTCGCCGCCACCCGATTCGCAGCTTCGCTTTCCTCCCCTGCCGCAGGAGCGGAGGGCGGAGCAACTTCCTTCGGCCTGGCTTCCTCGAGCGTCTTGAGTTGCGTCAGCTTTTCTTCGATCTGTTGCCCCAGGCTAGCAAGTGCAGCGGGCCGCTGAAGTTCTCGTAGCTCGCACAATCGGCGATTCAAGTTGCGAATCTCTGCCTTGTCTACGGATTTCTCTCGCAGCAGTTCCTCAGTCTTGAACTCGATGAGTTCAGCCAGAGTGCGCCTACCCAGTCGACTCGCCTCGTCGACATGAGAGAAGATAACGCGCTCCAGTTCAGCCTCGAAGAGGTCAGTCGACGATGGGGAGGCGCATATCTCCTCCAGGTATCCTTGAGGCAAGTATGTCAGCTCTTCTGGTCGCTCTCCGATTGGGCTTGCGTCAAGCGATGCGGTGCGCTCATTGCCAGTACTCCACGTGCACCTGCCTTCGAAGGCGCGGGCTCGCTTCGCGCTCTTCGCTTTCCCAAGGAAGCGCCCTTCCTTCAAGAATCCAAAATGCTCCCAGCCTGTCGTAGCATTCCCCAACAAACCAAGCACATCGGCGAGGGCCGTCTTCCCAGAACCCTTGTTCCCAATGATCGCAACGAGCTTCTTGTTCAGAGGCACATCCACGGCATCGAACCACTGCTCGCCATCCTCCAGCGGTCCCGTCCGCGCGACCGCCACGTTCTTCACCCATATACGCTGGAGCTGCGTCTCGTCCCCTGGCGGCCGCTCCCCGATGTGTACACGGTCGGGCTCATTCGTCAGCTGACGCAAGCCAGAGAACGTGGGGTCTGCCTTGATCCAACAGAACCTGTCGCCATCTGGCGCAAAGAGCTGCTCCTCCGAATGAGCGTCGGATCCCCAAACACATGCTTTCCTACGTCCGAACTCCCGCTCAAACTCCTCACTGCGGTAGAAGTCGGTGGTCCGCGAACTTCCACTGAAGACCAGATCGCACCCCTGAGTCCAAAGCTTGCGCGACAAGTGGCCCTGGCCTGTAACCCTGAGCTCGCAGATATCCACGAGGAAGGGGCGTCCCGTGCACGGTGGCTAGCAGGGAAATAGAGCCGCCCCCTCGCGGAGCTTGACCATCAAGCCCGGAGGAGGCGACCTCCTTGTTTGTG
>JAEWRL010000170.1 GCA_023398955.1 Pseudomonadota bacterium
TGGTGCTCCCGCAGATGCTGACGGCTGAGAACTGAAAGCTGATTGCCTGCACCAGTCGGCAACAGCCATCCAAGTCTTGCCAACCCCGCCATCAATCTGCCCGGTAAGGGACTAAGTACAGCTCCCCAAAGGTTCGTACTCAGTAGGTCGAGCCCGAGCCCGGATCGTTGAGGCGCAGGACCATAGCGATCAGCATGGCGACCGTGCGTAGCAGCAGCGTGCGACCCCGGGTCAGAAGCTCCAAATCCGCGAGATTGGTGATGCGACATGCATCGAGGCTCGCCGCACGTTCGGTGGCCAAGCGCGGTGCCATTCGATAGAACCGCGCCTTGTCGCCCCGGGAGAAGCCTGCCTTGGGCCAACTCCTGTGGGTGCTTTCATCCGGGGAGCCTGTACTAGGCGGTCAAAGGGGCTGAATCCGCATCCCGCGCGGAGCGACGGCGCATGGCGTTGCGCCCCGCTCCGACGCGGAGCTGGAGCTAGCGCGCGTCTCCCCTAGCGAAGATGGACGCCACGTAGTTGAGCACGTCCGTGGCGCTGACCTCGTTGTACCCGAAGTAGCGAATGAGCCGGCTCTTGATGATGTCGATCTTCTCCTGCGTGTCGCGGTCCACGACGGCGCTCACCAATGTGCTGAGCTTGATGCTGTCCTTCTGATCCTCGAACAGCTTCAGCTCCAGCGCCCGCCTCAGGCGGTCGTTCGTCTGCCAGTCGAATTTCTTTCCTTCGACCGCTTTGGCTCCGATGTAGTTCATGATCTCGCGACGGAAGTCGTCCTTTCGGTTCTCGGGAATATCGATCTTCTCCTCGATGGACCGCATCATTCGCTCATCTGGCTCCTCGTCTTGACCGGTGTAGCGGTTCCGCACCTTCTCCTTCAGCGTGTAAGCCTTGATGCTGTCGATGTAGTTCGCCGCCAGCTTGCCAATGGCGTCTTCATCCGCGCTGATCGCGCGCTGGACCTCGTTCTTCACGATGTCCTCGTACTCGCTCTTCACGACCGAGATGAGCTCCTTGAAGCGCTTCCTCTGCTCGTCGCTGGTGATGAGCGAGTGGCTCCGAAGGCCCTTCTCGAGCTCGTTCAAGACCATGAACGGGTTGATGGTCCCCTCTCCTGCCTCGCTCACGAGGGCATTCGAGATCTTGTCCTGCACGTAGCGAGGACTCATGCCCTCCATACCCTCCCGTTTGCTTTCCTTACGCAGCTCCTTGACGGTATCTTGAGTGTACCCAGGAAGCACCTTCCCGTCGTAGAGCTTGAGCTTCTGGAGCAGCTGCAGGTTGTGCTTCTTTGGTTCCTCCAAGCGCGTCATAACGGCCCACATGGCAGCAACCTCGAGGGTATGCGGAGCAATATGCTTGCCGCGCACCCGTTCCTGCCCGAAATCCTTCTCGTAGATGCGAATCTCGTCGCTGAGCCGGGTGATGTAGGGCACATCGATCTTGATGGTCCGATCCCGCAGGGCCTCCATGAACTCGTTGTTCAGCAGACGCTTGTACTCGGCTTCGTTCGTATGTCCTACGATGACTTCGTCGATATCCGTCTGAGCGAACTTCTTTGGCTTTATCTTGTGCTCTTGCGATGCGCCAAGCAGGTCGTAGAGGAAGGCGACGTCCAGCTTCAACACCTCCACGAACTCGACGAGCCCGCGATTCGCGATGTTGAACTCCCCGTCGAAGTTGAACGCACGAGGATCGGAATCGGAGCCGTACTCGGCTATCTTTCGGTAGTTGATGTCACCAGTGAGCTCGGTAGAATCCTGGTTCTTCTCGTCTTTCGGCTGGAAGGTACCAATGCCTATGCGGTCCTTTTCACTGAGGACCAGGCGTCGGACGCGCACGTGGTTGGAGACCACTTTGCCCCAATCACCGTCATACTTCGCCATGAGACCCTTGAAGATGAAGCGGCTTGCCGGGTCGAGCTCACCTTCGACCCGAACCTTGTACTTCTCGTTCGAGAGCCTCAGTGTCTCGATAGCGCCAGCTCGCCACTCCATGGGAATGAGTCGGAGCGGCTCTTCATGCATTGGCGAGGGGAATACATCGACGCCTCCGCTGGCCAGACCCGTGCCGTTCAAGTTGATCCAGTCGAACGTGTAGAGCGCCCCCTCCGGCGTCCGTGAGTAGGCCTCGGTGCCCTTCTTCAGGAGCCGGACGATCGTCGATTTGCTAGACCCTACCGGTCCATGCAGCAGAATCACACGCCGCTCCGGGCCGTAGCCCTCCGCAGCGGCCTTCAGCACGTTCATCAAGCGCATGAGGGAGATATCCAGCCCGAACACCGCATCCTTGCCGGAATCGATCTCGTCCTGAAAGAAGCTGTAACGGATCAGCTTCTTCTTGTTGTCGATGTATTCTTCGGTGCCGTACGACACGACCATGTCGTACGCTCGCTGGAAGGCGTTGCGCGTCACCTCGGGCTTCCCTCGAACAATCCCGAGATAGTCCTCGAAGCTGCCCTCCCAGGACAGGTCACGATACCGATCGTAATCCTGCATGGCAGCGATCTGGTCCACCATTCTAGCCATCGTGGCGCTATTCGTGCTCAATGCGTCGCCTCCTCGAGCCTCAGCTCGACTGTGCATCCGTCGGCCATCCATAGCCGCATTCGAGTATCGCTCAAGGGTACGCGGCGCGCGACGCAGTGCATGGGATTGTTGGCGCACCTCATGGAGAGGAGGTTCGGCCCGCAGCCACTCCAGACACCGTCAGCGAGCCGATGGGCGCAGCACCGCGCGCCCGCAGAGAGCCCTCGGAGCCCCCTGCTTCGCGCCGATACAACGCAAAGACCCCCGTGGAAGGTGACATTATCGGCCAACCGACCACAGAAGAAAGCCGCGACACCCACGTCCCGGCCCAGCCAATCGTTGGCCGGCATGCGCTTGGCCGGGCTATGATGCCGGAGGCCGGGCTCATGACTCATCGGAGCAGAACCCGTCACGAGCACCAGCGTGTCTAATCTCTCACTCCCCAACAGTACATGGCCCGAGCGCCGTGAGCCCGATGCGCACGGGGACCCCGGCGCGACGGAGTTCATCGGCCCGCAACCCAACGAACCACAGGGCCCCGATGTTGTCATGACGGCGAACCGGGTCGAGCGCCCGCAGGGCGACGACGGCCACACCTCGGCAAATGTGAGCAGCTCCCAGCTGTTCATCAACCGTGAGCTCTCGTGGCTGGAGTTCAACGCGCGCGTCCTCGCTGAAGCGACGAACCCCGAAGTCCCCCTCTTCGAGCGCCTCAAGTTCCTCGGCATCTTCTCCTCGAATCTGGACGAGTTCTTCATGGTCCGCGCGGCAGGGCTCCTTGCTCAGCTGTCGGGCGACGTCGACGAGGTTCCGCCTGACGGAATGGCACCACGTCAGCAGCTGCACGCCATCAGCAAGCGCGCCCATGAACTGATGGACACAGCCTACTCCACCTGGAACCACAAGCTGCGCCCTGCCTTGAAACAGGCCGGGATCGCCCTTGTCACTCCCGAGGAGCTGTCCCCCGCAGCGCAACGCGAACTCGACGAGCATTTCGAGCGCGAGATCTTTCCCGTACTCACACCCATTGCCATCGACCCGGTCCACCCCTTTCCCCATGTCCGCAACAAGAGCATCAACGTCGGGATCATCTTCGGTCGGCGCGGAGTGAGCAACGAGCCGTCCTTCGGTGTCGTTCAGCTGCCCACCACCCTCCCAAGGCTCCTGCCCGTCCCGCACGAGGGTGCTCTTCGCGCCTATGTGGCCCTCGAGCACCTGATCTTCCGGCATAGCGCAGCCATCTTCCCCCAGATGCCCATCGCGGGGCAGTACGCCTTCCGCGTCACACGCAATTTTGACATACAGATCGACGACGACGAAGCCGAAGACCTGCTCATTACGCTGCAGGCGGAGCTACGGCGCAGGGAGCGAGGCAACGCCGTGCGCTTGCAGGTGGACGCCAACGCCCCTGACGACTCGATCTCGTGGCTGTGCAAAGAGCTTGGCCTGGATGCCCAGCGTGATGTGTACCGCCACGCGGGCCCTTTGTTCCTCGGCGCCCTGACGGGGCTCATCGAGAAGGACAAACGTCGTGAGTTTCGCGACGAAAGCTTCTCGCCACAGTACGTGCCACCCCTGCGGGATTCGGACGATTTCTTCGAGACCCTGCGCTCGCAGGACGTACTGTTGCACCATCCTTACGAGTCCTTCGAGGCCGTCGTGGACTTCCTTTGGCAGGCCGCGGAGGACCCGGACGTTCTCGCCATCAAGCAGACCCTCTATAGGACGGGCGGCGAGTCACCGCTCGTCCGCGCGCTGCAGCGTGCGGCTGAGTTGGGCAAGCAGGTCACGGTCCTCGTCGAGCTCAAGGCCCGCTTCGACGAGGAGAGCAACATCCAGTGGGCGCGCGCGCTCGAACGCTCGGGAGTCAACGTCATGTACGGGCTCCTGGGGCTCAAGACGCATTGCAAGGTCTTGCTGGTGGTGCGCCGCGAAACCGGGGGCCTGCGGCGCTACGTCCACCTGGCAACCGGCAATTACAACCAGCAGACAGCGAAGCTCTACGAGGACCTCTCACTCTTCACCTCGCGAGAGACCTTCGCAGAAGACTGTACGGCTCTCTTCAACCTGCTGACGGGATACAGCGCTCCCAAGCAGTGGAAGGAGCTCATCATCGCCCCGTTGGGACTCCATGAGGCCATCCTCGGCCTGATCCAACGCGAGACGACGAACGCGCGTGCCGGCAAGAAGGGACGCATCATCGCGAAGATGAACTCACTGGTCGACCGCGAGGTGGCCGAAGCCCTCTATGCCGCATCCCGCGCCGGGGTGAAGATCGACCTCATCGTCCGCGGCATCTGCTGTCTGAGACCGCGGGTCCCCGGAGTCAGCGACAATATTCGCGTGTACACCGTCATCGATCGGTTCCTGGAGCACGCGCGCATCTTCTACTTCGACAATGGGGGAAGCCCGGAGATCTACCTCTCCAGCGCCGACTGGATGCCGCGCAACTTCAGGCGTCGCATCGAGACGATGTTCCCTGTCGTGGATCCTGGGCTGAAGAAGCGTCTGCACGACGAGGTCCTCACCACGATGCGTAAGGACAACGTCAAGGGCTGGGAGCTCGGCCCCGACGGCTCGTATGCCCGTGTACAGCCCGACGGACGTGCGGCGCTACGCAGCCAGGCCCGCTTCATGGAGCTGGCGAGGGATCGTGCTCGCGAGAAGGAGCCTCTGCTCGGCATTGGTTCACCGCGCCCGGCCCCGGCCCCGTCGGACGCTTTGGAGCAGCTCCGTAAGGCCCGCAAGAAGCGGAAGCGAGGCAAGAAGTACGGTTGAGGGTAAACCTGGACTGCGGAGCGCGAAGCTCGACACGCCGCCGCGATCCGAACCAGCACCTCAGGGTTCAGTGGGATCCAGGATGATTGGGTTGGAGGGTGCCCCAAGGTGGACGACACCCTCAGCCCCGACCCACTCGATGTAGCGACCAGGAAACGGGTCACGCGTCGCGGAAAGCGCATCCAGAACGACCTGTACCTGCATGGGGTATCCGGGCTCCGCAAAGACGGTGATGCCATCGAACCCGTAGTCCGTGTAGGTATGCAGCGCCACCTCGTCAGAGGTTGGAATGACCCAGTCGTCCTCGAGATCCACCGCTTCGTACTCGAGTGTGTTGCCGCCGACAGGGGAAAGGTACACGTCCCACTCGCAGAGATACCGTGTAACCCGAGTGTCGCAGGTTACCTCGACCGACCACTCCCCATCGCCCGCGTATTCCACGAAGACACCCAGAGACTCGCCGGGCACGATGCCGGCCAAGCTCGCCCCCGTCAGGATCTCGGCTTCGACAACGTCGCTCGAACCGGGGCGGAGCGTCGTTCGCTCGTCCTCCGAGCCGTCACTGCACGAAAGAAGCGCCGCCAGGAGGGGACCGAGGCAGGTAAGTTTTCGAGCCGCCATGGGATTTCGGAGTTATAGCCGATGCGAGCGCACCAGGAACGCGCAATCCGCGCTTAACGACGCGGCGCCACCGAGCGTGGCCGTGCGGTGTTGCGTGGCGCGGCGCCCGCTCCCGAGCTGCCACGATGACCGCGCGGTGGCCGAACCGCTGGTGGCGGAGCAGGGCGAACGTCCCGACGCCGCTCGATGCGTTCGCGCCAGTTGCCGGCCGGGGCCCCCGAGGGACGCAGCCGCGCTGGGGAGCGCGTTGCGGGCGCGGAACGGGGTTCACCCGACGCGGCGGAAGGTTGCGGGTGCAGAGGAGGCGAGTATCGCACGCTTGGCCTGACCGCCCTGCGCATAGCGGTTCCGGGCGGGGTACGGGAGCTCGGTGATGCCGTGGTGGGCGACTCGGGCAGTACCGCCCGAGGCCTGGCGGGAACACGGTAACGCGGCACCGCAACGGCTGGCACGCGCGCAGCCGTCAGGGAAGGCGAGGTACGGATGCCAGCTCCTCGCCGGAACGGCCTGAAGTAGTTGGTCTGCCGAACCAGCCGGCGCATCACGGTGCGGTCACGCACGAGATAGCGGTGCGGGTACGGAGCGAAAGCATACGCACTCGGACAGAAGACGAATGCCGCGGGCGGCGGCGTATGCAGCCACATGACGCTGCCGCGGACCCATATGAAGTGGGGCGGCATGGGGGCCCACCCCAGGTAGGCGGCCCCAGCTCGAGGCGTTCGCCACACGACCCAGGAAGGCGCGAATCTCCACCCTGGGATCCACATCCAGCCGGCGTCGGCCGCCCACACCCAGCGCCCGTAATGATAGACAATCGGACCGAACGGGTGCTCACTGACCCATACCCACTCCCTTTGGCTGTTCAGTGCCCACTGCCCTTCGCTGACGTAAGGCTCGAAGTTGGAGCCGACGATCGTCACATGGGGGATCCACACGCGGCCATAGTCTCGGTGCTCGCGCCACACTCCGTAGGGGGCAAGCCGGGTCTCGAAGTCCGCAACGAGCTGACGCGCCGAAGCGTCGGGCTGGCCCTCCGCCTCCATGGCAACGGGAGCCGATGTCGCGGGCGACGAGGTGCTCGGTGTGGACTCCAGAACACCCGCCGCACCCGCCGAGCCCTGGACGTCCGGAACATCCGAAGCATTTTGAGGCGCCTCCACCGGCAGCACAGCGGGCTCGTCGCGCGGCGGCGGGGCGGGACGATCGTCCTGCGCGGGGGGAGCAGCCAGCACGGTGCGTCCCCACAGAGCGACGACGAGCGCTGCGCCAAGGACGGCGATGCGGGTGTTTCGAGCCATGGGAGTTACCTTGATGAATCTTTGGGAGTGGAGCAAACCGAGAACTCCTGCATCAACGCTGCACGGGACCGCCGTACTCAGCGACCGCTCGCCTGAGGCCGGAGCTTTCGAGAACCCTACGCGCGCTGGTATACATCGAGCATGTTGAACTACGACGAAGCCCTGGGGCGCATCTTGGGTCGCGCCGCGTGCCTGAGCCCGGAGCGGGTGCCCCTGGCCGGAGCGGGCGGACGCGTGCTCGCGGAAGATTTGTTCAGTCCCGCACCCATTCCCGCGACCGATCGCAGTGCGATGGATGGGTACGCGGTGCGCTATCAGGACGTGATCGGTCTATCGAACCCGCTCCCCGTCGTAGGCGAGTGCCAAACGGGACACCCTACCCCGTCGTGTGCCCCAGGGGCCGCCTGCCGGATCTTCACCGGCGCCACCCTGCCGCCCGGCTTCGACTGCGTCATCATGCAGGAAGACGCGGACCGGCAGGGCGACAGCGTTGCGTTCCGCGAGCGGCCGCGGCGCTGGCAGCACGTTCGTCGGCGAGGCGAGGAGTTGGCCGCTGGCGCGCTGGCCCTGCGCGCGGGCACCCGGCTCGGTCCGCCGCAGTTGGGGCTCGCCGCAAGTCTGGACTGCACCGAGCTGGTCGTGTGCCGACAACCGCGCATGACCGTCCTGTGCACTGGGGACGAATTGAGACCGCCTGGAACCGTCGGGGCTCCTCACATGATCCCCGACTCGAATAGCGTAGTTCTTCTCGAGCTGGGCCGTCAGTGTGGCGCCTTGGTCATGGTGGGCCCGCGCCTCATCGACGACGTCACGACGGCCGCAGCCGCGCTTCGGACCGCAGCCGAATGCAGCGACCTCGTCGTGACGGTGGGAGGGGCCAGCGTCGGAGACCACGACGTCGTGCGTGGCGCCCTCGAAGCAGCAGGCGGCGAGATAGACTTCTGGAAGGTGCGCATCAAACCAGGCAAGCCGCTCCTTTTCGGGAGGCACGGCGCGAGCGCCTTCCTGGGGCTCCCCGGAAACCCATTCTCCGCGTGGGTCACCTTCTCCCTCTTCGCGATGCCGCTGCTGCGGCGGATGCAAGGGGAGGTCGACGTCGCTCCGCGGCGATTGCAGCGGCGGTTGCTCCGAGATTTCACCCGCAAGCCTGGCCGGCGCGCCTACGTGCTCGCGGAGGTTCGCGAAGGCGGGGTCCTGCCGCTGCCCGACCAGTCCTCGGGTTCCGTCGTCGCCTTGGCGACAGCTGGCACGTTGATGGAGCTGACCGAGGACTCTACCGCAGTCGCTGCGGGGACGCTGGTCGACACGATTGACATAGGTTTCGTCTGAGCGCCGAACGAACGCCACGCCTTGTCGCCCTGCCCCCAGCCCATCACCGACGCGTGACGGAGGCGCGAGGACCGCGCTCCCTCACTTCAGCGCCGGCCTCTCGAAGGCCCCGGAGCGCCCCCCGGTCTTCGACAGGAGCGCGGTGGGACCGATGACCATGGCGCGGTCTATTCCCTTCAGCATGTCATAGACGACTAGCGCAGCGGTGGAAGCAGCCACGAGGGCTTCCATTTCCACCCCCGTTCGGTCCAGGGCGCTCACCTCGGTGTGGATGTGCACTGTTTGCGTCTGCTCGTCCAAAGCGAGCTCCACGTCGATGTGCGTCAGCGCGATGGCGTGGCAAAGGGGGATGAGGTCCGGAGTGCGTTTGGCCGCCATGATCGCGGCAAGCCGAGCCGTCCCGAGAACGTCACCCTTCGGGACGTCGTTAGCGGCGAGCCGAGCAAATGCCGCCTGCGACATGGTGACCTGCGAACGAGCGCGCGCCGCGCGGTGCGACACGGGCTTGGAGGCAATGCGAACCATGCGGGCACCTCCCTGCGGTCCCAGGTGAGTCGAGATCGCGCTGTGGCCCACGATTTCGGCAAACGCGGACTGAATTCGGTCGGTTTTGCCCCGCTTGGCGACCTTCGCCAAGGCGTAGCGGTCCAACGGAGCGAGCGCGGACCACACAGCATCCGGCAGGAGCGTCGCTGAGAAGACGGCGCGCAGCTCCCCAGGGACGCAGAGAGGGTCGGGATCCCCTTCCGGGCCAATCGGCACCGGCGGGGGGGAAGCCCCCATGAGCGCCCGAACCACGGCGTCCGTGTCGACGCGATCCCCAGAGCCGAGCTCGGCGACGCAACGGCGCTGCTCGGAGGTCATGCCCTTCCACGCGCTCAGCGAAAGCTTGGCGCCAGCTGCATCTAGGGAACGACGAGCCGCCAGCGGGATCAGCGAGAGATCGTCCCCAATCCCGTCGAAGGAGTAGAGCTTCATGAGGATCCGGATTAGCTCAAGGTATTCCGCGGTGGAACAAGGGGGAACGCCCGAGCTCGATCGGACACACAATCCGCACCTCGCCGCCCACCGAGCGGCCAGAAGGTTCACGCTCCCTCCGGGCCAGACGAGACAGTTCGTTCACTCGATGGAGTCGACGCCGGACCGCCGTGAACTACGGTTTCGACCAAAGCATTGCCATTGAACTCTCCTGTCGCCCCCCCCAGGGTGCCTCCGACCTCGGAGGACAGAAGCCCCGCGGAAGTTCGGGACCTGTTGGATCGGCCCTTGCGCGATCTCCGGGTGAGCGTGACGGACCGCTGCAACCTCCGCTGCCGATACTGCATGCCCCGAGAGCACTTCGGACCGGGTGCCGCTTTCCTGCCGCGCAGTGAAATCCTCAGCTTCGAGGAGATCGCAGAGGTGGTGGAGGCAGGCCTGCCCCTCGGGCTGCGCAAGGTTCGCATCACTGGTGGAGAGCCCCTGCTGCGGCGCGAGCTGCCGGAGCTGATTCGACAGCTGCGGCGCTTTCCGGTAGAGCTGGCCCTCACGACGAACGGCCATCGCTTGAGCACACTGGCAAGCCAGCTCGCCCAGGCGGGCTTGCACCGGGTGAGCGTCAGCCTCGATGCCCTCGAGCCGGGCCTTTACTCGAGGATCACCGACTCCCCATCCTCTGTGGATCAGGTGCTGGCAGGTATCGACGCGGCGGAGGCCGCTGGCCTGACGCCCGTGAAGATCAACGCTGTCGTTCGCAGGGGATGCAACGAAGCTCAGGCTCTCCCCCTGGTCGAGCGCTTCCTGGGCAGGAAAGCCACCGTGCGATTCATCGAGTTCATGGACGTTGGCGCCACGAACGGCTGGGACCCCAACGCCGTGGTGACAGGCGCGGAGATCCGGCGCGCGATCGAGAAGCGCTTCGTCCTCGAGCCCGTCAGCGGTGAGCCCGTCGGCGCGGTGGCGGAGCGCTGGCGTATCGCCGGAACCGACCAGGAGGTGGGTTTCATCAACAGCGTGACGCGCCCCTTCTGTAGAGGCTGCACGCGCCTGCGGCTTTCCGCGAACGGCAGGGTGCACCGCTGCCTGTTCGCCTCAGAGGGTTTCGATCTGCGCGCCGTCCTGCGAAGCCCGCGACGGCCAGGCATGCTGACGGAGACGCTGGCCGCCCTATGGCGCGGCCGTGGGGATCGCTATTCGGAGCTGCGCGCTCGAGGCGCTGCGCCCACGGGACGGCCAGAGATGAGCTACCTCGGAGGATGATCAGGAGCCCCGGCGGACTCCGGGGACGTGCGGCGCTGCCAGACGCTCCACGCCCCGACGGCCCCCTCGACGACGAAATCCTGGCTGCCCCGCATCGCTCCCGGTCCGCCCCTCACCAGCACCCAATCGTACCAATCGAGATCCTCGTCTGGGTCGACGCTGTGAGGCAGCCACTCCCAACGCGGCGGCACGGGCGGGGGTCGCAGGGTTTCTCGATATCTGTACACCGAGTGGGGGAAGTCCGCAAAGCTGAACATGACGGCTCCGCCGCGCCTTGCTTGATAGTAGGCGACTGCATGGAGAAATGGCGCGAACTCTACCACCGCTGAACCGGAAGCGAAGATGAGCCCCGCCACCCGTTGTCGAGGAGGGATACACTCGAGCACCTCGCGGAGTCCATGCACCTCTTGCTGTTCGAAGCGCTGAAATCGGTGGGCCACGGCGAGGACACTACAAACGACTAGGACGCCGATGCCCGTCAGCAACCCTCCCCGTACCCCTGGAGCTGGGCTTGGCAGCAACGGCAGCATCAGCAACACTGCCAGGAGAGGAAAGCGCGCGCTGATGGGCCATATCCACCCATAGGAAGAGGGGACCAAGAAGTAGGCCACCCCCGCCACGAGCGGCAGCAGCCACAGGCGGCCCGCCGAGCTGCACATCCGGTTCGCAGCCTCACCAGC
Source organism: Pseudomonadota bacterium (assembly GCA_023398955.1). GTDB lineage: Bacteria > Myxococcota_A > Polyangia > Polyangiales > Polyangiaceae > JAEWRL01. The sequence goes on from JAEWRL010000170.1 coordinate 11,473, forward strand.
GAGGGTCTCGCGCCGGCCACGACGACCTCTCGCCCCGAGAACGGCCCAAAGCAAGACGAGCACCGCCCAAGCCCCCATCAGCCATCGGTCCCCATCACCACGCCACACATCGGTGAGCCACAGGGGCAGCTGCGTCAGCGCCATGTCGAAGCTCTCATAGGTCGGCTTCACGCCGCCCCCTCTTCGACCGAGCAGCACGGTGAGCACGGCCTCCCCGGCGGGCGTCCCAGCGAGCCACGGCACGACGGCGAGACCGACTAGCGCAAGCGGCAAGAGCCGCCGCCATGGCGCACGCCAGGGCGGAACGAGGACCACCAAGAGGCTGCCCAGGGCGGCGAAGCCGAAGGGCAGCACGTGCGTATAGAAGCAGACAATCAGGAGGGCGGCGCTAATCCACAGGTCGCGCTCACGGTTCTGCTTCACCCCACGCAGCATCCAAGCGATGGCCCAAATCATCAGGGGCAGTGCGACCAAGAAATTGAGGAACCCGAGGATGGTGTGGGCGCTGTAGGCCAGGGGCGTTGCCAATAAGCCGGTGCTGCCGGCACCGCCTACCTCTCGGGCGAGGCTACGCACGGCGAAGGGGAGCGACACAATGGCCGCGCTCAGGACGAGCTTCGCAGCCGCTGCCACTCCGACCAGATGGGCCAGCACAGCGGCCCCATAGTACACCGAAAGGTACTGGGTCCGTGTGGGCTCGAGAACGAAGTATCGCTGGAAGTCGAAGGCCGGATCGCGGTAGCTGTGGAGAACACGGATGGCAGCGAGGTGCTGCGGCCAGTCCTGAATGGGAGGGTGTTCGGTCGCCCACAGGGGCAGCGCGCCCGCGAGAGCCAGGATCGCGAAGAGGAGGCCACCCCCCGCCCAGCGAGGCAAGAGGCCGCGTCCCTGGCCTTGGTGGCGCTCCGGCGCGGTTTGCCCGGAGGCCGGGAGACGGTCACGCATCGTCCGCGCGGTATCGCGATGCCATGCCGGCGTCAACGGTGTAACCTTGTGGCGTGAATCGGCGAGGGTTCCCGAACCATGAATGGATGAGCAATGCGGTCGCGGCCAGCATCGTAGCAACCAGCGTGGGAGCGGCGGCGTGCCGACCCGCCACCCCTCAAGCCATGGCGGGCTCCGAAGTCAGCTCTGGTCCGCATGCGGCGAGGCGCAGTGTGACCGGCACCCCCCCCGGCCCATCCATGCCGCTGGCGGCACGATCCGGTCCCGAGCACTCGCCGCCACAGGACAGCGGCGCTGCATCCGCTCTGCCCGCAGAGACCAGCGTCGAGTCGGGACCGTGGGCTACCCTGGAGATCCCTGGCTTCGAGCCCGCCATCGTTTCCCTGCCTGAGGGCTCACGGGTGGGTGCTCCGCTTCTCGTGGCGACCCATGGTGCTGGAGGCAACGCCGATTGGCATTGCGCGCACTGGCGTGCTCTGACGACGGCCCGAGGCTACGTCTTGTGCTTGGCCGGCAAGCGCATGATCGCCGATCACAAGGTGCAGAGCGGCTACTACTATCCGGACCACCACGCCCTCGGGCGCGAGCTTGAAGCGGCCCTCACGGCTTTCCGCGAAGCCTACCCGCGCGCTGACGTCAGCGAGCCCGTTTTCGCGGGTTACTCCCAAGGTGCTTCGATGGGAGCGCTGGTGTTGGCCTCGCGCGAACCAACCTTTGCTCGCGCGGCCCTCGTTGAAGGGGGCTTTGCGGAGTGGAACGTGACACAAGCCAAACGTTTCCACGCGCGGGGCGGGCAGAGGGTGCTCTTCGCTTGTGGGCGTCGCCACTGCGCGAGCCTGGCGGAGCGCGCCGTGGGATGGCTGAAGGAAGCGGAGGTGGACGCCATGGCCGTGCATGCCGTCGGGGCGGGCCACACGCCCGCGGGAGCCGTGGCAGCAAAGACGGCGGAAGTGTTGCCGTGGCTCTTCGCGGGAGATCGCCGCTGGGAGTAGCAGGCGCCCTATCGTCGCTCTCGTGGCCTCTCGTAGAGCCATACCACCGGGACCCCGTCGTGCAGCCCGAATCCCAGCGGTACTGTCGTGCCGTAGTCGACCCAGATCTGATACTCGACGCGCCCCATGTGCTGTTCGTAATGGTAGAGCGCCAGGTCGGAGCCGGCAATGGAGAGGGTGGGTCTCAGGTCCGTGCGCAGCCGGCCATCGCGCTGCAGCATGCGGAAGCTGGGCAGCGCGGTGTCATGCACGTAGACTCGAGCACCGGGCGGCGCCTCACGATTCAATGTATCGATCAGCGCCGCCGTCGTGTAGCCCCAATAGGTACGGTTTAGCCCCAGGTTGGCTGCCCCGGGAGCCCCCCCCACGACTGGTGTGTACGCGCTGAGCGCGAAGGGGTGGGCATGGGCGGTCATGAGCAACGGCCCCGCCGTGACGCTCACGGCAAGCAGGGGGGTCGCGACCCGCCTCCAGGAGCCCAAGCACTCCACGAGAACACCCAGGCGATCCCGCAGCCTCGCGAAGCCCACCCCGGCGAACAGGCAGAGATAGGGGTACGCCGTCATCCAGTGCTTGGTTCCTCCAAAGATGGGCGTCGTGGTCGACAGCCACGGCCCATAGCTGCCGAGGATGCAGAGCAGCCAGAGCAGCACCGCTTCGGGAACGAGGTCGGGCGTGATACGCGCTCTACTACGCTCGGATCGCGGCCGTCTCGAGGAGCTATCTCGTCGAGCAAGGAGAACGCGCCGGAGACCCTCGAACACACCCCAGGCTGCCAGCATCAAGGTGATGAGGGGCACGGTTGCCAGGGTCATGACGGGGGCGTAGAGCCGTGGCATGGGCGGTTTCCAGTAGGTCTCGCCCAAGAACTCCATGTTGTAGTAGACGTGCTGCACGTGGAAGACGGCCCACTCGCGCAGTCGTGCAATGGTATCGAACCAAAGCCAGGGCCAGGTCGCGAACAGCACGAGCGGTCCCGCCACGAGCATGGCGAGCAGCGGGCGTGGTGGTAGGAGCTCGCACCGCGCCAACGCTTGCCGAAAGGAACCTCGCATCCAGCCGACCGCAAGCCAGTGCGCGCCCAGGACCGGAGGCAGGATCCATGCGTTGTGCTTCGTGTTGAGCAGGAGCCCGTAGAGCACTCCCACTACCACGGAGCGGCGCCAACCGGGAGCCGCGAGCGCCCAGACGTAGCTGGCAGTGACGACAAGCCACAGCGCGAGCACCGGAACATCGAAGCAGGCCAAATGTGCATGAAAGAAGACGCGCGGCATGCCAGCGTAGGACAGCGCCGCAACGAAGGCAGCTGCTCGCCCTGCAACAGCGAAGGCCCACCGGTAGATGACGGCGAGGGCCGTCGCACCGAAGGCCATTCCCACCACCCGATGCGCGAGGCCTGGTTCTGCGATGAGTCCCAGCCGCTCGTGAAGCACCCGATGCCCCAGGGCGAAGAGGCTCTTCACGAGGGCGGGGTGCTCATGGTTTACGCGCCAGTGTTCGTCGACGGCATCGCGGGACAGTGCCAGCCCGGGTTCACGGAAGAGTAGATCGAACCAGCGGGCATAGACCTCAGCGGCGTCGAAGTAGAAGCCCTCGTCGCGGGCATAGCCAAGGTCTCCAGCCGTCGCCAGCAATACGATGAAGTACCCCGCTGCGAGGACCGAAGCCTCGAGCCAAGCACGGCGCCGTGCGACTCCGCTGCGGTGCACGCTCGGATCGGTTCTCAACCTATCGCGCCACGGGGTCATCGGGCGCGAGCCTCGAAGCAGAAGTGGCGGAAGTCAAAGCGCTCGCTCTGTACCCACCAGGTTACCTCGTGCAGCTGCCCCGGTGTGACGCCGGTCGCGAATTCGAAACGCTTCCAACCCTCCCGCTCATCGTAGGCGAACTCGCGGGCCGTCCTGCCGTCAATCGTGACCCGCAGAGTCACTGGAGTGCCTAGCCCGTCGCGTGCGGGCAACCAGGGGATACCGAGGTGGCCTACGATCTTCTCACCCAGCGGGACACCGCGATAGGTTACTGTGAGGGCTCCTTGCGGTGGCGGGTGCGCCCACACACAACGGCGCGGCCGATAATCCTGGTCATCGATGATCGTCACCCCCGCAAAGACGAAGTCGTTTACGGCGCACTGGAAGCGCTGTGCCGGAAATGCGGGCGGACCGCCGAGGCCACCGGCAAAGCGAGGGGCCAGCTCCATCCAGATGCAGGCTTCCTCCGCATCCCGTCCGTGGTGGATCACCGACGCCGTCGCGGGCCCCAACTCGCCAACGAAATCAAAGAGCTGTGGCCGAAAGTCCGGGTTCCTCCAGCGCCGAAGGGTGAACGGGCCCGAATCTGTCGTCTCGAGGAGCTTCCAGCTCTTCAGCTCCGGTGAGCGCTCCCCCCCGAGGGCAATCTCCAAGGCCGTCTCGAAGCCTTCCTCGTCGGCACGCGCGAGCACCTGGGCGGGCAGCATGCCGGTCGGGAGGGCCGCACGCGCCAACGGCTCGGCCCAGCGGGGAGTAACGAGAACGAGCGTCCCGGGCTCGGAGAATGCCTGTACAACGGACCGGAGGCGGGCCCAATCGGCGCGGGCAGGCACCCACGACCCCACCATCGGTACGGCGATAAGCTCGAGGAGCGCGATGCACGGAACGGCAGCGGCGAGCCAAGGACGCGCGATCACCCGCGCCACCCTGCCACAGGCCATCAGGAGCACCACACCAGGCGGGCGGTTGCCGGGGAGGGACAGTCACCTACACCGCCTACGAAGTTCACGAAAGTCACACAAGTTTCACACGTGAAATGAAACGTCACGGATGGCAATCGCAAACTACTGTAATTACTTGACAATGACATTGGCACGCGACCTGCTTAAGAGAATTCTCGGCGGTAGTCGGAAACCTTCACCTGGCTTCCCCTGCTGCCGCAGACTCCTGCACAGCGGCTCAAAGACGTGCCCCCTCCGTCGAGCCGCTGTGTTTTTTTGTGCACTTTGCCACATTCTGGGGGCGGTGGGACGATCGGGTGCCGTCGCTTCGGGCAGCTGCGGTGCCGTTGCACCTCTGAAAGGGTCCGGGCATGCTGGCGCGGAGTTCTGAATGGCTAGGGGATACTTGGGCCGCGGCGGTCCCTTTCACGACCATGACGGCGAGCATGGCGACGATGCGCAGCAGAAGACCTCGGGCGCGAGTTCGGAGCAGGTCATCGGCGAGTTCGAGCGCTGCGGAACATACCCTGTTCGATGGAAAGCCCGTCCACTGGACAAAGAACACTTCACTCGAACCGATCGGGCTCGGGCTCGGCTTTGAAGACACTCCCGAGCCAGATGCCATGCAAGCACACAGTGCGCTCGCCCTCGTCCGGGATGGAGAGACGTACTTCGAGCTGATGGCCAGCAGGACTCCCGCGAAGAGCAAAGACATCCCAATTCACCTCGGGCAGGTTCCTGAGTGGCAGGGTACCCATCAACGCTTCGGCTTGCCGTACCTGGATCTCCGCACCGCGCCTTCCCCAAACGATGCCGCCCTCGGTGAAACTGGCAGCGAGCAGCACACTCTCCGCAGCCGAGGGCACTGCGAAACGCAGGAACGAGGCGGCGTCCCGGCTGGCGCGGGCAAGCAGCGCTGGGCGCCACCGTCCCCCGATCAAGCAACTGCCGGGGCCCGAGGCGTCCTGCTCAGCTTGGCGGGGAGCGGGGGGCGGGAATGCACGGACGAAGCCGTCACGCAGCGAGCCTACCGCAGCTCGTGGCTCGACGACCATCCAAGCGAAGAAGCCCTGGCCGTCTTCCGCGACAACCTCGCCGAGGCGCGCCATCCGCGCAGCGATCGCGGCATCGCGGTCTGGGCGGAACAGCAGCGCAGGACGCTGTGACGACAGCCAGCCCCAGTCCGGAAGGGCGGGCTCGAGGATGCTGCCGACGACCCGTGCGCCCTGGACAGGATCGACGGACAGTGCAGGTTGTGCGAAGGTGACGCGGCGGCGCGCTCGGTCCAGAAGGACGTCCCCTGCTCGGAGCTGTTCACCCACGGCCGCGGCACTTGCGGTCAATCCCCGCTCGCTCGCAGATGCCCAGTATCCATATGCCAGCCAGGAGAGCAGCCCTGCCTCGACGCAGAGGACGGACAGCAGCACCAACCACTCCCGGGCTCGGGACGGCGGCGCCGCCGCGGCCGCGCAAAAACGGGACAGCTCACCGGCGCCCAGCACCACGACCGCCACGAGCACGAAAGCGCCCAGGTAGAAGCTGTCCCAGATGACGGGGCTCAGCATGATGAAGGCGACGTAGCCAATGGCCATCGCCTGCAGGAGCCCGCGCGGAGTTCGCGCCGCCGCCGCGATCCCCAAGGCTAGCGCGGCGACACATGCCTGAAGCGGCATCAGCAGCGCCTCCTGCCCTCCAGAGTAAAGCGTCCCGGCGAAGCCGAGTCGCTCCACGAACCAGCTCCGGTGCACGCTGCCATAGATGGGAAACCAGCGGACGGTTCCAAACCAGAAGCTACCAGGATCCGCGAGCGCCAGGGGCGCCACTGCCGTTAGCGCAACAGCGCCCGCCCACGCGACATAGCGCAGGCCGGCCTTTGCTCCCAAGGTCCGCAGCGCCCACAGCGCCCAGAAGGGAGCCAGGAACCAGGCCAGCTGCCGCGTCGCCATCGCCATCCCGAGCAGGAGAGCTGAGCAAAGCCAACGACCGCGGATCGCACAGGCGAGCCCAAGCGCGAGGAGTGCCCACCAGGGGTGCGGCTCTGCGTAGATGGCATTCCACTGGACGCTCGGGGAGAGTAGCCACAAAGCACCAAGCCCAAGCGCCCCGCCGCTCGCGACGACCGAACCACGACGCTCTCGCTCCCGCCCCAGCCACCACAGGCTGCAAACGACGCCGAGGTCCGCGGCGATCGAGGCCGTACGCAGAGGAAAACCGAGGAGCCGCGGCAGGTTGTGGAGCCCCCACATGCCCGGTAGGTAGGTCAAGGGGATGACGCTGCCCCGCTGCATGGCGTACAGCTGGTAGGGCTCCTCGCCGCGCGCCAGGGCATCACCGGCACTCTGAATCAGCGGCAGCATATCTCTCACCACTGGGTCGGGTTGCCAAACCGTGAGACCAACACCGCGCACGAGCAGACCAACGCCCAGCAGCAGGACCCAACGCGACGGGCGGGCGCGACCGGCGGTGACCGCAAGCCCAACCAGGACGAGGGCAAGCGCCGAAGCCAGGCTGCCTGCCCAGGGCTCTTGCGGGAACACCGGCAGCCCCTGTACTCGGTATCCGGAGGCGAACAGCCCGAGAAACACAACTCCCATGAGCAGGCCACTCCGCTCCAGGTCCCGCCACGTCGCGTGCCTCCCGCATGCCCAGGCGCTGCCCACGGCGAGGAGCCAGCAGCCCGTGAGGGCCAGGGGGACGCCCAAGGTGGGGTCCGGGTGAGCCCAGCGCGGTGAGCCAGCGCCGAGCAATGGCAGGACAGCTCCTCCAAGCAGCGCGAGCCCAGTCCCGGCGAGCAGCCAACCCAGGCTCCAGCGGAGCACCTGGCGGGCGGCGCCGAGCGGTTCGGGCTGCGGCACTGCACAGGACGGCTCGATCCCGGACGCTGCGCTCGCTGGCGTGCGCAGCACGATGAGCGCCACGGCAATGAAAAACACGCAGCTCGTCAGGAGCGGAGCGCCGAAGGTGCTTCCCAGGAGCTCCACCACGATCATCCACGGCAAGAGCCACAGCGGCCACGAAGGCCCCGGTGGATGCGCTGCGCGCCAAGCGCCGAGCGTACTTGGCGGCCGCGGCGCGGCGGGCACGCTCCTCATGGCAGCACCAAGAGCTCGACCGGTTCGGTGCGCCCCGGCACGAACGAAGGGTGCGACGCGTCGCGACTCATCCACTCGCCATAGAGGCGTTCTCGCCCAGGCCGCCTGCGCAGCTCGATGACCTGGGCGTAGATGAAACCAGGACGCCACAGGACAGGTGGAATCCCGAACCCCCGAATCACTACCTGCTCCCTGCCATCGCGGCGCACCCACGATGGTGCGGGCGCCGCTTCGACGATCGAGCGCACCTCGAAGTCCCAGTCCTCGGCGAGGCGTCGCTCACTGCGGAAGTGGAGGGTGAGGCGCGGCACCACACCTTCCTCGTAACAGGCAGCAAGCAGCTCGATGCCCGTGTCGTGGCGGCTCCGCACCCCGCGATCACAGCCGACCAAGAGCCGCGTGAGGTGCGCCTCAGCCACGCGGGTCTCCCCACCTGCGAGCGCCACATTGTGAGCGACGCGCAAGGCGTCGGGGCTCGTCGGGGTCACCTCCGGCCGTTTGGGGGTCCGTCCGAGGTGCGCACGGAGCTCCCACTCCAGCCACGGGTCGCGCTCGAGGGAGTACACCGGGTCGTGCGCCTGTTTCAAGAAGCGCTCCAGCAGCTCCGGCTCGCGACGCTTCAGGCCGTAGGCGAGGATGCTGCCCTCCGGCCCTTGGCCGTCGACGAGCCAGAAGGTGCTCACCGCCGTGATGGAGTAGCGCATAGCGAACTGGCGCAGCTGACGCGCCCCAGTGAAGCGCGTGTCGAGGAGGAGGAACCGCTCCGTGCTGGGCCCTGGCGGCGGAGGGCGCGCCGAAATGCGCACTGGTCGACGCAGGATCCACTCCTGGGCCCAGTTGGGGAAGACCGACGGATGCAACGCGACGACCTGCCCCTCCGGGATCCGTTCCGCAAAGTACCGAAAGGCTGCTGCCTTGTCGAAGTCTTGGAGGTTCAGGTGGCCATTGTCGTTCAAGCGGAGCCCGGTGTTCCGTGCGTAGTCGAGGGCACGCCATGCGTCGGGAAGCATCAGCAGGGGAACCAATCCCGCGCTGGCGAAAGCAAGACGGAAGGCGGGCGCCGGGGGGCCGGTACGCGAGGCAGCCATGGCGAACCCGAGGACATGCGCCAAGACATGGCCCAGCATCCCGAGCGCGAGGGGGAAATACGCTGCGTAGGGCAGCGGCCAATAAATGTGGATGGTCGCGCCGTTCTCGAAGACGACGTAGTGAACGCTCGCCATGGCCAGGATGGCAAGAGGAAAGACCTCTCCGCTCCGACGCAACAGGACGAGCCGCGCTAGAAAGACGGGCAGGGCAAGCTTACCGACGAGGATCGCGAGGGGCGTGAACATGACCTCGATCCAGTAGGCACGCCGCTCGAGGACCTCGCTCAAGGAGGTTCGGTGCGTGCCGCTGCGAAAACGGCCCTGGGCCAGGAGCGCCTCCACGCCGCCCGCTTCGCGGAACAGCCAGTAGTAAAGGGCCAGGCTGGCAAGGGTCAACACCAACCCGACTCCCGCCCACGCCAACAGTGGTCCGCGTGCGACCTCGCCGAACCAGCGCCGGGGCAGTACCAGGTGCAGGACCAGGAGCGCGCCGAGCACCAGGGCCGCGAAGACGTAGTACTCCCAGTCGGCGTGGAGGCCCCACAGCATGCCCGCCGACACCACGCCGAGCCAACGCCAAGCGCCCGTTTGAAGGAGTCTCACGCCCCCCCACGAGGTGAGCAGACACCCGACGACCACTGGACCTTCGAAGCCCGGGAACGCCGCGAAGGCGAGCACGATGGGCAGGGCAGCGTATCCGGCAGCCGCCAAAGCCCCCGCCACGGGGCCATAGAGCGCCCGCGCGACGCCATAGAGCAGCCAAGGCGTGGCAGCAGTCGTCAGCACCGGCAAGATCCGAAAGGTGACCTCGTGGCGCCCGAAGACAGCCATCATCAGCGCCTGCATCCAGAAGCTGCCCCAAGGGTGGTGCGCGTAGTACGCCTCGGGTCCGGGCCTCGCGATCGCATAGGTGCGGACGGGCCCCGGGATGCCCCAGGTCAACATGTTCTCGGCGATGATGCCCCGCGCAGGCACTACGGCCGCGTGACCCGCACCGAATGGTGCCGCTATCTCCCAGATGCCGACGAACAGCAGCCAAGCGGTCGCTACCCAGACCACGCCCCGGCACAGCCTCCCGAGGCGGGTGCCACTCTTGGGAAGACCCCGCTCATCCCGCTCGGGCGAGACCCCCAAAGGTAGCATCAGCGCATCTTCGCGCGAGCCTGATGCCGCTCGTAGAGCTCGAAGGAGTCGATGCTCGCCGACCAGCGGAAGTCTCGCTTCAGCCAATCGTTTAGTTCCGTGAAGGCCATCAGCGCTTCCGCGCTGTCGCTGTAGCTGCCGGTGACGGCGGGAAACACGTCCTCACGCTGGACCAGCACAGCCTCAGGTGGATGCTCCTCGAGAGACCGCATCAGCTCGGCCCGGGTGCCCTCCTCCTCCCCCCACGAGACGCGTTGCGGCACGTTGTAGATGAAGCGCGACGCGGGCCGGCGCTCCGCCATCCAGTAAATGATGGGCTCGAATCCCCAGATGTAGACCGTGCTCCCCGCCTCCGTGATGCGCCGCAGTTCCAAAGCCGCTCGCCGAGCCGCGTTCAGGTCGAAGTCGGCGACGGTGTACAGCTCCTTGTCGAGGAGCTCCCGGGTGGCGACGTCACCGACGCGAAGCAGGTAACGGATGCGGGCCCCGCTCCTCCACCAGAAATCCTGCCGGAGGTCCCCAACTCCCGAGCGCATGCTGCCAACGAGCACGACGAAGAGCGCAAAAGCGAGGATGCCGCTGGGCCCAGCGATGTAGAGCCGCCGCCACAACTTGTAGAAACCAAGCCCGGCGATGAAGCTCACCAGGGGCAAGGTCGCCGAATAGTGGTAGGCGAAGAACTTGCCCTGCATGGCGATCCCGGCGGCGTGCACGCTGATGAGGCCCAGGAGCAGCAACAGCGCTTCCCGCTCACGCGCGTGCAGCGGTTGCAGCAGGAGCGCCGCCAGCACCCCGAGCAGCAACAGCGCCGAGAACCTCACGAATACATCGCTGAACGCTTGGTAGAAGAGCCCGGGCGCCGACTGCCCGACCCAGCTCAGGGTCGTGTAGCCCGGTGCGAAGTCGACGAATGTCCAAGCGGCGGCGTCCCAGGCCCCTCGCCACCAAAGCCACGAGCCGCAGGCGGCCAGCACGAGGGCGGCGCTGGCTGCCATGACGAGGCCCGGCGCCAGCGCCTGAAGGGTCGTCGCTCCGCGCTGATGCCGGCGCGTGAAGAGGTACGCCGCGAGCACGAGCGCCCCGCCACCGAGGGGCGGCTTGAGGAGAAAGGCAGCTCCGAAGAAGAGGCCGGCAACGATCCATGCCCAGGGGCGCTGCCGTGGAAAGCGCTCCCCCACGAGCAGCACGAGAGAGAAAACGGTGAGCATCCCACCGAAGATCTCGGGCTGGCCTGTGTGCCAGAACTCCAGCTGGGCATGCACTAGTGTGGCGAGAGCACCCGCCAAGAGCCCCGGCAAACGGCTGCCGAACCACTCGACGGAGAGGGCCCGAAACGCGAACACCATGCCGATGAGACCCGCCGCCTCGACGAGGCGAGATGCCAGCATGGTGCGCCCGAGCAGCCCCTGGGCAAAGGCATAAACGAGGTGGATGCCCGGCGGCTTGAAGTCCCAGAGATCACTGTAGGGCGCTTGCCCGTCCAGGATCCCAGTACCCACAAGGGCATAGATGCCCTGGTCGCGACCAAAGGAGAAAAGGAGGATCTGCAGGGTCGCGAAGGCCACGACAGCCCAGGAGACGTAGGTGATCCAGGCGTCGGGGTCGCGAACCCGCTCCGGCGTCAGAACCTCTGCCGGCGGCGGCACAGTGCTCGGCATCGCCGGGAAAATAGCGGGCGTTGCCCCGCTTGGCTAGGGAGATTCCAACGCGACCGACCACTCAGCCCACAGAACGTTCGCAGTTAGATCCCGCAGACGCACGTGACCGCATCGCGAACCAGGGCTCCCGGGCGGCCCGGCTCCAAACCAGCGGTTTCGACTTCGACGGTGCACGGAGAGGTAACCGCGCCGTCCCTGGCAGAGCAGAGCGGGTCCTCGTCCGTGATGCAGCTCGGGTTCGCCTGCAGGCACGAAACGAGCTCGGAGCAATAGTTGAACGCCGTGTCATCCCAGAGAGACTCGCTAGCGTTGGCACACCCGAACTCACGGCAGCAGCCATCGAGGCGCGACCAGTCGCACGTGCCAGGCGAGGGATGGGTGCAGTCCACGTCGGGCGCGCCACCACCGCTGCCGTAGTCCATGGGATCCCCGAACACAGGGCTGACGAGGCCGGTGCCGGCGGTCCCTCCCTGGATCCAAGGCGTCCCGTCGACGACTGGCGCCGTCCCACCCGCCCCAACAGCCATGCCAGCGCCACCACCGACGGCAACACCGAGCGTCCCAGCAGCCCCGCCGGAGAGGTCACGCCCGCCGGAGGCATTGCTTGAGGCGCAGGCACAGAGCAGCGCCAACCCCAGAACTCGAACCACGAGCATGCTCGTCTTCATCGGTTGGCTCCTTAGTAGACGTAGACCAGGGGCGGTGGCGGCTCGACCTTCTTCTGCTCGCCGTTGCAGGGCGGCTCCTCACCCCAGATGAGCTCGCCGTTGCTGTAGACGGTGATGTACGGCGTCTTGACGGCCTCAGTGTTGCTCGCCACCGGCAGGAACTGGACGCTCCAGTCGTTCGTCGGGTCCCAAACACAGCCCGGGTTGTTCGTCACCCCGTAGTCGATGAGCAGCTCTCGCGGCGCACCAATGGCTGGGATCTCCCCCCAGAACAGGGCACCGGTGTAGTCGAACTCGATGTAGTAGGTACCCGCCGCTTCGTCGCACGCGATGGGACCGCTCACCTCGGTGGGATCGCTCGGCGTGAAGCCGGCCCCAGTGTCGCGGAAGACGTCCACGTTCACCGCGCTGGCCGGGTCGAGCCCTGCCGCGAGGAGCTCCGTCGCATCGAACCAGTAGCGCGTCGTCAGCGTCTCGTCGTAGCGCGGCGGGTGGATCGTCTCATTGACGGTGCGGATGTGAACCTGGGTACGGCAGCCTCCGAGCGCGGCATTGAGGCTCCCCATCGCATAGAATTCGTCGATCGGCTGCTCCAGGGGCGGAAAAGCAATCATTGGACATTGGCCCAGACCGCGGCTCGGGTAGTGGGCGGCCAGGGCTGCCACCAGGGAAGCGTTGTAATCGATGGTCACCTCGTTCTGCCCGAAATCGGCCCGGTCATCCACGTGGGTACCGTCGGCTTTGGGCCCATTCACGAGGGCACCCCAGATGATGTGACGGTTCTCGGCAGGCTTCTCGGCGTAGCCGTAGATGGAGGCGTGACCGGCAGCGTGGTGCGGCTGGGAGGGGTAGCTGTCGGTGTAACCCATGATGTAGGACTTGCCGAGGGCATTATCGCCCATGATGTAGTCCATCTGATCCTGAGCCCAAGTGAGGAGGGCTGGCGCAGCTTCATCCTCAGGGAAATAAGTGGCGAAGAGCAGGCTAGTGAACTGCGCCGCCGCGTTGTAACGAGCGGAACCCCAGTCCATGTAGATGTAGAAGCCGTCGGGCGTGGCACTCTCGGCGCCGGGTTCGCTCTTGTTCACGAAGTCGAGGGACATGGCGCGCGCCGTGTCGACCCATTCCTTGGCCACGCGGCTCCCCGTAGCGCTGGCGATCTGAGCGAGCTTCAGGATGACGCCGGCACGCATGGAGTCCCACGACTGGGGTGAGCTCTCGCTCCACGCCGGAACCCAGATGCCCGTAGCTGGCGCCAGCGTGAGTAGGGTCGACTGATTGCCGAAGGAGAGCCATGGGCGCTCGCCAGCGATGGCGTCGTCCAGGTAATGCTCGTTCTCGACGGGATTCACCAGGTAGAGCCAGATCGCCGCCCACGCCAGATCATCGTTGGTGCTATTGGAGAGGTAGAGTCCGCCGTCGTCCCCGGCGGTCACCTCCGGATAGCGGGCGGCAAAGTCGTAGAGCGACTTGGCATAGGCCACGCAGCGCTCGGCGTAGTCGACGTCTGCTTGGGACTCGCGGAAGTCGTAGATGACGCGACCGGCGAGGGCCAAGGTGGCCGCCGCCGCCGCCGTGACGTCGGAGGCTGGGTGCTCTTCCGAGACGAAATAGGCCTTTCGCGGGCAGAGATCGGGACGGCGCACCTCCGGCGGCATCCAAAAGCAGCCGTGGTCGGAGATGTCGCCAACCTGATGGGCGAAGGCAACGAGGGGGTCCACCGTGTCCGGATCGCCGTCGTCGCGAAGGAAGGTGGACTTCAACAGGTAGTCGGTGGCCCAGCGAATCTGTCCCATGGCTTCGCCAGCGAGGCCCGTCGCCGCGTAGGCCTCCGGATACTCGTGCATGCTCCAGGCGATCATCGAGGCGGCGTAGGCCGTCGTCAGGGTGAACTTGATGTAGTCGCCAGCGTCGTAGTAGCCCCCAGCCAGATCCAGCTCGCCGTTTCCGTCGGGGTCGAGCACGTCCCGGTTGGCGTCGATGAAGGCCTGGGAGAGGTGAACCACACCATTCTCGTCCGTCGGATCGAGGCGAATGTGGCCGTCGCTCAGGTGCGCGTCACCCCGCCATTGCACGTCAGTGCAATAGACGCCCGGCCCCGACTTGTTGACGTTGAAAAACCACAGGCTCTTCTGCAGTGCCTCCGCCCAGGGCCCGGATTCTTGACCGAAGCACCACTCGGGGTAGTCCTTTGGGAAAGGCTCCGGCAGACAATAGGCAGCGGGGGTGGCGTGCTCCTCGACGCCCTCGAGGTCGAGGTTCACGCTGGCGCCGTGGCCCCCGCGGGGAATCTCGGTCGTGCTGCCCCCCGCGCCAACGTCGCCCGAGCCGTCCCCGGCGCCAGCGGCGGCCCGACCAGCAGTCGCTGATCCCCCCGCCGAGCAGCCAAGCGCCAACGCGAGCGAGACGGTCGCGAAGCACCGTCGTCGCAGCCCACTCCTGTCAAGCCCAGTCCTGTCAAGCCCAGTCCTGTCAAGCCCAGTCATCCCGTGGACCTCCAAGCTACCATTCGTCAAAAAAGTGAGTGTTAAGCGTGCCTGCGACGGCGGGGCCGTCCCAGACGACTTCGAGCATACCTCCTTTAGCCGGGCGGTCCCAGCGGAGCGCACCCGACTCCTCTTCCTCCCCAGTGCCACGCACGGCCGGCCCCTCGCCCGCCACATTACACCATTCTTCGCACCTGCCCCCATGCCGCCCCGGCTGTTTCAACGAGGTGTGCAGTGGGCCTTGCTTCGACCTTCGGCTGCTTTCGCTGCCGGAACGCCCTCTGAGTGGTCGCGCGCCGGGTCTCGGTAGTTGCTGCAGCGTTGGCGGGGCCACCTCTGAACACCACGGCCATGGCGAAGCGCGACGAGTCGGTGTCATCGCAGCTGCGCCGAGGGCTCGGCAGCATCACCCTCAATCTCGCCGAGGGCTTGGTTGTCACGCGGGCAACTGGTCCTGCGTGCCCCGCACGTCGCTGGGGTCGCTTTGAGAGGCGCAGGCATAGGTGCACACCGCGGGCGCTTGGAGATATGGCAATGACCCAAGTGCGAGCCTGGCCGCCGCGGAGCTCGATGCCCTTGGTGCGCGGCTCCTTGCCGTTGCGCCGCGGAAGCGGGCGACTGCCGCGGCGGCAGCTGGCGCCCTGCCGCCCCCCCCACACGCTTGTCCCGAACTCCGTGGTCAGGGCGCAGCGCGCGCAGCCGCGCGGCGGCTCGGGCTCCATCCCGAATCCGAATCCGAATCCGCCACCGGACCCTCACCCGAAGCATATTCTGGTCTCGGCTCCCCAAGCTCGTGTCGGGGACTTCCGGTCACTGGTGCAATAGGGCTAGGCGGCGGTGCGGAGGGAATGCTAGCTTGGCATGCTGTCCGGGCCTGCAGCCAACCACACAGTAGGCTAGTCAGGTTATTACCATTGTAAGTGCCCCGCGGGAGGGCAAGCTACCCTGGAGATTCGATGGCATCGACACTTGTAACAGGAGGAGCAGGATTCATCGGGAGCAGCCTGGTTCGTGGCCTCTTGGCGCGCGGGGACAGTGTGAGGGTCCTGGACAACTTCGCCACGGGCAAGCGCGAGAACCTGCAGGAAATACAGGGTGACATCGAGCTGATCGAAGCGGATCTCCGTGATGCTCCGACGGTGGAGAAGGCCGCTCGCGGCACACACGTGGTCTATCACCTGGGCGCTCTCGGCAGCGTTCCGAGGTCCATGAAGAACCCCGTCGAAACCCATGAGGTAAACGTCAATGGGACTCTGAACGTTCTGCTCGCCTCCAAGGCTGCTGGCGCGCGAGTGGTCATGGCTTCGAGCTCCTCGGTCTACGGAGACAATAAGGTTTTGCCACAGCACGAAGGCTTACCTCTTCGGCCGATCAGCCCCTACGCCGTCACGAAGGCGACGGGCGAACTCTACTGTCGCGCATTCAACAAGGCTTACGGCCTCGAGACGGTCTGCTTGCGGTACTTCAATGTCTTTGGACCCAGGCAGGATCCGACGAGCCAATACGCCGCGGCAATCCCCCTCTTCGTCGCCTCACTCCTCGGTGACGAGCCACCGACCATCTTCGGTGACGGAGAGCAGTCACGCGGCTTCACCTACGTCGACGACGTCGTGACCGCGACCATGAGCGCTGGAAAGGTTCTCGTGAAAGAGCCCGTCGTGGCGAACATCAGCTCGGCAGCTGGTGTCACCGTGAACCACGTCATGCACTCGATTCAGCGACTGCTGGGCAAGGAGCACGTCGCGCCCCGCTACGCTCCTGAACGGCCCGGTGACATCAAGCATTCACTTGCCTCGACCGAGGTCGCGAGAGAAGTGCTCGGGTTCGAGCCGCGCCTTTCCTTCGATGAGGGGATCCAGAAGGCGATCGCGTGGTACGTGGAGCACCTGGGTCGATAACGTGTCGGCAGGGGTTCGTGTCCCACCGGAAACCGCCCTTGACCGCCGCAGGGTCGTCACCCTCGGCGGCGGACACGGCCAAGCCGTTCTCTTGTCCGCCCTGACCCGCCTCGACCTGGAGGTCAGTGCCATCGTGTCGGTTGCCGATGACGGCGGCTGCTCAGGAGAGCTCCGGCGCAGAGCGGGGATGCCTCCACCGGGCGATCTACGCCGTTGCCTGACGGCTCTGGCGCGGCGTCGCCGTCTCGCTGCCCTCTACGAGGAGAGGATCCCGAGCCCCGGATCAACCTCCCGCAGTGCGGGAAACCTGGTGCTCTCCTTGGCCTACGAGCGGCTCGGCTCGATGCAGGCAGCGGTCGACTGGGCCGCAGCGCAGCTCGCCTGCGCTGGCCGCGTCATACCCGTGAGTGAGATCCCAGGGACTATGCAAGCCTATGACGCAGAGGGACGGGTGCTCAGTGGGGAATCGCACATCGCCGCTGTCGCCAATGCACCCGTCGTCGTCGCAGTGCACGGCTCGGGCGAGGCGAGCCGCGCAGCCAGCGAGGCGATTACCGAAGCCGACTACTTGGTGTTCGGGCCAGGAAGCTTCTTCACGAGCGTCTTGGCCGTGGTCAGCACGCCAGGGGTCGCGCCAGCCTGCATCGCGTCTCGGGGACACTCGCTCCTCATCGCCAACTTGGCTGGCGAAGGGAGACAAACGGCAGATTGGACCTTAGAGACATATGCGCGGGTTCTCCGGGACCACCTCACCATTGGCAGCTTGGGAGACGTGCCCTCCATCGAGGTGCTGGCGCACGGCTCTGAGCTCGGCAGCGGGGCGAGCCTGGATGATGGTACTCCGGTTCGCTTCGCTACCCTGGCACCGGCTGGCGCATCCGTCCACGATCCAGGGCTGTTGGCGGAGGCCTTGTGCCAATGGTTTGGTTTTCGCAAGGACTCCGGTAATCGAGCAGCAAACCACCAAGAAGCTGAGACCTCCGCAGAAGAAAGCTTCCGTCGCGATCTCGCCGTGGCCCTGCGACAGCTACGCTGAGGCATGCGCGGCGGAGTGGAGGACTCGCGGCCATCGTTTTCGGGCCTCACGGATCGGTGCCGAGAGCCCAGCGATTGCAGGAACACTGGGAGTGGCGCCGATTCGTCAATGCCCTGAAGCAGTCAGCATGATGATCGGGGTCCGCACCAGGATCGCAAGCTCCGTCCTAATGAAGAGTGGGAAGCGTTCGAGAGCCGCCGCGTAGGCCAGGTCGTAGAGCAGCTTGGCGCGAAGATCGTCGGCGAGAGCTCCTTCTGCTTCGGGAAGGTCATAAGGGTTCTGGATGCTTTCCCGGAGCGCCGCCAAGGGACTGTTCTCTTTGATCGCACCCGTATAGCCAAGGTGGATCTGCGCCATGCCCGTCAGCCCGGGCTTGACGTCTCGCATCCGCTCCTCGAAGAAAGGGATGGCGAGCGCCAGGTTCGCTACCAGCTCGGGACGTTCCGGCCGCGGTCCAACCAGGCTCATGTCCCCAATCAGCACGTTCCAGAGCTGCGGCAGCTCGTCCAGGCGAGTCTTACGCAGCCAGATGCCGACCCGCGTCGCTCGCGGGTCATTCCTCTGAGCGAGAACAGCACCCGTGCCACGCTCGGCGTCCTCCCGCATCGTGCGGAATTTGTAGAGGGTGAACTCGATGCAAACGGGCCTGCCGTGTACCTCCGGCACGTTCCGAGCCAAACCCTTCGCGCGCTGCTGCCTGAAGAACACCGGTCCTCGCGAATCAAGCTTGATGGCCAGGGCGATGAAAGGACTGAACGGCAACGTGACCAGCAAACCGAGTGTGCTGGCCACGATATCGATAGATCGCTTAACGATTCGAACACTGAGGGGGGGCATGAGGAACTCGGTGTGTGGCGCCCGGGGCGCTTCCCATCACACATGCTTGCGTGAGGTGGGGGCGGGCATCTGCCGATGGGTAGTCCGAGAACGAGTCAACATTCGGCGAGACTGAAGTCAGGTTAGCACCTTAGCAAAGAGCCAAGCTTCCATGAATCGGTAGTTCGTATCGAGGAGCCTCCACGCTTTCGTGGCGAGGGCGTGGGTCTTCGGGCTTGGGGCTTGGGGCTTGGGCCTCCCGCGAAGGGGCGGCCTACCAGACGGCCACTCAGACACTCAAAAAACCCCGGACTCCTGGAGGAGGCACCACAGATTCGGGATTCCAAGTAAGGTGCACTACGCTACGGCCGCCGCCGTGACAAAGGAGTGGCGGTGCGCTCTCGCGCGTGGACGCTCCCGCGCGAACCCCTCATGCTTTCGAGCCACCGAACGAAGGTGCACGACAGGCTCCCCGACTGCCACGCACGCCGGGGAGCACGGAGTGTCTGATGACCGAGCCCGACAAGAACAAGTCTCCGGCGGACAGGCTGGAAGAACTCCTCCACTTTGCTCAGAGCCTGTGGCTCCGTTCCACGCGCTACTGGCCCGTCTTTGCGGCTGGCGTGGTGCTCGCGAGCCTCGCTGCGTGGACGGCGCCCAAGTACATCAAACCGAAGTACAAGTCAGAGGTGGTGCTCACGCTGCACGAGCGCATGGAGTCCTCCGCGCTCCTCGGGCTGCAGAACTGGCGAGAATCGAGCTGGAAGACGAAACTCCGAGAGCTCCTCTTGTCAGGACCGAATCTTCGAGACCTGGTCCAGGCGGAGGGACTCTACAAGGATTGGATCGCCGACATGGGGCTGCCTCGCACCCTCGAGCGCGTGCGGGAGCGCATCTCCTTCACCTACGGCGGCGAGACGATGTTCATCATCAGCTACACGGACGATGACCCTGCCATCGCCCAGCGCGCCGCCCGCAGGCTTGGTGACCAGCTCACCAGCCAGGTCAGCGGGGAATCGAGCGACCGGGTCTCCGCGACACGAGAGTTCCTACAGAAGGAAGAGGGTAGGCTGCGGACTGAGCTCCAAGCCACCGAGCTCGAGTACGCGTCGTTCATCTCCCAGCATCCGGAGTTCGCCCCGCTCGACAGCGCCGTCAGGCAGACGCAGCAGCCAGCGAAGGCTGTCGTGGCGGCCCCGAGCAGCGCCGGCCAGGGCTCGGCGGCCGCGCTGCAGCGTCAAGCGGACCGCCTTCGAGCGCGCCTGGAGCAGATCAGAAACCCCACCCAAGCACCCGCTCCGCCTCCTCCGCCACCGCCAAAGCCAGAGCTGACCGCAGAGTCGCGGGCGGCGATTGACGCGGCCAGTCGCGAAGTGAAAAAGGCACAGGACGAACACGACCTGTTGAAGAGTAGATACACTGTTCGTCATCCCGACGTCATCCGAGCCGAAGCACAGCTCAACGAGCTCCGAGCACAACTCCAACGCATCGAGTCCGCCGCGTGGGCAGAAGCGACGGCTACCATGCCCGAAGCGCCCGAGCCCGTGGAGGTAGTGGTCCCGCCGCCGACCCCGGCCGAGGAGGGGGCCCTTGCACGTCAGCTCCAGCAGGTGGAGGCGGCCCTGCATGCTGCCAGGCAGCCCTCCGGCGGCCAGCCGGCAGTATTACAGAAGGACGATGGCGCTCGTGCCATCGTCGACTTGGAAACGCAGTTTGCGGAGCTCAGCCGGCGCCAGTCGACCCTCCGCCAGCAGTACGCCCTCATGCAGAATAGGCTGTTCAATGCCAACGTGATGGATAAGGCACAAGCAGTCGGTGGGGGCACGCGATTGGTAGTGGCAGAACCCGCCTACTTGCCGTCGCTGCCAGACGCCCGAGGTCCCCGGCGAACAGCAGCCGCAGCCGCCGCTTTGTTTCTGTTCCTGGGAGCGGGGCTGATGCTGGGCCTTGGCTTTCTCGATCAGCGCATCTTGACGGCTTGGGACCTGACGCGTCTGGAGCTGGCCCCGATCGCTGTCGTGATCCCGCCGCTCGAAAAAGAATCGCACACAAAGGCCAAGTAGCCCTGAACGGCAAAGGGCTGCTGGCGGATGGCTGGGCCGTGGACTAGAACGCGCAGCACGGCCCGAGGAGCAAGGCATGCGCTGCCATTCCGTGGAACGAGCTTGATTCGCCGGGTTGTGCGAGGCTATGACGCTTCGAAGGAGGATTGTGTGACCGAGCTTAGAGAACAGCTGCTTCGCAAGATTGCCGATCGATCGATTCACGTGGGCGTAGTGGGCATGGGGTACGTTGGTCTCCCGCTGGCTATGACCTTCGTCGAACGTGCCAAGGTGCGCGTGACCGGCTTCGATGTGGACGAGAAGAAGATTGAAGCCCTGAGACGCGGGGCCGCCTACATCATGCACATGGGCGAAGATCGGGTACGGCAGGCGAACGAGTCGGGCTTGTTTTCTGCCACGACGGACTTCGCGAAGCTCGGCGAACCCGACGCCTTGATGATCGCCGTGCCGACACCGCTGACTCTGCAGCGCGAACCGGACATGAGGTATGTGATCCAGACGGGTGAGGCCGTGCACCAGCGGCTCCGTCGCGGCCAAATCGTCATCCTCGAATCGACGACCTATCCCGGAACGACAGACGAGTTGCTCAAAGGCCTCCTGGAGAAATCAGGGCTCGTTTGCGGCAAGGACTTCCTGCTCGCGTTCTCCCCAGAGCGTGAGGACCCGGGCAACCCGAGCTTCAACACGGCCACCATTCCGAAGGTGGTGGGCGGGGTCAGTCCGGAGGCCACCGACGTGGCGAGCGCCCTGTACTCGGCCGCCCTGGACCGCGTCGTCTCAGTGCGCTCGGCACGCGTCGCTGAAGCCACGAAGCTGACGGAGAACATCTTCCGAGGTGTCAACATCGCCTTGGTGAACGAATTGAAGGTCGTCTACGAGCGCATGGGGATCGATGTCTGGGACGTGCTCGACGCAGCGGCAACGAAGCCCTTCGGGTTCATGCGTTTCAACCCCGGGCCTGGGCTCGGCGGCCATTGCATCCCGCTCGACCCATTCTATCTCACGTGGAAGGCGCGGGAGTACGGGATCTCGACGCGCTTCATCGAGCTGGCTGGCGAGGTCAACGTGTCGATGCCGCGGTACGTCGTCGACAGGGTTCAGGAAGCCCTGAACGATCGTGAGAAGCCCCTCAAGAACAGCCGAGTGCTTGTCCTGGGCATCGCATACAAGAAGGACATCGACGACCCTCGAGAGAGCCCAGCCTTCGAGCTCATGAGCCTCTTGCTCGAGCGAGGCGCGCGCGTGGAGTACCATGATCCGCACATCCCGGTTGCACCCGCCATGCGTACGTGGCCGGAGCTGCCAGAGATGCGATCGGTTCCTCTGACGGCAGACTCCTTAGCGGCGTTCGACGCAGTCCTCATCGCCACAGATCACAGCGCAGTAGACTACGAGCTGGTGGCCCGGCAGAGCGGGCTCATCGTCGATTCACGCGGCGTCTATCGTGAGCCGCGGCCGAACGTGGTGAAGGCGTAGCGGGCCCGCTGGCGAACGTACTTCGAGTCGCCTGACACGCCCGCGCGGGCACCGGCATCCGGGAGCCCGCCCGGGCGGCAGCGGAAGGCGGTTCGTCCGCAACGAGGGGAGAACGCGGCGGCCCGACCGTTATGGCGCGTAGCTAGGGAGCTCGACGACGTAGGTATCGACGGTAGCGCCGCCGCCCCAGTCGGAGGCGAACAGGACTCGAGTCGCAGAGGGGCTGATGGAGG
>JAEWRL010000116.1 GCA_023398955.1 Pseudomonadota bacterium
CAACAAGGTGAACTTTCGTGGAAAGGCCGCCCCGCGAACGACCTATCCCCTGCGTCGAGGCCCCCTTTACCGCCCGCCGCATGCTGGTGCGCCCGATTGATCGTCCTGTCGAGACTATGCCATTCGCCATCACGGTCCACTTGCAACGCCGCGAAGGTGCGCTCCCATTTTCCCGTTTTCGACCAGCGATCGAAGCGATTGAAGAGGGTCTTCCACGGTCCAAACTCTCCCGGTAGATCACTCCATGGTACCCCCGTGCGGCGCCACCACAGAACCGCTTCGATGAAGCTTCTATCATCCTTCGCCCGGCGCCCCGCTCCGCGCTGGCCTTCAAGCACAAGAGCCAACTTTGACCACTGACCGTCGTTCAGTTGAAGTCGAAGCATGCTGCGCTCCCTGGAGCATGCCTCAAGCACCATGCGCCGGGCACGGGCACGGACACGGGCACGGGCACGCATTCAGGGACAGGCCCTAGGCGGGGCTCGAAGGGCCGCGCGATTCCGTTCGGCGTCGAATAGGCGTCCCGACGCTGGAGTCATGGACCAGCGTATCGGCACGCACCTGGTGTTATCGCCCAGGCTCCTTAGGTAGACGCCCATGATTCGACGGGTGAGAAGGAAGTGGGCTGGATTGGGCTGCGGGTTGGTGGTGTCGGCAACGAGCGCGAGCGCCTCGGCGCACGTCGACCTCCTGGAGCCGTCGCCGCGCTTGGCGGGCAGTGAAGGCGGCATCCAGCTAAAGAATGGCCCTTGCGGGCAGACGGCGAATGCGAGAACGGACAACGTCACCGTCTACGAGCCCGGCAGCACGATCACCGTACGCTGGGAGGAGTACCTCGATCACCCGAGCTACTACCGCGTCGCCTTCGACGTCGATGGGGACGACGACTTCCCCGTACGCAGCGACATGGACGCCGTCGATCCCTCGAGGGACGACCCGGAGGCGGAGAACCCCATAGGGCAGGTCGTGCTGGCGTACCTCTACGAAGACGTCCCTCAGAGCGTGTACGAGATGGATGTCACCCTTCCCGACGTGGAGTGCGACAACTGCACGCTGCAGCTCATCCAGTTCATGTACGACAAAGTCGGCAACCGGCAGGACGACGAGTACTACTTTCAATGCGCGGATATCGTCCTCGAGTACTCGGAGGCTCCCGGTGAGGGCGGCGCAGGCGGGGCTTCAGGCGCCGCTGGCGGCGTTGGGCTGCCCCAGGGAGGCACCAGCCCGGGCGCAGCCGGCATGGGCGCGGACAGCGGAGGCACGACAGCAGCCGGTGGAGCTGGGCTCGGGGGGCAATGGCTGGACCAAGGCGGCAGCGCTGGAGCTTCGCTCTCGAGTGGAGGCGCGGAGGCTCTGGGCGGCGCCAGCGCGGGGGGAGCCACCTTCGGCACCGGTGGTGCGGAGGCCCCAGCTGGCGGGAGCACGGCAACCCTCGGTGGAGCCGGAGGGTCTCTCGTGAATGGCACGGGCGGAAGCCCTCTGGGCAGCGGCGGGGCGTCGATGGGGGGATCACCGGTCGGCGAACGGAGCGCCGGTGGAGCCGGCGGCACCCCTGGAACGACGGCGCTCGGGGGCATGTCCACCGTTCCTGCGACGGGCGCGCAGCCTGGGACCGCGACGGGGGGCGGCGAGAGTGGGCCAGTGGCAGGTGAAGCTCCAGGCGGTGGCGGCAGCTCCTGTGCCGTGTCGGCGCCGCGGCGCCTCGGCGCGACGGGAGCGCTGTGGGGCTTCGCGTTGACGCTGTTGGGGCTCGCACACCGACGGCGCCTGCAACGTCGCGAGCGCTAGGTCGCGGCAGGGTCAACAAGACGCTCTCGGCCGTCACTGACAAACCGGCGCGCAGCCAAGGGCTCGTCACGGCGGCCTCCCACGGCCCCAGACCGGTGCCTATTTGCACTGAGGCACTACTCTTCTGCTCGCACGCCAAGGATCCTCGCGGCCCAGGCCTAGTCGCGGCGGTGGCGCCATGCCATCTTCTCACCATTCGGCTGCCGCCAAGGCACTCTTCCTTCGAACGGAGCGGATGATGCTCTCACGCACGAACAAGACTTCCTTATCCATGGCCGTCCACCCGTGGCTTTCGAGCCCGGTCCTCGTGGGAGCCCTCTTCGCTGTGGGTTGCACGGCGGACGTGTCGTCCTCCGGCGAGGAGATCTCCAGCGGCGGGGCAGCCTTCGGCAGCGGCGGCATCGATTCAGGGCTGGGAGGGCAGAGCGCGGACGGTACGGGCACGGGGGGCAGCACCGTGGGGACGGGCGGAGTCCTGGAAGGCGCGGGAGGCGGAACGAGCGCCGTTGGCGGGGGACTCGCGGCAGGCGGAACCCTCCCGGCGAGTGGAGGCTCTTCGGGGGGCAATGGATCCGGGGCGACGGGCGGCGCGGCGCCAGCTGCAGGCGGCTCGACGACGGGCGGCACGACGCAAGGCGCGGGGGGCGCGCAGCAAGGGACCGGTGGTGTCGGCGGCGCCCTCGGCGGCGCTGCGGGCGAAGGCGCGGGAGGGTCCACCCAAGCTACGGGCGGCTCGCAGGAGCCGGTGGAGTGTCAAGGGAGCTTCCCGTCCGCTGACACGGCGAGTGCTACCCACAGGGTCAGTGTGGAGGGCAGCAGCTCCTGGGGCGAGCTCCCACACTTCTGGAACACCTACGGGACCGGTCATCTGTCGCTCTTCCTGCGGGAGGACCGCGGGTGGGGCGAGCTCCTGAAGGCTCACGTCCTCGACGGAATCCAGAACCTTGGCCTGACGAGCGTGCGCCAGCACGGCCTCTTTCACGACGACATCGGCATCTATCGCGAAGAGAACGGTTCTCCCGTCTACGATTTCACGCGGTCCGACGCGGTCTTCGACTTCTTCGTGGAGCATGGCATCGAGCCCATCGTGGAGCTGGGCGGTATGCCGCGGGACCTCGCCCGCGATCCCAGTCAAACTGTCTTCGACTACGAGGGAGGCATCTCCCCGCCGAAAGACTTCGCCCTCTGGCAGGAGCTCGTACGTCGCTTCGTCGAGCACAGCGTCGAACGCTACGGCGCCGAGACGGTGAACAAGTGGTACTTCGAGGTATGGAACGAGCCGGAGTGTTGCCGGGGCAAGTTCTGGACGGGCACCCTGGACGAGTACTTCGAGCTCTACGACAACTCCGCGGCCGCGGTGCGCGCGGTGCTACCGGCTGGTCGCGTCGGAGGTCCAGTGGCAAGCCAACCCATCGAGCTCACGAGCAACAGTGAGATTGGCGTCCGATTCCTCGAGCACGTGACGAGCGACGACTATACGAACCCAGGCAATCCTGGGGTGCTCGACTTCTTCTCCTTCCACACGTGGAGCTTCGTCGATGGCAGCGTCAACGGCTACTTCCAGGGCCTCGACCTGCTGGATAGCTTCGGGCTCTACGACGTGGGGATCGCCGTCACCGAGTTCGGGCCAACCTACGAGTTCAACCTCTACGACGAGCCCCAAGAGACGCGGCAAGGCGCGGCCTTCGTCGCTCAGACCTACGCGGACATCGCCCAACGCTCTGCCAAGGACGACCGGCGCTTCCCCATCACCTACTCGTGGTGGGTGATCTCGGATGTGTTCGAGGAAGAGACATATCGCGAGGACGAGCCCTTCATCGGTTGCATGGGGCTCATCAGCCGCGAGAACATCCGCAAGCCCGCCTACAACGCCTACAAGTTCCTGGCGCAGATGGGGACCGAGCAGATCCCACTCGCCGTCGAGGGACCCGGCGGGGTCGGTGGCATGGCGGCAAGGGGCCCGGGCGGCAGCGTGCAGATCCTCGTCTACAACGGCCAGAACCCCGGCGCAGGCCCCTTCGACGGCAATTACTACGAAGTCGCCGGTGAGCAGCAGATCGGGATATCGCTCTCGGGGCTGCCCCCAGAGCAGGCCTACGACATCACGGCGTATCGAATCGATGAAACGCGCGGCAATGCCTACGCCACCTGGGAGCAACAGGGCCGCCCCACCATGGGGGAGATGTCCGAGGCGGACTGGCAAGCCTTGCGAGACACGATGGACTCGCCCGCGGAGCCCCTGGGTCAAGCCCTGTGCGGCAGTACCTTCACTCACACGATCAGCCTTCCTTCGCCGGGCGTGCTCTTCGTGACCTTGACGCCCTCCGCGCGCTGAGCCGGCAGGCGGCGCCGTCACTCACCCCTGGATCCGTGCCTCGAGGATCAGGTTGAACGGCGTCGCCGCGGCGCGTCGGAAGTGCGAGAAGCCGCTCGACCGCGCGAGGTGGCCCAGCTGCGCCTCGCCGGCTTGGGCGCCCAGGGCATAGTCCCCGCGCTCCGAGACGGCGTGGGCGCAGCAGAGGGTCGTCGAGCCGGCGTAGTAAAGGCGCGAGATTGGGTTCACGTTGTCCTCCAACTTGTCGTTCGCGTAGGGCTCGACGAGCATCACGGTCCCGTCGGCGTCGAGGGCGCCCGTCGCGTAGCGCAGAGCGCGGTCCGGATGCCCCAAGTCGTGGAGGCAGTCGAAGAAGCAGATGAGATCGTACTCCTGTGCCGGGTAGTCCGTCGCCTTCGCCACCTCGAAGTGGACGCGGTCTGCCATGCCCGCGGCGCGCGCGACCTTGCGGGCCTCTTCGATCGAGCCCTCGTGCGGGTCGAAGCCCCAGAACTGCGAGTTCGGAAAGGCCTTGGCCATGATGACCGTCGAGTGGCCATAGCCGCATCCGAGGTCTGCGACCTTGGCGCCCTTCTCGAGCTTCGGCACGACGCCCTCCAGAGCGGGCAGCCACTCCTGTACGAGGCTTGCCTGATAGGCGTTGCGGTAGAACGAGGCAACCCCACAGTAGAGCCGGTGGTCGTGCTCCCCCCAGCCGATACCCCTACCCGTCCGGAAGGCGTCCAGGGTCTTTGCCTCGTCGAACCACATGGAGGCCGTCACCTGCCAAGCGTGCGGGATGAAAACGGGGCTGTTCTCGTCGGCGAGGACCAGTGCCTGCTCGGGGGTAAGCTCGTAGCGCTTGCTCGAGGGGTGGTAGGCAACGTAGCCGCCCGCGACTTGGGAGGCCAGCCACTCGCGCACGTAGCGCTCCGCACAGCCGCTACGCTTGGCGACCTCGGACGAGCTCAGAGGCCCGGCCCCGGCCATGGCCTCGTAGAGCCCGAGCTTATAGCCGAGGTTGATCATTACCCCCCCTTGCGCCCCCGAGATATCGTTCAAGGCCGTGGTGACCAGCGCGTCGAGCTTTTTCGTGTCGATGTCCATCTCTATGACCTCTTTGGTGTTTACTGGGGTCAGCGTGCTCGCCGCCCCGCAAACATCACCATGAGCCTTGCGGGCGCGCGCCACGAGGGCGTAACCTGCCGGCGAAGGTCCGAATCTGCCAACCGGGTACGAAATGCAGGAACCCCTCCACGTGAGCCTCGTTGCCCTCCCCGACGGGGCCATCTCGACCCTCCACGGACTCTACGACGTGCTGAGCAGCTTCTCGTTGCTGAAGGGCTTCGACCCCTCCATCCCGGATACGGCCCCCTTTCGGGTTGAGATCGTCGCCGAAAGGGCTGGCCCCGTCATGCTGGCGAGTGGGCTCGCCACCGAAGCCCACCGCGGCGCTGGCGAGGTCACCGAGACGAGCATCGTCATCGTGCCTTCGGTGACACTGCGGCACGGGCAATGGCAGAAGGGGCGGTATCCCGAGCTTGCGGCTTGGCTGAAGGCCGTCCACGACAAGGGGGCCATGCTCTGTTCGGCTTGTTCCGGTGCCTTCCTCATCGCCGAGACGGGTCTCCTCGACGGTCGGCACGCCACCCTGCACTGGAGCTTCGCCGCCAGGTTCAGCGCGCTCTTCCCCGAGGTGGTGCTGAGCCCCGAGGAGGCCCTCGTCGTCTCTGGGGAGCGCGGGCAGTTCGTCTCGTCCGGAGCGTCGATGTCATGGCACGACCTGGTGCTCTATCTGATCGCCAGCCGGGTTGGGCCGACCACGGCACAGGCCATCGCCAAGTTCTTCGCTTTGCAGTGGCACCGCGAAGGGCTCGGTCCGTACATGGTCTTCGAAGGACGCACGGACCACGGAGATGCGGCGATCCTGGATGCCCAAGGCTGGCTCGCGACGCACTTCGCCCTCGCCGACCCCGTCGAGGAGGTCGCGCGCCGATCGAGGCTCGCGGGGCGCACCTTCAAGCGCCGCTTCCAGAGCGCCACGGGCCACGCGCCGCTCGCCTACGTGCAGCATCTGCGTATCGAGGAGGCCAAGCACCGCTTGGAACGTACGAGTGACTCCATAGAGCGGATAAGCTGGCACGTGGGCTACGAAGACCCCGCCTTCTTCCGGCGGCTCTTCAAGCGCATGACCGGGGTCACCCCGGGCCACTACCGCCGCCAATTCCAGATCCCGCCGCCGCGCGTGGAGGAGCACCCGTGAAGTTGAGGCTCATAGCGCCGTTCGATACGCGGGCGACGGTGGGTCTAGACGATGCGGCCTTCGCCCATGCGCCGCAGCCTCGCCCCTCGGGCGCCGATGTCGAGGTCACCTTACCCACGAGCCAGCCAGGATTCGGAACCGAGAATCCATTGGGACGAGGTCTCCAGATCACCTTGGGAAGCCGCCATCCCCTGGAGTCCTGGTGGCGGTCACGAGCAGCGAACCATGCAAACAAGTGCATCGGTGAAGTGCGCGGGCTCGAACCCACGAGAAGAGCGTCGGTACTCGAGTTTGTGGGCGAAACACTGGCGAACCAGCCAATGACCGTCCGGCTAACGGCCTTGGCCGTCGGCGTCGGACTACTCGAAGCGGAGTATGAGGTCGACCTAACTGCGCTCTTCGACGCGACCTCGAGCGCTTTCGCGATCGTGCTCCTGTACCGTTCGCTGGAGCATGCGGCCTACTTCGAGTCGACGAGCCGGGAGCTCTTGGACATCGTCCACGCGGTGGCAGAGGACCTTGGGCTCCACAAATCACCATTGAGCCACTCGGCAAGACGCGGGCCGCCCCTAAGCTTGCCCTGGCCGTTCGATCCTTCGGTCGCGTGTAGCAATCTATTCGGGGCGTTTACACTCTGCGTCATTCCCGGCGCGTTCGAAGGGACAAGGGTGGCGCAACGTACGGTGGAGCTCCTAGACGACACGACCAATCCGCCTCGATTCTCCTTTGGGAACGATGGTGTATTGGTGTACGGCTGGGCCGCCATGGCAGCTCTTCCCCAAGGCAGTTCGGAGGAGGAACGTAAGCTCAGCGAACAATACCTCTTGCAGCTGATTCACATTGCTCACACGCATCTGGAAGCGAACCGCATTACCGAGCGTCTTCTCACCGAGCGACTCACGTTGGCCATGGATAACCTTGGCAGGAACACCCTGGACGGCCGGGGTCTCGCTACGTTGCGGGCGCTGGCCTGTTCGGTGCCGGAACGAACGTCGACGCGCGCCGTCGCTCTCAGGGCGGATGCTCGTGCATTCCTCGACCACTTCGCGAGGGCCGCGAAGCTCGATGAGTACCATGCGTCGATCTTTCAAAAGGGCAGCACTCTCTATGAGGTCTACCGCGATCTGTTGCTAGACCAGGAGGCGCGACGGGCGCGGAAGATCTCGCTGCTTCTCGCTTCAATCGCTATCCTCACCGTTGCAAGCGTCGCGTCGGATCTCCTCGGCTCGGTTGACTTCGCCGAGACGTTCTTGACAGACAGCGTCTGGCGCAGGCGGGCCATCTGGCTCACAGCCCCGACCGCAGTCCTCGTCTTCGTGCTCGGTGCGCTCACCTTCGGACCGGCCTTCACGAAGTCGCTTCCGCGCCAGCCCCCTTGGGACCGTTCTCGCGCAAGGCATTCACGGCGATGACATGCAGGGGATTGCGGCCATAACGTGGGCGGAGACAGGGGCATTCGCATCGGAAGGTGCCAACGCCAGCGGAGCCCGGGCTAATCCCTGCCGCGCTAGGCAAAGGTTGAACCGCTACGGGACGTCGCTCTCGATGAGGGTCGTCGCCTCGCCGGTGGACGTGAACGTGCGGCTGAGGGCCGTTCCCTGGGCGAACACGGTGAGCGTCGCCTGCGCGCCCGCTTCCCCTCCCACGGCCAGGGTACGGTAGCGTCCCCCCGTTCTCCGGCGAAGGTCGACGCGCTCGACCGTGGCGCAGGCCTCTTCCGGCGTCCACGGGCTCACGACACGTCCCAGGGGCGTGACGACGAGGGGCACTGGGCACCGCTTCCCTGGCGCCGAGCATTCGAGCCGCGCGGTGAACCAGCCAAGGGCGCCGTGCACCGGATCCTCGGCGACGCGGGACGTCTCAGCGGCCTGGCAGCGAGCGACAGCATCCCGTGCCACCGGGCTCACCGCGTCGAGGGCCGCTACGGCGCGCCAATGGGCGCAAGCCCGTACCGAGTCGCCCGCGGCCTCGAAGGCCTGCGCGGTGCGCTGCTGCGTCACGGGGCTCGGGGCCTCCAGCTCCGCGCGCGTCGCCATCTCCAGGGCCGCCCCAGGGCCGTCACCCCGCAGCGCGGCGCTCCAGGCGAGGGCCTCGTGGAGCCAAGGGTCGTCCGGATCCAGGGCGGCGAGCTTCTCCGCCTCGGCTTGCGCCACCTCGAAGCGCCCACTCCAGAAGAGCGCCAGGAGCAGCCCTCGATGCGCTTGCCTACTCTGCGGCGCGCGCTCCAGCCCCTGGCGCGCGGCGGTGATGGCCGCGTCGCTGCCCTGCCGCCACCTTTCGGAGCCGTAGGAGTGCTTGGGCGTCGCAGCGCGGGCCCTCGCGACGCCTCTCGACGCCGTGGAGGGCGGATCCCACCCCGGCGAGAGCTGGATCGGGTACACGACCGTAACGATGCCGCCGTCCGGCTCGGGGAACACGAGACCGCCATAGCTCTTCACGACGCAGTCGATGACCTCGGCGTCGCCGAGGGTACTGCCCGCGTCGGCGGCGCTCGTCACCCGCCCATCGCGGCCTATCACGAACCTCGCCGTCACTCTCCCCTTGAGCTGCGGGTCCCGCCCCAGGCCGCGTTCGTAGCACATCCGGAAACGGCCGTAGCTCTGGCGAACCACGCGCTGCACGATCTCCGGCGGGAGCCGTCCGCTCACGTCGGTCACTCCCATTCGCACCCGCGGCGCCGTCGCCTTGTGAGAGCCCGAGAGGCGGCCATGGCCGGCATGCTGGGTCCTCGGGATGCCGTAGGCAGCGAACATGGCGTCGTTCTCCAGGACGAGGAGCGAGGTCCTTCGCGACAGGACGTGGTGCCGCTCGCTGAGTGCCACGATTTCCTCCCGGGCGGGGTCGCCGCGGGCCTCCAGGAAGGCTATGCGTCGCTCGGCCCACAGCCGCGGCAGCAGCGGATTCTGTTGCGCTGGGGTAGGCGCCGTCAGCGCGCCCGTGATGCGGTAGGGTCTGCCCTCCAGCTTGCCCCTCAACGTGATGCTCGCCCCGCCCGGCCCGCTGAGCTTGCCCACGACGAGCACCCTCTGCCCCAAGACAACGCTGCCCACGCGCTCGGGAAGCACCTGTTCCACCGACCCAGAGAGCTCCAGACGAGCGCCCTCGATGCGCGGCGCTCTCAGGCGTAGGACCAGCTCGTGGAGGTGCTCCTGCAGGCCACCCCTCGAGGCGACAGCGTCGTAGGTACCCCCGAGGTCTTCGGCGAGGCCCCGCAGCAGCACCTCGTCGAGGGTTCGCCCAAGACCGAGCAGCCGAAGCCAAGCACCGCTGCGCGCCAGCACGGGTTCGACTCTGGAGACGATCCCTCCTGGGGAGAGCTCGCCCGCCGTGACCCGCCCGTCCCCGACGTACACGAGCTGGCCCCTGCGGCCCCCTCGGAAGTGAGCGGCGGCACGGACGAGGGCCCCCGCGAGATCCGTCGCGCCACGGGGCTTCATGGCCGCCTCGAGCCACGCTCCAGCGTCGAGGATGGCCCGAGGCGTGGCCAGCCTCAGGCCCCTGGATGGGTGCGCGTCACACGCGGAATCACAGACGAGCACGGCGAACCCTTCGTCCTCGTCCAAGTCGTCGAGGAGCGCGCGAGCGACGACGACGGCGGCCTTCGCGGACGCCTCCGTCTGACTGAAGGATCGATCCAGGACGAGCACGCGGTCCGTCCCTGCGAAGGGCGGCGCCTCCATGCCCGGGGGCAGCGCGGCGACGAGCTCCAGCGCGAAGTACCCGTCCTCCTCGGCCGCGGCAGCCACCGCAGGCCGGGCATCGTGCGCCTGCTGCCACGATGGCCAGTAAACCGATGCCTTCGGGGCGCCTTCTCCCTCTTGGGACCCGAGCACCTCGTCGTAGGCGATGACGACGCGGCGCGTCCTCTTCGGTTCGATGGGGAAGACCCTCAAGGAATACTCCCCGCCGGAGGACCACTCCAGCAAGGCCGGGTCCCGTGGGCGCACGCTATCATCGACGATCCCGTCGAAGATGCGGGCGGCGCGCTGGCGCTCCACGACCTCTCCCTCGACGAGCTCGTCCCCCACCCAAAGCCCGAGGCGCGAAACGCTGGCCCCGGGCGGCACGACGAAGGTGTAGCGCCCCTCGAGCACCCTGTCCGTCTCGTTGAGGAACTCCTCCTCGATCTCCGTCCGTGAGAGGCCGTCACGCTCCAGCGTGCGGACACGATGATCCACGCGGCTCACCCCCGATACGACGGCGCTGCTGCCAGGCACGCGCGCCGTCATGCGCCCCTCCCGCGCTGGCTCCGGCGGCGCTCGCTCCACGCCTGCCTCGAAGGCGCGCACCGGGCGTACGGGAGCCACGCGCCCCGCGAAGACGGCGTGCTCGTCGATTCTCCCCGTCCGCAGGAGCTCGACCGTACGCCCGTGAGGGATCGCTTTGGAGGGGTGACCGCCACCCGTCACCAAGACGTGCCCCCCGTGCACGGTGAGCGTCGCGCGACCTCCGCCGGCGCGCGACGCGCTGAAGCCCATGCGGCCAGCGCGCGACCGCCTCGCCGTGAAACCCTCAATTTCGAGTGCGAGCTCCTGCCCCTCGGTGCGCTGCCAGAGTGAGAGGCTGCCGGCAAGCAGGCGAGCCCGC
Organism: Pseudomonadota bacterium; assembly: GCA_023398955.1. Lineage (GTDB taxonomy): Bacteria > Myxococcota_A > Polyangia > Polyangiales > Polyangiaceae > JAEWRL01. Next base: position 10,953 of record JAEWRL010000116.1, read on the forward strand.
CGCTCCCTCGTCGCCGCAAAGAGCACCTGAGTGCCCACTCCGAGCTCGAGGGTGGTGCCTCGATCGAGACGCAACGTGGCTCGGGAACGAGGGCTCACGTGCACGCGACAGGGCAACGCGAGGGGTTCGTCGAGCTCGATCGCCCGGCAGGTTCGACCCGCCGTGTCGCACCGCGCGAGCGCCGCTCCCTTGTCCCCTTCGCCCTGCCAGATCCGCTCGGCACGGATCTTCCAGGATGGCGCGACGAGGGCGCTCTGAGATTCCCGACAAGCACCGAGCAGCAGGCCAAGCAGCACGACCAGCGGGACGAAGGAAGCCATGGTCGAGTCAGACACGCGGGGGCCCCGAAGGGTTCCCCGCTCGTTCACGCGGGGACAGACAATGGCACTTGTCGGGAGGCTCCCGCGCCCTATGCCCCCGTTCGTGGAGGCAAGTCGCTTCCGCGCGCCCAGCGGCCCTTGGAGACCGCCGGGTACCAGGAGAAGACGAGGGAGAAAGGAACGAGGAGTCAGTATGATTTTGCGAACTACCATTACGCTCATCTCGATGGGCACCGCCGCCGTGGGCTGTGCTTCACATGGAGCAGACGAAGGCGGTTTTTCCGAGGCGACCTCGGCGTCGACGAGCCAAGCCCTGCTCGGCGTCGACACGTACCTCTACCTGCTCTGCAACGCGACGAGCTGGAACCCGAGCGATGAGACGCGCCTCGTGGAGGGCCCGAACGCCGGAGTCTTCCAGCTATACTTCGATGTCGCTCAGCCCTGGATGCTCAATGCAGGCGACTATTGTCAGCTCGTGGAGACGAATCAGCTGAACGGCTGGGGCACCCAGCAGACGAGCTATGACACTGACGGCGTCGTGCTCAGCGCGCCCACCACGGCACCTGCAGGCCCGGGATACCAGGGGGTTCCGCTGAGCTACTCGCAGCTCGGCACTCACACCGTCAGCTACGATAGCAGCCAAATGACCCTCTCGTTCGCCGAAGGAGGGTCGCCGCCCGTCGGAGATCTCGCGCTCAGCGGCACCTCGGAACTGACGGCCCTGACCGAGACGCACGCGCAGCTATTCGACGGAAACTTCACGCTCTCCAACCAGACAGGCAGCGCCATAGCGGTCGACGAGCAGCTCTTCTTCTTCGCCGCGCCGGGGGGCTATGCCTACCGGGAGCCTTCTACGGACATCTGGTGGGGCCCGAACGTTGCTGCGGGCGCAACCCTCACGGCGGGTCCCTTCGGATGGGGCTGGAGCGCACCGGTGTCGCACCTCGTCGTGCGCGTCGATGCGACGACGAGCGGCGGGGCAGCCGTCTCGGACACCACAGCCGTGCCTATCCTTGCCCCGGGGTACCAGGCGCCCGAACCCTCACCCTATGGCGGCGACGTGACGATCGGTGTGCTGGGCCCCCTTGAGGTGCTCGAGCTCGCCGATGGCCGGCGCTGGCTCGGCGCGACGACGTCGGTCGTCGACATGACGAACACGGCGGGGCAAGCCCCGTCCCTTGGCGCGACCCTGCTCGACAGCAATGGAAACGCCATCATGCCCTTTGGCATCACCGTAGGGCATTACACGGATCCGATCCGCGCGTTCCTCGCCTACGGCGACATTCCACAGGGCGCCGACGCGGCCCAGTTGAGCATCACGGCCAGCTACCCTGCCGGCACGGGTCTGCCAAGCGAAACCCGGGTCATCCCGGTACGGACCGCAGACGGCGTCACCGTCGAGAGCCCCGTCTCCGGGACCTGGTTCTGGGCGAACGGCCCCGGGCAGAGCGACTGGCACGTCCACACCGAGGCTGGCGGCGGGCGCTACGCCTACGACCTTGGTATACGCGGCCAGTATGGGCAGACGTACTCGGGTGATCCCGCTGTCAACGAGAGCTACTACGCTTGGGGCGAGCCCATGTACGCCGTCATGGACGGCACCGTCGTCTACGTGAAGGACGACACGCCGGACAACAATGGGAACCTCCAAGACAACGTCGACCTGCCGAACAACGAGATCACCATCGACCACGGAAGCGGGCTCTTCTCCCGCTATGCTCATGGCATCCAGGGTTCGGCGCAGGTCAGCGTGGGTCAGTACGTCACGGCTGGCGCTCAGCTCGCCCGGGTAGGCAACGCTGGCGGAAGCTCCGAACCGCACCTGCACTTTCACATGTACCGCATCGATGCCACTGGCCGCGTCGAGGCGGTGGCGACCGCCATCAACGGTCTGACGACCCCTTCAGGCACACCCGTGAGCGGCATTCCTGCTGGCGCCACGGAGTACATCACTCCGTAGCGTGGTCGGCGCTCGCTACGAGCGGCTGCCGACGAGACGTCGAGGTGCTCGACAGCTGCGCTCGCCCATTTAGAACCGGAGCCCCAGCTCGACAGCGACCGAGCCATACACCGTGCTGGCATCTTCCACCTCGTAGAGATCGGCGTCCGTCCCCCCGTCGATGTTCTCTACGGAATCGTCGAGCTCGAGAGCGTAGCCTACCGCACCCGCCCCGCCGATGAAGAATGCCCCCCACGGATGGCGGTAGCCACCTTCGAGCTGGGGCACGATGTACTGGGCATTTGTAGCAATTCGGCGGTCCTCATGCTCGATGCGCGTCCGCAGGAATTCGAGCGCCACGCCACCAAAAGGCCCCTGCAGGTCCCCTTCCAAGTAGAAGCGCCCCTTGAGCCCAACGCCGTAACTGAAGGCGAACTCTTCCCCGTCGTCCTCGTCTGGGAACAGCTTCCCTGCGACGTAACCTCCATCGAGCCACCGCCCGTAGAGCGTCAGCGATGCCTTCCCAAGGGCGAGCTCGCCACCCAGGGTCGGCCCGAAAAGCAGAAGCCCCGCGGGATCCACGAACACCGCCGCGCTCGCCGAGTCGGCCGTTGGCGCAGCAGCTCCGCCCGCATCGCCCGCATCGCCCGCATCGCCCTGCGGACTCGCTGCCGCCTGCGCCGCTGTTGGCACCCAGAGCGCGAGGAGCACAGTCAGCAGCCCCGGCAGCCTTCCGCGGGCACTCCAGGTGGGCGGAGCACTGCGACCCAGCCAAGAACCCTGCCGTCTCACCCTCATTGCCGGTCCTTTCATAGTGTGCTTGTACCAGCGTTCGCGCCCCCTTCCGAGCCCGAGCTGGCGATATCGCGACCGCTGTCCTGCACTCTGCCACCCAGGCAGAAATCTGCCCTCCGATCAGGGGTGCCGTGGATCTGCAAATCTGGACGACGCGGCGGGCTGGCCCCGGCCCTGAAGCCCACCCAACGCCAATGGCCCAGCGGCCCACCCACGCCAGGTGCACGTGGCCCGCTCGGAGATCTCCCATCATGAACACGACACGGCTCGGCACTAGTTCGCTACTCGTTGGGGCGCTACTCCTCTCGGCTTGCTCCGACGATCCCTCCTCGGGCGAAGGATCCCCGACAGGCGGAGAGCGCGGTGGCCTCGGCGGCGACGGAAGCGGCAGTCCCTCGAACGGCGGCGCGTCCGCCAATGGCAATGGCGCAAGTGGCGGCTCCGGGGCGCGCCCATCGGGGGGCAGCTCCAGCTCCCTGGGCGGCTCCGCTTCGACTCCTTCGGGCGGCACGGGGAGCGGCCTCGGCGGAACTGCGAACACGAGCGGCGGCGTCCCTGGCGCTCTGGGCGGGGCGGCGAGCGCTAGCGGCGGCACGGCGAACGCCCTGGGCGGCGCGTCCAGCAGCATGGGCGGCGACACGGAAAGCGGCGGCGCTTCCGCCAGTAGTGGGGGCAGCGGAGGAGGCAATCCTGGCACCGTCGGGTGCGATCGTGGAGGCCTGGAGGCGGCAGTCGACAGCTATCTAGCCGCACTGCGAGCAGGCGATCCCAGCCTGATGCCTCTCTCCGACTCCATCGAGTACGTCGTGAACGACGACGCGGCGCCGCTGGCGGCCGGCGAGGGTCTCTTCCAGTGGGCAGCGGAGCCCGATTTCCATCGCAACCTCCTCGACGTGGAAGCGTGCCGCACGTTCACCGAGATAATCTGTGCCACTTGGTCGCACCAGTACGTCCTCGGCGTAGCGCTCACCGTGACCGGCAGCGAAATCTCGGAGATTTACGTCGTCGAAACGGACGAAGGCGACTGGGCATTCGGAGCGGACAACTACCTCAGCCGTTCCCAGCAGGAGGACTGGTCCCTCATCCCCGAGGGCGAACGCCCCACCCGCGAGGAGCTCGACTCGGGCGCCCGCGCCTACTTCGCCTATTGGGGCGACAAATCCGTCGACGTCCCCTGGGGCGATCCTTGCGCTCGCATGGAAGGCGGCTCCTTCGGCGCATTCGAGCTTCCCTTGAGGGACGAATGGACCGAGGACCAACAGTGGGGAAGCTGCAGCATCGGCATCCCGGATCAAGGCTTCGCCCCGCAACCCCGTGAATCGATCATCGATCCCGACCACGGTATGATCGTGCTGCTGCTCAACCTCGGCGGCGAGGATTCGCACTTGTTCCGCTTCGAGAAGGACGCCAGCCTCTCGCCCCGCACCGGCTTCGACCACGGCATGGTGTACGTCCACACCCTCACCGAGCAGTGAGGGCCCGCCCACTGCTACGTGGCGCGACCGGAGTCGTGGGCCGACCCTAGCGCAGACGCCTAGCGGCGCAGCCCCCACCACACCGCGCCGCTCCGGCGCGGATACGAGCAGAGGAATAGCTCCAGGCGTGTGTGACCGCTGCTGCGCAGAGTGGAGCTCCGCGGCGGCAGCGGCTGCGGCTGCATCAGATTCGGCGGCTGCGTCAGATTCCGGGCGGCGGCTGCGGCTGCATCAGATTTGGCGGCTGCGTCAGCTCCCGCGGCGGCGGCTGCGGCTGCGACTGCATCGGTTTCAGCAGCTGCATCAGCTTCGGCAGCTGCATCAGCTTCGGCAGCTGCATCGGTGGCAGCTTCATTATCACTATCGCGAACAGCGACAGCACAAGCATCGCAGCTGCTTTCGCGTCTGTACTGGCTTGGAGCACCGCGGAACTCGCCCTTCGCAGTTGATAGGGAGTTGCATCATGCGGGTTGATGGAGCATTGCATCATGCAGGCAGTCCCTCCTCGGTCGCGGCGCAACGACGAGTAGCGCGGGCTGGCTTCAGCCACGAGCGGAGGCTCCCATTCGCGACGAGCGGAGGTCGCGATGAGCGGAGGTCGCGATGAGCGCGAGAGGGTCGGTGCCGGGCTTCTGGTCAGCGCTCCCGGTCCGCTTCGTCATCAGCGGGGGGCCAATTCGCGGCTACGTACGCGTACAGCTCCGCCTCGCGGGCGGCACGGCCAGGAGCGCGAGCCTGGTCCACTGCGAAGCGCGCTCGAGTCGGAAGGCGGTCTCGACCGCTCCGCAAGAACTCGTCTGCGAAGCGCGTGCGGCCAAGCGCGGGTGGTCGAATGCACATCACGAAAGCGTCGGTGTGCTATAGTCGCAATAATGAGTCCCCCATTGCCTCCGCGCCGCGAATGAGATCCGACAGCCTTCTCATGCAGCGTGCTTCGAGGTACGACCGGAGCAGGTGATTTGTGTTCTAGGTTCAACGCTTGTTCTCGACGAGGCAAGACATGCAGCAACTCGGGAGAGCCCAAGTCTCAGGTGTTCAGCTTGGCGCGAGTCTTGTGCTCATCGCCTGGTGCGGCGCCTGGTGCGGTGCCTGTGACGGCGTGGTGTCCGGTAAGAACGGCTCGGCTGGGGCGGAGAGTACCCAGGGCGGCTCAGCTGGGGCGGAGAGTACCCAGGGCGCTTCGGAAGACGACGACTGGGAAGAACCAGAGCCTTTGCGCGCCTCAGCGCCATGGGAGCACGGTCAGGATATCCTGATCAGGACAGGAGGCGGCGAAGTCAGCATCTCAGGAACGCGCGCCGAGCACGTGGTCTCGGTCGACTACTGGGACTCGCGCGGACTCGAGGCTGGCAAGGGAACCGTCGCCTACGTTGGGGTCTTGAACGCGGTGGTCGTCGATTTCGACACGCCATCGCCGCTGGATGTCCACATCCCGTCGGCTTTCGACGGGCGTGTCGATGTCGTCGTGAGCAGTGGCTCGATCTTCGCTGGCGGCGGGTTCGGCAATGCAAAGCAGGTAGAGGTAACCGGCAGGGGTAGCGGCGAGATCAATCTCGGGTCGGCAGCCACTATCAACGTTGTCTTTGAAGGCAACGCCGAAATCTGGTTCGAGGGAGTTTCCGAGGACTTCAACGCCGCCACTATTGAAACAAGGCAGGGAAACCTTCTGGTGGGAATCCCCGAAGAGGGCGTATTCTCCGTGGCCGCCCGGTCCTTCGGCGGCGGCCTCATCGAGACCAGCGCAATTGAAGCTGCTGGATGCACGGTAGACGTCGATAGTCCCTCGTTGAAGACCATCAGCTGCAATGGCGCAACCGACGGCGATCCCGTCTATCACGTCGCTACGACGAGCTCTTTGCCCCATGGGATCAGGTTCTACGTCACCATTTTCAACGACTGAATCGGCAGCTCCAGCTCCAGCTCCAGCGGAGTAGTCGCGCTTCCTGACTCAGCGCGCTTCTGGAAGGCGAAATCGGCGATTGCAATACTGCTTCGAGCAAGCCACTGCCGCTGATACCTGGAAATCGTCGAGGATGCGTCTCGCTGGCGACCATGCTGGTGAAGCCGAACACCGTTCTTCGCGGGCTACGCGGGGGACTTCGACTGTTGTGGGGACGAGATCAGAGGGCGCCGACAGTGGACATCGGACAAATGGCTTTACCCACGCCCCGGACGAAACGGCAAACGCCCTCATCAGGGGATCCGGCAACGAAATCCTGAACGCAAAACGTGATCCTCCTCCAGGGCGCTGTCAAGCCCGCGGTGGAGCCGTCAGTAGACGCTCGAGGAGGGCGGCCCTTTCGGGCACACCGAGCGCTTCGGCAAGCTCATGGACGACGGCGAGGACTCGCGAAATATCCATGAACCGCATTCGGCGGCAGCCCCAAACTCCAGAACACCACTCGGCGTCCTACCGTCACACCGAACTCTAGATTTTTCGACGGGTTTTCGGGGCCAGCGACGCTTGCTTGGCACCCCGCTTCTTGCCATCAGCTGCCGCAACATCTCCGCAATCAGCACGCCGCGCGGAGCCCTACTCACGTTCCTTTCCGTACCGAAACTCGCCTCGCCCTTCAGCGCTCGGGAGAAATGACCCGGGTATGCTCGCGAGAAATGACCGAGGCTTGGCGCGCGCCAACAGCCGGCTACCCGGTGAGGCGGCCGTGGATAGCGCACAACCTGGTACCGAGTTCGGGCGCCCCAGAGGAACGGGCACGCTCGAGAGTCAAAGCGCGGCCCTGGCGCAGACGCTCGGCGGACAGAGCCGTCGCGGCACCGCGCCTGCGCCCGCGGGTACGAAG
>JAEWRL010000244.1 GCA_023398955.1 Pseudomonadota bacterium
GAGCTGGGCGGCGTTGCCCGCGCAGAGCGCGTGCGCGCTTGGCCGAGCCGAGCCGTGCGAGCCGTCCGCGGCACCCGCCTGCCGGACACGGTGCTCGTGGAGCGCCAGTGCGCGCGCTTGCCCCGCCCTGTGCCATCCCGTGCGTGGGCCCCCCGCGGGAGCGCAGGAAGGCGCGGCGCGTAAGCGCCGGGCGCTTCCGAGCGATGCCAGCGACCAACGTCGGCGCCGAACAGAAGCGGCTTTCGAGCACCCGTTAGGAAGGGGCCTGCCCGCGCGCAGCGCAAGCGAGCACGGGCAACCGCACCCCGACGCCCCAGAGGTGGGGGCATCAAGAGAGCTTGGGGACCACCTAGGGTCGACGAGTGTGGTGCTGGATAAGGCGACGGGAGAGCTCGTGGAGCGGGCGAGCTACTACGGGTACGGCGCGACGGAGAGCGATTATCGTCCGGGACGGTGGAAGGGCTTCCGGGAGGACTACCGGTTTACTGGGAAGGAAGAGGACGTCGAGGTAGGGTTAGTCTACTTTGGGAAGAGGTTTCTGAACCCGCTTCTGGGGAGGTGGGCGAGTCCGGATCCGTTGGCTGTGCATGTGCCGGGGGAGGCGGATTTCAATTTGTACGCATACGTCCACGGCGCGGTGCTGATGAGCGTGGACCCCCTGGGTCTCGTGGAGAATCAAGATGAGGGAGGCGGCGGCTCCACGGGGAACGCCGGGGGGGGAAGCGAAGGGACGAGCGGGACGGAGCCTTACAACGACGGGAGCGAGAGCGCCGGGGGCGTCAGCCGGACGTACGAAGCTCCAATGATTCAGCAGTTCCAGTCGGCGACAGCCGAGCGAGAGCTATCGAAGCCAGCGGGCGCGGGAGCCGGGGGAGCAGCCTCAGCGGGTGGCGCGGAGGGAACCTCGGCAACGGGTGAGGCACAAAAGATGGCGCCAGGCTCACCAGCGGCGGAGAACGCGATGCGCGCTGGCGCCATAGGAGCGAGTGGCCCGGCTGCGGCGCTGTTCTTGGCGGGGGACACTCCGTGTGGAAGCCGAGGAACGGCATGTAAAGCACTGAGCACCAGCGAAGTTGACAGCATGCTGTTGATTGGCGGTGGAGCGCAGCTTGCTGTTCGGGCGGCAGCCAAGGCACTGGGACGGGGTATTGCGAGCCAGAGTCTGAAACCGCCGGCAGCGCCCCCGGCGGCAGATGCTGCAAGGGGGGCACCGGGGGCGATCCAGAAAGTAGGCAGCGTCCTCAATACCGTTGACGATGTGATCGCCAACCCGAACTTGTTGCGTGGTTTGAAGCCTCCGGACGTGATGCTTCGTCTGCAGGGCAAAGTGCCTTCTGGATGGCGAGTTGAGGCGCTGGGCAAGGGTGCTCATAAGGGCCAGGGCTGGGTGCTTAGGCAGTATGGGCCGAAGGGCCCCACAGGACCGCAGCTTCGCTGGCATCCAGGAGGAGGGCATCATGGCCCGGATCCCTATTGGCGAGTCATCGGGCCAAATTCGAACTCGGGGATCATCCAATGACGGTCGAGGCTACGCGACCGGTCAAGACTGCACTTGAACGACTCGCAGCGAATCCGGAGGAGCAAGAAGCCTACTTGCGAAGGTTAGGCGTCCTACCGTCGGTGGACGAACTGGCGCTGGAACTGGATGATGCAATTGCTGGTATCGAGGTCGGGAATTCTAGAGTAAAGGCGGCGATTCAGAGGCTAGATGAGTACCTGAATGCGATGAGTGGTGAACATCAAGCCTCGCTTTGGACACCAGCCGCTTTGCGTGACGCGTCTGAATGGGAAACCGTGAGGACGTTAGCGCGAGAAGCGCTCGCGGCCTTGGACCCATGACAACGAGCGCTGTGGGCGTGGCGCCGCACGAGTGATCCAGTTGAGTGAATCGCCAGCCATGAGCCTAATGGCAGAGCTAAGCTGCGAGGGCGGGTAGCAGAGGGCGGCAACGACGGAGAGGGCGAGTACTGGTCGAGGAAGACCGGACTCGCCCTCGTCAGTTTCAGCGACCATTAGGCGGGGGCAACGACGGGATGGGGCGCGGCCGCTATCCTGATTGTTGATCGCCAAATGGATCCGTGCCTGACCGCTAAAGTGGTTTTAGCAGCCGACAGCGTTTCGGGTCTTGTTACTGAGCTTGCTGGGAGAGTCGGTGCTTTTCCAGATAGGTGTCGATGATACGGAGGACCTCGCGCCTGTCCTTGAGCGGGAGCTGCTCAAGCTGCTGAAGTCGACGGTAGAGGTGCTGACTGGTCTTGGTGCGTGCTTCGGATTTGCTGGGTGGCTTGTTTCCGACGAGAGAATCGACGGAGATTCCGAAGGCGTCTGCGAGGGCGGTGAGCACGTGGCCTGGGGGCAAGGCGTCGCGCCCCTCGTAGTAGGCGATCATGCGATGGGAGACGCCGCAGATATCGGCAAGCTGACGCTGAGAGAACCCAGCCTTCTCGCGCACGGTGGCCATGCGCTTTCCGAAGGCGGGGTGTTGAACGAGGGGTGTGCTCTTGCGTGGCATGGACAATCCCAGAGGTTGGGCGCTCGAGAAGAGGCTAACCCTGAGAATTGCGAGGGAGTCCGAATTGCCTTGCATAGCGCTACAGTAAATGTAGCAATTGGCGAGTCAAGGAAATGGAGCAGAAAGCGCTTGACGGCCTTTTGCAAGGAGACGCGCCGATGGCCCGGATATCGACTGACGAGTTGGAGCGAATGAAGGCAGAAATCTCGCTGGAACGCTTGGCCGAGGCGAAGGGGGTGAAGCTGAAGCGGCACGGGAAGGACCTGCTTGGGTTGTGCCCCTTCCACGACGATCGGGAGCCGTCGCTGGTCATCTCGCCCGAGAAGAATCTGTGGTTATGCCGAGCTCGGCATAACCACAGTTATGCCGAGCCCATCGTTATGCAGAGCTGAGCGGCGATCACTTGGGATTCAAGATGGATTCGCGCGCTCAGACTCCGCATAACCATTACCGGGTGCGCGGCGCCTTGAGCGAGGCGAGCA
>JAEWRL010000018.1 GCA_023398955.1 Pseudomonadota bacterium
ACTCGCCGAGCGCTTCCCCAAGGCGACAGTGCCGGACAGCGTGCGTAAGCTGCCCAAGGCGCGAGAGCCAATGCCGGAGCCTCGCAAGACGGCAGCAGCCTCGGAGGCTCAGCGACCCGAGCCGGCAGCGGTGGTCTCGCAACCCGAGGGGGCCGAGCACCCGTTGTTGGCGCGCGTGGCCTCGGCGGCCGCGGCTCGCGATGCACGGGCGGAGTGCGCGCCGCTGGACGCAGAGCGCTACAAGATTGCGTTTACCGCGAGCACGTCCCTGAAAGAGAAGCTCGAAGCAGCCCGTGCCCTGGTCAGCCACTCGCTTCCCGACGCGACTCTCGCCGATATTGTGGAACGTGCTCTCGACGTACTGCTCGAGCGGGAGCGCGCGCGGCGGTTTGCGGTGCGGCAGCAGCGCGGACCCAAAGAGCGCCAGGCCCCGCAAGGAGAGGGAACGCCATCCGGCCAGCGGAGGACGCCAACTCGCTCGATCACATCGAGCCCCATTGCCTCGGCGGCCAGCGGGACCTCTCGAACCTGCGTCTGCTCTGCTCGGCGCACAACGTGCTCGAAGCCCGGCGTCAGCTCGGGCCAGCCGCGAGGGCTCGTGAAGCACGCCCACGAAATCCGGGAAGGCTACCCGGGACATGACGCCTCCACGTACTCAGCGGCAAAGCCACGAAACACCCTTCAGTGTGCTCGTCGAGGTCGAGTTCAGGTTGCATCTCAACCTGCGCAAAAACCTGCTCGCGGTGGTGGGTCACTTTTGCCGAGCGAAAATGGGTCAGTTCTGCCAAGCGCCGAAGGGAGATTGGCGAGGGGACCTTCGCCCATATCCAACCAGATGGCGGCTTGGGGGCGCAGCCATGCGGGTCTCGTCGTCGAGGGCAGCGCCAGCCTGCTCGCGGACACGCTCTTCGACGAGCCGAGCACCGAGCGGATGCTCGCCGCCAGCAGGACTCCGCAGTCCACGGGCGCCCCAGTCGCAATGGTCATTCAAGTCTGTAGCTGGAGCGGAAACGAGGCAGGTATGGAGCGACAGAGGCGGCCTCCGCATCGAGCGGCTCGTGGTAGTCTCCCACGTCAAGCACAGCCATGGCTTCCGTACACTCCCTGCACCGCATTCTCGGTTCCTTCTTGTCCGTCGTCTTCGTCGCGTGCGGCAGCGCACCGGATGGCGACGATGGCCCAGTCGGCGAAAGCGCGACGGATGCCAGCTCGGGCGGTGGGCAGCACCACAGTGGCGGACAAGGTTCAGGCTGGGAGAGCGGTGGAGCTGCGGCCACGAGCGGCGGAGCGCCCCCGAGCTCGGGCGCGGGCGGGAGCGCGCCGTCCCTTGGCGGCAGCGGGGGCGGGACTTCCCTGGGCGGCAGCGGGGGCGGGGCTTCCCTGGGCGGCAGCGGCGCTGGACTCGCTGGAGCCTCCTTGGGCGGCAGCACAGCCTTGGGCGGCGCACAGTCGGCAGGGGGCGCGACAAGCGCCGAGGGCGGCACGGTCTCGAGCGGCGGCGTGCAGGCAGCGGGCGGCAGCTCCGCCACTGGCGGCCGCTGGCCATGGAACAACGGTGGCAGTGCCGAGGGAGGCGGCGCTGGATTCGCTGGCGAGACGGGGATGGCGGGCGCTGGGGGTGCCACTGCCGGGGCTGCGGGCGAGGGACACGCCGGGACAGCCGGTGATGGAAGCTCTGGTGACGAATGCCCAGGCGCAGGCAACGTCACATACGTCCTCAACGGCGCGGAGTCCTGGCCATCGGACGTCACCGAGCGCCTCTCCGCCGCCATGGAAGAGGCCGTCTGGTACTACAACTGCTACTCGAACCTGAGCCACGCGCTCACCGTCAACTACCGCGAGAGCGTGCCGACAGCCGAGGCCAACGTGGATGGCTGGATGAGCTTCGGCAGTAACCGCGCCTACCAGGTCCTCGCCACCGTCATGCACGAGATCGGGCACACCATGGGGGTCGGCTACTACCCCTGGACGGAGCTCACGGACGCAGACCGCCATTGGACGGGCGCGGCGGTCCTCGAGCTCATGGCCTCCCTGCCCGAGGACGAGAAGGATCCCGGCGAACCCGACTTCATCACGGCCGATGCGATGCACTTCTGGCCCTATGGACTCAACTACGCGAGCGAACACGTGAGCGATTGGAGCCTCATCAACCACGTGCGCATCGTCGCAGCGATGAACGCCGACAAACAGGCCTACCTCGCCGGCCGCTGATTGGGAGAGCCCCATCAGGGGCGGCGCCACCGGTCAAGCGAGCTCGCGGTGCAGCTCCGGCAGCTCGATCACGTCGAAGTCCCGTGCCGCAAAGATCTCTCCTTCGGTAAACTCCGCCTCGGCCTGTGTAAGAAACGGGGCTCCGCGCTCGTAGCGCCGTGAGAAATGGGTGAGCACCAGGCGCCGCACGCCCGCTTCGCGCGCGATGATCCCGGCCTCACGTGCGGTGAGGTGCCCGTGCGCCTCAGCCTTGTCCCTGTCCTCCTCGAGGTAGGTGGCCTCGCAGACGAGCAGATCCGCCCCCCGCGCCAAGGTGATGGCGTTATCGCACATCCGCGTATCCATCACGAAGGCCACCGCTTGGCCGGGCCGGGGAAATGCCACCTCCGCGAGCAGGATCTCTCGGTCGCCGACGCGCGTGCGGCCTTGCCGCTGGAGCTCGCCGATGTCAGGACCCGAGAGACCCGCTGCGGCTAGCCGCGAAGGCTGGAGCGTCCAACCGGCTTCCTCCTCGAAGCGGTAGCCCCAAGCCGGTACACCATGGTCCAGCGGGAGTGAGGAGAGCACGGTGCGGCCGCGCTGGCTGGGACCGCTCCAGAGGACGCCAGCGGCAGCAATGGGGTGAGCACGGACGGTAGCGTTGTCGTTGTAGATCGAAGCCCGGCGCAGCCGCTGGTAGTATTCCTCGCCGCTCGCCGGATAGAAGACGTCCACGGCGTGGGGGCAGCCGTCCAGGGAAAGGAGCTGAGAGACGCCAGCAAGGCCTAGGCAGTGATCTCCGTGGAAGTGGGTGATGCAGATCTTGGTGATGGCCGTGGAACGTACACCGGCGTGGATGAGCTGCCGCTGGGCACCCTCCCCTGGATCGAAGAGGATACCCTCGTCGTCGAAGCGCAGGAGATAGGCGTTGTGATTTCGATAGCGGGTGGGAACCTGACTGGCGGTGCCGAGCACGACGAGATGGCGAGGTGACATGAAGCCTTTTGCGGGGACTGGTGGCCAGCGAGCCCACAGCTCACCATGCCACGACGTTCGCGCACGTCATGCCCTGTTGCAGAGGATTCTGACCCATCGGCGTCCCACTCGCGACGACCAGGGAAACTTTCCCGGGTTCGTGCGAGCGGTGTGAACTGCCCCCTTCGGTGCTCGTCCGGGGAGCAGCCCTCAAACGGCCGTAAACGGCCGCAAACGATGGATCGAGCGCGTGGCCAACACCCACGCGACGCAAGCGTTCGGGAGCCAGTGAAGGAGGCTGTGGGCAACACGCTGATCAACGCCGCTTCGTGGGCGAGCCGCGCACCAACGACCGCCATATGACTCTAACAAGTCAGCGCACGAGATGCTGTATGTTTCCTGAACCATTGCAACGAGTACGTGCACGACAGTCATTCTGGGGGGAATTCAACCCAGTACAGGCCCACGCAACCCCTGCGCGTTTCAACGAAACGGCTGGCAACCACCGTCAGCGTGCTATCGTCCCGCCCATATGAACCTCTCAAAGCTTGGTGTGATGCTCCTAGCCAGTTCGAGCTGGCTAGCCACCGGGGGCGCCCTGGGTTGCTCCGGGAACACCGGTTCCGCGGAGAAGCCCGCCGAAACGCAACGCCGCCAACAGGGGATGGCAGGCAGCGCCGCGCTACATCTCCCTGGAGAGACGGGGAACGACGACAATGCCGCTGGCTCTTCGAACGGGGAAGCCGTCGCAGGCGCGAGCTCGCGGGGCAGCGCGGGCGGAGCCGCTGGCGCGTTCGCCGCCGATAGCGTCGCCGGGAGCGCAGGCGCGTTCGTCGCCGGGAGCGCAGGCACCACCTTGTCGGGGGGAGCCACCGCGGCGGGGGGCACTGCGGCGGGGGGCAGCGCCGGTGCTGCCTCCGGCGGGGACATTGGGCTGGCGGGCGGTAGTGGTGGCGCGGTGGGGCCGGCACCAGCGGCTGGCGGCGGCAGCGCGGCTGGGTCCGGAGCTGGAGGGAGCCCTGCGAGCCCGGGCAGTGGCGGAGTTCAAGGCGCGGCACCGCCCACGACGGAGTGCAACGACGGCATCGACAACGACGGAGATGGCCTCGTCGACTGGCAGTACGACCTTGGGTGCTACGCGGCAGCGGACCGCACGGAACGCAGCCTCCCCCAGGCGGAAGAGGACGGTTGGACGACATTCGATCTCAGCCCGGACTCGCGCGTCATCTACGTCAGCTCGAGCCAAGGCAACGACGAGAATGACGGTCTCTCGCCGCGAACGGCGGTGGCCACACCAGCGCGTGGCGCAGAGCTGGTGCGCGACGGTTCACCGGATTTCCTCCTTTTTCGTCGCGGCGACTCGTGGCGCGGCCAAGACATCGGCGCGGATCGCGGCGCGCGACGCTTCAAGTCGGGCCTCGACGAGGAGCATCCCCTCGTCCTCTCCAGCTATGGTGACTCGACGCGCCGCCCCGTCCTGGAGATAGACAAACCGTTCATCGACGATGACGGCCACGAGCGCAGCCATTTGGCGGTCGTCGGGCTCGCCTTCATCGCCTTCCCGAAGGTGCCTGGGGACCCGAGCTTCAACGGCGCTGACGGGGAGGCCCTACGCTTCGTCGGAACGGGCCATGATATCCTTGTGGAAGACAACTTCATCGAGTACGGCGGCATGGCCGTGCAGAACGTCTCAGACGTCGCGATCCGGCGTAACGTCGTGCGTCGCAGCTACCACGTCGACACCTGCGCCTATCGGTCCGACGGCACCCTGAACCCGAACGGGAACTCGACCTACCGTCCCTCTGGCATTTTCGCCGGCAAGGTGCGAGGCCTTCTCATCGAAGGCAACGTGTGGGACGAGAACGGCTGGAACCCCGACGTCGAGAGTGCCTGCGCAACCATCTACAACCACAACATCTATCTCTCGAACGTCTCCGAGCTCGTCGTCCGTGAGAACCTCATTCTGCGAGCGTCGAGCATCGGGATCAAGCTGACTTCGAATGGGGCTGGGGCCACGAATGACGTCCTCATCGAGAACAACCTCATCGCCGAGGGTGAGCTTGGCATCAGCATGGGCGGCAACGAGGACACCGAGCACCGCTTCTCGGACGCCACCATCCGCGGCAATGTCTTCACCGACGTCGGGCGGAGTCAGCCCACGGCGCGCGGCCTCGCGTGGTACGTGGAGCTCTCGGACAATGATGGCACGCTCTTCGAAGAGAACCTCCTCGTGAATCAGCCCCCGCTCGGCAACGTGAAGGGGCTCGCCCTGGCTGGCGGGACCAATCGTGACGTGGTGGTTCGAGACAATCTCTTCTACGGGTTCTCGCGCCGGCTCTTGCTGGTGGAAGCAACCAGCAAGTGGGCAGGAAACCGCGTGGAGCGTAACGCCTTCGTGGCCACGGAGAGTGAATCCTGCCTGGTCGGCTACGGGGGCCCGATCGACGGGTTCGAGTTCACTGGCAACGCGTACCAGGCTCCCGTGGCTGCCAACGACTGGTTCTGCGTCGGCGACTCGCGCCTCGATCTACCCGGGTGGGTGGCCGCCACTGGGGAAGTCGACGCAAGCACCTGGAGCGGGCCCCCGCCTCCCGACGCGGGTCGCAACCTAGACAGTTACGCCGCGACCCTCGGCCTAGGGGCGACCCTCGACGACTTCGCCGCCGCGGCCCGCTTACAGTCCAGGCACGGCTACCGACCCGAACTCAGCGCGGCTGCGGCAAACGACTACATCCGCGAGGGCTTCGGCGTTCCGCGGCGCTGAGGGGCGTCAAGTGGCGCGCAGGGCCACTTCCCTGCGCGCCGCCCAGGATCGAAACACAATCGAAACCCGGGCGCGTTAAGGTTGGAGGGACTGTAAGTCGCTCGAGCTGCGTCGCCGTGGGGCCGCTCGGGCGAGCCCTGCAATGACCCGTCCCAACGACGACCTCGTGCGCGATCAGCTGGAACGTATCGTTCGCAGCCCGACCTTCGTGCGCTCGCCCCAAGCTGTCCGTTTCCTACGTTTCGCGGTCGAGGAGAGCATAGAAGGTCGCGGCAACCAGCTGAAGGCCTTCACCATCGGGGTGCAAGCCTTGGGCGCCCAGGGGGAGCGCTCGGAGCCGGACAGCATGGCACGCATGCAGGCACGGCGGGTACGCAAGCTGCTCGAAGCCTACTACGCGACCGTGGGGCAGGGGGATGCGTTGCGGATAGGGCTGCCGACAGGCACGTATCGACCCAGCTTCGAATCCAACACGCCGAGGACTGCGCCCGACGCCGAGGAGACTCGCCCCACCCTGATCGTGGAGGGATACGTCACGCAAGCGGGCACGACGGCTGCCAACTCCTTCGCCGCAGCCCTGGGCGAGCTGACCGCCGCGGCCCTCTTGAGCTTCGGGACCCTGCGCGTGTGGCGCACCTCGCGGCCGTCCCCATCGGTAGGCGCAGCCTTCGTTCTCTCGGGCACGCTTTGGATGGTCAGCGGCAGGCTGCGGGTCTTTACGGCGTTGCGTGACGCAAAGACGGGGGAGCGCCTCTGGTACGATCGTTTCGACGGCAGCTACTCCGAGGGGCGGTTCTTCGAGATCCAGGACGAGATCTGCGACGCGGTTTGCGCTCGCATCGGGGATCCCGGCGTCGGCGTCATCGCCCGCACCTTGCGCGCCCGCTCCGAGTGCGACGGCCGCCCGCTGGGCAAGGTGGCTCTAGCCACCAGCCAGTTCCATGACCATCTGCTCACACCGTTCGACCCGGGTGTGGAGGGGGCCCTCGGCCTTCTCGAGGAAGCACTGACGGAAGAGCCCCGCTCGGCGCCCCTCCTCGCCGCCGCCGCACTCCTGGGGGGCTTCCTCTACGCAGCAGACCCGCGCGAGCAGGCAGCCCTCCTCGACGAGGCGGAAGCCCGCGCCCGCCATGCCGTCACGCTGCAGCCTACCCGCTATGACGCGCACCTCGCCAAGGGACTGGTCCATTTCCACCGTCGCGAAGACGAAGCCGCCCGCGCAGAGCTCGGTCGCGCCATCCGGGAGAATCCCCGCGCGCTCGCCAGCCTCTACTGGGGCGGCGTGCTTGCCGCGCTGATGGGCGACTGGGAGCTGGGGCTCGAGCGCCTGCAGCTCAGCACCGAACGCTTCACGGACGCCCCCGGCTTTCACCACCTTGCCTTGTGCCTCTACCATTTCACCCAAACCGGCGACATCGAAGCAGCCCATCGTCACGCCAAGCTCTTCGACACTCCCCACACGGCTTGGGGTCCCCTCCTCAGCGCCGTCTGCCTCGTCGCACTGGGACGACGCCACGAGGCGAAGCGCGCGTTGCAGGAGGCGACGAGCGCCTGGCCACCCTTCGCGAGCGAGCCACGTGTCTTCCTCGCCGGCTACCTGCACGCCCGCGACACCCTGGACGCCGTCTGCGGCGCCCTCGAGGAGATCGGCCTGCGCGCTCCCTCCGCCTTCCCTCCCCCCCCAGCGATCCTCCCCGCCGCGGTGGAGGCGCGGCGCCGCTGCACGTCCGGCGCGCTACCGCAGAGAAAGCTCGTTCACATCGGAATCCTGCACTCGCTGACGGGCACCATGGCCATTTGTGAACGTCCCCTCGTCGACGCTGCGCTGCTGGCCGTCGATGAGATCAACGAGCAGGGAGGGGTCCTCGGACGCCAGGTGGTCCCCTTCGTCGAGGACGGCGCTTCCCAACCTGACACCTTCGTGAGCCGCGCCCGCAAGCTGCTCGGCACCGACAAGGCGGCAACCCTCTTCGGCTGCTGGACTTCCTCGAGCCGCAAGGCGGTACGCTCGGTCCTGGAGCACTATAGTGCCCTGCTTTGGTACCCCGTACAGTACGAAGGACTCGAGCATAGCCACAACGTTATCTACACGGGCAGCTGCCTCAATCAACAGATCGAACCAGCTACCCGCTGGGCGCTCTCCCAGGGCAAGAAGCGCTTCTTTCTCGTCGGGTCCGACTATGTCTTCCCGCGGACGGCAAATCACCTCATCCGAACCCAGCTTGGAGCCGTAGGAGCCGAGGTCGTCAGCGAGGAGTACCAACCCCTAGGCTCGGGCAGCTTCACCGGCGTGGTGGAGCTCGTTCGACGCTTCAAGCCCGATATGATCCTCAATACGATCAATGGAGCAGACAACCTCGCCTTCTTCGCCGCGCTCACGCGAGCGGGTCTCACAGCGGACACCTGCCCGGTGATGTCCTTCAGCTTGTCCGAGCTCGACCTGGCAGGAGCCCCCGGGACGGCCGCCGGTCACTTCGCCTGCTGGAGCTACTTCCAGAGTGTCGGCGGCCCGGATGGTGCCCTGCTCGAACGCTTCCGCAAGCGCTACGGTCCCGGTGGCGTGTTGTCCGACCCCACCGTAACGGCCTACGCCCAGGTTCACCTCTGGAAGCAGGTCGCCGAGGCCGCCGGCTCGCTCCGAACCAGCGATCTGCTCTCCGCAGTCGTCGGCCAGCGCCTGCGCCTGGGCGATGACTGCCTTGAAGTACGCAGCAATCACCACGTCGATCGCCGCGCCCTCATCGGGAAGGTTCGCCACGACGGACTCTTCGACGTCGCGTGGCAAAGCGAAACCCCCATTACGCCGAAGCCGTGGCTAGGTGTCGAGGAGTCGAACCTCGCCTCCCGCGACCTCATCTTGGGAGCGCTCGGCTCCCTTCCCGACATCGTCGACTACACGACGAGTCTCGAGCACGAGATTTGGCGTAGGAAGCCCCCAGAGCGCGGCGCACCGCCGCGCAGCGAGCATTAGCGTTCGTCGGCAAGGGACTAAGCTTCCGGCTCGTCTTCCCAGTAGTCCAACGACTCCCCTTGTCGTGATATCCAGCGATGAATCGGCTTCTCGAAGGTTCCGGCTGTCCCAGCTACCTTCTTGGAGTCTGGGTAACCGACGACGTCCACCTTCTGCAGGGATGCGGACACGCACAGGTAAAGGAGCGCTTCGGAACCATCGTTGACCATTTGATGGGCATGCTCGGGGCCAACAGGAAACGCGATCCAATCCCCTTCGCTGACCCGAACCCGCTCCTCACCAATGCGGGCCGTTCCGGTGCCGCGAAGTACGTAGAGGGCTTCCTCGGTGGCGCAGTGATAATGGAACGGGAAGGATACACTTCCCGGCGGCACTTCGATGACATTCGCGCCGATGACCTGGCCTCCTGCAGCCGCCCCGAGGCGACGCAGCTGCATGCGATGGCGCCCCTTCTCCATCGTCGTCGCGGGAACCTCTTCTCGATGCACTACATCGGGTTCGTCTGCGCAATCCTCTGACCGAGGAGCAAGTCGTGGCTCCGCGGTCAGTGTCTGAGAGCTCCGACACCCGCCGGGACGATTGCAAGCTGCCCTTCGCCGCAGCGCTGAGATGCTCGGCGGGCACCTGTCCGCGCTGCCACGCGCATCGCAAGGCCACCTGTTTGTGCTCCCACGCACGCCGCAAGGCAACCGCTTTCACGGCTCGAGACTCGTCCGCTGGAGGCGAGAGCTGCAGTCCAATTCGCGCTTCGGCCCAGCGCCCTTCCCAGGAGCCTCGGCCGAAAACCAGTGTTCCCCTCGTCCGCGGCTGGATAGTGGGGTAACAGCACGCTGCTCGATCTTACCTTGAAGCCTGGCTCCGCCAGCGCTGCCATTGCTGGAGCTTGTACATCGATGTCTCTTGAATCCGCCCGAGTTTGGCTCGTGAGTGTAATCGTCGTCTTGTCGACGCTGGCCTGCAACGGTGAGGAGTTCTCTGCTGACCCAGGATCGGCAGGCCTGGCAGGAGCCGCTCGCTATCGAGAAGACGCCGGTTCCGCGGCTGGCCGTGCGGGCTCTTCGCCACTCAGCAGCGCAGGCGGCAACGATGGCATCTCGAGCGCTGGCGGACAGAATGTTGGTGGCTCGGCGGCTGACGGTGGTGCTTCAGTGGGCGCCGCGGGACGCTCCATGGCCACCGAAGGTGGTAGTGCAGGCACACCGGGGCAGTCGCCGGGTACGGGCGGAACTGCCGGGGTCGCGGGATCTCCGGCGGACATTGGCGGTTCGACCGCCGCGGGGGGAACCCATGCTGGAGGCGCGGGGCATAGCGGCTCGGGCGGTTCCGAGGACGGCGGCACCGGGGGCACTCACTCCGCAGGGAGCGTCGCGGGCGCGGCAGGCAGCTCCTCCGCGGGTTCTGGAGGCTCGGCGGGTATGGTGGACAGCTCAGCGGGTACGGCGGGCGACTCCGCCGCGGCTTCTGGCGGCTCGATTGGCCAAGGCGGCAGCTCGGCTGGCGGCGACACCGGAGCGGGCGGCGGCACGGCGGGCTCCACGGCGTCGAGCGGGGGAACGGCGGAAGGTGGCAGCTCTGCGGGCGCAGCGGGTAGCTCCGCGGGGGCTGGTGGTGCAGGGGCCGAGCCTCCAGTGGTCAGCAGCACGCTCGCGGAGGGTTGCTTCAATGTACCCTACACCGAGAGACTGAGCGCCAGCGGCGGCACGGGGCTTGGGTACGTCTTCGCGTTGGACGGCGGCACATTGCCTCCAGGGTTGACGCTCACGGCCGATGGCACCGTATCCGGGACGCCGACGGCCGACGGAAGCTTCACCTTCGCCGTGCGGGTCACGGACTCCGGGGGCCTGAGCAGCACGGCCGAACTCTCCCTGTCGCTTTGCCGCAAGCGCTGGGTAGCCTATCGCTCGACAGATAGGAGCCTCGGGCACTTTCACCTCTTCCTCATCGACATCGCCACGCCCTTGTTCCCCAAGGTCGACGTCACCGCCGACATGCAGCCAGACGGCGACGTCGGCAACTGGTTGGTCTTCTCCCCGGACGGCAACAAGCTCGCCTACACGGCGGACTCCACAGTGGATGGGCGCTCCGACCTGTACGTCGTCGGGCTGGAGGGCACGTCAGTGGGAGCGGCACAGCTCATCGCGACCGGCGCGGACCTGGGCAACGGAGCCTGGTCGCCGAGCGGCTCGAGCCTCGCCTTCCGCAGCTCGGACGGGACGACGAACAGCGCCTGGGTCGTGGAGTTCGAAGGGACGACAGCTGCGGTCCCCGTGCGCGTGGGGCAGAGCACGAACAGCCTTCACACAGTTACCTGGCTCAACGAGGATCGGCTCATCTATCTGGTCTCGGACCAGTTCTTCCTGGTGACGCGCCAAGGCAGCAGCTTCGGCAGCGCCCAACAGCTGAATGTCCCCAGCTGTCCCTCGGTGTCGACCATCGACCCCAGCTCCGCGCGGGTGAGCTGTTCCATGGGCACGACGACGCACAGCGGCATCGATCTCGAGACGGGGGAGACCATGTCCTGGGGAACGGAGAAGGTCTCCTACGACCTGGGCTACGTGGGAGCCTCGGGAACGGACATCATCAATCTCTGGAGCTTCCAGGATCGCGCCGCGGGGTTGGGTCCGAGCCTCACCGTCGATGCGCCAGGTCTCTCCGGCGGCTCGAACCGCTTCACCTTTGGTCGAGCGACGGAGCGGCTCACCTATAACGATGGCGATGGTCTGACCTGGCTCGTCGATCCCAGCGAGGCCACGCCGAGCCCTGGGCTCGTCGACGGGCTCCCCCTCAACGCCAATGAGCACTACTTCATCGGCGACGACACCTGGCTCCTCAGCACCAATGGGCGGGGCCTCTATGCCTCCCCCATCCTCGAAGCCAGCGAGGGCAGCTCCGCGCTGACCGTGGTGAGCTCCTTGCCTGGTGCCACGGACCAAATCTCCCTCCACAGCGCCGAGCTGGCTCGCCACCGGCCGCTCCTGGCCCACGGGGGTCCCCTGCTCACGGCGGGCATTCACGAGCTCTTCATGACCGATCTTGGCACCAGCCCCGTCTCTGGCCCTACCCGCATCAGCCCAGAGCCCAACGCGCATTTCCTCTACGCGATCGTGGGCACCTGGACGGCAGACGATGCAGCCGTGGTGTACGAGGTAACCTGGAGCGATGGCGCAGGGGGCAGCCGGGAGGAGCTCTATATGGCCGATATGACCGAGGGAACCCCCTCCCCGCAGCGGCTCTTCACGCCGTCGAGCATTTGCCAGGGCGGGCTGTGCCCCGAGATCAATGGGATAGCGGCGCAGCCGTGAGCATCAGTGAAGGACAGCCCAGCGCGGGCAGCGCTGCCGCGGGCAACGGGGAAGGCGATGCGCTCCTCGAGACGCACGTTCACATCGACGGTGGCCACGCGGCAATCGGCCGACTCAGGATCGACATAGCCCACGCTCGCTTTGCATTCGGACTCCGTCATTGACCGCCACGAAAGGAGGAGGGCTAGGGCTCACTCAAGAACCGTCGCACCTCGTCGAGATAGCGCTCCCCGTTCTCCAGGAGCAAGGTGTTATGCCCGCCGGACGGGAAGACCACCAGGCGCCGCTCGGCGTTCTTCGCCGACTCGTGGTTTCTCTCGGCGTGGCCAACTCCGACGAGCTCGTCGTGACGCCCGTGTAGCACCAGCAGCTTCCCGCTATACGCACCAAGCTTGCGGCGGTGGTCGAAGTGGCGTGCCGCTTCCTGGGCCAGCACCGCCTCGGTGGTGCCAAGCTCTGCGGGATCGACGCGCAGGAGGACACGCTGTAGCACGTCGGCGATCCCGCTTTCCAGAACGAGCCCCCAGATCCGAGGATGGCGGTGCACCATCTCGATGGCGTAGATGGACCCTACGGATCGCCCGAACACGACGAGCCGCTCCGGCGGGAGCCCCAGGGCAGAGAAGATGGCGTCCACGTCATCGAGCATCCCCACGAGGCTCGGCTCCCCGTCGGACGCGCCGTAGCCGCGGTACTCCGCGAAAAGGACGTTCACGCCCATCGAGGTGAAGGCGTCGGCCATGTCGGGAACATAGTCCGCGACGATCTCTCCATTGCCGTGAAAATGGACGACGGTGCGCGCCTCGGGGTGCGGGGCCTCATAGTAGCAAGCGAGGCGACCCGCCGGTCCCTGCACCCAGAAGGTGCGCGGCAGGGCGCCCTCGCGCGGAAAGAAGTAGCGTTCGGTAACGACGGGATGGTCCAGGTAGTGCATCGTTGTTGGGTCCCTCTTGCTGGCGCGGGGCATGGCACCGGGGGCTGCCGAACTGGCCTCTTGCGCCACCTTCGGAGTCACCGGAGCAGGGCGATTGCTCCCACACTCGCAAGCGAGCGCGATGCCACCAGCAAGGCAGAGCATCACGCCACGGCTGCTGGGCCAACGCAGGGAGCCGCTAGCACAGCGCCCTCGCCCGATGAACTGCCCAGGCGCGTCGCCCACCATGGCCAGAGTCTTACACGAGCGAAGTCGCGACCGCCAGCGCCCGATCCCGTCAAAGGCAACCTATGGGCCTACGCTACTGCGGGGCCCGTGGGTACAGCGCCAAGTAGAGGCCCGCCGCCAGACCCTTCTGCTCCAACATATCGAAACGCCGAGCAAGCTCGGCGTAGAGCTCCCGCTCACCCCGAAACCTTCGCTGGACCCAGACGATGCGCCCTCGCCGCGCGGCGAGGGCGTATGCCGCGTCGGCAACCTGGCTCGCTTCGCGGTTCAGTCTCCCTGTGCCGTACTCCGTCCAGCGCAGCCAGTTCGGGTGCTCGTCTCGAGCACGCGGAAAGCCGAGCATGTGCAGGTGCTTGCCTTTGCGCCGCGCGTAGTAGGCGAAGACCGAGCGTTCCTTGCCGGTGATGACCAGCACATCGCCGTCGCGCGCAGGCCGGAGAACGACGAGGGCCCGGTCCCGGTAATCGCTACCGCTCGCGTCGAAGATCTCCTGGCTTATCCCGCCAACGGCCGCGAGCGCCAACCCCACGAGGAGGCTCGCGACGAGAAATGGCCGTAGCTGCCTCGCGTGCGAGCTTGCGCTACCTTCTCCCGTCTGCGCCGAAGCACGGGGCGCGAGGCTGTTCACCCCCGCTGCGAGCAGGAGCACGAACCCCGGAAGAGCAAGCACGTCGACGCGACCCGTCGAGTAGATGGGCGTCCCTACCACCGAGGCGGCGAACAGCAGCACCAGCGGAAGCAGAAAGAGCGCGAGCAGGGCGTACCTGCCCTTGGGTTCGCTCCACATCGAGCGCGCCCGCACCCCTGCTACGATGAGCCCACACGACAAAGCACCCGTCACCATCGAAATGGGCGTTGCTTCGTCCACCAGGTTTCGCACCGGCGCCGGCGCGCCGTGACTGAGGGCTGTCACGGACAGAGGGATCTGCCACGGAAAGATCGCTTTCCACACCGGAGCCAGCCACTCGATGGGCCCGCTGCCCGCCGCGGCGGTTCGCGATACTTGTACAGCTTGACCGAGCGTTGCGGGAAGCCAGGGCCCGTACAAGGCCAATGCCGTGAAGCCCGTCACGAGGAACGCGTTCCGATGCGCCCGTTCGCGGAAGCGAGACGGCGACCCAGCGAGCCACAGCACCAGGGGCAGCAGCACGAAATGGGCGATGTTGTGGGTGTAAGCGAGCAAGGCCAACACCACCCCGCACGCTACCGCGCGCCTTACTGTGGGGCGCTCTCGGACACGGCTCACGACGAGGATCGCCGCTAGGATGAGCAAGACGAGCAGCGTATAGCCACGCCCCTCGCGGCTATAATGCACGTGGATCGGAGATATCGCGAGGAGGTACGCCGCCAAGACCCCGCTGGCGGGACACACTAGACGGCGGCCGACGATGGCGATGAGCCAAACGGACGCCAACCCGAGCACCAGCGAGAGGCTGCGCACCGCTGCTTCCGTCCATGCCTCCACGCCGATGACTGCACACACGAGCTTGATGAGCACGAAATGGAGCGGTGGATGGGTGTCGATGAGCAAGCCCCGGATGAAGTCGTCGAGCGGCAGTGTCGCCAGCTGAGCCGCGATGGCCTCGTCGAGCCATAGCCCGTCCGTCCCGAGCCGTGGAACTCGCAGCGTGGCAGCCAAGAGAATGAGGCCCGCAACGAACCACTGGAATCGCGATTCTAGTAGGCTTTCTTCGCGCGATCGGACTGCGGATGGGCTGGAGACGGTCATGATGAGTGAGCGCAGGGCGTTGGCTGCATCCTCCCACGAGCGCCGCCCAGCCCCAAGGTCGCAGAAGCTGGCGCGGTGGGCGGACACACCTGCGCTCCCGCGCGGGACCTAGGTAGGCACTCTTGGGACCTCTGCGCCGATGCCCCGCGGGGGTGCGCTTGACGGCTTGCACGACAGCCTGGACACTCTGTGACGGCATGTCCGTCGGTGCGGATCCGACGGACGAAAGGACGGATTGGATGAGAACTGGGAAGTACTCTTTGCTGCTCGCCTCATTGGTGGTGCAGGTTGCTTTTGGCTGTTCGAGTGACGACAAAGGAGACGTGGGGACCGCAGGCGCGGGCGGCGGCGACTCGGCGGGTACCGCTGGCGCGAGCGGTTCGGACACGGGAGACGAAGCAGGTGGCGCAGCGGGCGCTAGTGAGGGCGGCGCAGCGGGCGCTACTGAGGGCGGCGCGGCGGGCGCTACTGAGGGCGGCGCGGCGGGCGCTAGTGAGGGCGGCGCGGCGGGTGCTCCAGGTACCGCTGGGAGTCCAGGCTCGGCTGGCCAAGGCGGGGCAGCAGGGAGCGATCCGGGAAGCTCGGGCTATGACGTGAACGAGTGCCCTCCCTGCGAGCGTGGCTGCGCCGCGGGCGACCCGCACATCATCACCTTCGATGGCGCCTACTACGACTTTCAGGCGGCGGGCGAGTACGTCATCACGGCTGCTGGAGACCTCGTCGTCCAAGCGCGCCTCCAGCCGACCGATACCTGCCAGGACGTCGCTTACGTTCGAGCCGTTGCCTTTGGCTCCGCCGACAGCAGCATCAGCGTGCATGCGGACACCGAGCGCTTCGTGCGCCTGAGCGACGGGACGTCGCTTGCGCTTGGCGAAGCGGACACGGAGTTCGGCGACTGGCAGCTCGTGAGCGCTTGCAACGGCGTGGTCGCCACCTCGACGGCTGGCGACCAGGTCATCGTCCACTACGTCGGAGAGAACTGGCTCGACGTGGAGGTACGTCCAGGGGCCCGCAGCGAGGACTTCGGCGGCCTTTTCGGCAACTTCGATGGCGACGAGACGAACGACATCGCCCTTCCGGACGGCACCCGGCTCCCGGATCCGACGCCATGGGAAGGTCTCTACGGTGCCTTTGGTGGCTCCTGGGCCGTCACCGAGGAGAACAGCCTCTTCGTCTACGACAGTGGCGAGAGCGCCGCGGACTATGCGGGTGGCGGCATGCCCGGAACCCTCGATCTCTCGACGATTCCGGAGGAGGACCTCGCCGCGGCGGCAGTGGCATGTGCCGGCGTGACGGAAACCGCGCTCTATGAGGGCTGCATCACGGACGTCGTCTGCGGCGGTGCGGACGCCGAGGTCGCAGCGGCCTGGTTCAAGACGGATCCAAACCCAGAGGTCGTCCTGGATGTCGAGCCACCAACCACCGTGTATATCTGTGACCTAGTAGGCTATGAGGTCATGGACCTCGACGATAACACCATCGACTGTCCCGCGAACTGCGGGGCGATGGGTACGATATGGGGCACGGACCTCTATACCGATGACTCCGCCATCTGCACGGCCGCCATTCACGCGGGTTTGATCGAGGACGCCGTCGGTGGGACCGTGACGGTCCATCGCGAGCCCGGTCTGGAAAGCTACGAAGGCACGACCCGAAACGGCATCACCTCACTTTCGTACGGGGAGTGGGACGCCAGCTTCTCGCTCGAATAGGGCCCCACCGGCCAAGGCACGACGCGGCTCCCGTTCGGGTGGATAGCCACTCAACGGGAGCCGTAGGGTTCCCGAGCGCCCACGGCCGTGGTCTTGAGCGAAGCCGCCAGGATCTCCAGGACGCGAGCCAGGGGAGCTGCGAGTTCGGGCGGGGTCTCAATACGCAACCTGCCCGACGGGGTCAGTTCGACGGACAGCCCAGCGAGCGCGTTTGTCAACGCCATGAGCTCCGGCCCTTGCGAAGCCGCGACCGAGGTCCGCGCGGCCCGAGCGCTGCTCGTCGTGGCGTCGGCGGTCACCGCGTGTCCTGCCGCAGGCTCCGGGATCTCGGCGCTCCCGGCCAAAGTGTCCTCGAATTGCGAGCCGTCCGAGCCGGAGTCCCACTCCGAGCCCGCGAGCTCCGCCGCGATCACCTCGAGCTCGGACTCCGCGTCCGCGGACTCTCCTGACACGGGCTCCGTCACGTCAGCCGGCTCCATCAGCTTCTTGACGCCGGCTAGGAACGAGCGGTCGCCGTCGAAGCGCACCTCATCCGACGTGCCGTCGAAGAGAGTAGAGAAAACGGCTTGCTTCTGTGCAACGAGCTCGGCAATGCGCGATTCGATGCCGCGCTCCGACACGAGGTTCAGAACCTCGACGGGGTCCGCCTGCCCGAGCCGATAGATACGCCCGATCCGTTGCTCCAGCACGGCAGGGTTCCACGGGAGCTCGAGGTTGATACAGCAGCTGGCGGCTCGCTGCAGATTCAAGCCCACGCCGCCCGCATCGCTCAGGAACAGTACGGCCAACGCCGGGTCGTCGTGGAAGTCCACAAGCGCTCTCTCTCGCTGGTTGCGGGACTCTGCGCCCGTGAAGAAGCCCGCCCGCTTGCCTGCGCCATCGAGGACATCCTCGACGCTCCACTTGGCGAGCCTGAGCATCTTTCGCCACTGGCTGAAGACCACGACCTTGCGCCCTTGTTCAACGACGAGCTGCTGCACCAGGTCTCGGAATGCAACGAGCTTGGGGGCGTAGAGGGTCCGCAGAAAGCGTTCGGAGCGGCACTGCGTCGCCTGGCAGCGTGGCCATTCCTGGTCGAAATGGAGCTGCGCCAGCCCGTTGCAGATCATGCGCTGCGTGGTGAGCAGCTGCATCAACCTGAGAAACTCGGGCTGCGTCAAAGGCCGCACCTGGGCCGTCCTGACCAGGCCTGCGATCGGACGATCCAGGTTGTCGTGCTCCTCGCCCTGCTCGGGGGTGAGCTCCACCGCGACTCGGGTGTCAGTTCTTGGGGGCAGCTGAGACAACACCTCGGCCCGCTGGCGGCGCAGAAACGAAGCTCCAAGGCGCTGGCGGAGAACGCTCAGGTTCCGTGCCCCACCCACCCCACGGTCGGCGTTGGCAACACTGATCGAGTGCCACGGGACGAGCCTCCACTTGGGTTCCAACGCCGTGTCATCGACGAAGTCCATGATCGACGCGAGCTCGTCGAAGCGGTTCTCCATTGGAGTACCCGTGAGCACCAGGCGATACTCCGCCCCGAGCGACTTGATGCTGGCAGCCGACTTGGTCGCCCAGTTCTTGATTCGCTGCGCCTCGTCGAGCAGCACGAGCTCGGGGGCAAAGGCTTGCACGTGCGGCAGGTCCCTAAGGAGTAGCTCGTAACCAATGAGCAAGAGCCCTCGCTTCGTCTTGCGATAGGTCAGAGCTCGTTCGTCGGCATTCCCCTGAACCTCTACGAGCGGAGTCTTCGTGGTCTCACGCCATTCGCGCAGCCATTGGGAGCGCAGTGCTGCGGGGACGACGAGCAGGCCGCGATCGATGCGCCCGGTGGTGTAGAGGGCGTGGCAGCAAGCGACGGCCTGGGTCGTCTTTCCGAGACCCATGTCGTCGGCGAGGAGCAGCCGGCCACTCTCGAGGAACTGCCGAACTCCTTGCTTCTGGTAGTCGTAGAGCGTCCTCTGGAGCTTGGCGGTCGCTGCCTCGGCCCGAGGCAAGCCCCGGGCGTTCGCCACCCAGCGCTCCGCTCGAGTTCGCTCCTCCTCGAGCACCCTCTTCGCCGCCGGTTCGGCGGTGAGCTGGCCCTTGCGAATCGCCAAGAGCTGGTTCTCAATCCAGCGTAAGCGCTTGTGAGCAGGCCACGTTGCGTCGTCCGCTGGCCGCGCCCGCGTGAACCTCTTCACGTTGCCCTCGGGCCCCGTCATCCTCAGGCTCGCGAGCCGATCATGGGGACCAGTCAGCGGAGCCACCGCGCTCCACTGCAGCCGCGGCTTCTTACGGCGCGGACCGCTTCCGCGCTTCCTCGAAGCCTGGGAGAACGCTGACGCCGGCAGGCTCAACAGAACCGCCAATCCGTGTTTGCATACCCCCAGGGCTCCACGTACGAAGTCAGGGCAATCGCAGCTCGTCCTCAGGGGATCGAGAGAGCAAATCTCCGTTCGATATTGGCGGGCGGCTCGAACCCCCGCTGTGCCCTTCGACCCAACCTGATAGAGACCGACGGCGCGTGCCGGACGCGCAAGGACGCTCGTTGCGTCTCGCTTCGCGAAGCCGGCGCGACGTATCAGCGCCTCCATCGCAGCCCTACGCACCGGCCAGTCCGCGTCGGGCGTATGAGCGATCACCAGCTCGGCGAGGACCGCCACCGGGACTTTGCCGAAGCGGTTGCGCGCCAACGCGGCCAGCGCGTTGCGCGTCTCTCCAAGGGGTTCGAACGACTCGGAGGCTTTGGAGCTCTCGAGGCCAGTAACCAAAGTGTGCGAAGAGACAGCTCGGCGGCTCGCTTCCATGGCGCTCGTTTCAGCAAGGGTCACGCTCCAGAGCAAGGCTCGCGTGCGCAAATCCCTAAAGACCAAAGAGCCGGCCTGTGCCTTCCTCGGCGATGACTCCGTTCAGCGTCAACGATTGCGTGCAGGACGTTGCAAGCCCAACTCGTGCTAGGGCCTGTCCCTGAATGCGTGCCCGTGCCCGGCGCTGTACGCTGAAAACTTTTCCATGGTGCTTGAGGCATGCTCCAGGGAGCGCAGCATGCTTCGACTTCAACTGAACGACGGTCAGTGGTCAAAGTTGGCTCTTGTGCTGGAAGGCCAGCGCGGAGCGGGGCGCCGGG
>JAEWRL010000120.1 GCA_023398955.1 Pseudomonadota bacterium
CGGAGCGACCCGTATTGGCGATGAAGTCCCCGAAACGGGATGGAGCGAAGGGGTCGCATCATCCAGCAAGGACCGAGGGTCAACCGCGCAAGCGGGAGGAACCGGAGGGCCAAGCAAAGCCGTTTGGGATTTCCAAGCGAATGGTTTGGGAGGCGTACAAACGAGTCAAGGCGAACAAGGGAGCGGCCGGAGTCGACGAGGAGTCGATAGAGGAGTTCGAGCAAAACCTGCGAGATAACCTCTACAAGCTCTGGAACCGCATGTCGTCAGGGTCGTACTTCCCGTCGCCAGTTCGGCAGGTAGTGATACCGAAGAAAGATGGCGGTGAAAGAAAGCTGGGCATACCCACGGTTTCCGACCGCGTTGCCCAGACGGTGGTCAAGCGGTACCTGGAGCCGCTGGTGGAACCTCATTTCCATCCCGACTCCTACGGGTACAGGCCCGGCAAGTCTGCGCTCGATGCAGTCACCGCGGCACGGCAGCGATGCTGGCGCTACGACTGGCTGATCGATCTCGACGTGCGGGGGCTGTTTGACAACCTGGATTGGTCGCTGATCACGCGGGCAGTCCGGAAGTACACGCAGTGCCCGTGGGTCCTTCTGTACGTGCAGCGGTGGCTTGAGGTGCCGTTGCAGACGACAGAAGGTACGCTGGTGCCGCGCACCAAAGGGACGCCCCAAGGTGGGGTCGTAAGTCCCCTGTTGGCCAACATCTTCCTGCACCTCGCGTTCGACGACTGGATGCGGAAGACGCACCCAGGTGTTCCGTTCGAGAGGTACGCGGATGATGCCGTGGCGCACTGCAAGACGGAGAAGCAAGCCAAAGCAGTCCTACGGAACATTGAGCAGCGGCTCGCCCAGTGCAAACTGGAGCTGCATCCGGAGAAGACGAAGATCGTCTACTGCAAGGATGACGATCGGCGAGGCAGGCACGCGGTCGAGAGGTTCGATTTTCTCGGCTATACGTTCCGGCCGCGGCGGTCGAAGAACCGCATGGGCAAGTTCTTCGTGAACTTCACCCCAGCGGTCAGCAACGATGCCGCCACAAAAATGCGCCGGACGATGCGAGGCTGGCGACTCCACCTGCGGAGCGATAAGGCCATCGAAGACCTGGCGCGCATGTGGAATCCGGTCCTCCGTGGCTGGATTCGGTACTACGGCAAGTTCTACAAGTCCGCCCTACACTCGGTGTTTCGTCACCTGAACCGTACGCTCGCGCGATGGGCTTCCCGGAAATTCAAGAGGCTGAAACGTCACCGCCAGCGGGCTGAGCACTGGCTCGGCCGGCTGGCGCGACGCGAGCCCAGGCTGTTCGCCCACTGGGAACTGCTGGGGTTGCTGCCGACGGCCGGATGATGGGAGCCGTATGAGCGGAGACGTTCACGTACGGTTCTGAGAGCGCCCGGGGGTGAGACTCCCCCGGGCGACTCACCTCGTCGTGCTCTGCAAGGACGAATCCGAAGCGCATCGGGCATTGAGCATGATCAAGCGGTGGACGAAGCTAGCAGGATTGAGCCTGCATCCGACCAAAACGCGGATCGCTGGTCTACAGTTGTCACAAGGTTTCGACTTTCTCGGCTATCATTTTGAGGCGGCCGCGAGCAGACCCTCGGGGATACTCCGGCAGCCAAGGAAGAAGAGTCTGCAGAAGTTCAAGACCCAGGTGCGACTCCTTACGAAACGCAACAACGCGCACAGCATGGCGACCACCGTTGCCCTGCTGAACCCGGTGGTGCGTGGCTTCTTCGAGTATTTCAAACACGCGCACCCGAACATTTTCGGGTCGCTCGACGGTTGGGTTCGAATGCGCCTGCGAAGCATTCTGCGTCGAAGAATTCACCATCGAGGCCGTGGGCGAGGCAAGGACCATCAGCGATGGCCAAATGCCTACTTCAGCGAGCTCGGGCTTTTCTTCATGGCCAAGGCCTGGGCAGCGCTCTCGCAACCCCGAGCTGGGTGAACCACCAACCGGAGAGCCGTATGCGGGAGAACCGCACGTACGGTTCGGAGGGAGGGGGTCCCGCGGAAATGCGGAGCTCCCTACCCCTATTCCTTCCTGGTTTCACGCCGGGAGAGGGCTCCGACCTCGGCGCCCTGGGTAGGCCTGCCTCCAGGAGCATCGATGGCCGTCGAAAGAGTGAGGCAGTGGACGTGGCCGGCGTCTTCCAGTGCTACTGCCAGACGGATGGCCGAGCCGACAACCGAGAGGTCGGGCGGGGCCTCCGGGCAGACGGTTATCGGGGCAATTTCAGGTAGAGCTTGGACGGGAGCTCCTTGAGCTCCGGGAGGCAGCCTCTACGCTGCGCAAACGGGATACCCGTTGAAGTATTCACGACCGGGCTCGTCCATGGCAAGTGACGCTCGTTTCGATGCGGGATACTTTGCGCTTTCAACGCGACGGGGATTCCTAGATCGAGCAATTCCGGTCCGTGAGCAAGACCTGAGGCGCTCCCCGTCAGAGCCCGCCACACCGCAGCAAGGAATCGCGAACCGCTGAACAATCGGCTGACTTCTGGGGGGCTCGCGAACGTCAGTAACCGGTCGAGTGCAAGAAGCACATCGGTGGCGTGCTGCGTCTCTGCTGTCCGGAAGCTGCGCGACTCGCTGGCGATCGGGTTCTGAAACAGAATGCGATCGAGTCGTGAAATACGACCACGGCCTATGAAAGTTTGCTTCCATATGACGAGTGGTTCATATCGCAAGCATGGACTTTGATGCAGTTGGCGCATGCTGTGCTTGGTTCGTTCGTATGGTGTTCGTCTCGAGCACCGTAGCTGGCTTTGCTTTCGCCAGCGGATGCACCCAACCGTCGCCGCCCGTGCGAAGCGATAGTTCCCTCAGTGCCAATCACGTATCGGAACGAAGCTCTCCGAAGTCTTCCAGACGAACAGTGAAGGATCCCTCTTCGAAATGCTTCTGGGGCGCAGGTGTCAGAGAGCCGCACCCGAATGCCACGGAAGCTGTTGCCCGCCTTTCTTCGATAACGGACGTTCCGTACATCTGTGATGATCTATGTGCAGGCGGACCTGGATGTGGCGATCGCATCTTCTGGAGAATTGTAGGAATAGGCAAAGGTGCGATTCCGTCCCTCATCCTCAGTCTCGGCGATTCAACGCCAACCGAGGTGGAAGTGCCAAACTTTGGCGGCCGCTACGCCGTCGGCGATGTCTCGCTTGTGTTGCTTCGCGAGATCGTACATGGGATACCGGTGATGGACCTCCTCAACCTTGAGCAGGATCCAGAGTGCGGTCAGTGTGCCTGGTGGGAGTTTGCTCGTTCGAGTCCAGATCATCGCAAGATCATCAT
This sequence comes from Pseudomonadota bacterium, assembly GCA_023398955.1. GTDB lineage: Bacteria > Myxococcota_A > Polyangia > Polyangiales > Polyangiaceae > JAEWRL01. The sequence continues at coordinate 3,306 of JAEWRL010000120.1, forward strand.
GAGCCGAGTGAGAGAATGGCTTGCATCCCAGCAGCTAGAATGGCGCCCGTCAGCATCGTTCGAGTCCATGGAATGTATCAAGCACTGCGAGCACCCCGCGGGAGGAAGCTTCTTTCCGCGGGCAGATGTGCCGTGAATCAAATCTAGTCTCTCTGACTAAACGCTCTCCTGAGTGCTTCCGTGATAGCGGATGCTTTGGCAGCAGTCGCGTCGCGATCTGCTATCCTGTACTCTTCTGAGCCCAGGACTCGTGAGAGCCAGGCGAGATTCCGTTGGGCTGCCGCTCGCATATCATAGGCGTCGGTGACCTGTTTCATTGACCATATCAGGCCGCCGCGCCGACTGCTCTCGAACCGTTGGGAAGCTCGATCGATCAGGTCGCTGGCCTCCTTCAGTCGAGTGCCAATCGCCGAAGAGGTCGGGTAGAAGTCCTTCATTTTGCCGGGTCTGTCCGGGACCTGGATTGTTCCGTGTGGGCCGCGTTCGAAATGCGACGACTTGGTGGATGCGCGCACATGGACGCCAAACTCACTGGCGAACTTCTGGGCAAAAGGTACAGAGGTTGCTCCATAATCGTTGCCCACGTTGCATCCATAGAAGGTGACCGTGGCGTTCTTTTCCCATCTGGCATTGACCTTGCCAAAGTCGTCCGCTGTTAGGCGCCGACCCTCCGGGTCGCTGTCGACCCGTTCCTCACCTGCGCCCGGCACGCGTCCTCCCAGGTTCAAGCCGCCGGTCCAGCCGTGCGAGAACACGTGTAGTTCCGCGATCGGCGGCGCATCCTTACGGTTCAAAGCTTGGATCAACTCGTCGTCCGTTGGCGTGTAGACCAATTGAATGTCGTATTCCGCGGCCCTCTTTCCGAGTTGGGCGCGTAGTTCTCTGGCCTTAGCTCGAGCTGCCAATTCGGGGAGTCGCCCCAGGTTATGGGAGGTGCGCTCCGCTGGATTCAATTGACCGCTGCCGTAGGCAATGATAATGGTGTGCTTTGGCTTGCTTGCACTACTAGGACTTGCTTCGCGGTCATTTCGCGCTTCCGCCTCCTGCTGTCCGTGAGGATCCATGAAGATGGTTGGTCTTCCTCTCACGTATGTGAATATGTTTAGACTCGCTTTGCCCGGCTGTGCTATGCCCAACGGATCTGCGGCAGTCCACCTACCGAGCCAGGCGGCATAATACCGCGCGCCGTGGTAGTAAAGGCCGGTCTCTTCGTCGCGCTCCTTGCCAGTGTAGCGGTAGCGCTTGGCGCTGACCTCCGCGCCGCCGCGTGCGGTATGAAATGCCGTAGAGCCGTAGGGGTGGAACTCCTCGTAGGAGATGACGTCGGCGGCGTGGTCGAGCTCGAGGGTTGAGGAGCCGAGGTGATTGTCGAGCTGGAAGCGCCAGCGGGAGGCGGTGCCCGTAGTCTCGACCATGGCGATGCGGCGCTGGTCGTCCATGACGTGGAGGGTCTCGCGCTCGAGGTCGAGGGTCGCACCATCCCAGCGCCGGAAGAGCTCGAAGCCGCCGAGGTAGATGCGCTCCTCGACGAGCCCCGAATGGACGTAAACCTTTCGGACGCGCTGTCCGGCAGCGTCGTAGGTGAAGAAGACGTCGCCGCCGCCGCCGCGGTTTGCGCGCCTCATGCGCTCGGCGTAGTCCCACTCAATCTGGGGCATGTGCGGCATGGAGGCCATCGAGCCGTGCTCGTTATAGGCGTAGGCGAGGCTCAGGTCGTCGGGAGCGCCGGGGAGGCTGGTGAAGCGGAGGCGGCTACTGGGGGTCTCGCCCGCGAGCTCGTAGGCGTAGCGGTAATTGCGCGTCCAGCCGCCGCTTGAGCCGGGGCCCGCGGTGTGGACGATGCTCCGGATGTTGCCGACGGGGTCGTAGTCGTAGGCTTCGCTGTACCTTTGCAGGGCTTGAAGGTCATTCGGGTGGGGGATGGCCGCGCCGCGGGGCGGGTCGATGTCGACGGGCTGAGTGGCGGGGTGCTCGCGGCCCTCGGCGCGGATGAGCCTGTAGAGGGCGTCGTACTCGTAGAGGCCGTCGCCGGAGACGACGCTGCCGGAGAATATCGGCGTCGGGTCGGAGGCGTCGCGCATGGCGACGATGTTACCAGCGGGGTCGAAGGTGTAGGTGAGGTCCTGGAGCAGCGTGCCGCTCTGGCGCGTGGCGACAAGACGCGTGAGGCGGAAGGTGT
>JAEWRL010000213.1 GCA_023398955.1 Pseudomonadota bacterium
GGGGGAAAGGGGGAGGTCTATCCACGGGGCCGATCAACCCACGATAGTGGCCCCCCATGCGCTCGAAAACCCCAACTCCGCCCATCCAAACCTTTCATGGGGGGGAGCGCGCGAAATCTAGGTTCAACGCAAAGGCGGACCGTACAAGGATGAGCGGAAGTTCGCGTAGCCGAGCGAGCTCGTCGTCAAGGACTGCACGAGGTTCCCTGCGGGATCCACCTCGTGGATGACTCCCTGGTTCGAGTAGGTGACCAGGGTATTGCCGTTTGGCAGCCGCTGCGCGTCCCCCAGCGTCGCGCTGCTCGGTGAGGCCCGGTACTCCCAGATAGGCGTCGCTTCCCAGGTCGTCTCGTTCAGATGGTACTCGAGCACGGCGGACGGACTGCCCATGTTTCCGTTGTTGAAGAACAGGAAATTGCCGTTCTCCTGGAGGTGATGACCGTGGTTGACCTCCCAGCTCCCGACAAACAAATGGCTGCGCGGATGCGTCCCGCCGAACTGCCAGAGGAGCCGGCCTTGCCTATCGATCTTCACGAAGAGGTTCACGTTGCGGTCGGAGAGGGTATAGGTATCGTCCCAAGGTTGGTACTGGATAGCGTTCGTGTGGCAATCCCTGTCCGTTTGGTAGAGTAGCGAGACATTCTCGACGATGGTCGTGATGGTCCCGTCGGCGCTCCGCTCGACTATTCCGCTGCAGCCATCGTTCCAGACGATGGCCGTCACGACGCCATCAGGGGCTACGGTGAAGTCGTGGTGACCGCGGGAGAGCCCCTCCACGGCCGCCTCCACCTCGAGGCCATCCATGGACACCCGTCTCAGGTCGGCACCGGCATTCTCGACGTTTACCTCCATCATCCACATGGCATCCCCTTCCCAGCTCATGCGGGCACGGCCCGTGTTCACGGGCGCGCTCGCCCACCAGACGACGTCGCCGTCGCTGTCCATGATGAACACCGGGACGGTGGCTCCGCCCGGGGCCACGCCGAAAGCCCCGACGCCCCCGCTGGTGACGATGAAGCCCCTGGCGACCGCCGCCGCGTTGACGACCTGCCGGGTGATGACCGGTACGCTGTTCGAAACGGGTCCCGTCGTCAACGTGTGGCGCTCGCTGGTGCACGTTTCCGAGCCGGAGTTCACCACGATGCGGAAGACGTAGTCCCTGTCGCCCTTCATCCCCAGCAACAGGGTGCGATAGCCCGGCGCGGAGAGATCTACGGGCGCCGCCATGGTTGGCCCGGTCTCGGCGAGGCCAAACTCGATACGCGCGTTATCGATGCCCTCGAGATCGGTAGACCAAGTCACGATGCCTACCGTCGCAATGGCGGGGCTCAGGGTGGCGTTGGCCTCGATGGCGCATTCGACGGGAGTGCCCGTGGGACCAAAGCCGCCGGTACCGCTCAGGCCGCCGCTGGAACCGGGCCCCCCCCCACCGCTGCCGCCCGCGCGACTTCCACCAGCACCAGCGTCGCGCTGCCCCCCGGCATTCTCCGTCTCTCCGTGGTCACCACAGCCAACCAGCCAAGCGGCGCAGCATGCCGATCCCATTGCGTACCCGAGCAGGACTCGCAGATAGCTCATCACCAAAGTGCTCCTAGGTTAGCCGATGCTAGCCGAATCGGTCCCGTTAATTGGTTCGACGACATGCGCGTACCTCCCCTCTCAACGTACCCGCCCCGGAGCTTTCGGGGGACAGAGGGGAGGCGTCGCGCGATCGGGCTCTTGATTTCGCCTCGTCTTCTCTCGACCGCGACGCTGAGACGTTCACCTCCACCCTCGCGTGCTCCTGTGTGACGCCGGTGGACGCCCACCGCTTATCCGGGGCTCGGCTGGGTGTTCTAAACGGTTCCAGGCGGAGATGGAGGGCTGAGCTCGGCACGGTCACGGACGACGGACCACGCCTCCGATGAGCTTCGTGAGCATCGCTGCAGAGCGGTCCGCCAGGTCTTGAGCAAGGATGATATCGTCCTGCGTGTCGCTGTTCGGGATTGGCGAAGTAGCGATTGTGGGTAGTCGTTCCACCTAGCGCATCACGCTGGATGCGTTGCAGCCGCGCTCGGGCGCGCTTGCCGCGCAGGTGAGGCGGAATAGGTCTTCGTTTCGGGCCTCAGTGTATTGGATGTTCCTTCAAGCATGATGGAACACGCTTCGCGGCCAATGGAAAGACAATTCTTCCTAGATGGCCTGAACCTGTCTAGTGCCGCAACTTGCGCTTGGCGTCCCGCCAAGCTCCTCGGAGGAGTTTCTTGATGCTACGTCGCGACGCTAACTCGCCCTCCTGGGAGCTGGGCTTCGTCGACAGCTCCACGTGCTCCCGCAGGGCCGCGATCTGCGCACGGAGCCTGCGGCGTTGGCCGAGCGAAAGGCTCTCGAGATCGAGCTGCTCGAGCACCTCCCGGGCCTTGCGCAGGTACGTCGAGAGCTGATCGAACCCCACCAGCTTTCGCTCATCCCCCTTGAGGGTATCGATCAGCGCGACGACGGCGGATGCGGTGCTCTCTGCTCGGCGCGGGTCATCGATGAGCGGCCGCAGGCGCGCTGCAAGGTGCTTGTCGAAGGGGCGGTTCTCCCCAGTCTCCTGGCGGTCGGCGATGCCGTGGTCCTCCGCCAAGGTCCTCGGCACCCAGTGGCGGATCGCCCCTGGCACCGGATCCGTGAACGGGAAGTAGTGCTCGATCCTGCCGTCGACGGCCTTCTCGGCAAGTATCATGGCAAATCCGAAGAGCGTCCATGTGCTACGGACGTGGGGTTGAGTCAGCAGCTGGAGCTTCCCGTGCATCTTGGAGAAGTGAAGCTCGTTGCTCGCGACGCGCGCGTAGTGCCGGGGGTCCTCGATCCACTCGAGGTAGGCCTCCGCAAGCGCCAGCTCCCCGAGCTCCACGTCGATGGCCTCTGGATTGGGGAAACGATACGCCTCCACGATGCGCGTCCGCGCCATGTGTTGCGAATGCTCGCGCAGCTTGAGGCGCCTGTTGACCCAGCCATACTCGAGCTTCAGGTTCGGCGCCATCTGCAGGGCCGCTTCGATGACCTCCAGCTGCTCTCGGCCGAGGTCGTCAGGGAGCAAGGCGGCACGCACCGTTTCAAACTGCTCGAAGCGCTTGCCGTCGCGGAAGGAGAGGTCCCGCATCGCGGCCAGGCGCCGGTTCCCATTGAGAACCACGCCATCACGTCCGATGAGCAGTGGCTCCGTCTGCCGTCCGAACCGCTCGAGCTCCTCGTAAACGGGCGCCGCCGGATCGCGCGCCTTCTCGAGGAGCAGTCCATGGAGGAGCTGCTGGACCTCGAGGTTATCGGCCTGCCCTCGGAGAACCTCGACCGCGACTCGGCGCCGCTGCGCCTCCTCCCCGAGTTCCCAGAGGATACGGCCGTTGTCGACGCGGTAGATCAACACGGACGCAGCAACGTCGACCAGGGGCAGGTCCAGGTAACCCTCGGGGGACGGCACCAGATGCGTCGCGGCTTCCCCACGGGCTGCCGCTCGTCCAATAGCTGCCCTGCGCTCCTCCGCCGCGAGGACTTGTGCGGGCAGGAGTGCGCGCGGGCGCCCACTGCGGACCTCGTTTGAGCTCACCCGTCCTCGAATAGCGCACGCTAAAGGAATAGTCCAAGTGGTGCGGAGCGCCTCGACGGGCTGGTGCGGGGCAGGATGCCTCGCTCGACGGGGCCCGAAGGGGATCGAGCCGCGTGGCTGGACATGAGCCGCCCCCGGGCAGGCAGATCTCGCCACCGGGCCGTCGGGTGGCAATGGATTAGGCGCCTTCCTCCTGCAGAAGCAGCGCCGTCGCTCGACCCGTTTCCGCAGCCGGGTATGAGCAGGAAAAGGAGAACCGCGAGCGCACCCCTCGACCGCCGGGACACGGGCGCGGAGGCTGCTGATGGGTTGGAGCAGGCTCGGTTGGTTCTCCTCGAAGGAAAGCTGCGGCTCAGGTCAGCGCCGGCCACCGCAACTGCAGGAGGAATGCCACGTTGTTCTCTCACGCGGGGCGGTTTCGCGGGAGAAGCATTCCATCACCCCTCCGGCGATTATTTTTTCGGAGCAGGGGGGAGAGATAACTCCCCGGCAAGGATGGGCGCCTAGAGAGTGTCCAGCGCCCTTCCCAGGATGGTTCTGGCCCACTCGGCCCAGCCCGGCTCATAGAGCATCACGGCCCCCGCCACAAGCAGCAGGCCAAGAGCGAGCAGCAGGACCGAGGCCCCGCGTCGCGTCTTCCTCTCCTTTCGCCGCGCTACGCTGATTTGGGTGATGGTTGTATCCGGGTCTCGATCGGCATGCGTCGCCACTGCCTCAGCGAGGCTGAGACGCCGGACGTCGATCACGGATCCATCGCCGTCGTCTGCGCCGATTCTCATGTAAAGCCGAGTCGGCGCATCTTCCTCGCCATCCTCCGAACGCAGGACGACGCTTGGGAGCTCGAAGTCGGTGACTATCGTGCTCGGCAGGGCCGACTCCGCAGGGAGTTCGGCGGGAGGTACCTCCTTCTGGATCCGGTTTGCAGGACGCTTCGTGGGGAGAGAAGCAGCCTCCGACTTCGTCTCCGGGACGGGAGTTGGAGCATGCGGCGTAAGAGCCGTCGTGGGCGGGCTCAGACGCGACGCGACGCGCTCCGATTCGGGCCGCCGCCGCACCGCTGAGCTCGTCGGCTCCTGAAAATCTTGGGGCAAACGCGGTGCCCGCGGTACCGCCAGCGGTTCCCCAGCAGCTGCCTGCGGCTCGCTGCCGCGGGGCGCTGAGGGACGGGCCGTCTCCGCGCGGGTGGATGCCAGCACGGCCGCAGCGTCATAGAGGCACGTGGCTTCATCCTCGGGCGGATCGGTCATGAACGGCAGGACATCAGGGATGTCCGGCAGCTCTTGGATCTGAGGCCGCTGGCTCCCCATCCCTAGCAGCGACGGCGCGATGGCACTCACATCGAACTGACGCGTCCTGTCTTCATCCACCGGATCTGCGAGATAAGACGGGTCAGGACATGGGCCCAGTAGCTCCCGTCTGCGAGCCAAGACTTTGCCGACGAGGTTGCTCAGCTCGCGACGAACGTCGAACGTGTCGGCGACCATGGTGCTGGGAAGCAGGGAGAGCGCTTCGGCCATCGTCGCCGGGCCGGCGAAGCGACGGCCGGGGCGGTTGTCCATCGCGGTATCGATAATCCTGGACAGGGCGCCCGAGGGGGACTTGTCGCCGGGGGCGAGACTCCTGGACCCAAGCAAGCGCCGGAGCTCCAGCCCCGCGGCGCGGACAGGATTCGTCTCGATCAGCCGGGCATGCCGCTCGCCGGCTTCCCCTTCGGCAGCAGCAAGCCCTGCGACAATGCCGAGCTCCGTCACGTAGACACGCCCGGATGTGTGGGACAGCCAGATGCTGTCGGCCGTGAGCGTGCAACGCAGCACTATGCCTCCAATATCGGCCAGGAGGGCCTGTGCCGCATGGGCCGCGGCCAGAGCATCCCTCACCGCGCGAACGGCAACGGATACCGGGATGGGCTTGCCCGCCGCACGGGCAGCCTGCTCTAGCTCGAGGAGCGTCACGCCCTCGAGGAAGTCGCTGGCGACGTACCGCTCGGCGCCAAGCTCCGCCAGGCCAACGATACGCGTCGCTGAGGGACGGGAGAGCACCTCGAAAACCGGAAGCAGCTGCGAGATCCTTTGCGCGACGGCGACGGGCACCGGGCGCAGCAGCACCGGTCGCTCTGATTGCCCGTCACTGCGAAACCACCCAACGTAGGAGGTACCGAAAAGCCCATCGAACAAGGGAGCAACACGCTCGAAACGCTCCTGCTGCCCTGACAAGGATTGGCTATTCGGCATCGGCAATGTCTTTCCGTTCCTCGCGTTCTCCGCACCGCTCGCGGTCTTGCATCGCTGCACACACTAGGACGCTCATTGATGCACGGGAGGGCTCAATCGATCCCTGGTCTTCACCGGATGCGGATACCAACGCATCGTCACGATTCGGTTGGGGTCCCAAGCATCGGAGCATAGCGCGTGGCTCCCCCGCCCGCCATCTCGGCGTCGGCCAGAACGGTTGCCGCGGACCACTAACCTCGCATTTCGTGCACGGGAATCGCGATGACGCGCGACAAACCGAGAGGACACGCGGCCGCGGCCGTCGCCATCGCACCCGCCGCGGCCGTCGCCACCGGCACCCAACGGCGGCTCTCCTCGCCCTACGCAACACAGCGAAAGCAGCGACAGGGTGCGGCGAGCTGCCCCTCGAACCCCTGCGCTACAGGTGCGCCACAGCACCTTGAATGAACGATCGCCCCTCCCGACGGATGCATCCAAGGGCGCATCGCGCTGCATGCGCCGATGTGGGTCTCGTTGGTGCCCGATGGCAGCTCCTCCGTCCCTGACGTACCCAGTCGACCTTTGGAGGGCGGCCTTGCGGGACCATAGACCATAGCCCACGGCGCCCAGCGTCCCATGGCTCACCAATCCGTCGCTCCCGCGGCAATCCCCAGCGGACCGAGGGGTGCCGGTTCTCCCCCCAATCGCGCATCGCCCAGGCGGCTTCGGTGCCTTGCTCTGCTCGTGAACACCGCCGGCTCGTGCTACGTCGATGCAATGACCATGGTGACGGCCCACTCCTACGGGAGCGAATGCATCATGAGCAGGGCGGCGCCCCCATGCTCGAGGGCATTTTTCCCCTCAGCTGGTGGGCCCACCGAGCTCGTTGAGGGGGAGTATGGGCTCCGCTGGTCACCCCAGGAACGGTGCTGGCCCTCGACTGAGCCGCCCAAGTCGCGACCCTTCTTCGAGTCAGCGGCTCGAGACGCGCTTTCGCACGGGTCTGGAACGCGTATACACTGTATGGTGAACGGTGAATGATTCGATGACGGCTCCGCAACCCAACGAGCCTCCGCACGAGGGCGGAACGATTTCACGCACGCACACCGGCCTCGGCAACGTCGGCCGCTGCCGGACCCTGGCGGAGCTGGGTCGCGGCGGCATGGCCGACGTCTACCTCGCGGTCACCCGCTCTCAGTCCGGCTTCAACAAGCTCGTGGTGTTGAAGGCGTTGAAACGCGAGCTCGCTACGGAGCGGACCACGCTCGACATGTTCCTGGACGAGGCGCGCGTCGCGGCGCAGCTCAATCACCCGAGCGTCGTGCAGACCTACGAGGTGGGAATGCACGGGGACCGCCACGTGATGGTGATGGAGTATCTGGAGGGCCAGTCGCTTTCCCAGCTCCTCCGCCAAGCGCGAGCCAAAGAGTACCAGCTGACTGTGGCTATGCTCGTGCGCATCATGATTGGCGCTCTGGAGGGACTCCACTATGCCCACGAGCTCAACGGCTACGACGGCAAGCCCTTGCACATCGTGCACCGAGACGTCTCCCCGCAAAACATCTTCGTGACCTATTCCGGACATGTCAAAGTACTAGACTTCGGGATCGCGAAGGCCGTCGGATCATCAACGGAGACCCTGGCTGGAACCATCAAAGGCAAGCTCTCCTACATGTCCCCGGAGCAGGTGAGCGGCGCGAAGGTAGATCGGCGCGCGGACGTCTTCACCGTGGGGTGCATCCTCTGGCAGTTCGCGACAGGAACGAAGCTCTGGCACGGCGAACCCGACGTGCAAATCGTCCGTCACCTGCTCGACGGCGAGGTACCCTCACCGTCTGCGGTGAAGGCGGATTGCGATCCGGACTTCGTGAGCATCATCGAGCGGTGCATGGCGCACGATCCCGATGCTCGTTACGCATCGGCCCTGGAGGTCCAGCAGGAGCTCGAACGTTACTTGGACCGCTTCGGGAAGCCGCTCAAGGCCAAGGACATCGGTGCCGTGGTCTCGGATCTGTTCAAGGAGGAGAGGATCGCCCTGCGCCGCATCGTCGAGGAGCAGCTGAAGCGCATCGAGGCAGACGAGCACAGCCTCACCAGCGTCCCCGTGCTCGGCAGCGGTGACGTCCATTCCTCCTCTCACCTCGGCTCAGGCGCCGTTCCCATCACGTATAGCGCACCCAGGCGGCGCCATCTGCTCTTGCCGGCGCTGGTCGCTGCCTTGGTCGCTGGAGGGGCGGTCTTCGCCTGGCAGCGGATCGCCGCCAATGAGCAGGAACAGGCGCGTCTCATCGCCGAGAAGGCGCGGTTGGAAGAGTTAGCGCGTGCGCGGATGTCCCCCGCAGCAGCGCCGCTGGCTCCCGAACGAGTCGAGATCCGGTTCGCTGTATCGCCGGAGAATGCCAGGCTCTTCCTAGACGATGAACTGCTCGAGGAAGGAACCGTCGTCAAGGTACTTGCAACCGACGGTGCGCGGCACACGCTCCGGGCGGAGGCTCCGGGTTACGAGACGCGCAGGCTGGAGTTTGTGCCCTCGGCGGACGCAACCCTCGAGCTCGAGTTGCCGAAGGTGGTCGACAAGGAGAAGACGTCCCCCGATCAGAGGACCCAAAGCGCGGCGCGCGCTCCTCGCAGGCACTCGGCGGGCCCCGCCGCTCCTCCCGCCTCGAACCCCACCTCCCCGCCAGCATCGCCTCGCGTGGACTGCAGCAATCCGTTCTTCCTCGATGCTGACGGCATCAAGCGCATCCGTGCGGAATGCCGGTAGGTTTCAGCGAGCACGGTCCTCGAGTCTCCCAACACGGAGCCGCCTCGCCACGACGAGACGCTCAGAAGCGTGCTCGAAAGACGGCGGATGCCCCTGAACGGGTTGGCGCGAGGCCAATCTTTGCTTCGGCGTCGTCGCTGGGTCCGGACACTGTGAAATAGACGATGGTCGCCGCAGCGAGCGTCGCGGCGCCGAGCCCCGCCGCGTAGTAGGAATACGTGAACTTGTCGCGGATCTCGTCGACCTCCTCCGGATCGCAACCGGGGCTACAGGAGGACTCGAGCTCGTCATGGTCCTGAATCCCGGTGATGCGCAGGTAGGCGAAGGCTCCGAAGGAGACGACAGATGCGCCGGCGAGGATGTAGCTGGCCAGGGGAATGCCGCGATCTTCGGGGGTGGCGGCGGGAGGCGGCAGCCCTGGGTCCGAGGGCGCCGACGTGGGCGGAGCTTCGGCCTCACCGAAAACGACCTCCACCACCCGATTCCGATCACCAACGAGCGCTACGTGAGAGAGCTCGATAGGCTCCCGACCCGGAACCGAGAAGCGCAGCTGGTGCATGCCCGGATCTAGTTCGACGGGCTTTCCGTCGAGCCGCTCGACGATCGGCTCACCATCCATCTCGACGGAGACTTCCGCTAGGTATCCGCCGCCCGCCTGACGCGCAGCGAGGACGATGCTCGGTATCTCCTTGCCGATGGTCTCGTAGAGCTCGATGCACTCGGCCACGATGGCTGGGTTGCAGCGTTCCTGGGAGCACGTCTTGGCGTGCTCCCGAGCCGCCTTCAAGTGCCCATCCCGACGCTCCGTTTGGGCGGATTCGTAGGCGCCCGCACAGTCCACTGGTTCCGCGGGAGGCTGCTCGCCCTCCGTCGCCGCTGCCTCGCTCCCGGCAGGCTCGACGGATGACACCGGAACTTCGTCCTGCTCCGAAACGCTCGCCTGGGCGCACACGACGCGAGGGAGCCCGAGAAGCAGGGTAGCGAGGCCAGGAACCATCGCGCGGTTCAGGACGCCCCGCCCCGACAGAGTTGAGTGAAAATTTCCAAATCTCATGGTCGTGGTTCCTTCGTCGGCGCTCATGGCACGAATGCGAGATCGTCGACCCAGTAGTCGAAGGTCACTCCGGGATTGGTGCGGAACTGAAGCTGCAGCTGAGCGGCAAGATCGGGCGCCGTCGGGATGGGGTCGCCCCCTGGTTCAAGCGTCAGTTCGTCGAAATTCACCGTGAAGCGCCGCCACTCTGCGGACAAGGTGACAGAGGTGTACCAGTGGTGATCGCAGACTTCGCACGTCCGGGCATCGTAGATGCCGGTCGTGTTGATGTCCGGGAAGACGACGTGCAGGGCCAGGGAGCTCGCGGCCCGACCCCAGAAGGTGATACCCGAATAGCCAGAAACATCGTGAACCTCCATGGGCTGGGTGTAATTGAGCCCCACGCCAGCACCCCAACTGGAGAATCCGGAGCCCTGATGATGGATGGCGAACTCGCTGTCCTCGCCCCGCGGCATAGGGAGGGGCTCTACGCTCCACTCCATGGACCCCACACCGTCATCGAAGAAGTACCAGGTCCCGCCCCGGCCTCCTTGCGCGGCAACGATGAGGTCACCATCTTCGAAGTTGTCGATGATGGCCTCTGCGGGAACCTCGATGTCGGCAACGCACGTGCCATTGTCACACACGCCGCTCGCGCAGTCACTCATGGCGTTGCAGGAGTCCCCGAGCTGGCAGAACTTCTCGGGCACACACGCGCCACCACAGTCCTTGTCACCCTCGTCCTGATTCTGAATACCATCGGAACAGGAGGCTTTGACACAGGAGTTGTTGCTGCACACCCGGCTTTCGCAGTCTGAAGCGCGAACGCAACGCAGGTCGTCACCGCAGGGGGCGCAGTCAGCGCCGCCGCAGTCGATGTCCGTCTCGTCCGCCTCGAGCACCTCGCTCAGGCAATGGTCCGTGCAGACCTCATCGAGGCAGAACCCCGACTCGCAATCGGAATCGCCGATGCAGCCTACGCCGTCGGCGCATCGAAGTGCGGGAGCACAACTACCACCGCAGTCGACACCCGTTTCGTCCTGGTTCTTCACTTCATCGCTGCAGCTTGGCTCGCGGCAACGGCCGCCCGTGCAGTAGTCCGATGCGCAGTCCGGGTTGCTGTCGCACTTGCGACCCGTCGTGCAGCGGGAGCACTCGCTGGAACCGCCGCAGTCAACATCCGTCTCATTGACGTCCTCGATGGCGTTGTCACAGCTCGGCTCGATGAAGGTCCCACCCGCTGCGCCGCTCGTTCCGTCCGATCCGGCGGCGCCACCGGGTGCCGCACCAGCACTCCCATTGGCGCCGCTTGCGCCTGCGGAACCGTCGGAGCCTGCGTGTCCGTACTCAGCGCTGAGAGCGTCGAGATCGGGTTCGCACGCCAGAGCGACGACCGCAGCAAGACCGAGAGCGAGGAGCGCTCCCGAAGCGATGCGGCGCCGAGCACCAACCGAGACGAGCTTCGAGTTCGAGTGTGGTGGAGCGATCATGGGAGTACCGGAAGTTCCCCATGCGACGCTCTCCGCCTCGGGCGGCGGCGCTCGCATGAACGCTGGGAAGAGGGCTGAAGGGACAGGCGGGAGACTCTCGTCGCCGCTCGCTCAGTGCTGCGCATCGTATCTACCAGCTTATTCGATCGCTCGTCACGGAAAAATGCCCCAGCGGACGGGGGCCGCCAATTCCGGGGCCGGGGGAAGCTCGAACCTGGTCGGAGAAGGTCGGACCTCACCCCACGCTGCCGAGCCTCGTCGTGGCCGAACCCGTGGTCATGAGACTCCGGGCCTTCGCGCGGATCGTCAGCTCGCGGCGGCGAGCTCGCGGCGTTCATGCTGGCGCAGCACGAGACGGGATCCGCGCGCGATGACCCCCTGAGCGATTTCACGGCGGGATGTTGTCGATCACGAATGCCACCCGCTCACTGACGGCTTCATGAGCGATGGTGGGGACGACGCCGAGACTGTATCGGATGGGCTTACGGGTGACTTGTCCACTGCCGAAGACGAACCTGGAGCTGTTTCCGTCGGCGACTCCATAGCTCTCGGGTAGTGAGTCATCCCCGTGTTGGATGAGAAAGAGCGAGCTGTTTGCGGCAGCGCTCGGGCTCGTCAGATAGACCCATTCCGCAGGCCCCTCCAGATCCCCGAGAAAACCCACCTTGGCGCTCTGCGCTTCCCCGGAGGAGAGCACGAGCTGGTCCGTATCATCTAGGTTGCCTCCGGGCACGCCATGATAAGTAAACCCGAAGGGCTCCGCGGCTCGATTGATGGTGACGGTGACGTGCGTGAGGTAGAAGTCCCAGACAAGCCAGTAATACTCACCGTCCACCGGCTTGGATACGAGACGCAGGTGGCTCAACGTGACGCTCTGGGGATCGACGCTCGTGATCATTTCTGGCATCCCGAGGGTTGCTGGATCCCCAGGCTGGCAGCAGCCCCCCAGGTTCGGGACACCGCGGTTCGGGCGGTAGCCACTGCTGAAGCTGATCCACTTGCGTCCCCGGTTATCGGTGATCTCGACGAGGGCCCCGGCCGACTTGACGAGCCAATAACTCGCTGTCGGAGTGTGGATCTCGAACGCTGGAACCTGCTCGCCGTCGATGTCCCAGGTGGCCTCGTCGGAGTAGTTGATCCCACCTGCCACCGGCGAGTTGGGAATATCCGGGAGATCGGGCGCGATCGGAGCACCGCCGGTTCCCCCTTCACCGGCCACGCCGCCTCCGCCGGACTGGCCTCCGTGACTACCAGCGCCGCCAGGAGGCAATTCGCTGCCCCCAGCGCCTGCGACGCCCGAGCTGCCCGCGAAGGACGAGCCGCCGTCGCCTGGCACTCCACCGATGCTGCCGGCACCGCCATTCCCGTCGCCGAATCCCCCGCTAGCGCCGGTACCCGCCGCACCAGAACCGGCCCCACCCCCCTCGGCCCCCCCAAAGCCGACGCTGCCTCCAACGCTCGGTGCCGTTCCGGCCGCTCCCGCCGGAGAGCCGGACCACCCGCCCGCTCCGCCCAGCGCCGGCAGTGCTCCTCCATCCGTCGCGGCGTCGCCTCCCGCGTGACTCCCGCTGCCTCCAGCCAGAGCCGTTCCCGCGAATCCGCCGTCAGAGTCCGCTCGCCCAGCACTCGAGCCAGCGGCCGCTTCCGGAGCGCCACCGGACTGCGAAGACCCTCCGCCAATAGTGAGAGCCCCAGCACCCCCGGAGCGTTCGTCGCCGGCCGCGGTGGCGTCCAGATCGCGCGATGGCATGCACCCAGAGCAGAGTGGTGCGGCAATCACCAACGGGAAGAGACCTCTCAGATCTGGCATGCTCATGGACGTTGCTCTCAGAAGCTGCCTGTCAGCGACAGTCCTCTCGCGGAGGGAAGGAGGCTCAGCTGGACACTCGCAGCGCGCGGCGCTCTGCTCGCTCGGTATTCGAGGCCGACGAGCACGGCGCCGGAAACCAAGCCCGCCGCGCCTAGCCCGAGCGACAGGTTCGCGAAGAGGTAATCCCGCTTCACGCCATCCACCCTGGCTTGGCTGCAGTTTGGGGAGCAGTCATCGAGGCTGGAATCGTTAGCCCGCGCCGTCGAACCGAAGTAGGCGAACCCCACACCTCCCACGACGGCAGCCGACGCGGCGATGATCATCGGCGCGGTGACGGTGAAGCCGGGCGCTGGCGCCCACTCCACGGGGGGCGCGGGGGTTTCAGCGGGAACGCCGTTCACACCAGGGAGCAATGGAGGGCTCAGTACGACGACCTCACGCCTGAGCTTCTCGCCTTCTGCAAAGACGAAACCCTTGGATTGCGGCTCCAGTCCGTCCGCTGAGAACGTGACGCGGTGCCTCCCAGGATTCACCTCGATGGCTCGACCATCGAGCGGTATTGGGTCCCCGTCATCAATGGTGACGTTCGATGACGTCGCCGCAGCGCCCGAAGCCGTCTCGATACCAAAGACCACCGTAGGAGTCGAAGCCTGCACCTGAGCAAGCCAGTGCTGACAGTCGGCGTGCATCACGGCCGGGCACTCGGAGCTTCCGCAGAAGACGAGGTTCTCCTTCGCTTCAATCAGCTTGCTTTCGCGCTGGAGCCGCTGCCCCGCTTCGTAGGCGTCCAGGCACCGCTGCTTGGCCTCGTCTTGGGCAGTGCCCACGCTGGCCCAAGCGAGGGAGGAGCAAAGCACGGATGACCAAAGCCGGACTGTGGCGATGCGGGGCATCAGATGCACCCGTCCTTGAAGTGCCGGATGCCATCCAGGTCGAGATAGGTGGGTGGATCACAGTCGAGCACCGGCGTGCGAGGCGCGGGAGACTCACGGACGCTCTTGCCTTCGCTCTCCCCTCGCGGAGGCAAGACGGGCGTGGTATCGCGAGTGCGGCTCGAGGCGATTGCCGTCTCGTTCGGAGCGGATAGCGGTGCTGCGAGACCGTCCGTTGATTCAACCAGCACGCCATGGTCCTCGGGCTGCTCCACTGCGACCGGCAGCGTGATCGGCTCGGGTCTCTCCACGAAGACCGGCGCCGCCGCAGGTGGAGTCGAAGCTCGCACGGGAGCGCCCGCACCCGACAGAGGCCTTGAGAGGTAGACGTACAGTGCGATGGCGACGCCAGCAAACACCACGGCTCCGCCCCAGTGCCTCGCTCGCGTCCACCATCGTCCACGATGCGGCTCGAGCTCGGCAGGCGTCGAGGCTTCGTCGGGGAGCGAGGAGACACGGCTTACAGGTCCCAGCATCGCGGTCGGGATCTCCGTCCCCTCCACGACGGCCGCTGGAGGGGGGCGCAGGGAAGCCCGACGAGTCCCAGCTAGTCGGCGCGACCTCTCCTCCAAGCGAGACGGACAAAGGCGCGCCACGCAGTCGCCGATCGTCGAAGGCGTAGCGAGCGGTGCGATCCCCTCGAGCTCCAGCGCGAGCTCGCGCGCCGACCCATACCTGTTCTCCGGATCGCGCTGTAGGGCGCGCAGCACAATCCTATCCAGCTTCTTGGGAACGGCTGGATTGAAACGGCTCGGGGCCAACACAGGCTCGTTCAGCACTCGGTCGATGATGGCCGCCTCCGAGACATCGGGAGCGCGAAAGAGGCGCCTGCCAGCCAGCGTCTCCCAGAGGACGATCCCAGCTGCAAAGATGTCAGTGCGCCGGTCCAGGGACCTACCCTGTATCTGCTCGGGTGACAAGTACGCGAATTTGCCCGTCAGGTGTCCCACCGACGTGACCTGCTGATCCGTGTGCGACTTCGCGATGCCGAAGTCTAATACCTTTGCATGTCCATCTCGACCGATGATGATGTTGTGGGGAGAGAAGTCTCGGTGAACGATCCTGAGCGGACGCCCGTCGTCGTCAGTGGCCTCGTGAGCAGCGTGGAGTCCATGCAAAACGGGCACCAGAATCCCCGCAGTGACGTTCAGCGGCAGGATCTCCGAGGCAGCGCTCGCGTCCGTGCAGAGCGCCTTCAGTGTCACCCCGTCGACATACTCCATCACGAGCAAGAGCTCGTCGTCCCATTGCACCACGTCGAAGGTCTGGACGATGCTCGGATGAAACAGTCGCGCATTGAGCCAGGCCTCATTACGAAACCTCGCCACGAAGGTCTCGTCCGCAGCGAACTGTGGGTGCATGCGCTTGATCGCGACGAGCCGGGAAAAGTCCGCAGCACCAGTGAGACTCCCGAGGTAGACCGAGGCCATGCCGCCGGCCGCGATGCGCTCGTGTAGCGTGTACCTGCCAATGACCACACCCGGACGCCGCGGCGGGGGTGGAGCAAGGGAGTCTGAATCGGCCAGTGGCCGAGCAGCGTCCCGGGCAACGCTTGCGGGGCCAGACAAGGCTGGCCGCTGGCTCGCGGCATTCTCACTGATCGGCATGACAGGCCCAAGTATGCGGGTGCGAGTGGAGTCGGTTGCCCTCGCGTCACGATGATCCCCGGCAGCGGCAGGCACTGCAAGCCCACGCGGGTCTCTGTCGTCACCACCGCTCACGGCCAACGAACCGGGCAGTCCTTCGGCCCCGGCGGCCGGAGCTGAGAGGACGGACTTCAATCCGAGCCGAGAATCTTTGGAGGGCAACTACGAACTCTCCCCGCATCTAATGCACGAGCGAGCGATGGCACGCGACGAGTTCCGCCCGACGACGTGAGGCGCGCGAGCAGCGAGGTGTGGTCAGCACCCGACCACGCCAATGTGAGAGTATGACAGCGGCCCGCGCGCCTTGCCACGCGCGCTTTCAGGAACGAGCTGGCGACGAGGTAGGGAAATGGCCCCCTTCGCCCCCGCGCTCGAACGGATGACTGCCAACTGACCGCGCTACCAGCCGGCGCCATGACCCACGGCGCACTCATGCCGGGGAGCGGCTCCCGAGGCCTTGCACCCGGGCGTCCTGTGCGCTGGCCGCGCACGGCGGGATGCGAAGTGCGCGACACCGTTTTGCAGGTTCCGTCGGGCGGCGAGCACGGTGGCGGTGTCGCGCCTCACGGGCGAGCAGTGAGGAGACGTGATAGGTTGTCGCACCGGACTTTCGGCCTTTTTTGCGTATGTGTCTCTTCATCATCATCGGTGCACTCCTTGGACTCTGGATCCGCGGCCTCCCCGGCCTCCTCGTCGGTGGCGCAGTGGGTTACGCCGTGGGGTATCTCGCGCAGACCACGGCGCGCAGGAGATTGCGCCAGGCGCGGGATCAGTTCATCGAAACGACCTTCGCGGTGATGGGAGCGCTGTGCAAGGCGGACGGCGTCGTCACCCGCGACGAGATTCGGATTGTCCAGCAGATCTTCGCGCGCTTGCATCTCTCGACCGACCAAAAGGAAGTGGCCAAGGCCGCTTTCAGCCGCGGCAAGGCCCCCGACTTCGATCTCGACGCCACCGTGAGCGGGTTCGCGCGCTCAGCGCCTCGCGGCGGGATCCTCTCTCAGCTCTTCCTCCAGCTGCAGCTGCTGGCCGTCGCCGCGGACGGTCAGGTGCATCCGGCCGAGCGCGCCATGCTCGTTCAGGTGGCCCGGGGCCTTGGCTTGGCCGAGCATGACGTGGCCCGGCTAGAGGCGCTGCTCAGAGCGGCGGCAGACGGGCCCGCGATGCATGGTGGCCCGCCGCCGCGGCAACGGCTCGAGGACGCCTATGCTGCCCTTGGCGTGCCGGCGGACGCAGCCGAGCCCGAGATCAAGCGAGCGTACCGCAAGATGATGAGTGAGAACCATCCAGACAAGATCGCCTCCAAGGGCCTTCCAGAGAGCATGCGCGAGCTGGCCGAAGAGCGAGCACGGGAGATCAACGCAGCGTACGACCTGATCAAGCAGGCGCGGCAGTTCAGCTGAGCGCGCGCCGTAACTTGAAGACGTTCGAGCAGGTTCGCTGGAGCGCCGGCGATGCCCGGTGGCAGTTACGGTCAGTCCGCTGATCCCTTGCGTCGGGTTGGTAGCCTGGGGGGCAGCCCCGCATGTGGCGTCTTTGGAACGGTGCTTCCGTATCGTCTCTTTGGGCATTGTCGACGGCGTAAACCGGTTCCGCTACTCGCGGTATAGCCCCATCGAGACTACAATCGCCGAATGAAGATTCAGGTCAACACCGATCGAAACATCCAGGGCGACGAGAGGCTCGCTGAGTTCGTCGAGAAGGTCGTGGGCGATTCCCTCTCGCGATTCAGGGAGCGGATCACGCGGGTGGAGGTCCACCTCGGCGATTCCAACGCCGGCAAACCGGGCAACGACGACAAGCGGTGCATGATCGAGGCGCGCCTGGCGGGACGCCAGCCAACCGCCGTGACCCATCACGCGGGCAGCGTTCGGGACGCAGTGACTGGCGCGACGGACAAGATCGAGCGCGCCCTCGAGCGAGAGCTGGGCAAGCAGGGGCACTGACCTGAATGAACGCCCCCCCGCCCGTCCCTCGGAGCGCTTCAGCAAGGCCGAGCTCGAGCAGCTCCACGGCGCGCTCGTGGCGGGGGAGCGCCCGCAATCTCGTGCACTAATCGTCATCTGCGGAGGCAGCTCGTCGCCGAGCAGGGGCAGGACAGCTGGCTCCCTGGGATTGCCGTCAACGAGCACCGGTGGCATGATCCCGGCCCATGGAGCCGCGAATCAGCGTCATCACCCTCGGTGTCAGCGACCTCGCCGCGTCGCGAGACTTCTACGTCAGGGGTCTCGGCTGGCCAGCGTCGAGCATCTCTGATGAGAACATCGTCTTCATCGACCTCAGTGGCCTGGTGCTCGGGCTGTTCCCGAAGGACCGTCTTGCAGAAGACGCGGGCCTGGACCTCGGTAGCGGCTTTGGTGGCATCGCGCTGGCACAGAACGTCGGCTCCCCGAAGGAGGTCGACCAAGTCCTTTCCCAGGCCACGGCTGCTGGCGCGACGCTGCTGAAACCCGCTGCGAAGACCTTCTGGGGCGGCTACTCGGGGTACTTCGCCGATCCCGATGGTTACCCGTGGGAGATCGCGCACAACCCGTTCTGGCCGCTGGACGCGGAGGGGCGGGCGCAGCTGCCTCTTTGAACAGACGGGTGCACCTCGACGATTGCGTTGCTCATCGAGGAGCGCACCTTCGCCCACCCACCCTCCGAGTCACGGTCGAACAAACATCGATCTCACGCCGGCCCACTTCTCGAGTATCGACTGTCCCCTCGCGTACCCCCTCGCCTGGCTCTTCTCCAGCAGCTCGAGCACCAGCGACTCTCGGTTTGCGGGGTTCGCCCGAAGGACCCGTCGGGCGGCTCGTGCGGCGAGACGACTACACGCGCCTGGTGCTCGATGAAGCGTACATCGAGGACCCGGGACGTGCCGTGCTCGGACTACGCTTCGAGGAAGGTCTCCGCCAGCGCTGGGCAGCCCCAACATGCGCCTGCCTCCCTGGTTCTCAAACCTGCTACCCGAAGGCCCTCTGCGCGAGTGGATTGGGCTGCAGCGGCGCGTGCCGGTTCAGCGAGAGATGGAGCTGCTCGTCGAGGTGGGGCACGACCTCCCCGGCGCCGTGCGCCTCCTTCCCATAGATGAGCCGCTCCCGCCCCTTACCGATGCGGCCAACGGCTTGGACTCCGCCGAGGTCGCGCCCAGCCAGCGGCGGACCTGGCGCTTCTCGCTCTCGGGAGTGGCGCTCAAGTTCTCTCTGCTCCGGCGAGGCGACCGCTTCACGGCACCCGCCAGCGGCTGGGGAGGCGACTGGATCGTGAAACTCCCCGATCCCCTCTATCCCGACGTACCGCGCAACGAGCTGTGCATGATGGAGCTGGCCCGCCGCTGCGGGATGAACGTCCCCGAGACGATGCTCGTCGAACGGGAGCTCGTCGACGACGTTCCGAACGCCGCCTGGGGTCGGGAGGAGCAAGCCTACGCCATCCGTCGCTTCGACCGCGACGCGGAGCGCCGCCTCGTCCACATCGAGGACCTCGCCCAGGTGCGCGGATGGTACCCAGAGAGAAAGTACGACGGAACCTTCGAAACCGTCCCTGCGCTGCTCTACCGCGGCTATGACACGGGCGCGCTCCAGGAGTTCGCGCGACGGCTTGCCTTCAACGTCTTCATCGGCAACGGGGACGCGCACCTGAAGAACTGGTCGCTCATCTACTACGATCCGCGCAGGCCGACGCTCGCCCCTGCCTACGACGTCGTAGCGACATTCGTCTACCGCCCCACGGAAAGCCCCGTCGAGGACCTTGGGCTCCGCTTTGGCGGCTCGCGCCACTTCGCGGAGGTCACGCCAGCCAGCTTCGAGGCGCTCGACACGCGGCTCGCGGCCAGGGCCCACCTCGCCGCGATCGCCGTCGATACGGCCCGCAGGGCTGCCGAAAGCTGGCCGTCTGTCGAGCACCTGCTGGCACCGAACGACGGCCTTCGCGCGGCGATCGGTGAACGGATAGAGGCCGAGACGCGACGGTTTCTCGGCGGGTAACCGACGAACCCGAGCGGCGGGCAGCACGACCCCAACACGAACCGCGGGGGCCTCCAAGACGCCGTTCAGTCGATCGACCCGCCCGTTCGCCTCTCTCAGCGCCTGGACGCGGTTCAGGCCGGAGCTACCGCGGGGAAACAACGCATCGACCTCGGAGTCACTCATCATCCCACAAGGTCATACAAAAAGCATCATCGAACCCCGATTGCGAATAGTCCATACAGACCGTTCCGGATGGACATTCGATGAGAATCTGGTCCGTATGACAGTACGTCACCGGCGATACAGGGCAACTAACCATCAATGATTCGAACACGCAAGCAGCCCCGAATACGCTCATCGGCGTACAGTGCTCGAAGAAGATGCATTCACCACACGCCCCACCTTCACACGTCGTGCCCTCATCCGAACAGTCTTCGCCGTCCCTCCACCGGTACACATTTAGGTCGTCGAGCTCACATGCCTGGGTGACGTCGCCGGAGCACCGCTTTTCTTGTGGCCCACACTCATCATCAGGGATGGCACAATAGGCACCAGATTCGACAGTGGCACAGTAGCCAGAATCCAAGACGGTTGCGCAGTCGACCCCCACCTCCCATTCCCCGCAGCCGTCCGACGAGACACACTCCTCGATCGACGCACCCTTGCAACGCCGTTCTCCGAGCTCACAAGCGGGGACACCACACCCACAGAAGGCCGTTTCTTCATCCTGGATGCAGTCCAGTTCGGAGACGCTGCAATCCTCGACCGTCACCCACCGCGGGCAGCCCGCTTCGCTGAGCTCGCAGACCTGCGCCTGATCGTCGCTACAGCGGTAGCTGTCGGGGGTACAGGTATCGCCGCATGAAACGGCAAATGGCGGCGTGTACTCGCTGGCACGGCGTGCACACTGGGCGCCGCCAAAGGGCTCCCCTGGCTCACATCCAAAGCCGACTTCGTAACGCAGCCGCCATGTCCCCGGGCGGTCCACGCTGAAGGTCGACGAAAGACTTTCTCCCGCGCGAAGGCGACGCACGTCGGGCTCGTCTTCACAGGTCGCGTTCGCGCCTTCTTCTACCCAGCTGCCGCGATCATCCTGCAACTGATAGTAGAATGTCGTGCAGCCTGGCAGGTATACCGTCGCCCGCGTGCCGTTGTAGATTGTCGTTTCTCCCTCTTCACCCACCACATAACTGGATTCGTCAGTGCTCGCGCTCAGCTCACAGCCCATGGCGCCCAGGCTGGCGACAGCGCCAACCCAGGTCCACCGTGATCTAACCATCATGGGCTGGGTGGTTCGAGGTTTCTCTGGTGCACGTCTCGTCATTCACGCCTCCTTCTCACTCGACACGGCAGCATGCCATTCGGTGTGCGTTGACTTCCTGGCCGCCCCCACCACGAGACGACGCCAGTACGGTGTCGTGGGTCATAGGTAACGATCGAGGATTCGCAACCGGACACGGGCGCGATGCTGGATTCGATCTCGAGAGGCCTCCCCGGAAGCCACGAGTCGCCCTGAACTGCTCCTCGTAGCAAACACCGGACAGCGGATGGACGGCACTGCTGAGCACTCGTGCAGTACGCCGGATTCGAAACACAGACTGCAAGGACGTAGCGCATGGCCTGACTCACCGAACCGCCGCTCGCTACCCAGCCCAGCTCGCTACCCAGCGCTCCCCACGAACCATGCCAAAGCGACTAACGTTAACACACGGGGCCCATTGTTAACCCTCTCCCGTCCTCGACGGGATCCCAATGGGGGACTACCGCTCCGAGACCATGGACGAGCGGCAGAGTTCCCCCTCAGCGGCCTCTATTACTCTACCGGTGCTTGACACCCAGGGGGATATTATCGGATTGTCTCTTGTAGGGGCCCGCGGGGGTGCGGGCAAAGAAAGGGAGTTCTCATGGTTGTCTTCGACGACAATACCTGCGCCACCGTTCCCAATCAGAGCGCCGCGCTGACGATCTCTCTCGCGCGGCGTCTCGTCGCGGAGATGCCGCCGGCGCTCGTCAAACACAAGGGGGTAGCCATGGCGGCGGATCGTACGCGCACCCGCGCCGAGTCACTGCGCACCGAACGCTTGAGACAGCTGGAGCTCCCCGCTCCGGTGGACGCGCGCCCCTACGATCAAGAGGAGGACAACGCTTGGGGAGCTCTCTATGAGCGGCTCTCGGCATGCTCCCGCCTGCGCAGCGCGCAGTCTGCCGAGAAGGGCGCCCGGGCCGCGGAGCTCGTCGCTCGCCTCTTCCCGAACCGCCTCAGTTTCCTCCTCTTGCCCTACAAGGCGCAGTGGGAGGAGAGCGAGCGGATGCTCGCGCTCGTCGACGCCGAAGGGCTCGGCGATGAGCGCGACGAGCTCTGTGGTGAGGAATACCTGGACCAGGTTCGCGAGGCCGACGCCTCCTACGGCGAGATCCTCGGGTTGACCCAAGCCAAGCCCTACGCCACGCCCGCTCCCGCCATTCGCGACGCCCTCAACTCCCTGCGCGAAGCCGTGCGCTTCTATGCGCGGCGCGTCGTGGGGCTAGCGGACGAAGAGGACCCCAGCAGCATCGAGCTGGTGCAAGCTGCCCTGGCTCCCCTGCTGGAGGCTCAAGCCGAAGCGCGCCAACGTCGCGGCGCCAGCAAGCTCGAGCCCGAGCCGCAGGACGAAGGAGAGCTCTCTCTCCTGCCGGCCAACGTGGAACCCGTCCCGGCCTTGACGCCCCTGTAGATCGTTCGGAAGGTCGCCGGGTCGACCGCGGAGGCTCCGGAGTATCCACGAGCGACTTGCCTATCCACTTCCGGAGGCTCCGGAGCATCGGAAGCGCCTCGGCGCAGCCCCCTGGAAGCCCTGCCGCACAGAGCCGGGCTCCAGCCGCCAATGCCCCCACGGTGCTGCAGGGGCACGCGCCATGGACAAGCGAAGCGCGCCAGCGCATCGGAACCCTCAGCCGGTTATGCCACAGGCCGTGGCATAACCGGCATCGAGAGAGTGCCAAAGGCTGTCGCAGCGGGTGGCTGCCAGGTGGTGTCACAGGTCGGCAGCCGCGGAGGCCTCAGAACTGCGAGATGAACGTCCACGCTTCACCGGGGACCCAGCTCTTGCTCTGGCCGCTGTCCTTCTCGGTGGGATTGTGGTCGCCGCCGTGAGTACACCAGCGAAGTGGATAGCCGTCCGAGCATCCTTCATACGACGTGCAGATGTGTGTGCCGCTACCGCGCCCCGCGTCCGGCGGGTCCTGCGGAGTGCAGCCGTTCACCGTCACGAAGTGATCGCGTAGCTGGCGCCCTTGAGAGATGTTGAGCACGGAGTCGGCGACGCCGTGGACATGCATATATGCGATCGGTGTGTTCCCACCATCACAACCGCTGAGCTGCGCGCCAGCGTAGAGGACAACGCCACGGAATACGTCCGCGCGAGAGCAGGCGAGCGCATAGGACATGCCGGCTCCGTAGCTGAATCCGGTAGCGAAGATGCGCGTCGTGTCGATGCAAAGGTCATCTAGGATCTGCTCGAGCATCGCGTCGGTGAACGCCACGTCCCGGCCGCCGCTGTTGGCCCAGCCGGCGTCGAGACCCTCCGGCGCCACGAAGATGGTGCTGTCATCCGCGAGATCCCAAAGCCCGTAGAACGGATCTTCCGTCGACCCACCGTTGCCGCCCTCGGCAACTTGGGTCGCGTTGCCGCTCAACCAGTGATAGGCGAAGATCAGCCGGTAGGGTTTGGTGTTGTCGTAGTTGTCGGGAACCCTGAGAATGTACTCGCGGTTCCCACCGCTCTGGATCGTCTTGCGGCCGTTCGTAAGAGTGCGCGTCTTGCCGCAACCGGCGCTCTGCCCGACGTCACCGGATCCGCCGCTGCCATCGTCACCCGCGGTGCCCGCCGTACTTCCGCCGTCACCCGCGACACCCGCCGTTCCGCCGTCACCCGTCGTGCTTCCGCCATTGCCTGCTGTGCTTCCGCCGGTCTCCGTGCCGGTGCCGCCGCTGGCTGCACCGCCCGTGGCCGCGCCGCCC
>JAEWRL010000247.1 GCA_023398955.1 Pseudomonadota bacterium
AGGATCTAGGATACCAACATACCCACCACGACTCCCGCGTCAGCAAGCTCCACGCCCAACTCTGCTGACCCCACCACAACCGAATATCGTCCGTGGGGGAAAGGGGGAGGTCTATCCACGGGGCCGAGCACCCCACGATAGTGGACCCCCATGCGCTCGAAAACCCCAACTCCGCCCATCCAAAGGCGCGACGGTAGCTCGGCGCTTCTGCTTCGGCGCCTGGGTCCGTGGGGGTGTCGGCCTCAGCATCAGTGTCGGCATCAGTGTCGGCATCAGTGTCGGCATCAGTGGCTGCGCCGTTGTCCGTGACTGCGCCGTTGTCCGTGCTCGCATCGGAGTCTGAGACTGGGTCGGCATCAATGACGGTGTCGGCATGCGTGGCGGCGCCCGTGTCGTGCTATCCGCGCCGCTCCGGATCCGCGCTACGCAAGCGTCGCGTCGGCAACCTGCTCCATCGCGACACAGTCCTTTCCGACGCGGCCGCTGATACTGCTGCCGCCAGAGTCAACGACCCCATTGTCAGCCGCCGCGGCCACAGGAGCAGGAGCAGGAGCAGGAGCAGGAGCAGAAGCAGGAGCAGAAGCAGGAGCAGGAGCAGACCCAGTTACGGTCTCCGGCTCACGCCACTCTGGCCCTTGCGATTGTTAGACTCTATCAGTCCGACTCATCCTCCATTGCGCAGAGGTCGACCGCGGCGACGAGGGCCTTGCGTGCCCGTTGGCGAGTGGCCGGCTTCCTCGCTGAGGGTGTGCCTGTCGCAATCCCGCTGTGCCCAATGGAGGACTCGGGTGTCAGGGGTCTTGCCATCTCAACTGACGGAAGTAAGCGTTCTCAAGTAGCATCGAGCGGTGCCCTGCTGCGGCATGCTTCATGCTTTGCTGGCGTTTCACCGGAGACTGCCATGACTCGAACATCCGGCGCCACGCGCTCCAAGGTTCCCCAGACCATCCGCACTAAGATGAGTTCCATGGTGCTCGTCGCTCAAGCCCTCTTCCTGTGGGGCTGCAGTGATGGTTCGTGTACGAGGGGTGGAGTCACCTACGAAGACGGGGAATCCTGGAAGTGCGACTGCAACTATTGCCAGTGCAATGACGGGTCAGTAGTAAGCACTGCTATCGCTTGCGATTCCGGAGATCTTGGCGGGGCAGGGGGCTTCGGTCCGGGTGGAGCAGGGGGCGTCGGTCCGGGGGGGGCGGGGGGACTGGCGGGCTCTGCGAGCGTTGTGGGTGCGAGTGGAGCGGGCGAGTGAGCGGCGCCTGTCGCGGAGAGGCGGGGTAAACGCTAGGGTGCTTCGAGCACGGAGCGGCAGAGGAAGCCGTAAAGGGTGTTGGCGCCTTCGCCCTGGATCCACTGCGCATCCCAGTGCGTCAACTGCGATACGGAGGCGTACCAGTGCACTACGAACGTGTCCGCGGTGATGATCTCTTGGGCCGCCTGGGCTACGTCTGGACGCGCGCGGAAGTAGTGACGGGAGAGGACGGGGCCGAGGGGATAGAAGTAGCGAGGCGGGTAGCAGGTCACGTCGTGCCCCCCAGGCGCCAGGAGCTCTTGCAGCAGATGGGTCCCGAGCCGATAGCGTCGAGTTCGTTCCTGGGCTGGGAGGTGGCCGACGCGGCGTAAGGCCTCCATGGCCAGGCCATGCCCGGGGGCCATTCCCAAGACCGCGTTGTTCGCCGCTAGGGAGAACCACTTGCTGACGGAGGGTTGCCAGCGGTAGCCGTGCGGGAAGGCTGCCATGGCGGTCCTGAGAACCCCCAGCGAGGGGCCGCCGACGAGTCCGTAGAGGTCCCGGCGGCGGGCTCGGTGAACGGGCCAGAGTACCGGTTCCAGTCCGCAGAAGGCCGAGCTCTCGTGGAGGGGTGCCAGATCGCGGAGCACGAGCGTGTCGGTGTCCAGATAGACGCCGCCGCGTGACGCGAGGATGGCGAGGCGCGCCAGGTTGGCTTGCCCGGCGCGCTCGCGGAGGCTCGCCCAGACGTCGCGGATCGCCGACTGCGGAAGATCGCCGAAGCTGCTTGCCCGTTCGAGCTCGTCTCCGAGGCGCAGGCGCTCGAGCTTGAAGCGGGGATGGGCTGCGAGGTCGGCGGTGTCGAACCCGTCGCTCGCTTCAGGTCCAATCCAGAGGTGGACCTCCGCTTCGGGACAGCGAACGAGCGCCGATCGCATCGCGACTCGAGCGAAGAAGGGAAGGCGGTCTCCAAACCAGATGTAGTGATACTGGCGAGGGATCCCGGAGCTCGGTGATCCCTGTGTCTCGGAGCGGGCGCTCATGGCGGGACGCTATCAGCTCTTGGGGCGCCGAGCGAACTCGCTGACGGGGGCGGGCACGGGGCCTCAGCTTGACAGCTGGCCAGTTCCCCACTAGCAAGCGGCATGCTCCTCGCGCTCCTCTGCGCTGTTCTCTTGCTCCAGGGGCTAGCCCTCTACCTGGATGTGCATCATACGGCGCTCACCCGCGACCGTATCAAAGCGGCGGGGCGGCGTGACGAGGCCTGGCGGAACCTCTTCGGGACCCTTCAGTTCAGGGCGCCCCTGCCCGTGATCACCGACTACACGGCGTCTCCCGAGCTGATGGTGCTCGTCGTCAATCTGATTGCCGAGCGCAAGCCGCGGCGGGTTCTCGAGCTCGGGAGCGGGCTATCGACGGTCGTCGCGGGGTACGCGCTGGAGCGTTTCGTCGGTGCGGATGCCCGGCTGCTCAGCGTGGACCACGAGGCTGTGTTCGCCGAGCAGAGCGCGGCGCTCGTTCGGCGCCACGGGCTGGAAGGGGTGACGGTTCGGCATGCGCCCCTCCAGTCCGTGAACACGCCTCACGGCGCGATTCGGTGGTATAGCAGGGCGGCCCTCGACCTGGATGGCCTGGCCCCGGATAGCCCAGACCGGGATGCCGTCGGCCCGGATGCCGTCCGCGCGGATGCCGTCGGCCCGGATGCCCTCGACCTGCTGATCGTCGACGGGCCCCCCGGGAAGGACCAACGGATGGCACGGTATCCAGCCCTCCAGGAGCTGTTGCCGCGGCTGAGGCCGGGCTCCATCGTCGTGTTGGACGACGCGCGCCGGCCTGATGAACGTCGCGCGGCCGAGGAGTGGAGTGCTCAGCTTGGGACCGAGCTCGAGTTCTGGGACGTGGGCAAGGGGGTCGCTCTCCTTCGGGTTCCCGAGAAGGCCGCTGTAGCGGCGGAGTGATGGTTCTGCTCGAGCCGCGATGAAGGACCCACGCCAACACCTTAGATCCGGGATGTTCTGGCTGGGTTCGGCCAACCTCATCGCCCAGGTGCTCGACGTCGTCAGCCTGATAGCCATCCTGGCCTACCTCACCGAAGGGGACATCGGCCTGGCCACCCTCTCGTGGTCTCTGGCGGTGGTGCTGGAGGCCTTCAATGGCATGGGCATTGGGGCGAGCCTGCTGCAATCCCCGCGCATCGATCGCGACGAACTCGACTCTATCTTCTGGTACGCCACGCTCCTGAGCTGCCTGCTGTGCGTTCTCATGGCGCTCGGGGCCCCTTGGATAGCGGACTACTACGACTCGCCACAGCTGACGTCGATGATTATCGTCTCGGCGCTGAAGCTGCCCATCGTCAGCGCGGCGCTGGTCCCCCTTCAGTTGCTCAACCGCAGCCTGCGGTTCAAGGACATCGGCGTGATCCAGACGTCCTCGACCCTGCTGTCTTCAATCGTGAAGATAGTCCTGGCGGCGTCGGGTATGGGCGCGTGGGCCCTCGTTATCGCAAACACCGCTCACGGCGCGTTCACGCTCGTCGGCGCCCTCCTCCGCCAGCCATTCTTGCCGCGCCTCTACTTCTCGTGGACGCGGCTCAAGAAGCACGCAATCTTCGGGTACAAAGTGGCAGCGTCGGGTATATTGACCCAGTCCTACCGCAATGCCGACTTCCTCATCGTCGGCAAGGTGTTCGGAACCGGCGTGCTCGGCCTCTATCGAGTGGCCTTCGACATTGCCATGACGCCCGCGCTCACGGTGCTCACCCCCGTCAATCGCACGGCATTCCCTGTCTTCTCGCGCTTGCAGGAGGATCGAGCTGGCCTTGCCCGCGCGTTCACTTGGATGCAGCAGAGTCTCGCGTACTTGGCCGTACCCGTAGCCATCTTCTTGACGTTCGCTGGTCGCGACATCCTCGGGCTCTTCCACGAGGGCCGCTGGGTTCCGGTCGCGCCGGTGTTGGCCGTGCTGGCGTGGGCGGCCGTGCCGAGGTGCCTCGGACATGTCTTCCCGGAGCTCTTCAAGGCCGTCGCGCGCCCGGGTCTCGCGTTCCAGTATGCGGTGCTGACCCTCGTGGTGCTCGTTGGCGGCATCCTGGCGGTCGTTGGCCTTTTCGGCGCTTCCTATGGCCTCATGCCCATCGCCCTCGTCTGGCTCGTCGCTTACTTGCTCATCGTTCTGGTCCTGTTGGCTCTCACCACTCGCTTGGTTCCATTGACCGTTTCCGAGTATTTCAAGGCCTTCCAGCACCCAGTGCAAGCGGGTGCTGCTTGTCTGGTGGTTGCGGCCTTGCTCAGCTGGGCCCGCAGCGCTCTGCCCGACAGCCCCTGGGTGGTGTGGCCGTATCTCCTTGTGCTGGCCGCTGGCATCCTCGGAGCCGTCTGGATCTACTTGCGTGCGGTTCTGGGGCTGGGGTTGGCAGACTTGCTCGGTCGGCGTGCTTCGCGCGCTGCAGGCGAGGAGCGCTGAAGGAATCACGGTGCTTGTGGCGTGCTTCGCGCGCTGCAGGCGAGGAGCGCTGGAGGGACGCGCAGTACCGAGCTTCCTGCGCCCGGTCGCGTGTGATGCGAATCGGGACGTGCAGTTGGCCCACGCGGCCGTTGTGATTACACTGCCGGGCCGAGATGTCGAATCCTGCAAATCCCACGAGTGGAAGCCAGGAATCCGCCAGTTCGGATTCGCAGCTGGTGATCGCGAACCAAGTCTTTCCGCCCAGTCTTCCCATCATCCCGCTGCCCGTACGCCCCATCTTTCCGCGCATGGTGCTGCCGCTGCAGGTCGAGGCGGGCCGCGTCCGCAAGCTGGTGGAGGACATGCGGGAGAGGAGCTCGAACCTCGTTGGCTTGGTGTTGTCGAGGAGTCACGGTGACTCGATGTCCAGCGCCGAGGCCGCCGCCGCGGACGACGACGAGCTCTACGCCGTAGGGGTCGTCGCTCAAATCCTGAAGGCGCAACTCGATCAGACGACGGGGCACATCCACCTCGTCCTGGGCGGCATGGAACGCTTCCGGGTGCGGCAGATCGTCGGCCGGGACCCGTACCTCATCGCGGAGGTCGAGTACCTCTACGAGAAGCCGACAAAGGTCGATGAGTCGCTCAAGGCCCACTCCCTGGCCGTGGTGAACCTCATTCGGGATCTCGTCAAGCTGAACCCCTTGTTCAAGGAGGAGCTCAACCTGCTCATCGGGCAGAGCAACCTGGAGGAGCCGGGGCGCCTCGCCGACATGGCGGCGTTCCTCACAAGCTCTGGCGGTGCGGAGCTCCAGGACGTCTTGGAGACCCTGGACGCGCGCGCCAGGCTCGAGAAGGTCCTGCTGCTCCTCAATAAGGAGCTCGACATCTCGAGGCTCCAAACGAAGATCCGTCAGGAGATCGAGGAGCGCGTCACCAAGCAGCAGCGGGAGCACTTCTTGCGTGAGCAGCTCAAGGCCATCAAGCGTGAGCTCGGGCTGGAGAAGGACGACAAAGCGGAGGAGATTGAGCGCTTTCGGAAGCGTCTGGAGGGGCAGGAGCTGCCAGCGGAGGCCAAGGAGCGCATCGACGACGAGCTCACAAAGCTCTCGATGCTGGAGACGGCGTCCCCCGAGTTCAACGTCACTCGCAACTACATCGACTGGTTGACGGCGCTCCCCTGGGACATAGAGAGGAAGGACCCTGTCCGTCTCGAGGAGGCGCGCCACGTGCTGGCGGAGCACCACCACGGCCTGGAGGACGTCAAGGAGCGCATCCTCGAGTTCATCGCGGCGGGCATCCTGCGCGGAGACTTCGCGGGCTCCATCATCTGTCTCGTAGGGCCACCCGGTGTCGGCAAGACATCCATCGGTCGCAGCATCGCCGAGGCCCTGAAGCGCGAGTTCTATCGCTTCTCCCTGGGCGGCATGCGCGACGAAGCCGAGATCAAGGGCCACCGCCGAACCTACATCGGGGCGATGCCGGGCAAGTTCATCCAGGCCATGCGGGTCTGTCGCTCGCGCAACCCGCTCATCATGCTCGATGAGATCGACAAGCTTGGCGCAAGCTACCAGGGGGATCCTGCGTCGGCCCTCCTGGAGGTGCTCGACCCAGCGCAGAACCGCGATTTCCTCGACCACTACCTGGACGTGCGCTTCGACCTCTCCCGGGTTCTCTTCGTGTGCACGGCAAACCAGCTGGACACCATCCCTGGGCCGCTCCTCGACAGGATGGAGATCATCAAGCTGAGCGGCTACCTGGTGGAGGAGAAGCTGATGATAGCGCGGCGCTTCATCCTGCCCAGGGAGCTCGAGGTGCACCACCTGACGCGCGAGCAGCTCAGCATCTCGCTACCCGCCCTGCGCTTCGTCATCGAGGGCTACGCCCGGGACGCTGGCGTGCGGCGTTTGGAGCAGCTCATCAAGAAGCTCGTGCGCAAGGCTGCCGTGCGCATCGTCGAGTACGGCGAGACGGGCTTGAAGGTGGGCCCCAAGGAGGTCGAGGCATGGCTCGGGCGCCGCGTCTTCAGTGAGGAACGGCTGCACGCGCGGCCCCTGCCCGGCGTGGTCACGGGCCTGGCATGGACAAGCATGGGCGGCGACACCCTTGTCGTCGAGGCAACGGCGGTGAAGTCGAAGAGCCCGGGTCTCAAACAGACGGGGCAGCTCGGCAAGGTCATGGTGGAGTCCTCCGAGATCGCTTACACCTATGCGCGCCAAGCGGCAGAGAGCGACCCCGACTGCGCCCGGTTCTTCGATGAGCACCTGATCCACCTGCACGTCCCTGCAGGCGCGACGCCGAAGGATGGCCCGTCAGCGGGGGCAACCATTGCCTTGGCTCTCTACACCCTGGCCCGCAACGTTACAGTACGTCCGAGGCTGGCCATGACCGGCGAGCTCGAGCTCAAGGGGCGGGTGCTGCCGGTGGGTGGTATTCGGGAGAAGCTTGTCGCCGCCAAGCGCGCGCGTATAAAGCATGTCATTTTGCCCGCCGACAACCGGGCAGAGTGCGAGGAGCTCCCGGAGTACGTGAAGGTGGGCCTGGTGGTCCACTTCGTTTCTAGCTTCGAGGAAGTGCTCGCCGCGAGCCTCCCCAAGCCTTCGTGAGCACTTGCCTTGGTGAGCACTGCCTTGGTGAGCACTGCCTTGGTGAGCACTTGCCTTGGTGAGCAGGGAGTCGTTCTGCAGCCTCAGCGTGTTGCGTCCGTTGAGGCTGTAGCATCCTCTCAGGGAGTATCAGCGGAAGCGACAGATTGTTGACGAGGAAGGTGGAGTAACCTACCAAGATCGTTACAGTTCTCGGTGTTTACGGGGATTGGGGCGGTTGGGATTGCAAGAGGGCTGGGTTTGGGTGGATCCTCGGTTCACCTTGGACGAGCTCTTTCCTCGACAAGCATTCGACGACGTAGGGGCGCCCCGTGTCCTGGCTGTCTTCGCATCCGAACCCTCTCGGGTGCGTCGAGCCATCGTCGAGGCGTCGGAGCGTCGCCCTCGGACGCCCACCGTCGTGACAGTCGACTGGCAGACAGTGCCCCGCCTCGACGAAGAGCTCGATCTCCTGCTCATGGCCATCGCGGACGCGGCGTTGTCGCTGTGGCCGCAGTGGTACTCGAGCGTGGAGGAGCGCTTCGAGCTGGTGGATCGAGCGAAATGGCCGCGTGCGGAGGTCGAGTGTCGCCTCGCCAGGGCTCAAGGGGCGGTCTCTGGGGTCTCGGGGGCCTGGTTTCGTCGCGCCTGGAGCGCCTGCCAGGAGGGTCGGCGCCCCGTGTTGAAGGGGGTTCCCTCCGCCGAGCAGCTTCGCCAGCTGGCGCTTGCCCTCGATCCGCAGGGCCCGTTGCTGGTGCTCACCATCGCCGCAGAGCAGAGCCCGCGGACCCGCGTGCTCGCGCTCGCGCGCGCCGCGGAGTGGCTCGCCGCTCAGGCGCGCACCATGACAGTGCTCGTCGTGCCCGAGAGCTGGCAGGACTACCGCGAGCTCGATTGCGTCAACTACGGTGCGCTGCACTGGGACGCTTGGAGAGCTGCGCAGGTTGCTGCGGGGTCGGAGGCAGCGGCGGCGCGGACTGCGAGTGAAGCACTCGAGCCCCCCGCGGCGGACGAGGTGCTCGGCACGGCGGACGAGGTGTTCGGCACGGCGGACGAGGTGTTCGGCACGGTGGACGAGGTGTTCGGCACGGCGGACGAGGTGTTCGGCACGGTGGAGCCGGTGCTCGGTGACGCGCCGCGCGTCGTCGTCGAGCCGGCCATTGGCATGCCCCACCCGGGGAGCAAGGTCGAGAGGAAGCTCTATGAGCACCTCATGAGCGACGCCGAGCTCCGGGAGCTCTTTCGGTTCAACGTGCGCGTCTTCGGGTTCGGGGACCAGCCGTACTACGTCGACCTGCACTGGCCCGAGGGGCGCCTCGTCGTCGAGATAGACGGGGACGACCACCGGGGAATGCTCAAGTTCCGGGATGACCGTGAACGCGACTATCGGCTGCTGCTCGCCGGCTTCACGGTGCTGCGCGTCACCAATAGTGAGGTCATCGAGCGCGTCATGGACGTGCTGGAGAAGATTCGCAGCGTCGTATGTCACTGCCATAAGATTCGGAGACTGAACTGATGTCCTATCGTCCGACCCCCAAACAGGCCTTATTTCTCTGGAAGATGATCACGGGGGAGGCTCCCGAGGTGCGCGAGCCTCAGAAGAGCAAAGCCAAGCCGGATCTCCACCCGAAGAAGGAACGGCAGCCGCTCATCGACAATGGTTTTCTCGAGACGGAGCGGCGCAAGTCGGGCAAGAGCAGCGCCGAGCACCTGATCCTCACGGACCGCGCTTGGGCTTGGGCCGCGAGCTGCTCGGACGTCGAGATCATGAAGTCGAACTCCCGGGAAGGCGCTGTGGCCCTGCAGGGACTCTTGCGACGGCTCATCCCGGCCCTCGAGCGTCACGGGATCCCACTGGCGGCGCTCTTCACCGCGACTGATGAGCCCCCGGAGCCGGCCGTCCTTTCCTCGCCGACCCTGCCGAGCTCGCCGACCCTGCCGAGTTCGCCGACCCTGTCGAGCTCGCCGACCCTGCCGAACTCGCCGGGCCCGCTGCCGTTCTCCGAGGTAGGCGGCTCCTCGCGCCGGGATCTGCTCGAGACGCGGGTGCTCGAGGCATGCCGTCAGATCACCGGAGGAAGCCGGGAGGTGCCGGTGCGCCTCTCGACGCTGAGAGCCCGCTTGAGCGACGTCGGGGCAGAGGCCTTGGACGCGGCGGTGCACCAGCTGCGGCAATCGGACAGCATCGCGCTCTATCGCGACGACAACGCCGCGACCGTCACCGAGGAGGACGCCCGCGCAGCGATCATGGTTGGCGACGCTCCACGACACCTGCTCTACCTGAAGGCATGACCATGCTCGATGCTCTGAAAGCGCTGCGGCGCGTGGACTTCGATTGGACCGCTCACATCGACAGGATCTGGACGGACGCGTGGGGCGACATCGACGAGCTGCAAGCCCCGGCTCGCCGCGAGCTCGAGCTGCGGCTCGAGGATTTCGTCGATGCGCGCTCCGAGCACTCTCCCTTGGGTGTGCCCCTCCTGGGCGCTGCCGGTTCGGGGAAGACGCACCTGCTCGGGGTGCTGCGCCGGCAGGTCGTCGCCAAGGGCGTGTTCTTCGTGCTGGCGGACATGACCGACGTGAAGGACTTCTGGGAGACCATCCTGCTCGGCTATCTCCGCTCTCTGCAGCAGCCGGGTCGCGGAGGTCGTCGCCAGCTGGACCTGTGGCTCATGGGTATCATCCAGTGCTTCGGGTCGGGCGTGCAGCGGGCCATGGGCATCCCGGAGCAGCGCCCTCCACGGCTCATCAACACCTGCAACGACCTCATCGCCGCCGTGGGCGCCTCGCACCGCGACAGCTGCAGGGAGCACGTGGATGTCCTGCGGGCGCTCCTGCTCTTCGCCTGTGACCACGACGACATCAACGACCTTGGCTACAAGTGGCTGCAAGGCGTGGGCATCGATGAGGGGGAGCGTTCGCACTTCGGGTTCCGGGAGGCGCACAAGAGTCCTCTGCAGATCGTGCGCGGGCTCTCCTGGATGCTGTCCTTGGTGGGGCCCACAGTACTGTGCCTGGACCAGCTCGATGCCATCGTTGCCGAGCATAACCTCGTCGCCGCCACGCCCGTGGAGGAGTCCTCGGCGCAGACCCTGGCGTCCCTCGGTATCATCCAGGGCATCGCTGGCGGGCTCATGGCTTTGCGCGACGTCACGCGTCGCACCCTGACCGTCGTCTCGACCCTGCAGGTGACCTGGGACATCCTGCGGCGGCGCTCCACGGTCAGCATGGCGGATCGCTTCGAGCCTGCCTTGCACCTCGAGGCGTTCAATCCCGTGGACGCCGTGCGGCGCCTGGTGCTCGAGCGGCTCCAGCGCGGCTACCGCGAGGTAGGCTTCCAGCCGCAGTACTCGACCTACCCCTTCAAAGACGGTTTCTTCGAGAAATACCGGCACAACACGCCACGTGAGGTGCTCAAGGCCTGTGACGCGCACCGCCGCTCGTGCCGGAACACGGGAGTCGTCGTGGAGGCTGGGTCCGGTGGAGCGACAGCGCCCCCGCCTCCGTCGCGGCCGACCAGGGACTTCGTCGCCATCGAGGGGCGTATCCGGGAGCTCGCTGCACAGGCCGATATCGCGGCGCTGCTCGCCGACGACAGCGAACGCAAGCTCGACCGTCTGGTGGAGGCAGGTTGTCAGGCCCTGATCATGGAGAACCCCCTCGTCTCCGCCGTGCTCGCGCGGCTCGACCGGGACTTCATGGCGACGGGTCCCTACGACCCACTCCATGCGCGTATTTGCCTGGTCCTCACTCACCAAGCGGAGCGCGAGCGGCATCATTCCTTCCGCTTCCTGCAGAAGCGGCACCACCTGGCCTTCCAGGCACGCCTCAAGGCTGCCATGACAGCGGCGGGGATCGATCAGGCTCTCGCGTTTCGTCGGCTCACAGTGTTGCGCGTGGGGGCTGCGCCTTCGGGGCCAGCGACGGAGCGCCTATTGAAGGAGCTCGCTGACCGCGGTGGCCGCTTGCTGGAGCCGCCCGAGGCCGAGCTCAGGCTGCTCTGGGCCCTCGCGCAGCTCCTGAAGCCAGACTGCGAGCCAGAGGAGCTCGAGCCATGGCTGCAGCACGAGAGGCCCGTGTCGCGGCTCTCCATCTTCGAGGACGCTGCCCGCTGGCTCTTCGATGACCTGCGAGCGAGGGCGAAGGACTCACTGGGGCAAAGCGTGCCTGCGCCGCCTGCGTCCTCGACCGCCGCGCTGGTGCCGCCTCCCGCGTCCTCGACCGCCGCGCTGGTGCCGCCGCCCGCGGTTCCTGAGCCGTTCTCGTCGCTAGCGTCGCCCGAGCCGCCCGCGTCGCCAGCATCGTTGCCTCCGCTGGCCCCCAGAGTATCCGCCACCGAGATCCCGCTGGGACAGATGGCGGGCGGGGCAGGGACCCTGAGCGTCTCCTTGGGGTCGCTGACGAATCACACGTGCGTCCTGGCGGGCTCCGGCTCCGGCAAGACGGTGCTGCTGAGACGGCTGGTGGAGGAGGCGGCGCTCGTTGGCGTGCCCAGCATCGTCATCGATGGCGCCAACGACCTCGCGCGGCTCGGGGATGGCTGGCCACAGCGGCCTCCGAGCTTCACCGACTCGGATCAGGCGAAGGCCGACCGCTATCGATCGGCGGTGGAGGTGGTCGTGTGGACCCCCGGCATCGTGAGCGGCAATCCGCTGACCTTCAATCCCATCCCCGACTTTGCGGCGATCGGGGACACCGGCCGCGCCGAGGAGATCGAGGACCAGCGCCAAGCGGCCGTGGCCATGGCGCGTTCCAGCCTCGAGCCGCTCGTGGCACCGGGGAACGGCGCCAAGGACAAGAAGGCACGCGCCATCCTGGCGTCGGCCTTGGACGTCTTTGCCCGGAGCGGGGGCGGGGCTCTCCCGGCGCTCATCGGGCTCCTCCAGGAACCTCCCGAGCACGTCATCGATGGCTACAAGGACGGAGAGAAGATCGCGCAGGGGCTCGCGGAGCTGCTGCTGTCAGCGACGAAGACGGACCCGCTGCTCGCGGGTGGCGGGGCCCCCCTCGATCCGGCGCGGCTCCTGCGCTCCAGCAGTCCCAAGAAGACGCGCATCTCCGTCATCAACCTGAGCGGGTTGCATGGCCTGGAGACGCAGCAGAAGTTCCTGAACCAGCTGTCGATGAGCCTCTTCACTTGGATTAAACAGCACCCCGCGCAACCCGGGTCGCTGCTCGGCCTGCTCGTGCTCGACGAAGCCAAGGACTTCATTCCCTCGGGCAAGGCCGTGCCCTGCCGCGACAACATGCTGCGTCTCGTCGCGCAGGCTCGAAAGTACGGCTTGGGCATGCTCTTCGCGACCCAGGCGCCCAGAAGCATCGATCACAACGTCGTGGCAAACTGCTCCACCCTCATCGCGGGGCGCACGAACTCCCCCGCCGCCATCGAAACCATCCAGCAGCTCATGCACAACAAGGGAGGCGGCGCGAGCGACGTCGCGAAGCTGCCCCGGGGCGCCTTCTACGCTTCGACGGTGGCGCACCCCAAGCCCGTCAAGCTGCTCACCTCCCTGTGCCTGTCCTACCACCCTTCGAGTCCTCCGGACGAGTCGGGGGTCGTCGAGCGCGCCCGCAGGAGCAGGGGGGTCGCATAACCGCATGGTGGCTGACCGTGCGAGCCTGCCGCCTCGTGGGGCCTGCGTTAATTCTCACATGAAATATGTGCAAGCCTGCGGCTTCGTTGAGCTCTTCACCTGGTTTGCCCTCTTGGGCATGCGGACATCAATGGGGAGATGACAGGCGCCGCGGATGGAGCTTTCATGAGAGAGCTTCGGGGCCGCCTTGGGGGCGCCACCCGGTTCGTGCAGGGTGTTTCATGTCGCAGCGAAAGAAGCAAGGACTGGCCAGGCTGTGGCAGCTCGTCACGTTGCTCGATCGCTCGCACAACGGGATCACCATGACGCAGCTCCAAGAGCGGCTTGGAATGAGCCGGGCCTCGGTCTACCGCTACCTGGACGACCTCGCTAGGGCCGGCGTCGGGGTGGCGCGTGAAACAGTCACCGGGGAGACTCGCTTGCGCCTGCTGGGCAAGGGACTGCCGGCGATCACACCCACGCCGCGGCAGCTCGCGGCGCTCCACTTCGCGCGCCAGGCCCTTGACGCCTGGGAGGGCACCGACGTCGTGGAGCAGCTGGACGCGCTGCTGGCCCGTTGGGGATGCTTGCCGCAGGAGAGCATCGCTGCGTCGCGGCGCCGCTTGGCCGGCAGCGCGCCCGCCTTGCTGCGCACCATCGAAACGGCCCTGCGCGACGGGGTGCGTGTCGCCATCGAGTACCAGGGCACGAACGACACCGTGCCGCGGCGGCGGGAGGTCGAGCCCGTGGTCCTCCACGAGCAGAAGGGAGAGGTGTACCTGCTTGGCTACGACCACGAGCGGACCGCCTACCGCACCTACAAGGTGGCGCGCATCACGTCCGCCCAGGCCCTCGCCCAGCGCGTCTCGGATCACAGCGCCCTCGACCCGAAGCAGGCCTTCGCCAAGTCCGTGAAGGTGTGGCGGAGTGCAGAGCTGGAGAGCGTCGTCGTGCGGCTCTCCGCTGGCGTGGCGCGCTACGCGACCGAGTATCCGCTCTCTGCCGAGCAGACAGTGGAGGCTTTCGGCGACGGCTCGGTAGTAGTGCGCGCCAAGGTGCCGGGTGTGACGGAGGCGATGCGCTGGGTGCTCTCTTGGGGCAAGGAGGCCGAAGCGATTGCCCCCCAGGCGCTCCGTGACGCCGTGCGCGCCCAGGTGGAGGGTGCGGTGGCGGGTTACCGCGCCGGAGAGCGCGCGAGCGGCTTGCGGAAGGGCGTCGCGTCGCGGCCCGCTGAAGCCGAGGAAAGCGCCGAAGACAGGGAGGCCCCCTCCGAGGCGCGGCGGGCGTAGGGGCAAGCGCGGCAGTCCCGACAAGTCTTGGTTGGTAGGCCGCGCGCGCCGTTTCGCGCGGGCTCTCAGAAGTTAAACACATCCAGGCGGAGATGGAAGGATGCTGGGCGCGGTCACGGTCACGGTCACGCAAGACGGTTCACGCTATCGATGAGCTTTGTGAGCATCGCTGCGGTGCGGTCCGCCAGGTCTTGAGCGAGGATGATATCACCCAGCTGTGCCAGTGCGCATCGGTAGGCATCCAGCTGATGAAGTTGGTTCCGACGTCGACGTTGGTTCGGCTCAGGATCCGTGGGGCGAGTGCCGTGAACGTGACCGTGACCGGGTTTCACTGAGTTCATGGGGTTTCATCGGTCACCCGCGCTCTCGAGTTGCACGTGTTCTTAACGTTCATGCTCGGAAGCGCTGAACTTGAGCTTCGCGAAGGACAGGATTCCGCTGGAACTTGACAAAGGCGTCCACGAGGGCTGCATCTCGCTGTTCGGGATTGTCGAAGTAGCAATTGTGGGTAGTTGTTCTCCGAGTGACCTTCCAGACGCCTTCGATGGCATTGAGTTCTGGCGAGTAGGCTGGTAGCCGGCAGAGCTCGATGCGATGGTGATTCTCAGCAAGCCAGGCGACTCGCGGCGGATGGAAAGACAATTCTTCTCAGACGGCCTGGATCTGTTTGGTGCTCAGCCGTCAGGCTCGCCATTTCTCGCGTGAAAAGCCCCGCCCGTGCTCCTGTGTCTTCCAGGCGCCCGGAGCGCAATCTTTGCGACGGGAAGGGCCTCATTTGGTTAGTGACAGCAGCCTCCGATGGAGCTCTCATGCGAGATCTTGGGTGTACTCTGCGGTGCGCCCGCGCCTCGGTGGTGTTCTATGTCGCAGCGAAAAAGGGCAGGCAGCGATCGGGATGTGTCACGAGAGGTGAGACAGGCTCGGTATAGGCTCGCTCTGAACCGTTAGCCAGGAGAGTCGATTCATGAGCGAGCTGAGTTACCAAACCCTTCGTCAGGCCGTGGACCGCGGCGTCGCGGCGATCCGTTCCGTCACCAAGCTGCAGCCCGCGGGAGGGCAGGGGGACAAGGTCTTTCCGCCGACCTTCGTCAAGGAGGGACAGGCCGCGACGAAGTACGCCATGGAGGTGCGGCGCGTCGCTGGCAAAGAGGTGGCGACGGTGCTGCTCGACTCCGTGGCGTCGCAGGCAAACCGCATGGAGGAGGCGCTGCTCGAGGGGTGGCGTCGCGGCGAGCTCGTGTTCCCCCTGGTCCAGGTGGACTTCTCTGGCGAAGCGGAGCTAGGGGACCTGGAACAGTTGACGGCGCTGCAGGCCCCGCACCGCATCGCGGACGCCATCCTGCGCGACAGCTTGCTCGGGGGCGTTCCCTTTCGTCATACGGAGGTGGGGCAAGCCTTCGCCGATGCTCGGGTCAACCACGCCACGGCCATGTACCGCTACTGCCCGACGGCGCTCGTGTTCGGCGTCTGGGACAGCACCGGACCGAAGGGGGGGCTCGGGGCCAAGTTCCAGCGCGCGCTGGTCTCGGAGATCGTGGGCATGGGCGCGGTGCCTGGCGTGAAGGTGGCGAGCCGCATCGATCCCCTCGCGATCGAGAAGAAGGCGGGCCCCATCTACAAGGCAAAGAACCCGGAAGAGGAGTGGACCGTCGACCCCGACAAGGCAGAGAAGCCGAAGGGCGGCAAGCCCTTGCCCTTCGTGCGCGGCAGCAAGAAGGAGGGCGGGACTCCGGCTGCACTGAACCACGGCAATATCCGGCCGAGCATCGACGGCGAGGCAGGCGGCGTGACTATCGACTACGCCGTCCAGACGACGGTGCTGTCGCTGCCGGCGCTCCGCAGGCTGCGCTTCGTCACGACGACGGAGGGCCAGCCGCTGCCCGCCGCCCAGCGCGACGCGGCCGAGCTCAGTGCCCGGACGGTCCTGGCGGCTTTGGCCCTTTGTGCCATGGCCTACCAGCGGGAGAACGGATACGACCTGCGCTCCCGCTCGCTCCTGGTTCCGAGCGAGGGCTTTCAGGTGGAGCTCGTCCCGGCGAATGGCGGCAGCTCCGAGTCCTTCTCGCTGACCACCGAGCAGGCAGCCGCACTGTTGAAGGCGGCCAGCGCGGATGCCAAGAAGCTGGGGCTCGGCTGGCTCGAGCACGCCATCAGCCTCGAGCCAGCGCCCAAGCTCTGCGACTTGGTGCGCAAGAGCCGGGCCCAGGTTGCCAGCGGTGAGGCTGAGGACGCGGGCTGATGCTCTGCCTCGAGATGGCCCTGCTGACGGGGCGCTACGTCGCCACCACCTACAACGATCGAAGCAGCGCCGAGTGGCCACCCCATCCGGCGCGGCTCTTCTCGGCGCTCGTGGCGACGCATCACGCCGCGGCGTCTCCGGACCCGGAGGAGCGCGCGGCCCTGACCTGGCTCGAGCAGCAAGGGCCCCCCGCCATCACGGCGAGCGAGGCGGCGCCCCGAGAGGTCGTCACCGTTTTCGTTCCAGTCAACGATACGTCCGTTGTCGGCAGCTTCGACGCCCAGCGGGAGCGCGTGGAGAGCGCTCGCCTGGAGCTCGACGCGGCGCGGCAGGCGGTCCTGGCCGAGGCTGCGCAGGAGCCCGAGAGCAGGCAAATCAAGGCGCTGGAGAAGCGGGTGGCGCAGGCGGAGAAGGCCCTTGCCACAGCGGAGAAGAACCTGCGGGCGCAGTTCGAGAAGGCGGTGGCGGCAAAGGCCAAGACCTCTGAAGCGGAAGAGAAGGCAGGGGCGAGCCTGCTCCCCGAGCGTCGCGGGCGCCAGCCGCGGACCTTCCCCTCGGTGACCCCCGAGGAGCCCACGGTCTCCTTCCAATGGCCCGCGGCGAGGCCCGCGCCGGCACAGCGGGCCGCGTTGCAGCGGCTCTGTGAGCGCGTGGTGCGGGTAGGGCACTCCTCGTCGCTCGTGGCCCTGCGGGTCTGCGGGGACTCGGAGTCCGCGCCCCCGGCGAGCTGGGAGCCCGACGACGCGGCGTCCCGGCGCCTACGCGTGCCCCTGCCGGGCCAGCTCGAGCGCCTGGAGCAGCAGTTTGCCCTCCACGAAG
Source organism: Pseudomonadota bacterium (assembly GCA_023398955.1). Lineage (GTDB taxonomy): Bacteria > Myxococcota_A > Polyangia > Polyangiales > Polyangiaceae > JAEWRL01. Next base: position 17,178 of record JAEWRL010000247.1, read on the forward strand.
AGACGCAGCCCCGCGTGCTGCCCGCCTTGCCCCAGGGCTACCGTCGCAGTCGGCCCGTGGCCGAGGCGCAGCAGCCGTGCAGCGTCTTCGAGGAGGACTGGCTGGTCTTCGAGCTCTTCCCCGAGGAGCGTGCGAACGGCGGCCCGCGCGGCGCCCTCCCGGTCCTCTCCTCCGTGCACGTCGCGGAAGGGCTCCGGGCAGCCCTGCAGCACTACTGCGAGGAGCCGCTCCCCGAGCTGCTCTCGGGTCACGACGCGGACGGCCGTCCCAGCGTGGGGGCCCACTTGGCGCTTGTCCCCTTGCCATCGGTCGCCGCCCTCCACGCCGACGGGCACCTCCTCGGCGTCGCCCTCGTGATGCCTCGCGCCGCGGCGCGGGAGCAGCGCGCTGCTGTCTACCGCGCGGTGGCGGCATGGGAGGACGCCTACCGCCGAGCAGGCTCCGACGAGGAGTGCCCCGAGCTGCGCTTGACCCTCGGGCGTGCCGGGGTTTGGCTGTTGCGGCGTCTGGAGGACGGCTCGCGCCTCGTGACCCTGCGCAGCGCTACCTGGTGCGCGACGGGGCGCGGGGAGCGGGTTTGGATGTCGGCGACGCCCGTGGCCCTCGATCGCAACCCGGGGGAGCTCCGCTCGCGGGATCCGAAGCAGGCGGCGGCGGCCTTTGCAGCCGCCGAGGAGAGTCTGCGCGCTGCTTGTGAGCGGATTGGGCTGCCGCGGCCCGAGCACGTCTGGGTGACGCGCTCGGCGCCGCTGGCAGGGGGCGAGAAGGTTCAACGCTTCCCGCGCTTTCCGGCTCAGGAGAGCAAGCCCCAGCGGGTGCTCGTGCACGCGACCCTGCGCTTCGCCGAGCCCGTGCTGGGTCCGGTGCTCCTGGGTGCCGGGCGCTACAGGGGGCTGGGGCTCTTTCGCCCCCTTTCGGTGGCGCTGGTGACCCGTGAGGAGGCGGACGCGGAAGGTCCTTCCACCCAAGGAGAGGAGTCATCGCCATGAGACCCCTGTGCGTCGATGATTTCGAAGCTTACTACCAGGAGCTCCACGGCGCGGGCGCCGCGCCGTTCCCCTGGCAGAGCCGCCTGGTGCGGCAGGTTGCTGCGGAGGGCAAGTGGCCTCGCCTCCTTGATCTCCCCACCGGCACCGGCAAGACGACGGCCCTCGACATCGCTGTCTTCGCCCAGGCCCTGGATGCGCAGAAAGCGCCGCAGGAGCGGCGCGCCCCGCGGCGCACCGTGCTCGTCGTGGACCGCCGCACCGTTGTGGATCAGGCGCATCTCCGGGCCCTGCGCATCGCCAACCGCCTCGGCGGTGCCCTCGGCAGTGCCGTTGCTAGCGCCCGAGTTGGCGCCCGCGCTGGACAGAGAGCGCCAGCGGGCACGGGAGACCCTTTGCCGGTTCTGGCCGCCGTCGCAGAACGCCTCGTGGCCCTGGCAGGGGAGGGTCCCGGCACGGGCACCGAGGGCGAGCCTGACGCCCCGCCCTTGGGCGTCCATCTCCTGCGCGGCGGCATGCCCCGCGACAACGATTGGGCGCGCAGCCCCACGCGGCCCCTCATTGCTGTCTCCACGGTGGACCAGGTGGGCTCGCGTCTGCTGTTCCGCGGCTATGGTCTCTCGCCCCGCATGCAGCCGGTGCACGCGGGTCTCTTGGCAAACGACGTGCTCTTCCTCCTCGACGAGGTGCACCTCGCGCAGCCCTTCCGGGACCTCCTCCTCGCCCTGGAGGAGCGCTACCGCGGGCTCGCGCGCGTCGGGTTGCCCGACCGCTGGCAGCTCGTGCAGATGTCCGCGACGGCCGCCACAAAGCCCGAGCCTGTCTTCGCCTTGAGCCAGGACGACAGCGAGCACCCCCTGCTCGCTCGGCGGCTCTTCGCGACGAAGCCCACGGCGCTGCGCGTCGTGGGCGTGAACGGCGGCGAGGAGAAGCGCAAGCGCGCCCTGGCGAAGGCCATCGCCGCCGAGGCGACGCCCCGCTTGGCCCAGGGCGGCGCCATCGGCATCGTCGTGAACCGCGTCCAGACAGCGCGCTTCGTCTTCGAGGAGCTCGAGACGCCAGTCCGCGCAGCGGGGGGCGTGCTGCGCCTCGTCACGGGCCGTATGCGCCCCTTGGATCGCGAGGGGCTCGAGGAGCAGCTGCGCGAGGAGGTGGGCGCCGACCGTGACCGCAGCCAGGCTGGGCTCCGGGTCGTTGTGGCGACCCAATGCATCGAGGCCGGAGCCGACTTCGATTTCGATGTCCTGCTCACGGAGTGCGCCAGCCTCGACGCCCTGCGGCAGCGCTTCGGTCGCCTCGATCGCCTGGGCCTCGTGGCAGGGCGTACCGATGGCATTGCGGACGACGCCACGGATGGCACTGCGGACGACGCCACGGCAGCGCCCACCCAGCGCGGCGTCGTCTTCGCCCGTGACGATCAGGTGGGCGACAAGGCCACGGGGGATCCCATCTATGGCAGCGCCCTGGCCGCCACCTGGGAGTTCCTGAGCGGTCTGCCCGAGGTGGACTTCGGTCCGAGTCAGTTGCCCCTGCCGGAGCCTGACACCCTGCGCCGACTGCTCGCGCCTGCGCACCAAGCGCCGCTCCTGCTGCCAGCCCACCTGGATGCCTGGGTGCAGACGAGCCCCACCCCCTACGCGGATCCCGAGCCCGCCCTTTGGCTCCATGGCAGCGAGCAGCGGGAGGCGGAGGTGATGCTCGTATGGCGTGCCGACTTGACCGAGGAGCTGCTGCGGGCCGCGCGAGGCGATAGGCAGTCCCAGCACCAGGCGGGCGCCGCAGGGGATGCGGCCGAGGGCGCTCACGGCGACGACAGCCGCGGCCTGTGGAGCCGGCTCCAGGCGCGCCTCGAGGCATGTCCGCCCCGCACCGTGGAGGCGCTGCCCGTGCCCCTGGCCGCTTGCCGCCGCTGGTTGCGGCAGGAGGCGGTGCTGGACGTGAGCGACGCGGGAGCGCTGCCTACGGAGGAGGACGAACGCGGCAGCGGCAAGCGCAACAAAGGGCGCCTGGCCGTCGTTTGGCGGCGCGACGAGCGCCTGGTGCTGCCCGCGAGCCGTCTCGCACCCGGGGACGTTGTGATCGTGCCGAGCGCCTACGGGGGCCTCCGCGACGGGAGCTGGGACCCTGCGGCGGACGCCCAACCCGTGCCCGACCTCGGAGACTACGCGCAGCTGAGGCAAACGGGGCGCGTCCAGCTGCGCCTCGACGCGCGGGTGCTGCAGGCCCTCTTCAAGGCTCCGGCGACACCCCTGCCGACATTGCCGAACCTCTCCGAGTCCAGCGACCCTGACTTCGACCCCATCGTCGCCGCTCGGCAGCTCCTCGACGCGCTCCCCTCCGAGCGGCTCGAAACCTGGGCGCGGACCCTGCGCTCGGCGCTGCTAGAGGCCCGCCCGCGGGAGCTCCGTCTCGTCCCCTTGATGGACGAGGACGAAGGTCAGGTGGGCACGGCGGGTCCGGCGGGTCCGGCCCGGAGCTACTTCATGGTGACCCTGCGGCGGCCGCTGACGCGCGCGGCCCTCAGGGCCCTGCTGACGAACCCCGCGCTGACGCATGACCAGCCGACGAACGCCCACCCTGCTCGACGGGACGCCAGCGGCGATGCCGCGACCGAACCGCTCTTCTTCGAGCCCACAAGCGACGCGGAGCAAGCGTCCCTGACGGGCGTGGAGGTCAGTTTGCGCGAGCACCTGCAGGGCGTGGGCGCCGTCGCGCGCCGTCACGGCGCAGCCTGCGGCCTCCCCGAACCCCTGTGCCGCGCCCTGGAGCTGGCAGGTCGTTGGCACGACCTCGGCAAGGCCGACGCGCGCTTCCAGCGCTGGCTCCATCACGGGAGCGCCTTCCGCAGCAGCGTCGCCAAGGAGCCCCTGGCCAAATCAAGCCTGCCCGCTCAGGATCGGGTGGTGCGGGAGCGCGCGCGGGAGCGATCGGGCTATCCCAAGGGTGCTCGCCACGAGCTGACGAGCCTGGCCCTGATGGCGAGCTCCGCCGAGCTGGCGAGGGAAGCAGGCGAGCACTGGGAGCTTGTGCAGTACCTGGTGGGCAGCCATCACGGCTGGTGCCGTCCCTTCCCACCCTTCATTGCCGACCCGGAGCCCGTGGAGGTGATGGCTCACTACGAGGCCCACCTCGAGCAGAAGGTAAACACTGCCCCGCCCCTGGAACTCCGCGCGAGCTCTGCCCACGGCCTCGAGCGGCTCGACGCGGGGGTACCGGAGCGGTTCTGGTTGCTCGTGCGGCGCTATGGCTGGTTTGGCCTCGCGTGGCTCGAGGCACTCTTCCGCCTCGCCGATCACCGGCGCAGCGAAGCCGAGATGACGGTGGCCCTGGCTCCACGAGAGGAACGCGACAATGCAGCATGAACTCATCGTCCCCGGCCTGGACGGCGCCAACCCCCTCGGCTTCCTCGCCGCCCTGGGGGTGCTCCTCGTGCTCTCGGAGCGGGCTGGGCCGAAGCCAAAGCTAGCCTGGCGTAACGAGGGGTCATGGCGGCCCGTACTGATGCAGCACGACGTTGCAACCATACAGTCGCTGGCCGGCGTTCTCTCAAAGGATCTCGTCGGGTGGGAGAACGAGCCCATGCTGGCGTTCGAGTACCCGAAACTCGAGAAGCTTGGCGTGAAGATGTTCGCCGGACTCCGCCCCCCTTTACAGATATTTCGACCGTGGATTCGGCGCCTTCGCGATATGAATGCTCGAAGGAGTCTGACGTACGCCTGTGCGCTCCTGTCCGAGACTGCCGTCGAGGAGATGAAGGAGGACAAGGGACTCAGTGCAGAACTGCTTGCACAGAACGGAATCCCATTTGATCCCGAGGCGGACTCGCGACTCGGTCTGATGCCGACGCACTTCGACTTCACGTCGCGAAACGCCCAGTTCCTGGACCAACTCAGACATATTCGGGGACAGCTGACGGAAGAGGCGTTCCTTGCCGAGCTCGAAGGGCGACGCTCACCTCTCAGTGGCGTTCGCCGCATGGAGTGGGATCCAGACTCCAGTGTGCCCGGTGCCATTCAGTCAGTGGCGACAGTCCCGGTGAGGCCCGCTGCCGAGTGGCTGGCATTCCGTGGCTTGGCATGCCTTCCAGCATTCGGTGTCCCTGGTACGCTGAACGTCACCGCATGCCGCGGGCGTAGGAAGAATGGGCGCTTCGTTTGGCCGATCTGGGAGGGATGCCTAAGTAGCGACGTCGTTCAGTCCGTGCTTGGCTATCCAGGCTGGGAGGACGCTTCCACTCATGTCCGGCGTACTGCTGGCGTTACGGCAGTGTATACGGCGTCCCTATCCAAGGCGGCTGACGGCTATAGCGGCCGCTTCGAGCCAAGCGCAGTCGTTTAGCAGAGTAGGAGGTGACTCATGATGAAACCGCCATCTACCCCACCCACGAAAAGGCCGGGAGCGCCGGGCGTCACAGCGGCGGCGGCCGCTCCGCCAGCGCTCCCCGCGCAGCCGCGGGCGCGTCCGCGTTATCTGACCCCGCCCCCGGGCGCTCCGCTGAAGCCGCCCGATCTGGTGCCTGCCCGCATGCTGAACGAGCTGATGTACTGCGAGCGGCTCATGTACCTGGAGTGGGTGCAGGGGGAGTTCGCCGACAACTTCTTCACAGTGGATGGCCGCGCCGTCCACAAGCGCGCCGACAAGCCCGGAAAGCCCCTGCGGCGCCGCACTCCGCCTGCCGCCGCATCGCCCGCGGTGTCCACGACCGCGTCCCCCGCCGCGTCCCCCGCCGCGTCGCCCGCGTCGCCCGCGTCGCC
>JAEWRL010000121.1 GCA_023398955.1 Pseudomonadota bacterium
CCCCCGAAGGCGACGGTTCTGACCCCCAAAAGACGCTCAACTCGTCTGTGACAGATGAATCGTCACAACTTCTGTCACAAGCGTCGCAAGTACTTGAAATTACAGCGGGGCGGACGGGACTCGAACCCGCGGCCTCCGGCGTGACAGGCCGGCGTTATAACCAACTTAACTACCGCCCCTGAGCGGTGGCCGGTTCTTACCACAGCAGTTCAGAGTCACAAGCTCAAAGTTGCGTCCCAGTGCGAATTCTCGCGGCGCCCGCCGGCCGCACTGACGTGGTGACCGACCTCCGGGAGGCCTCTCTAAAAGAGGCCTCTCACGGACTCCGTGGGCGGCCCGAGGAGATCGACAACACTTCGCTGCTCAACGCGCCTGCCGACGCTGAAGAGTCGCCATCGCCCTTCATCGAGGTCGAGCACCGAGCAGACAGGGTGTTGGTCGGATCTCAGCGTTCCAGCATTGATGACGGTCAGATCGGGGAAGCGGTGAACCGTTGGGAGGTGTGTATGGCCGCCGACATACAGCCCGTACTTAGAGGCTCGCAGCGCCTGGAGCGCCCGGCAGGACGGATCCGACTTCCGAGCATCGTAGGGAACGAGCAAAGCCATGTCGTCCTCTCCGACGCCATGGCCGAGCAGGAGAGGGCCCAGAGGGGACTCGAAGCTCTGTGTCGCAGGGAGTCCTGCAAGCATCGCTGAGCACCTCTCGGAGAGCGCGTCGGCGCGCGTCGCCATGGGCAGATCCCGTAGCGTTCCCGCGAGTATCCAGCGGTCATGATTGCCACGCACGACGGACGCGCTGCACTGTTGAAGGAGGCGGCAGCAGCGGTTCACATCTCCTCGACCGTCTACGATGTCCCCAACACAAAGAACGTGGGAGACGCGGATTGCCTCGAAGTAGTCGAGAACGCACTCGAGAAGGGCGTCCTCAGCGTGAACGTCACCGATGAGCCCCACCAAGCCTGAGAGTTCGGACATGGAGGAGCGAGCATACGCTGGAAAACGCGGATTGCACTCTTCCTCAGGTGCTCTTCAAGGCGAGTATCGGTCCCGTGGCCGCTACCAACGAGGGGTGCCGCGTGGGTTTTTTGTCTGACGCCGCTTGCATTACCAGGCGAATGGCGATACACAGCGCCGCCTGCAGGGCTTCGGCTCTGGCCTTGGTTCACCCGTTCAGGTGTGGCCACGGTGGCAGTTAACCGTCCGGGCGTCCAAAGGGCGTCGGTCCCTTTGGGGGATCGTCTAATGGCAGGACGCAAGATTCTGGTTCTTGTTATCTAGGTTCGAATCCTAGTCCCCCAGCAATTAGGTCCGGAGACCAGAGCCCGGACCATGGCCCCATCGTCTAGCGGTCAGGACATCGGCCTCTCACGCCGGTAACGCGGGTTCGATTCCCGCTGGGGTCACAACGCGAAGGAACACAGTTGGCCCGACCGGTGCAGAGCGCTGCCGGTCGGTGCCTGTGTTCCCGCTGAGAACTGGGGCACGTCAGCGTGCGTAAGAACACGCGAGCGCTACTGCGCGCTTGGCGTGAACCAGCGGCGATGATCATTGGCTTCCACGGCCGTGGTCGCGCCAACACGCTTCCGCGGCCGTTGTCGCCAAACTGATATGGCCGATGGCCGGTCCGCAACGACTGCTTAGCGCAGACGTGCGTTCACCGAAGCCTGCGTTTTCTGCGTGGCTGCGCGCCGGTGCCTGGCGAGCGTCGCCTCCAACGGCTTCTCCGGTTAGTTTACATAATATATCTTATGCGAAGTTCCTTGGAGCCTCTGGGGGAGTGGGGCTCCGGCGCCATGCCGTTCCCGCATGCGTTTTCAGCACCTGGGGTCCCCCAGGAACAGTCCGACCGCCGGCAGCCGGTCGATTCAGAGGAGCTGGCGCGGCCAGGGCTCGAGTTCGCGCGACGAGCCTGGAGCAGCGATCTCGACAGCCAGCAATTCGCCGCCATTCGTTACGATGAAGGCCCGGCGACCGTAAGCTGCGGGCGCCGCTGCTGTTCCGCTAGTCATGTGCAAGCCGTCAATGACTCGGCCGTCTAGGGGCGAGACGAGGAACAAGCCGAGCTGACTCGTGGACACCAGCAGCGCCCCAGCAAACCGCACGGGAGCCGTGACCCCACCACGAGGAAGGCGTTGCCTCCAGATTTCTTCGCCAGAGCCAGTATCGAGCGCCCAAAGCCCCGAGGTGCCCGTCGCAGCGATCAAGTAGCTGCGTGCTGGCACCATGGCACGCGAGCCGCGTTCTGTGTGCTCGGGTTGGGTCCAGTGCAGCAGGCTGGTAGCTCCCCGAACTGCGGAGTTCGCCCAAATCTGCACGCCGGTCTCCGCGTCGAGGGCATAGACGCCGCCGGCATAGCTCGCCACGTAGATGGCCGGCGTGCCCTCGACATATCCGGGTATGGGGGTGGTGTCGAGGTCCAGGTATTCCGGGATCTGCCCGAGGACCATCTCCGCGTCCGCGGCCAAGTCCACGGGCTGCCAACGCTCCTCGCCGCTGGCGGCATCAAAGGCGGCGACGGTGCCATCGCTGAACCCTGCGTAGACTTTGCCGCGCCACACAGTTACCCCCGAATGCCCCGCGATCTCCATGCCCATTGCCGGCGTCCTGTGCTGGACCCAGCGCAACTTGCCAGAGTCGGTCGAGACAGCCAGAACGCTATCGTTCGCGTTCGAGAAGTAGAGGATTCCGTCTTTCACGAACGGCTTCTTCGATACCTCCGCGTTCGTCGCGAACCGCCAGTGCAGCTGGCCGGTATCGGCGTCGACCTTGTAGAGAGCGCCGTCGTTCGACCCAAAATAGACGACGTTCTCCTTCGCATCGAAGAGCGGCTCGCTCTGCACGGCGCCAGCGGTCTCGAACCGCCACAAGGCCTCGCCATCGGCTGCCTGTAGCGCGTAGAGGCCTCCGTCGCTCGACCCGACGAAAAGCCGCCGACCTGCTATGTCGAGCTCCACCCTGCCGCGCTGGTACGGTTCGCCTCGATGCCGCATGGCAGCGACGATCCGACGCGAATACCAGACGTCGAGCACGCCAGCAGGTCGATGCACCCAGGCAGGCACGTCCGGGTTGGCGCCCGTCCGAACGGTCTCGCACCCGGCGCTCGTCAGGCCTCCGACGGCCCCCACGGCCGCCACAAGCACGCTTCCCGCCTTCATGAGATATCGAAGCCCCTGTCCGGCCTGGTGTGAGCGTGCCGGTCCGAGCGCCAGATAGGACCCCTGGTTGCTCAAATCAGCAATGGTAGGACGCCTCATGGCTGCGCCGGCGCTGACGGAGTCGAGGTACCGTGGGAGTCGGCGGCTGATGTGGCTGGGGCTGGTGTTGCCGGTGGGGGTTCGGCGGGATCCGGCGTCTTGCCCTTTGGTTGCGCCTTCATCAACTCCTGGACAAGCCGCTGCAGCTCCGCAGGATCATCACTGAGCTCACGGCCTCCCAGCCGCGTGGAGACGCTCCCGGCGGAGTCTGGGTTCATGGCACGATCCAACTCTCGGATCACTTGCTGCAGGTACACCGCCGGTTGTTCCGGCCCGGCCCATTTCTCCAGCCGCTTCTTGGCTTCGGTAAGCGCCTTTTGTGCCTCGACTTCGTTCTCGGCACTGAAGTGCAGCCGCGCCTGGTGGTAGAGGGCTGCAGCCTCGAACCCAAGCAAATCCGCGTTCTCCAATACTTTGAACGCCTTGAGCGCCCCAGCCCGATCCCCTTTTGCCTCGAGGCTCAAGGCGATTCCTTCGAGGACGCGTCCACGGACGTCCCCGTCTTCGCGGAACAACTCACTTCGCTCGATGTCGCGGTACGCCTCGAGCGCCTTATCGAAATTGCCCTGCTGATAGAAGACCCCAGCGAGCCCGAGCCTGGCGAGCATCGCGGTCGTGGAACCTGGCGCCAGGCGGGCCGCCTGCTCGTAAGCTTCGCTGGCGGCTTTGAGGCGCGCTTCGTCGCTAGGAAACTCAGGTCTGACCTGGCCGAAGAGCTCCTGCGTGTTCTCCGATGGGGTCGCCTCGACCCAGCCTTGAAACTTCGTTATCGCGCTGGCAAGCGCATCGGACCGCTTCGCCCTCGTTTTCTCGGCTCGCCACGAGTAGAGCTGCCAGCCGAGGCCCCCTACTACGGCCAGGACGAGAACCCACTGAACCAGGTGGAAGTGACGGCGCAGCCATCCGCTCGTCGCGTGGACGGCGCGGGTCAATGCGTCGTACATCCGCTCTGCCGCGTCGAGACCAGCGGGCCCGGAGGTGGCTCGTTCCACCTGCCGCTTTGCCTTGCGCCTCGCCGCGGCCTCGGCGCGCAGCCGCTGATTGCGGTCTTTGACGCGCTCCCCGCCGGCCCCCGCACCGCGCTCCGCGACGTCACCAGAGTCCGACGTGCCGCGCATCGCAGTAGCCGGCGGAGCCGACTCGGCGGTACCCGTTGCGGGCTGCGTTTCGACCTGGGTCACTTCGCCCGCAGCCTTTCGCTGGGCGCGCCTCGCTCTTCTCGATGTGCCTTCCGTCACGGGGCCTCCCTATAGCACTGCTCTGCCGGAAGCCCGAACGACCTTCTGACGTTTCTTTGTCAGCGAGCGTCCCTCGTGCCCGCCTCGGTCAGTGGGTCGCCCGAGTGGGCCCCGAAGCTGCCCCAGCGCCGGACGTTCCCGCAGTCCCCCTCGCCTCCTCTGCAGGGTGCCACGGCTCGGGCGCCGGTGGTGGTAGCTCGTCAGCCAGCGGAACTGCCACGAGCGCGTCGATTCGCACTGCGCGATCCGTCACGACAACAAGCTCCACGCTGCGTCTCGGCGCAAGGCCAAGTTCGGCCGGAGCGCGCACAGTCAACTCATGTGTCTTCGAGTCGACAGGGAACTTGAGTTCGACGGCTCTCGTTGGGTCGATTTCTGGTAACTTACGCGAGCTTGTAGCTGATTTTTTGTGCTGATTCCTGAAGGGTTGCAAGGGTGCCCCAATCCTCACGAAGCCATCCGAAGGTTGCCACGCCGTACCGCGAACGATGAGGCGGACGCCCTCTCCGTTCCCGCCCGCAGGGACCACGACCCGCACGAGAGCACCAAGCGACGCTTCGGCCGCGAGCCGTCTCAGCTGGCGTCGGTCCGGACCGCCAATGTACTCGAGAATGTCCGCCTCGATGCCCATGCCCACTCCACCGGGAAGCGCGTCCGGGACGCCTAGAAACCGAACAAGTGGCCCAACGAGCTCACCTTCGCCGCCGAGGTCGACGATCGCGCGCGCGAGAGCAATGCGGGCGCCCTGATACCGCTCGCTTGCGAGGGCCTTGGCCAGCGCACCGCGAGCCGCTTCATCCCCGATCTCCGCCAGCGCTTCAGCGACATAAGGCCTCAGCCGAACGTCCCCGAGGGACTGGAGCAACGGCCAAACGGCATCACGGGCGCGGATTCGTCCCAATGCCGCCAGCAGTTGACGCGAGCGATCGTGATCCCTCGCGTTGCTGTCCCGCCACCACTCGATGAGAATATCCGCGCCACGTGCGTCCCCGACCTCCGCGAGAGCGAGCGCGGCGAGCCGCCGCCAGCCTCGATCCTCGTCGTCCACCAGCTCATACGCCAGGGGGGCACCCTGCCCTAGTCGCGTCAGGGCGAGCGCCGCCCAGCGCCGCACGACCTCGTCCTCGTCACGTGCCAACGCCAGACGGAGGGCCGGAGCTGCCTCCTCACGCTTGAGCTCGAAGGCGAGCTCGGCAGCTTTCCGCCGCAAGTCGAGGTCTGCATCATCAAGGAACGGGATCAGATCGGTAATGGCATCCGCGTCACCGCTGACGGCGCGCAGCACCGCGTCTGGCCACCCCTTCCCCTCCGCGCGCATCCCCTGGCGTTCGAAGCGACCATGCGAGGCGGAGAGTTGTCGCAGCCTCGCGCGGAGTGTCCGCATCTCTTCAGGCCACTTGGTGCCCACGTCCACCCTTTGCGTAGGGTCTTCGAGCACATTGTAGAGCTGGCAGGCACCGAGGCGTCGTTGGCAGATAAGCCGGAACGGACCACTCGCAAGCATCGACTGCTCCTCCGTTTCGGCGAACGCAAACCCGTCCCCTTCCGCCCCTTCCCCGGAGAGAAGGGGGGTCAGGTCCCTGCCTCGAATGCGCGCCGAGCGCGGGATCTGCAACGCGGAGAGAACCGTTGGCAGGAGGTCGATGGTCTGGACTGGCTCGGTAACGACAGTGGATGAAAGGCCGGAAGCGTTCACCACGAGCGGAACCCGTACCTGCTCCTCGTAGACTGAAGTGCCATGATAGCGGCCGCCGTGGTCGCCAAACTCCTCGCCATGGTCGGATGCGACAATCACCACAGCGTCGGGCCGATCCCTTCGAAATAGTCCTACAAGCTCTCCTAGCGTGCGATCGGCCGCCGCTATTTCTGCATCGTACCGATCGACGTCGCGTGGCCCGAAGGGGTGTGCCGCATGACTCTCATATGGTTCGTGAGGGCCGAAGAGGTGGACCCAAAGGAATTGAGGCCTGTCGCCGCTCTCCCCCGCGAGATAGCTCTTGACCTGCTCAACTCGCCCCTCGCCTTCCAGGAACTGTACCTTCCGGTATTCGAAATCCAGAAAACGCTCGCTGAACCCCGCGAAGCGCCGCCCATCGATGAAGAACACGGCTGGAGGATAGAAGGCTGCGGTGCGATACCCGTAAGTGCGAAGCAGCTTGGCCCAGGTGTCCGAATCGGCCCCCGCACCTTGCAGCAGCAGGGGCCGCATGTACTTGCCCGTCATCAGCGATGTGATGGAATACGACGTGTGCGGGGTCGGAGCGTAGGCATACTCGAACCGAACGCCGTGGGACGCGAGTCTGTCGAGGACCGGCGTGGTGGGGCGCTCGTAGCCGTAAGCACCCACGTGATCGGCGCGCACGGCGTCGATGGTCACCAGAAGGACGTCCCGGCCTCTCCAATTCACCTGCGGGGCGCCCGGCGTCGCGGCTATCTGGTCTGTCGGGCAAGCGGTTGGGCCAGAGCAAGCGTCCACGAGCGGCGGCGGCGGGGCTACCATGGCAGCAAGTCGAACCGCGTGTCCGCTGAGCGGTGCTTGCTCGACGAGCAGCCACCTGAAGTTGTCGAAGTGGGCAAGACGGCGCGCGGTCAGCGGCGTCAGCAGCGCTGCAGCGAGTCCCACGCCAAGGAACGCGAGCGATGCTGCGACCAGAACCTTCGAGGGTCGCGTCATCCCCGCCGCGCCCCTCGGACGCCATGCGAGCGGGAAACCCAGCCAGGGCGCGACGAAGAGCGTTATCCCCGCGAGCGCCCAGTGCCAATCCGGGTATAGCCGATACAGCAGGAATCTGTTCCCGACTTCCAGACCGATCAGCAGGATGCCCGCCGCCCCCGCCAACCCGCGGGGGTGCCGCAGAGCGGCTCGCCGTGTGCGCGGAGCAACGGTGTAGGCTAGCGCGGCCCCGATGATGAACGCTGCAGCAATCACAGCTGCCCGCCTGGGGAATGGCTCGAACAGGCGCCCTGTCGTCGCCCCGTAGGCGGCTCCAGACAGTGCTATCGCCCAAGCCGCGGCCCAGAGGAGCCGCCGCCAACGCGCGCTCCCGTGCATGAGCACGGCAATGCAACCCGTACCGACCAGACCCAGCGCAGTCCCCACCGCAAGGAGGATGGGCAGGAGCCACAGCACCCCGAACTGGAGCTCCCAAACGCCGGAAATTCGAGCTCCGTGGATCGTCAGAACGACCAGAAGTTCAAGAACGGGCAGTGCCCATGCCGCGGCAAGCCCGAGGGCCAACCAGGTGCTCCATGGAAGGGCCCCGTGCCCCCTTGTAGCGCCGCCAAAGGAGTTGGACGCACGTTCCAAGCCCTGCAGAAGCGGTCCGGCAGGGCGTGCCGGAGCGAGCCCCCCCGGCAGACGGCGAGCGGGCATGACGTCTAGCCGAAATCCACGCTGAGGATCTCGTATCTCCTCGTCCCGGCAGGCAGCTTCACGGTGATCTCATCCCCCACCTCCTTACCAATCAGGGCTCGGGCAAGCGGGGCGGAGACGCTGATGGTGCCCTCGTCGATGCTCGCCTCCTCGGCCCCCACGATGCGATAGGAGACCTCCTCATCGGTGTCGAGGTTCATCAAACCCACCCGCGCACCGAAGCGGACGCGAGAGCCACTCAGGGTGCTCGGGTCGATAATCTCCGCCCGACTCAGCTTGTCCTCGATGTCCTTGATGCGCGCCTCCACCAGCCCTTGGCGCTCCTTTGCCGCGTGGTACTCCGCGTTCTCGCTCAGATCACCGTGCTCTCGAGCGACCCCTATCTCCCTCGAAATCTTCGGCCGCTCTTCCTTGAGGCGGGCCAACTCCTCCTTGAGCTTGAGGGATCCCTGCGGAGTCATCGGTACTTTCTCGACCTCGGCCATGGCCCCGGGTTATGGACTCCGCAGGTGCTTCGAGCAAGTCAATGCGCCCCTGGCGAACCACTGCCGAGAAGACCGCCCCGCCGAAGCCGACTTCGGCCGCAAAACCGATCTCCTGTTCGACTCTTCCTGGCGTAGCGGATTGTCGTGCGGACGACGTGGGCTGGGCTAGAGCCACATCGGGGCCGGCGTGGCTGTGCCTTGCCTCCGGCGGCGGAAACCGCTAGCAGGTGGGGCGTGATGCCGCGATTCATTTGGCATGCTGCGCTGTGGGCCCTTTGTGCGGCACTGGCCAGCGCCTGCACGAGCAGCCAGAAGGCTCCCGAGACGCCGCAACAGTACGCAGAAAACGCGCGGATCGCCTACGAGGAAGCGCTGGTCGAGTACTTCGATGGTGATTGGGAGATCGCAATCCCCATGTTCGAGGAGGTGCGCCGGCAGTATGCTTACAGCCGCTATGCGCGCCTGGCCGCTCTGCGGATTGGCGACGCGCAGTTCGAGCGCGGCAACTACGCGGAGGCCGCTGCAGCCTACCGCGGCTTCGTCCACGACTACCCGAACGACGTGGACATTCCCTACGCACGCTTCAAGGCGGCCAAATCGCTCTTCGAGGACAGCAGCGAAACGATCCTCATGCCGCCTCTCGAGGAGCGCGACCTGGTGACCGTCTTCGACGCCTACCGCGCGATCCGGGGCATGCTCGAGGACTACCCCACCTACAAGCGGCGTCCCGAGCTCATGTACATGTTCGAAGTGGTCTCGGGCCAGCTCGCCCGTCATGAGCTCTATGTCGCCCGGTTCTACATGAAGGACCAGCTATTCGAGGCTGCGGTCGCGCGGGCGAAGTACGCTCTGGAGCACTATCCTGGGTCGGGGCTGGCCCCGGAGGCGTTGGTGCTCCTTGGCGAAATCTACCTCATGATGCAGCGTGACGATGCGGCTCGTGAAGCGTTCAGGCGCGTCTTGGACGAGTACCCTGCGAGCGCCTTCACGGTGCCTGCTCGAGGGTTCTTGAAGAAAATGGATGGGTCCGCAGTGGCAGCCGCCGGTGCCACAGCCGTACTGACCCGCGATCCCTGACGTTCGTTTTGAGAGGCCCTATGCCCGATACCGACGCCGCTCCACTCTCTGCCGTCGCTGCGACGGTGCTCGTCGTCGATGACGAGCGCAACATTCGACGAACGCTGGACATGGTCCTCAGTGGAGAGGGGTACCGAGTGCTGGAGGCCGAGTCGGCGGAGAAGGCCCTCGAGACGCTGGGTAACCCGAGTCAGCCCGTCGACCTCGTAGTGCTCGACTTGAAGCTGCCTGGGATGGACGGCCTGGGCGCTCTTCAGCGGCTGCGCGCGGACGAAGCGACGCGGGATCTACCCGTCATCGTGATCAGCGGCCATGCGACGGTCCACGACGCAGTTGCGGCCATCAAGCTGGGGGCAACGGATTTCTTCGAGAAGCCACTCAATCGGGAACGAGTACTCATCAGCGTCCGCAACTCGATCCGCGCGGCTCGGCTCACCCGCACTGTCGAGCAGATGCGTGCCGAGCTCGAGGCGCGCTACGAGATGATCGGTACGAGTCAGCGCATGCAGAGGCTCTACCAGGACATCGATAAGGTCGCACCCACGAAGGCCAGCGTCCTTATCACGGGCGAGAGTGGTACGGGGAAGGAGCTGGTTAGCAGAGCCATCCACCGGCTCAGCTCGCGCAAGGACGCACCCTTCGTCAAAGTGAACTGTGCCGCAATCCCCCGCGAGCTCATCGAGAGCGAGCTCTTTGGCCACGAGCGCGGCTCATTCACGGGGGCTCAGAGCCGCAAGCGGGGGTTCTTCGAGCAGGCACACGGAGGCACGCTGTTCCTCGACGAGATCGGGGACATGGACCTTACCGCCCAAGCAAAGGTCCTCCGTGCTCTGCAGAACGGGGAGATCGTGCGGGTCGGTTCGGAGCATGTGCTTCACGTCGATGTGCGTGTGCTGGCGGCGACGAACATGGACCTCGCCAAGCAGGTGGCCCACGGTGGGTTCCGTGAGGATCTGTACTTCCGTCTGGATGTTTTCCCAATCGGGGTCCCTGCCCTACGGGAAAGGCGCGAAGATATTCCTCTTCTGGCGGAGGCGTTCGTCATGGGCTTCTGCAACGAGAACGGACTCCGAGCGAAGCGTATCGATGGGGCCGTCTTCGACGCGCTGATGAAGCGCAAATGGCCGGGCAACGTGCGGGAGCTCAAGAATGTGGTGGAACGTGCCGCCATCCTCTCGAGCGATGTCATCACCGTCGCGGATCTCCCCGAAGACCCCCACACCAGCCCCTTCGATGACGAGGCGGATGACAGCGACAACGCACAGGACTGGAGCCAGCGATCACTGCCCACCACGGGGGAGAATGGTGAACGACTGACCCTGCGTCAGTACCGAGACGGCGCGGAGCGCACGTACATCTTGGACACGTTGCGCGCGTTCGATTGGAACATCTCCAAGGCGAGCATCGCTCTCGGAGTAGAGCGTACGAACTTGCACAAAAAGATTCGTGCGTATGGCATCCGCAGGGAGGATGCTTGACCAGAGGCTCGATGTGGCTTCGCATTTCGAGGAGCTACGGAGGACCTCGACCCTATTCCCGTCCAGTGGAGCCGTAGCCGCCGGCACCCCGCTCGGTCGGCTCGAGTTCGAGTGCCCACACAAGGCTGGCACGCACCACTGGTTGGATGACCATCTGAGCAATCCTCTCGAGTGGTCGTACCGTGAAGGGCTCGCTGCCCAGGTTTATCACGAGTACCTTCAGCTCCCCTCGATAGTCCGCATCAATCGTTCCCGGTGAATTGAGGACCCCGATGCCGTGCCGGAGGGCGAGCCCCGAGCGTGGACGAATCTGCGCTTCGTAGCCGTTGGGCAGCGCGATCGCGAGCCCGGTTGGAATCAGGCGTCGCTCGAATACCGACACGATGAGCGGTTCTTCCAGCGCTGCGTGCAGATCCATCCCCGCCGACCCGGGTGTCTGGTAGCTGGGTAACGGCACTTCTACCCCGCCAGTTCGCGCGACTCTCACGACGATCGTCTCCATCCAGGTGCTTCCTCGGTGCAGCGTGCTTCAGTCGAGAACCGGGTATTACGGGGCCTGCGAGCTCCGGCCAGGACCAGAGTCTTCTTCTCGTTGAGGCCCGGAGAGGCGGTGACGTTCGAAGATTTCACGAGCCATGGCGCCGAGCTTGGCGGCTTCGCGCTGAATCTCGGGGTTGTCTCGGTAGTGTTGCGAGCCCGAGACGTAGACGGAGAAGGCTTGGTAGCTTCGGGCTAGCTCCGGCTGATGCCCAAGCTCCCGACAGATCGCGATAGATCGCATGAAGTAGTCGATCGCCTTGCCCTCGTGTCCCTCTCCCCACGCGCCAGCGGCGGTGACCTCTCCGAGGGTTCTCAGGGCAACTGCAAGGTGGACGCGACTTCGCAGCTGTCCAAATAGGTCCACGGCGCGCTTGATGCTCTCTCTTGCTCGTCGCAGGTTACCCTGGAGCAGGTAGGCCTTGGCCAAGCCGCGCTGTGTCTCCGCAAGGTGAAGCTTGTCTCCGAGCTCGTCGCACAGGTTCTCCGCCTCCGTCAGCACCTCGATAGCCTGCTCCGTATCACCCAGATGGTAGAGGGTTTCTCCAATGCTCGTGAGGATAGTCGCGATCCGGTTCCGCTCGCCCACGTCCTGTGCGGCGCGGCGCGCCTCGAAGAACAAGCTGAGCGCGCCTGCCCAATCGTTCTGATCCTGAGCGAGAGCCGCGAGGTTCGCGAGCCCTTCGGCGATGCCGATCGTGTCGCCGATCTCCCGTCGAATGGCCAGAGCTGCCTGGAATGCCTCTCGCGCCTTGCGCGCTCGACCGTGGTCCATCCAGACGAGCCCAATGTTGTTGAGGCTTAGAGCGATAGAACGTCGGTCGCCGATTCGCTTGCGCATCTCGAGTGCGGTGAGCATCTGCTCGAGCGCTGCGTCGTACTCTCCCTTGAGCCACAGCAGCTTGCCGACGTCGTCCAACGACGCGGAGATGCCGCGCTCGTCGCCCGTGGCACGAAAGAGCTCGAGGGCAGTATCCAGGTGCTCCCGGGCGGCATGAAACTGTCCACTATCACGATAGAGTCGGCCAATGCGGTTGTGGGCCGCCCCACCCTTACCTCGGAGCACCAGCCGGAACGCGAGAGCCTGCATCTCACGGAAGGCAGCGAGGGCCTCGTCGGTGCGGCCGAGCAGGAGAAGAACGTCCCCGTGGTTGTGCAAGGCATCGATGCGCCGTACGGCGTCGGAGGTTCCCAGGAGCTCCAATCCGCGAATAAAGTACTCGTGAGCCTTTTTGGCGGCGAAGGCGCGCCGCGCGATATCTCCCGCCTCCAAGTACGCGCGCCCAGCACGGGTCGTCGAGCCAGCTTTCTCGAGATGCTCGGCGAGCATGGCAGCGTACTCCTCCTGGGAGCGCACATTGTCCTTGAGTGACAACCAATCGGCGATCACCTGATGGTAGGAGCGCGCCCGTGTGCCGCTGGTCAGCGCCGCGAGCTTCTCGCGCTCCAAGGTGTGTTTGAAGACGTACTCGATGTCGTCGACGAAGGCGGAATCGGGAAGCTTCAAGACGTAGTCGCGACGGACGAGGTCATCGAGGATGGACTTGATCGTTGCGATGTCTTGGACGTCGCTGAGCCGCCAGAAATCGGGAGCATCCCTGCCGACTCGCCCCAAGGAGACGAGCGCCCCGAGCCAAAACACGCTGCCGAGTGCTGCTGCGTGCTCCAAGACCTTGCGGTCGCTGGGGGACAAATTAGCTACCCGTGCCGCGATAGCGTCCTCGACGGTCATGGGAAGGCGGGCGCTCGCCAGCTTCTCCAGATTCGTCTTCCAGCGCACGCGCCCACGGGTGGCGGGGACTGGCTCGAGCACCCCAGAGTCGAGGAAGATCCTGACCATCTGCTCGAGCAAGCCCGGGTTGCCGCTCGCCATGCTGATGGCCGCTTCGACCAGCGGTTCGGGCGGTTCGGCTTCGCACGGTTCCAGGAGAGCGCTCATGACCTGAGCTGCTTCGTCCTCGGTGAGCGGGCAAAGCTCGATCCGCTCGTGACATTCGTGGCCCAGGTCGAACCAGGAAGGGAAGCGGCTCAGGAGCTCCGGACGCGCCGAACAAAGGAGCACGATGGGACCGCTGAGGTTGGCGAGGAGGTACTGTAGGAGGTCGAAGCTGTCGTCGTCAGCCGCGTGCAGGTCGTCGAATATCAGGCAGAGCGGTCGCCGGTGGGCATCGCTCTCGAAGAACTTACGAACCACCGCCCGACGAATGATTCGAGCCTGGCCTGGATCCTCCGCGACGGCCCGCGTGAGGGCACTGTCTGGAAAGGAGAGCTCCATGAGCTGTCCGAGGAAGAAGCAGACGTCGGCGACCTTTCGGTCCTCAAGCACCTCGGCGACCACCCCCTGGAGCCGCTCGCGCGCGGCATCGTGGGATGCTCCGTGTGGGATGCCGAAGCGTCGACGCAAGAGCCGCGCGAACACGCCGTAGCCCAGGGACTGCCGTTTGGCGCTTGCCGCGATAACACGTGCGCGTGGCAAGATGCCCGCCGCTCGCTGCACCTGATGTGCGAACTCCTCGAAGAGGCGGCTTTTGCCGACCCCGCGCGCGCCGAGCACGGTGACGATCTGTGTCTTGCCGGTGTCCCTCGCTCTGTCTAGGGCGGAGCCAAGAACCGCCAGGGATTCCTCCCGAGCCACGAGCGGCGCCCGAGGTCCCTCCCCAAGATAGAGCTCGCCAGACTTCGTGCGTGGCATCATGAGCGGCCAGTGTTCAATGCTTTGCGACCCCGCTCAAGGTACGTGGCACATGCGTGAGTCCTAGGAAGTGGGCGCCAAACCGGGCGCACGGCCCGATAATCTGTAGATGCAAACGAAGCTCCCGCGCAGGAGACCGGGCGGCCCACTCGCCGTACCGGTGCGGAGCCTATTGCGTCCGTTTGGAAGTTTGTTACACGCTGCGACCAGCGAGCGGGCTCTTCGTGCCATGCTGCACGGACGCTGCCAGCGTTCGCATCACCCACCGGTTCTTCTGCCGTGTCACTCCCGCTCAAGACTCCAGCACAACCACGCACCGACGAGAAACGGTCGTTCGGGCAAGGCGTATTCAGCAAATGCCAGGACTGTGGAGCTCTGCTGACGCGAGAGCAACTCAGCCGTTACTTCGAGGTCTGCCCGTCTTGCGGTCATCACCATCCACTTGCCGTGCGCGAGTGGCGTCGCCTCCTGCTCGATGGTGCCAACCTGGATGTGTGGGACGAGCACGTGCGTCCGATGGATCCGTTGAAGTTCGAGGATGGCATCCGCTACGAGACCCGCCTCGGTCGAGCGATGGAGAAGACCGGGTGTTCCGAGGCGATCGAGACAGGACGCGCTGCCATTGGCCGAACCAAGGTCGCCTACGGGTGCTTCAATTTCGGATTCATGGGCGGGAGCATGGGCTCGGTGGTGGGGGAGCGCCTGACCCGTCTCTTTGAGCGAGCTACTGGTGAGTCGCTGCCCGTCGTGCTCCTTCATGCTTCGGGAGGCGCCCGCATGCAAGAAGGCATCCTCAGTCTGATGCAGATGGCAAAGTCGGTCTCCGCGCTGGCGAGGTTCCGACAAGTACGCAAGCCTTACATCAGCGTGTTGCTGAATCCGACGACGGGAGGCGTCGCAGCGAGTACAGCCCTCCTTGGGGACGTCAACGTAGTCGAGAGGGGAGCGCTCATTGGGTTCGCCGGGCAGCGGGTCATCGAGAACACCATTAATACGAGGCTGCCCGAGGGCTTTCAGCGCCCAGATTTCTTGATGGACCATGGGATGATTGACATCATTGCCGCGCGCGCGGAAATGCGCGATCTCTTGTCAACCCTGCTTCGGCATCTGTCCGGCGGCCATCAGTGAGCGACTTCAAGCAAACACTTCAGCGCCTCTACAACCTGCTTCCGCAGGGTCGCAAACTCGGGCTTGAGCGCATGCAGGCTGCCTGTGCTCGCTTTGGTAACCCCGAAACTGCATTCGAAGCCATTCACGTCGCTGGCACCAACGGAAAGGGCAGCACGGCGGCGTTCGTCGCGTCCATGGCCTCGGCGGCTGGGCGCCACGTCGGGCTCTACACCTCTCCACACCTGGTCAAGTTCTCCGAGCGCATTCAGATAGGCGGGCAGCCGATCTCCGATCCCTCGCTAAGTACCCATCTCGACGCTGTGATGGATGCCGCGCCCGAGCTGACCTTCTTCGAGGTTGCGACCCTTGCCGCGTTCCTGGCGTTCCGCGAAGCGAACGTGGATCTAGCAGTGGTCGAGGTGGGGTTAGGTGGCCGCCTGGACGCGACCAACGTGCTGCCGGCACCACGTGTCGCGGCGATCACGCGCGTGTCCTTCGACCACATGGACCAGTTAGGGCGCTCGCTGGCAGCGATCGCCGCCGAGAAGGCAGCCATCATCAAGCCGGGCTGCGCAGTCGTCTGTGGCAAACTACATCCGGAGGCGCGTGCTGTCGTCGAACAACGGGTCGCAGAGACGGGCGCGCGCTGGGTACCGCTGGGCAGCCCGGAACCTATACCGGGCGCACCGCTCGGCTATCCGCGGATGGCAATGTTCGGGACCAATCTCGCCGTAGCGACGACGATTGGCCGGGAGCTCGGGTTCTCCCCGCAGCACATGGCACGGGGAGTCGAGCAGACCAGTTGGCCCGGGCGCAACGAGCTCTTGCACCGCGGAGGGCAGGACATCACGTTGCTCGACTGCGCCCACAACCCGGACGGTGCTGTCACTCTGTCGCACGTCCTCGACCCGTCGCTGCTCGCAGAGATCGAATCGCGGCGCGATGTCGTTCTCGTGTTCGGCACCATGCAGGGCAAGAATTGGAAGAGCATGCTCCAGCGTCTGGAGCAGGTTGCGGGACATCGTCTCTTCGTCGCTCCGCCGCTCGCGCGGGCCGTTCCTGCCGAAGAGATCGCAAAGGTCTTCAAGGGAGAGGTTGCGGATACCGTCGCGGACGCGCTTATGCGGGCGCGCGCCAAGGTGGGTGCACAGGGGGTGGTCGTGGTAACGGGATCCTGCTACCTCGTCGGGGCAGCACGGGCGCTCTTGCTCGGCCTCGACCCGGATCCGCAAGCAGATAGCTGACTGTTTCGATGACGATGCGCAATAAGACCGCCGTTCGCGAGCTCTTCGGCACCGACGGAGTCCGCGGCAAAGCCAATATCCATCCCATGACGCCGGAGGTCGCGCTCCAACTCGGGCGCGCTATCACCACCGTGGCGCGGCGCGGGACTCGCCGTGCACCGCGCATCGTCGTCGGCAAGGACACCCGCCTTAGCGGGTACATGTTCGAGACGGCCCTGGCTTCCGGCATCTGCGCCGCGGGTGGGCGCGTGCTGTTGTGTGGTCCCCTGCCAACTCCAGCCGTCGCCAATCTGACGTGCAGCATGCGTGCGGACGCAGGGGTCGTTATCAGCGCCAGTCACAACCCCTACGCCGATAACGGTATCAAGCTCTTCGGTGCGGACGGCTTCAAGCTGCCCGACACCGCGGAGCTGGAGATAGAAGCCCTCCTTCGCGATCCGAAGCTTCTGAACGGCCCAACTGGCGCGACCGTTGGGCGCGCCGAGCGCCTGGAAGACGCGGCGGGGCGTTACGTCGTCTTCGCCAAAGCGAGTTTTCCCAGGCATTTGAGGCTCGATGGGATAAAGATCGTCGTCGATGCGGCCCACGGAGCTGCCTACCGCGTTGCGCCAGCCGTCTTCGCGGAGCTCGGCGCGGATGTGATCTGCATCGGCTGCAAGCCGAACGGACGCAACATCAACCATCGCTGCGGCGCACTGTATCCCGAGCACGTGGCGGCCGAGGTGCGCCGTCATCACGCTGCAATCGGGATTGCCTTGGACGGCGACGCCGATCGCGTCATCATCGTCGACGAGGCGGGCGACGTGGTGGATGGCGACGCCGTGATGGCGATCTGCGCACGGCGCCTTCTGGAAGCAAAGACGCTCGCAAAGAAGACGGTCGTGGCCACCGTCATGAGCAATATGGGGCTCGAGCACGCGCTCTCCAGCATTGGGTGCCGGCTCAAGCGCACGGCTGTCGGTGACCGCTATGTCGTGGAGGAGATGCGACGCTCAGGCTACTCGTTCGGTGGGGAACAATCTGGGCATCTGATTTTCCTCGACCAGGCGACCACGGGTGACGGTATCGTTGCGGCCCTTCAGGTGCTCGCGGTGATGCTGTCCAGCGGCAAGCCGATGAGCGAGCTGGCAGCAGTGATGCAGCGAGTCCCGCAGGTGCTCGAGAGTGTCAACCTTCCCGCGCGCAGAGCGCTCGAGGAGATGCCTCGGCTGCAGAAGCTGACTACGCAGTACGGGAAGAAGCTCGGGAAGAACGGGCGGGTGCTGGTGCGCTGGAGCGGCACTGAACCAAAGCTGCGTGTGATGCTGGAGGGGCCGGACGAGCGCTCCCTCAAGGCTATGGCAGCGGACATGGTGAACGCCGCTCGCCTCGATGTCAGCGCCGCGAGCGCATGAGCCGGCATCGCCTTCTCGAACTCGAACGAACCTGCGGCCACCTCATCCTTGGCGGCTTTGCTTCTGCCGATCTCCCGGGCGACTTCAGCGTGGCCCTGGCTCGCGGACGACGTGCTGGCGCGATCCTCTTTCGGCGCAACTTACCGTCTGCGACCGCCGCGCACGCCCTCTGCGTCGCCATCGCGAGCGCAGCCCCTGGGACGCCGCCGCTGATCGGGATCGATCAAGAGGGGGGGCGGGTCGCGCGGCTCGGTGATCCGGTCGTGCGGCTCCCGCCGATGCGGCGGCTCGCCCAGACGCGCGATGCCTGGCTATTGGAGAACGCGGCTCTGCTCGTCGCGCGTCAGTTGCGGGCGCTCGGCTTCAACCTTGACTTCGCTCCTGTCCTGGATGTCGACAGCAATCCAGAGAATCCGGTGATTGGAGATCGTTCCTTCGGGTCGACGCCGCAGGCCGTCATGGCGGCGGCCCGACCATTCTTGCGTGGCCTTCTACGTGCGGGCATGCCCCCGTGCGCAAAGCACTTCCCCGGACACGGTGACACGAGCATCGACAGTCATGTGGCGTTGCCTACGGTGAGCCGCTCCGCCTCCTCGCTCCACCGTCTTGAGATTGAGCCCTTTCGACGGCTGCTGAGCCTTCCGTGCTGGATGAGCGCCCACGTCTTCTATCCCTCGCTTGACCCCGTGTCCCCAGCCACGCTGAGCGCCACGATATTGACGGGCATCGCGCGGCGTCAGCTTCGATTCAAGGGAATCATGTTCAGCGACGATCTCGAGATGGGGGCGGTCCGGGGTCTCGCCTCGATTGAGGAACTCGCTGTTGCGGCGGTTCGCGCCGGTTGCGACGTCCTGCTCGTCTGCAGCGACTGGGCGCTCCAAGAGCGGGCCCTGGAGGCGCTCGTCAGACAGGCCGAGCGCGAGGAGGCATTCCGCGTACGTTGCCAAGTGGCTGCTGAGCGCTCCCAAGCCTTGCGATGTCGCTGGCCTCCCAACGCCGCCACCACCTCGCGGGTGGCAGCGGACCTCCGCGCTCAGCCCGTTGCTTCCCAAGTGATAGCGAGGCTCGAGCCGCTGCTTCAGTCGGGCTCATCGCCGCCGAACGGCAGCTCGATTTGATCCGTAGGCCGCTTGGGAGAACTAGAGAGTCCCGCGTCGGACAGAAGCTGCCGCTCCCGCTCGATGTCAGCCTCCATGACCTCTGGATTGTCCAGGGCGAAGGCCAGGGCATCCAGGACCTTTGCAGGGCCGAGCCGTGGATACCGCTTCAACAGAGTCTCGACCTTCGCGCCGTCGCGAAAGAACGCCCACAGCCTCCGAACGGGAACACGCGATCCGGCCACGTGCGGGCTGCCCCCCAACACATGGGGATCGACGCGGATGTGAGGGTGCGGAACGAGGACGATGGGTAGAGTCACGCGCAAACCTTGGCAGGGATCATGACCCAGCTTCAGCGCGGACGCCCAATTCTTCGCGAACCTTTCCCAAGCGGCGGAAATGGGAAGGCGTTCTCACCGGGTAACCCGAGGGACGGGCTCACCTTTCGCTGCCGCTAGAGCTCGGCGAGGAGTCGCTCGGCGACCCGGGGACCCGTCAGGCCGAGTTCCTCCACGAGCACCTCGGCCGGGGCGGAACACGCGTACTCGTCGAGCCCCACGGCGATGCCATCGAGGCCCACGACTCCCTTCCAGAACATGGTGTGGCCCGCTTCGATGGATACGCGGCGCACACCGCGCGGCAGGAGCCTCTCGCGATAGTCCGGTGGCTGCCTTTGGAAGAGCTCCCAGCAGGGCACCGAGAGCACCCGCACGCGGCACCCCTTGCGCTTCTCGACAATCGCCGCAGCCTCGAGCGCGACGGGGACCTCGCTGCCGGTGGCCAGAAAGACCAGGTCAGGGGAATCGGCTGCGCGAACCTCGTAGGCGCCACGCAGCGCATCCGCAGGAGAGAAACCGTCGGGGCGCTCGAAGCTGGGAATCGTTTGCCGAGTCGTCACCAGGACCGACGGACCATCTGTGCGACGTAGCGCCGACGTCCAGGCGGCAGCGACCTCGACCGCATCCGCCGGACGGAACACGTCGAGGCCGGGAATGGTCCGCAGCGACCCGAGCTGCTCGATGGGCTGATGCGTGGGTCCGTCCTCTCCGACGAACACGGAGTCATGCGAGAAGATGTGCAGCACCCGCAGGTGCATCAATGCTGCAAGGCGGAGAGTCGGACGCAGGTAGTCGCTGAAAATCAGGAAGGTGCTGCCAAATGGCAGGACCAAGCCGGACAGCGCGAGCCCGTTGCAAATCGCCCCCATGGCGTGTTCGCGAATGCCGAAGTAGAGGTTCCGACCCGTGAAATCGTCTGCCCTGACAGGCTCGGAAGCGGTAATCTTCGATTTGACGGACGCGAAGAGATCGGCGGATCCTCCAACGAGGCTTGGGATCAGCGCAGCGACCTTCTGAAGCGCCTTGGACGCGATGCTGCGTGTCGCGTCTGCTCGCTGGTCGAGCGCACCCACCAGCTGTTCGAGCAGATCGGCTGGCAAAGGCGCATCGATGAGGTCTCGCCAACGCTTCTGACGCTCCGGCGAGAGCCCTGCTGCAAGAGCTTGCCACTCCTCGTAGAGCTTCTTGTTCCGAGCCACGTGCGCTCGAAACGGAGCTCGCGCTTCATCGGGCACCAGGAATGCGGGGCTCTCCGGCCAGCCACAGGCCTGCTTGCTGGCGGCCACTTCGGTCGCACCGAGCGGCGCGCCGTGCACACCGGGGGTGCCCGCCTTTGTTGCAGCACCGCAGCCAATCGTTGTGCGCGCCAGGATCAGCGACGGACGGCCCGTCTCGCTGATCGCGGCGTCCAAGGCCTTGCGAACAGCCTCGGTGTCTTGGCCATCCACGCGTTGCGTGGACCAGCCGCTGGCCTGAAACCGCAATGCGACGTCCTCGCCGAAGCTGAGATCCGTTTTGCCATCGATGGTGATTCCGTTGTCGTCGTAGATCGCGATGAGATTGCCGAGCTTCCAGAGGCCGGCGAGGCTCGCGGCCTCCGCGCTGAGTCCCTCCATGAGGTCGCCATCCGAGGCTACGACGAAAACGCGATAATCGATGAGTTCCGAGCCGGGTTCGTTCATCCGGGCAGCCGCGAGCTTTCCCGCGAGCGCCATGCCTACGGCGTTGGCGAAGCCCTGCCCCAGTGGACCTGTCGTCGTTTCGATCCCAGGCACGAGCCCACGCTCGGGGTGGCCCGGTGCGCGAGACCCGAGCTGCCGGAAGCGCTTGATCTCGTCAAGGGGCAGGTCGTACCCCGCCAGGTGAAGGAGGGCGTACAGCAGCATGGATGCATGACCACAAGACAGCACGAAGCGGTCCCGGTTGGGCCAGTCTGCGTCCTCAGGGTTATACCGGAGGTATCCTGTGAACAGCTCCACTCCGATACCGGCGAGGCCCATCACGGCTCCCGGATGCCCGCTGTTGGCCGCCTCTACTGCGTCGACTCCCAAGAACTGGACGGTGCGTACTGCTCGCTGTTTCGGATCCATCAGCGGCGTGTTAGCCCCTCGGCAGGCGGTTCGCAAAGCGCCGCGAGGAGGTCGGTCCGTGCTTCCTCGTCGGCCGAGAGATGTTTCAGGATACTGACCGGGTACCCGTTCTTGCGCGAATCACCGACTACTTCTGATGCGCGCGCTGTGATCGTCGAACGTCTCGCTGAAGAAGTGGTGTCCGCGGCCACTGGCGAAGAAGAATAGATAGTTCGTCGTGGCGGGCCTCAACACCGCCTCCACGGCTCTGAGGCCCGGATTGGAGATGGGGCCTGGTGGCAATCCTGGATGCCGATAGGTGTTGTACCGGTTCTGAGGATCGCGAACGATGGCGGGCGTCACCCGATGCCCGTACCCGGCGCAGCTCGGCGCGTCGTCTGGTGCCACAAGGCAGCCGTAACCCGCGGTCGGGTCGGACTGCAGGGACCGTAAGGGACGGAAATCCTTGTTGCGAAGCCGATTCAAGAAAACGCTCGCGATGAGGGCTCGCTCATCGGGGGAGCCGGTCTCTGCCTCGATGATGGACGCCAGCGTCACGATCTCGCGCTCACCCCAGCCGAATTCGCGTCGTAGCGCGGCCGCTTCGGCAGCATGGAGCTGCATCACACGCGAAAACTGCCGTCGGGCCCGAGATACGAGCGTTTCCGCGACCCGCCGGCAGTCGGTGTTGACGTAGAATTCGTAGGTGTCGGGGAACAGGTAGCCCTCCAGCGAGCCGCCCGCGCCAATCCATTCACCCACAAGTTCCGGCTCGAACGCTACAGCTTGGAAGCGGCTCGCAGGACAGATGCCGGCACTCTCGAGGCGCTCGGCGATCTGCATGTGGTTCCAGCCCTCCGGAAGCAGTACGTGCCGCCGCGGCCGCGATGGCAGTCGCGCCAGATACTCCGCAACCTCCCTTGGACTCAAGTCATCGCGCAGCAGGTGCAGACCGGGCCGCGGACGTGCCGCCGCCGCGTGCAGCCGGAGGTAGGTTTCCATGGCCCACGGGTCGGCCACCAGCGCGCGATCATGCAGGAGCTGCGCGCCCTGCTCGAACGACAATCCAGGGGCCCACTCCACCACGACCCACTTTCCGGAGCCAGTGCGCGGACTCGTAGCCCAACGCAGTGTCAGACCGCCGAGGAACAGCAGCGTCAGCACTGGCACCCCGATCCACAACCAGAGCGCTCGCCAGCGGGGTGTGTGGGCCTTGCGCGGCCTCGTATGCCTTCCGCCGTTCCGTGAACGCCCGCGGTCCCGGCCCTGGGTCGCCTGGCTCCGCTTACGGTGTGGGCGGCGCGGCGCAGTCAATGACCTTCCCCCGAGCACTTGGAGTCGAGCCAGCACTGTAGCATCACGGCTGCTGAGGCACTGTCCAAGCGTCCCCGTGCGTTGCGCGAATTCAGTCCTTGGTCCCGCAAGCGCGCCGCTGCCTCAACAGTCGACCATCGTTCATCGAAGAGACGAACGGGCACCCCGGACCGTCTCTCCAGAATCTCTGCGAAGCGACGGGAGGCGCGAGCCCGAGCTCCCTCGCGGCCATCCATGTGTCGAGGCAGGCCAATCACGAAAGTGCTGATCCCGTCGGTCCCCACGAGCTCGCAGAGAGCATCGAGCAGCCGGCCTGTGTCTCGGCCATCGAGCGCGGGACGTGGATGCGCCAGCAGTCCCAGATCATCCGAGACTGCTAAGCCTACCCGGGCAGCGCCTAGATCGATCGCAGCAACGCGCATGCAGCTCCGGCCCTTTAGCATGCCGGAGGGCAGGAGAGCGACTTGGCACGACGAAGATCAGCCTTCCCTTGACCTCGGGGCCCACACCAAGCATAAGCGCCAACGGCAGTTTTCCACCCCCCATCTTCATCAGCTTTCGAAAACCCATGGCATTTCGCGCCGTCAAGGGGATGAACGACATCCTCCCCGACGAGATCGGACGCTGGCAGCGCCTGGAGGAGGTCTTCCGGCGCACTGTCGAGCTCTACGGCTTCCGTGAGATTCGCACGCCCCTCGTGGAGTCGACGGAGCTCTTCGTACGCTCCATCGGTGAGGCGACCGACGTCGTGGAGAAGGAAATGTACTCCTTCGAGCGCCACCACGATTCGCTGACGCTC
This sequence comes from Pseudomonadota bacterium, assembly GCA_023398955.1. Lineage (GTDB taxonomy): Bacteria > Myxococcota_A > Polyangia > Polyangiales > Polyangiaceae > JAEWRL01. The sequence goes on from JAEWRL010000121.1 coordinate 23,502, forward strand.
CGACCCGAGGGGACAGCCGGGGCCGCCCGCGCTTATCTGGAGCACAGGGCCTCGAAGCAGAGTCCCGTGACCCGCTGGTACTATCAGGGGCCCATGTTTCGTGCCGAGCGGCCGCAGCGGGGACGCTATCGACAGTTCTATCAAGCGGGCTGCGAGGTCTATGGGGACGCGGGGCCCATCGTGGACGCAGAGGTCATCGAGATGCTGGTATCGTTCTTCTCGGAGCTCGGTGTCGGGGAGCTCGAGGTCGCAATAAACAGCCTTGGTGGCCAGGATACCCGTGAACGCTATCGAACCGCCCTCGCGGAGTTCTTCGAGTCGCGACACGCGCTGCTCAGCGACCACGCTAGGGCGCGATTGGCGACGAATCCACTGCGCATACTGGATTCGAAGGACCCGCAGGACGTCGCTGCCTGCGATGGGGCGCCCTCGCTCCTGGAGCATTTGGATGAGGAGGACCGCGCCCACTGGGATGCCCTCGTCAGCGCGCTGGCAGCCATGGAAACCCCGGTAAAAATTGAGCCGACGCTCGTACGCGGCCTCGACTACTACACGCGTACCCTGTTCGAGGTGCGTTCGACCGCAGGTGCGTTGGGTAGCCAAAACGCGCTGGCCGGTGGGGGGCGCTACGACGGTCTGGTCCAAGCGCTGGGTGGCCCCCCTACCCCTGCCATCGGCTTCGCCCTGGGCATCGAACGAGTTCTGCTCGCCATGACGGGTCCGGCGGAGTCCGTTCGCCAGCTGTGCTTCATCGCTCCGATGGGTGCGATGGCAGCCCAGGAAGGTCTCATCATCGCGCGCCTGCTGCGTCGAGAGGGCGTGCAGGTGGAACTGGACGGGCGCGGCGGATCGATGAAGAGCATGCTGCGACGTGCGGACGCCATGACGGCGCGCATCTGTCTGATCCTCGGGGAGAGCGAGATTCAGCGATCGGTGGTCCAGATGAAGGACCTCCGGGAGCACTCGCAACGAGAGGTTCCGCGCGGCTCGGTGGTGGAGGCAGTGCTCTCCGCCCTCGGACGTTCTGATAAAGAGAGCCCCAGGGGCAGCGAGGGTTCCGTTTGACGCGCCAACGCTGTTCTGTAAGGTGGCTGTTGCTTGGGGCCCTGACCCTCTGCTCGATGTCAGCGTGGGCTCAGGATCCCTACGGTCCGGCGCTAGCGCCTGGTATGCAGGCGGGCGCCCCGCCGCCGACGCGGTCGAGCGGTCCCGACGACCAGATGCCGGAGACCCACGCGGCGTCCGGATCAGGTGAGAGCTTGCTTCCTCCAAGCAGCGAGCCCACTCTGCCCGCAGACCCCCTGGAGATTCCGGAGCCGCTGCAGGGACGAATTGGCACGGACACGCAGCTCGAAGAACTCCCCGTCGGACGCGGCAAGCAGACCACGCGGAAGTTCCTTGGACCCTACTACTCGGAGACATCCGGGTCGTATCGCTTCCAGCTCGTCTTTCCTGCTTGGGCGGAGCGCACCCAACCATCGCGGGAGAATTCATCCGTCACTGACCGCGCCTCTCTCTACGGCGGCCTGTATTACAACCGTCGCAGTGCCGGACATAGTGACGATGTCCTTTTTCCTCTCTTCTGGAACCTCCGAAATCCACTCGAGGGGTCTCGCACGACAATCGTTGGCCCCTTCGTGAATCGTGTCGCCCCCGACGAGCGGGACAATTGGCTTGCTCCCCTGTACTTCACGGGCAAACGCAAGGCGGGTGGCTACACGCTCATTCCTCCCCTGCTCACGTATACGACCCAGGACGAGGACGGCGGATTCAACCTCGTAGGCCCGCTCTTTTGCTCGTACACAGGGCGTGCCTGCGACACACGGACCGCGACCGACATCGACTTCGGCGTGGCTCCTCTATACTTCTTTGGTCAGGACGCGACGAGCCAGTACGAGGTCATCCCCCCACTCCTGCACTACTACTCGTACAACGATCGTGACCTTTCGTGGACGAACACGTGGGGTCCGTACTACCGCCGCCACACTCAGAAGCGGGACATGCTACACCTGCTTCCCATCTACTATAGCCTTTGGGGGGAGGACGAGCGCCACACCACGCTGTTCCCGCTGTTCCACTACGGTTACAAGGGCGACGCTTGGCTGCACATTAACCCCCTCTTCCTGGTCGGCCGCGGTGATGAGGGCGAAAGCACCTTCGCGACGTGGGGATATGCACGGTACCGGGGCCGTACCGAGCTGGACATGATCACGCCGCTGTATTGGCATTATCGCGATCCCGACATAGGTCTCGATCAGAAGCTCCTCTTTCCGTTCCTCTACTCGCGAACAGGACCTCGACAATCGGATCAGGTCTTCTTTCCCTTCTGGGCACACTTTGAGCGTTACGGGATCAGCGAGACCACTTGGGTGACCCCCTTCTTCCGGCATTCACACGATCTTCGTGGCTGGTCTACCTCTATCAATCCCCTGCTCCACCTCGGGCGAGAGGGCAAGCAGAGCTGGACCGTCGTGGCACCATTCTTCTGGGATTTCGCTGGGAGCGAGTCTCGGGCGACCATTGGATTCCCGGTGTACTGGCGCTTCAGCGATACAAAGGAGGTCCAGCAGCTTATCGGAAATGTGTATTACCAGGAACGTAAGGTGGCAGCGGGGCTAGACTGGCAGATCCATCTTTTCCCTGTCTTTTCTTACGGAGAAACCCCGGACGGGCATTGGTGGAACGTTCTCTACGGACTTGCGGGATACTCCCGTCGTGGTGCGGAGACGAAGATGAAGACCCTGTGGATCCCCATCACGCTCTCCGATGGCCCGCCGTAGGGGCGAGGCACCGCGACGTGCGGGCCTCCGGGGTCCCCTTCTCCCGTCCCGCGAGGTGGCCGTGGTACTCCTCACCGGCGGCGAGCTGGCGCCTTTGTAACCCGAAGCTAGAGAGTTGAGGGCATTGGGCGCCCGGTCGAGCCCACTGCTTTCAATTCGGCAGAGGATGCCCCCGCACAACAACGGAAGCCGGTTTCGATCCCGTTGTAGTAGCGATCGTGAGCGGTCTGGGCTGCACGGCAGTGGTTTCGGCTCGGCTGCCAATACGCCCCCTTCATCGCGGGACGAGGCGGCCCCCTCCCGTCCATCGCCACGAACTCTTCCAGGTTACCCGCCATGTTGCGAACCCCGAAGGGACTGATGCACCGCGGATAAGTGTCCGATGGAACCCTCTGGTCCTTGAGTCTCCCGTCATCGCCCACCAGATCGAAGCGGTCGGCGTTGCAAGCGCTGGAGTCTCGAGCGAATCCGTAGGGGTAGGGTCGCATTTCCTCTCCCTCGCAGGCAAGATTCCACTCACTCTCCCGACATACCCGCTTCCCCTGTGCCGCGCACAGCCGCTCCGCATGGGTGAAGCTCTTGAAGTTTTCGGGTAGCCGCTCCCCGGGGAGTGTGAATTCGTCGGCATCCATACAGAAGCGCATGGGCACTCGTGCCGCGCTCTTGCACCGCGGCGTATCGTACTCCGCGCAGCGGAAGTGCTCGTACGGTCCCTCGGGGTCGAGATAGCGCCGGCACGAGTGCTCGACGTCAGGACAGTAGCCACCTTCCACGAGCACCATCCCATCGGGACATGCAGCGGGGGGCTCGGCCGGGAGCGGCTGACGGACGCGCGCGGGTACCATGGCCGCGAGAAGCACCGGCGCATGCTCGACCATCACCAGCTCCGACTCCGCCGCGGCGATGTTCTCACCCCGAGCTTCGGCACAACCGCTCGACACTGCCGCGAGGACTGCCGCCACGAGGGCGCTCTTGCCAGGTCGCACGCCACCGACTCTTTGGCAACATCAGCTGGCGGTCAAGCTGGACGCGCGAATCTTCGAGCAATCGGCGCGAGGGGCGACCGGCTACTCGGGACTGGCCTCGGAACAGCACCGAATCCCCACCTGAATGCCCCTGTAGTAGTCGTCGTGTGCCGTGGTTGCCGGCCGGCACCGGTTCCGGCCAGCCATCCACCATCCACCCTTCAACGCTGTCCTCCAGGGCGCGAAATGGGTCCCGTCGCGCAACACCGGCTCGTCGAGATTTCCGACCATGTCCCGCGCGCCAAAGGGGCTGACGCACAGCGGATGGGTGCCAGCCGCCGCTCTCAGATCCCGCAGCACCTGTCTGCCCTCGCGCACCTCGATGAGATCCGAGCGATCCTGGTTGCACTTGGGCTCCCGTGACCATCCATAGGGATACGGCAGCATTTCTTCCCCCTCGCAGGCGAAGTTCCACTCACGCTCCCGGCACAAGCGCTTGCCGGCGGCGCGGCAGACTTCGTTGGCGCGGGCCAGGCTCTGGTAGTTTTGGGGCAGAGAACCTGGTGCCTCCGCATACTCATCGCGATCGATGCAGAAACGCAGGGTGATACGCTCGCTTTTGCAAACGGCTCGTGGATGGTAGCGCTTGCAACGAGCGAACGGGAGCTTGGGGTCGTCGAGCCAGTCGTCGCAGCGGTGCTCCACCTCGGGACAGTGCTGGCCAGAGACGAGCACCATGCCGGCTGGGCACGCGCGAGCTCGCTGCAGGCTCGCTCCGCTCTTGCCGGCCGTTGCTTGCTTCTCGGCACGACCCGCGTGTGTTGCGGCACGGCCGGCAACCGCGCCTGCGCTGCGCCGCAGTGCCGTGGTGCCGCTCTTGCTGGGGTCGTTGCCACTGCCCAAGGCAACCCAGAGGACCAATGCCCCCGCGGCTAGGGGCGCGGAGGCCGTGACCCACGGGCGTAGCTCATCGAGCACCCGCATCGCCCAAGAATGGCACGAAGCGAACTCCCATGAGCCGATCGCGATCAAACGCCTCAGGTCCCTGCCCGGCTTCCAGTCGCTTCCACCGCTCCAGGTACTGAATATCCCCCCCCGGTCCCACGGGGATCACCAGGTACCCGCCAACCGCCAGCTGCTCCAGGAGCGGCGGCGGAACCTCCTCGGGTGCCGCGGTGACGAGGATGACGTTGAAGGGCGCCGCCTCCGGCCAACCCCGATAGCCGTCGCCCACGCGCAACTCCACCCGCGATGGCCCGTACCCCGCCCTTCGCAGGTTCTGAGCTCCGAAGGTAGCAACCTCAGGGATGTACTCGATCGAGTACACCTTCTCGCAGAGCTCCGCGAGCACCGCTGCTTGGTAACCGCTCCCCGTCCCGATCTCCAAGCACTTCGCGCCCGGTCTCGGTTTTGCGGCTTCAGTCATTGACGCAACGATGTATGGCTGGCTGATCGTCTGACCATGTCCGATCGGCAGAGGTCGATCCGAGTACGCGGCGCCGCGCACGGCCTCGGGAACGAAGCGGTGTCTCTGCACCTTCTCGATGGCGCCGAGAACCCTCGGGTCGTCGACGCCTGCCTCCGCCACCGCCTGGGCGAGGGCTCGCCGCTCGGACACGCGCTCATCGCCGGTCACGGAGGATTCGTCGCCCTGTTCGGTGGGAAGGTGGTTCTCCGTCCCCGGGCGGGCGTCATTCGTGCGATTTCTTGCACCCACGTTGTCACCGCGCGTGCATCCGAGAGCCGCACTGAAGAGCACCGCGGAAGATAACAGCTGAGCCCACCTCATGCGTCTCAGCTTGCCGTTTGGCTCCCCCAGATTCAACCCGACAAGCCAAGTTCGAGGAGAAACCCCGATTAGGCCAGCAGTTCGCGCAGGCAGGGATCCCCGTCCATGGCTGTGCGAACGTCGACCCGGTCGCGAAGGCGCTCCACGAAAGCCAGGGCATCGACGCGAAGTCCTCCAGCCAGCCATGTCCTGAGTGCCGCCAGCGCATCGGCGATATCCCCGTCGCGCTCGAAGACCAGGGCGAACAGCGCCGCCGCATCCGCTGGCGCTGTTGGTGCCACGCGGCGAGCAACCTCTCGGAGGTCCTGAGAGGGCACCTCGTCGGAGATCTCTTGGACGAGGTCCACCGCTGCTTCGACCGCGCCTGACTCCAGGTGCAGTCTTACGAGCTGCGCGGCAACCTCGGGACGTTCATCTCCCCCTCGACGGGCCGCCTCCAGCACCTCCCGCGCGCGTTGCTGCGCCCCCGATGCCTCGTACACCGACGCCGCGAGCGCGACGTCGCAGGTCTTGCCGAGCTGCTCGACGAGCTCCCGAGCGAGCTGCACGTTTCCCAGGTGGTATGCTGCCCATGCCGTTAGGGTGGCCGCGCGTTCGACTTGTTCACGGCTTGCGGCCATACCGAGCGCGCTCTGGCCGAAGGCCGCTGCCTGGGCCCAATTCTCCGCGTCGAGGGCTCGCTCGCCACGCCGCAACAGCTCCTCCGTTGCCGCCTGGGCACGCGGCCGCGCCTTCTCGGAACGGACGAAGGCAACGAACTGGCTGACCCCCGCGACAGCGAGAATGATCGCGGCGAAATCCAGCCCGAAGACACGCCATAGCACCCAGCCGCTGAAGAGCCCCACTGCGAGGGACACGCTCGCCGTGAGCTGACGACGACCCGGGCCCAGTGCTGCAGCCAAGACCTGGCCGCCGTCGAACGGAAGCACCGGCAAGAGATTGATGATGCTCCAGAAGATGTTGAGCTGTGCAACGAGCCCCAGGAGCCAAATGAGATCCGAAGGCTCCGCGACGACCGTGGGACTCGCATCCACGCTCGTCGCGTAGAGCAGCACCGCTGCCGTGATACCCAGGGCAAAGCCCATCGCCGGCCCCGCCAAGGTAATCACCACGGTGGCTCGTCGGCTTATCGGCTGTACGAGACGCCAAGAGGTGAGGCCTCCCATCATGTGAAGCGTGATGACGGGCTCCTGCCCGTAGCGTCGAGCCAGCAGGGCATGGCCGAGTTCATGCGCCAGAATCGAAACGAAGAGCGTCGCGACGAGCAGCAGCAGCCGCGGCAGCGAATCTCGAATAGTCGAGCCGAGCAAGAGTGCCAATAGCCAGAAGCCGGGCTGCACCAAGACGGGGAAGCCCAACAGTCGAAAACGCAAGACGCCCATTTTCCTCAGATTGATAGCGCATCGGGGCGCCCAGCGCAGGCAACCACGTGCACTGCGGGTTTCGGCTTGCCGGACGAAGTCGCTCGGGAGCACGGGCCTGCCTCCGAACCATCGTCATTCATGGATGACGATGCCCGTCCCCTCCCCCATGTCGGAGCCCACGTTGATCCCGTGCCAATCATTGGGGACGGGAGGATCCGTCCAGGCGAAGACGATCCGCGCGTCGATGGGGGAGAGGTTGATGCAGCCATGACTTCGCGGAGTACCGAATACATCATGCCAATATGCCCCATGAATGGCGTACCCAGCGGTGAAATACTGAATCCAGGGCACGTCTCGCAGCTCGAAATCGCCAGCTCCACGTCTCTTCGTGACGCCGTACTCCGGATGCCGACCCTTCTGAACGTTCTGGAGCCTTCGCTGATCGGCGTCGCTCAGCTTGGTGCCGGCCTTTTCGGCGCGCTTCAGTCTGTCGATGGTCGCCCGCGCTTCGTCGTCCAAACGCAGCCCCCCGCCCGATCGACGCCCTCCCGAAACGGCCGCATTCTCCTCAGCGTCCATGGCAGCGGCGATGTGCTTGCTTTTAAGGCGGAAGCTCCCCTGCGGCGTCGCCAGGGAATCCTTTGGATCCCCTAAGCGATCACGCCCGGAGGAGATCAAGGTTGCATACCAGGGGCGCTTCCCCTCGTAGAGAACCAGCGTCTGCTGGCGCAAGGACACGTCAATCCACTTCTCACCCTTCTGCGCGTACTCGGGCCACGCCTCGGGACGCACGACGATGGCGAGCTCCTTGGCGCGCAGCCAACGCTTCGGATCCTTCTTGGTCTGCAGGTAGCGGTGTCCCGCCAGCCACCGGGCCTCTCCAGAGAGTGGCACGACGGCACGGCGCGGCACCGCCTCGCGCTCTGCAGCCTTGTCCCCCGTCACCTCATAGGCTCGAGCGTCCGCAGGCAATACCCATGCGAATGGAAATGGGAAGTCTGGACCGATCTCGACCCCGTGGAACCGCGAGCCGGTATCGGGCTTCACCTTGGTCGTCGGGATCAATCTTAGGTCGACCGTTACGGCGAAACGCCGCTCGAGCCCGTCGCTTACGGTGTTGAAGGCCGCCACGAAGCTAAGGCCGGTCTTTCGACGAACACGGTCGGCGAAGAGCGCATTGGAAGGTACGTCAAATCCGGAGACGTTCGGGATGTGGCGCTTCCCGTCCTTCAGCCAGAAGGGTGGTGGATCGTCGGGCCCTTCACCGCCGAAGACCTCGTTGAGGCTAAGCATGGTGGACAACCTGAAGCCTGGCAGGTGCTTGCCACCGCGGACGGGCAATCCGCGAGCGTCGAGGGGGACGTCGTTGGCACCGAGATCGATCCGCTGCACCTCGGCTGCGTTCGCGCGGAACCACTCGAGATGCTCCTCGAGCTTGAACTCGCGCGCCAGCTGCTCACGCTTTGTCGGAATCCTCAGGTACTGAGGCGCGGTGGCTCGAACGAAGCCGTACTTGTAAGGCAGAGCCTTCGTGAGGTCAGGTCGCCGTGCGGCGGCACGCACGAGGGGGTCATCGAGCTTGACGGAGGCCTCCTCGCCGCACACGTAGCCCATGGGGTAGATCCGGTACCAGGACCCTTTGCATCCCTCACCGGACACCGGCTCGGGATCGCGCTCGACCTGGCCGCCAAGGCGGATGTACCCTAGTTTTCTCGAAGACGTGTTTGGAAGTTTGTAAACCGTTGCGGCAATCGCCGTGGCCGCCAGCATGGGCGACGTGGACGGGGCCTTGGTGTCGAGCTCGCCATGGTCGACCACCACCGAGGACATCGGCTTGCTGAACGCTGCGACGGCCGCGAGGGCAGACGCTGGCGGAGCGGAAGTGTCCTCTGGGGCTGCGTGTTCCGCGGATCGTTGGCAGGCGGCGACGAGCAGCATGCTGACGACGGCGGCATAGGTTCGGAGTTGGTGCGCGCAATGCCGGCGGGCAGGCGCGAAATGGCGAAGAAAACCCACGATTCTGAAGCCCACGCAGTCGATGCTGCGGATGAAAGGAGAGCTCGCGAGGCCCCTCGTAGTCAGTCCTCTGGTCGACTGACGGGTTTGTTGTCGGGCATCGCTCGAGAAAGCCTTATCAAGCTTTGCCGGGCATTCAAGGAATAGTCGGAGGGATCCGAACTACCAATCGCCGGCGCGCCCCTGGGATTCATAGGGGTCGGGGGTCGGATCCAGCAGCCGCCGTCGGCCGCTCAGGCTCGCGGCTGAGACCTCCTCTGCCTGGGAGGTCTCCTTCGGCGCCTCCTCGGGCGGCGCCTCCTCGGGTGGCGCCTCGACGGCTCCTTCGGGGAGTGGTGGTAAACCCTCGACGCGCGCACGATCGGAGCCGACAAGGTAGACCTCGGGAACGGGATAGTAAGTACTCCGGTACTGGCGCCGTGACATGCTCCCATCGTCCCGCGTGAGAGACACGTAGCTCACCACATCGTACCCCGGATTGCCTTTCTGAGTCCGCTTGACGGCACCGGGGCCTAGCTCGGGTCGGACCTTGACCCGTCGCGTGAATGGATGGGTCTCCGTGACGCCATAGGCGTGCCGGACCGTTCCAGGTGGCTCTCGCCCGAGCAGTTCGATTCGTATGGAGGTCTTGGTCGGAAGGAATGCGTGCACAATCAGAGGCGACTCGTACGGATTGCGGATCCGGAGATCCACCTCCCCGTCTATCACCGTGGCGTCCAGCCCAAGCGGGGCGTAGCCGCTGGGGCGACTGTGGCTCCTCCGGCGCACGATCTCGAGGTTTCCGTAAACCGCAGCCGCGTGGAGGGTGGTCGCCACTTGGCAGACACCACCTCCTACTCCGGGCTCCATCTCGTCTTCCACAATGACCGGCGCGTCCACGAACCCGCGTTGAAGCGTGCGTTGGCCCACCACCTTGTTGAAGCTGAGCGTCTCGCCCGGACCGATCACTGTTTCGTTCAGGTACCTCGCTGCCCTAGCGATGTTGACGGCTCGTGGCCCTGCCTTGCCAGCGAAGCTTGTCTCGTAGCTGGAAAGCACCTCGGAAACATCGACGGCGCCCAGCATTTCGGAGCGCACGGCGGCCTCGAGCTCCACGACCCGGGCCTGCAGCACGATCAGGTCGGTCAGGTCGGTGCGCCGCAGCGCGGCGAGGGTTGCTGGCACGTCGAGTCGCTGTCCTGGCACATCATCGATCCGTCGGTGCTGTCGCAGATCCAGCCTGGCGTTCACCGGCTCCCGTGCCGTCTCGTGAGCAATTCCCTCCAGCGTCGTACGAGCCCTGCTCTCGTCCACCCGAAGCGACAAAGGAATGTCCACGGCTCCCCAGCGCCCAGCCCAAATCTGCTTGAAGAGCAGCCAAGGGGATGCTCCCCGAAGCTCGTTTCGGACATCTCGCAGCGTCTTCGCGACGTCGACTTCGACGCCGAGCGCTTCCTCGTCGAGCTCAAGGGTGTTGCCTGCGACAACGACGTACGCCTCCCGCCCGAGCCGCCTCTGACGGATACGTTCCAACCACTCGCCAAGGGCTACTCCCTCCGGCTGCGTGTACCCGTTGACGGACACACCGATGGGACAACGTTCGCTAGGCAGGAAGAGCGGGCCCCCGGCCACGACGAACGTCGCGACGCCGAGCGCGCCAATCAGCACGAGCGCCAAAACGAAGAGCGGACGCACGGCGCATATACTAGCGGCAGCTGGTCGCCGCGCCCAATTCCCGCGCGCTCCAGCGGGCCGGCCCGACGATACATTGTCCGTGTTGACCGCCAGGAGCCAGCGGATACCTTTTGCCCGTGTTGAAGATCGTCGTGAATGGACAGAGGCATCAAGTGGCGGAGGGAAGCACCGTCCGCTCCCTGGTGGAGTGGCTAGGATTGACCGAGGGGCCCGTGGCGGTTGAACGAAACCGCGAAGTGGTTCCACGCGCCGAACACGCCAGCGTGGTGCTTGCAGACGGTGACAGCATCGAGATCGTTCATTTCGTGGGGGGCGGCTGAGATCACTGGGCGGCTGGCGATGTGGTCGCTGCTGCGACCTCGTCGTGGCCTTGGCGGAGCTCCAAGTCGAGGAGGGCCTTCTTTGCCTGCTGGAGCCTCCGTGCGGCGCGCCTGCGGCTCATGGAGTCGATGCCCTGGATGTCGAGGTACGAGGACCACCCAGCCGCGGCCGTGTCCAGCAGCTCCTGCCTCCGATCGTCACTGGCTTCCGTGAGAGCGCCGGCGGTGTTGGCCAGCGCCCTGCGGAAAACCCGTTCCCCAGGCAACAGGTCGCACCCGAGGGCAGGCAAGTCCAACACATCGGCGGCGCCGTAGTACCGGGTGGGTAGCCGGATCGCCAGCGCGATGCCCGCCGCTTCGAGGGCTTGCCGCGGCATGCCGGCGCGGTCGAGGGTCGCCGCGAGCCCATAGTACGCGATTCCACGGAGACGCTTGTTCGGGGCCATCTGCGCCGCCTCCTCGAACGCGGCCACGGCTGCCCTCACATCGCCACGCGCCAGCGAGGTCTCACCGCTTTCCAGTAGAGCTTGTGCTCGCAGCGCAGGCTGCCAAAGGCCTTGCAGCGCCCTGCGAAAGGCAAGCCCTGCCCTCTCCAGATCCCCTGCGCAAGCGGCGGAAACACCCAGATGATACAAGGCCTCGCCAACGAAAGGCGAAGCGGGAGACGACTCCAGAGCGAGAGAGAGCGCGCTGATGGCTGCATGGGGCTGACGGGCCCACGGGCTCGCCAGCGCGCGCCCGTAAAGGAACTGGAGCTTCGGGTCGGTGCTCGTTGTCCCACCCGACGCTTCCAGTAGTGCGAGCGCCCCTAGGGTGAACTGACGCTGCAACGAAAGCGAAGGAAAGCTCTCGTCAGCGCGATACAGCATCCGCTCGACCGCTTCGGCAAGGGCGGCAGTACGCGCCGCCCGCGGATCCACCGCAGCACTCCAAATACCCTGAGCTCGAGCCGGATGCACCACGAGCCACACGACGGCTATCGCACCGGCAAGCCTCACAGCGCCTCGCGATCAGCGGGTCCATCAGCACCAAGCTGGGCTGATGCGTGAGTCCGCGTCGACGGGGGCACCCCGGAGAGATCCAGGTAGCGCTGCCATAGGAGCTCCCCCAAGCGGGGGTCCACAGGGATTGCCAGAGCCGCCGCTACAGCCACCAGCTCCGACAAGGGAAGGATGACCCGGACTCCGTCGAGCTCGGACGAGAAGGTGATGGCCGCTTCGTCCGCATGGCCCTGGGCGAGTGGGGGCGCCTCTCTGTTTTGGGGTGGCAGCTCCGTGACCGCCGGCTCAGGCCCGAAGAGTTCCTGCTCTACTGCCGCCAAATCAGCATCCGAATCGAGGTGCGGCTCCAGCATTTCTAGCAGCCACCAAGGGCCTGCACTTCCCGAGTCGGTGACGGTGGCCGACGGATGAGGTTCCCCTCGACGGAGCCGCGCGAGCGCGGCGACACCGTCGCCGAGAGACATCCAATGCGAGCTGAAAGCAAGTTCTCCGATGCTTCGCGCCATGCTCTCCGCCGCATGCGTATCGGGAGGCTCGGACCGCAGGGAAAGGAGTGCCGCCTCCAGCAGACCCGCCAACAGGGTGCTGCGGTCGTCCAAAGGGTCCGCCATCAGGACAGCGCGTTGATACGAACGCCTCGCCTCTTGCAACGCGCCAGCCATCCAGGAGCAGCGTGCCCGAAGGAGGGTAAGGCGCGGCGACACCCCAAGTCCGTCGCTGCAGGCCTCGCAATCGTGCTGAAGGGCTTGGCACGCCGCCGCCGCTTCCCCGACCCGGAGGAAAGCGAGGGCCCGCACGTGTTGAGTTGCGGGGTGTCTTGGGCGCAGGGCTTCGGCCTCATCCGCCGAGGTCAGAGCGGACCTCGGGTCTTCGTCGAGCCTTGCCAGCCCCTTCGCGATGAGCGAGCAGAAGCGCGCTGTGTGGAGACGATCGGCTCTCGCCCAGAGAGCGCTGCTGCCAGCGCCCTCCTCGCGGCATTCAGCGGGCCTGAGCGCACCACCGAGCAGCGCCCGACCGATTGGAGGCGCCTGCAGCGGCGTCGCGACGCCGCTGAGGGCGACGAGAAACCAAGCCCCGGCAAGGTTGGCGCTCATGCATCCAGGGATAGCGCAAAACACCCAGCCCACCCGGGCCAATACCCTGTGTGACTAGGGCCTGTCCCTGAATGCGGTTGGCTCTTCCGTAAACGTGCCCGTGCCCGTGCCCGAAAAAGTTAGCAACGCGGGGCCAGCGCTGGCCGATAGCTGAGCAAGGAACTGGATCATGAAAAGCTCG
>JAEWRL010000126.1 GCA_023398955.1 Pseudomonadota bacterium
CCACAGTTATGCCGAGCCCATCGTTATGCAGAGCTGAGCGGCGATCACTTGGGATTCAAGATGGATTCGCGCGCTCAGACTCCGCATAACCATTACCGGGTGCGCGGCGCCTTGAGCGAGGCGAGCAGCTTGTCTGGCGCCCGGAACCTGCCGCGCCGGAGTTTGGGTGGCAGCATGCCGTTGATCGTCTCCAGCTTCGCTGACGGGTCCGCGCGCAGGTAGATCTCCGTTGTCTGCACGCTGGCGTGGCCGAGCCACAGGGCGACCTTCCGAACGTCGTGGGTGGCTTCGAGAGTCTGCATCGCGCAGCTGTGCCTCAGGACGTGCGGGGATACGTGTTTTCGCGCAAGCGACGGCGCTTTCTGAGTGGCCACAGCGACATGCTTGGCGAGGATGTGGGCGAAGCCGTCGCGGGTGAGCGGTCCGCCCCGAGCGTTGAGAAACAGCTCGGGGCACGGCGCCTCGCCGCGGATGGCGAGCCAGGCCCGCACCGCCTTTGACGTCGTCTTCCAGAGCGGGAGGACCCGCTCGCGGCGGCCCTTGCCGCGCACAACAATCGCCGGCTCTGGCCGAAGCACGAGCTCGTCGGTGCGCAGACCCACCAGCTCGGAGACGCGCAGACCGGCAGCGAACCCGAGATGGAGCATGGCGCGATCTCGAATGCCGTCACGCGAGTGCGGATCGGGGGCGTCAAGAACGGCCTGCATCTCCCCCCGGTCGAGGTACGCGACAAGCCGCTCGTCGGTCTTCTTTATCGGGATCGCGAGCAGGCTCTCGATCTGCTGCGCGGCTGAGGGCACACGGTACGCGAGGAAGCGGGCGAACGACTTGATGGCGGCCAGCCGCGCGTTTCTCGTCCGTGCGCTGTTTCCGCGCTTGGACTCGAGCTCGTCGAGGAATGCCAGGACCAGCGGCGCATCGAGCTGCTCGACGACGAGTGCCGACGGGCCAGTACGGAGGCGCTTGGCGGCAAACGAAAGCAGAAGCTGGAACGCGTAGGCATATGCGTCGCAGGTGTGCGGGCTGGCAGAGCGCTCCTTGGGCAATCGCTCGCGCAGGAACGCCGTCAAGTGCGGGGCGAGCGGCGTCATCGTCCACCTCCCGACGAATGCACCTCGGTCTGGGCGGCGATGTCGAGCAACAAACGTGGCGTCGCCTGGAGGTACCAATACGTCGACTCAAGGTGAACGTGACCGAGGTAGGTGCCGAGCGCCAGCATGTGACGCGCGATCTCCTCGCGGGTGCCCTTGCACTGCTCCAGCGACCGAACGGCGAAGGTGTGGCGAAAATCGTGAATGCGCGGCCGGTGTCCCTTGCCCGAGTCGAGCCCGACGCTTCCGAGGATGACGTTGAACGTCAAGTTGACGGTGACACGGCTGAGCGCCGTGCGCTTCTTGGAGATGAACACCGCGTCGTCGGCGTCGGCTACCTTCTGCCGCAGGCCAAGGTACTCATCGAGCACCTTGCGCGTACTACCGTGAAGGGGCACGAGTCTGCTCTTGTGGAACTTCGTCTCGCGAATGACGAGACCCGTGGCGGTGACATCACCGAGCTTGAGTCGCAGGGCTTCGGAGATGCGAAGTCCCGTCGCCGCGATGAGCCCGAGCAACGTCACGTACGTCCGGGGCCTGAGCGAGCCCTTCGGTCCCAGGGCGGCTGCTCCCCGCAGTACCAGCTGCGTCTCCTTCTCGGTGAAGATATGCGGGGTACGCCGACGGCGACGCCCGAAGGCACGCTCGGGCGGAACCTCGTGACGCGCGTCCTCCGCACGCATCAGCCGGGCGAACCGGCTGACGGTTTGCAGCCGGACCTGCCGCGTGCTCTCGGCAGCAGCCTGACTCGCCCACTCGACGGCGGTGGTGGCTCGGACTACGTCCTCGCCCTTTGTGGCGGCGTACCGAGCAAACTGGCGAAGCTGGAGCGCCTGCTGCCGGAACAGGTATCCCGTCGCTCGATGAAGGCTGATGTGGCGCTCGACGAGATCGCTCAGCATGCGGCACCTCCCGGCCACGGCTGGGCCACGCGCTCGAGCAACGAGAGATCGACCTTCGCGTAGTGCGTCGTCGTGTCCGACGATTGATGCCGCAGAACGGCGGCGATGGTGTCGAGCGAACCGCCAGCACGCAGCATCGCAGTCGCAGCCGAGTGGCGAAGAAGGTGAGCGCCACGACTTGGCGGATCCGAAATGCCCGCGCGCTCCAGTGCCCGGCGAACGACAGCCGATATCGATGACGGCCCGCGGAAAGTTTGGACAGGAGCCTGGGCGGTCAGAAACAGGCGCGAGATCGCAACGGTCGGACGCCCCTGCTGGAGGTAGGCGAGCACCGCGTCGCCGACATCCTGTGGAAGCGGCAGGAGAACTTCTCGCCGGCCCTTGCCAAGGACGCGCAGCGTACCGTGACGCCAGTCGACGTCGTCGATCTCCATCGCGACGATGTCGCCCGCGCGCAAGCCCAGCCGCGACAGCAACAAGAGGATGGCGTAATCGCGAAGGCCCAGACTACTCTCCAAGTCGCAGCTCTGAATGACTCGCTCGATCTGTGCGGCTTCGAGGTAGCGGGGCAACGACGCCAGCCGCCACTGCGGCACCTTGGGCACGCACAGCACAAGTCCCGCCGGCACCCGACCCTCGGCGACGAGAAAACGCAGCAGGGCGCGAAGCGCTGTCACCGTCGACCGTGCGCGGGGGTGGCTGAGACGGCCGACGTGACCGACAACGAACGCCTGTAGCTTATCCGGGGTGTAGCGCTCCGGCCGCTCACCGCACTCGGCGAAGAAGGGCCGGAGCACCGTTTGGTAGGTCGCCAGCGTCCCTTCGGTAACGCCCCGGTGGCGCCGCATCCAATCCGCGAACTCCTCGGAGAGCGGCGAGAACCTTGGCGTGGGCGCGGTCGGCGCCGCAGGAGGGACGATCCCCTCGTCGCGCAGGTAGTCGAAGAACGACTCCACGCGCTCGATGGCAAGCTCGAACACCCCGCGATTCGGCTCGCAACGACACTGCTGCAGGTGAGCCTGGAATCGACGAAGCGTTTTCTGATCCCAGGATGCGACGTCGCCACTCGCACGATCCGCCCATCGTCCGAAGTGAGCTACGGGCCGAACGAACTTGCGAACGCCATGCGCGGAGTAGCCGTGTGCGACAAGCGCCTTGATGAATCCATCGAGGTAGGGGCCGACGCAACTTGAGCGCATCTGCGCCAAGTGCCACGGCATTGTGAAATAGTTGCTGAGCATGAACACCTCCTTTGGGACCGCCGACATGGCGGCCTCCGAGGAGGCGCATGATTATGTGGAGCAGGTCGTGCCGGCGAGGCCGTCTCCCCCCTCAATCACTGGGCGAGAATCCACTCGGCGAGGCTCGGC
>JAEWRL010000129.1 GCA_023398955.1 Pseudomonadota bacterium
GCGAGACCTGGTATCTACGGCCGAGCCGTACCATGACGTTTCTCGGCGCAAAAGTGCAGTTGACGCAATGCGGCGATCAACTTGGGGGGCACGGGCACGGGCACGCATTCAGGGACAGGCCCTAGGCCTTCGGGCCGTCGAAGGGATCGTGCAGGACGATCGTCTCCTCCCGCCGGGGACCGACGCTGACGAGGTACAGCGGCACGCCAGCGCCCTTTGCATAGAAGTCGAGGTACTCGCGCGCACGCTGGGGGAGGTCATCGTACCGGCGCACACCTGCGAGGGGTTCGCTCCACCCCGGCAGATCCACGTACACGGGCGTCACGCGGTCGGGCTCCTCGAACCACTCCATCGGAAGCTCCTCGCTGCGCCCGGAAGGCGAATCATAGGCGACGCACACCCGTAGGCGCTCGAAGCCCGTCAAGACATCGAGCTTGGTGAGCGCCAGCCCATCAATACCATTGACTCTGATCGCATAGCGGAGCGCCGGCAGGTCGGCCCAGCCAGTGCGGCGCGGCCTTCCCGTGACGGAGCCGAACTCGGCGCCGGCGTCGCGGAGCCTGGCGCCATCGGCATCGTCCAACTCGGTCGGGAACTGCCCTGCCCCGACCCGCGTCGTGTACGCTTTGGTGATCCCCAAGACAGTGTCGAGGCGGTTCGGGCCTACGCCCACGCCCGTGGCCGCGCCGCCCGCAGAAGCAGAGCTCGAGGTCACGAAGGGGTATGTTCCATGATCCACGTCGAGGAGCGTGCCCTGGGCCCCCTCGAACATGACTCGCTGCCCGCGACGCATTGCGACGTCGACGAGCGCTGACGTGTTGGCGAGCAGGGGAATCAAGCGAGGACGCAGTGCGAGCAATGGGTCGACTATCGCATTGACGCTCGGCATCTCGCCACCGAGAGCGCGCACGGTGGGCGCCCATGCTTCGAGTGCAGCCGCCACCCTCTCCCTGAGACGCCCCTCATTGCGCAGGTCGCAAGCTCTCACGCCGGTACGACGAGCCTTGTCCTCGTAAGCGGGGCCAATCCCCTTCTTCGTGGTGCCGATGGCGCGATCCTGCGAAGCGGAGGATTCGCGTAGGCTGTCGACGAGTGAGTGATACGGGAGGATCAGGTGCGCCCGATCGCTGAGCTTCAAACGCTCCTCGATATCGTGATGGCCTCGCACCTTGAGCTCGTCGATTTCTCCGACAAGAACGCTCGTATCGACGACCATCCCCTGGCCCAGGATGCACACGGTTCCAGGGCGAAGGATGCCGCTGGGGACGAGGCGGACGATCAACTTGTCGTCGCCGACCACGAGCGTGTGACCCGCGTTCGCACCCCCTGCGTAGCGCACGACGACATCCGCGTGCTCGGTGTAGATGTCGACGATCTTACCTTTGCCCTCATCCCCCCACTGGGCCCCCACGATTACGACGGAAGACATGTATTCGTTACCTACTCGGTTTTCGACGCTTTCCTACCCGCGCTCTGCCGCGGTTCGCGTCAGTTCAGCTATCAACGAGGCGAGGTCCAGAGCCCTCGCGGACACGCTTTGCGCTTCGGTCGCGGTGACCTCCTCGACCGTCAGCTCGTGCTCACCTATTCGGAGAACGTGCGAGTAGCACCAAGCCCTTGCGTAGCCTAGCGGGTCCGCATGCCCCGCCAGCGCGGCCGAGAGCCCTGCCTGGCGGAGTTCGCGCGCCACTGCGCGCTGTCGCTCACCCTCGCCCGCTATGAGAACCCTTCGGGCGGCTGGCTCGTGGCGCCCCAGCGATCGCCTGGCCCAGGCTAAATGGCCGAGGTCCATTCCAAAACCGGCCGCCGGCCGAGGAACGCCAAAGCGCTCGAAGAGCCCGTCGTAGCGCCCTCCGGAGCCCACAGGCTCACCAGGACCCTCGGCCAGCAACTGAAACATGATCCCGGTGTAGTAAGCGAAGTTCCAAACCTCACCGAGGTCGATGACGAGCCGAGGCGCAAGCTCGTAAGCCGTGACCAGTGTGCAGACCTGCGCTACCTCCTCTAGCGCCGCAGCCGCTGGCGTTTCTGCAAGCAGGGGCCGAGCTCGCGCGAGAACCGAGGGATCGCCATGGAGGCTTGGTAGCTCCACTATCGCTCGCAAGACAGCACCACTGAGGCCCGCCTTTCGCGCACGCTCCGCCAGAACGCATTGGTCCTTCAAGCCCAATGCTTCGACCAAACCTGGTCGGGACGACTCCGGTGCCAGAGCGAGCAAGCTACCAGCAATGCGCGCGTGACCCAAATCCAGGACGAAGTCTTCCAGTCCCGATGCGCGCAGGGCAGCCGTCGCGACCTCGAGCACCTCGATGTCTCCCGCGGGCCCGGGTGCTCCGACCAGCTCGATGCCAGCCTGATAGAACTGCTTGTGTCGGCGCGAGCGCTCGTGTCTCAGGCGCACCACCGAACCTTGGTAGCAGAGCCTTGCTGGCGAGGGTGCGGCCTGCAATCGCGTCGAGACGAGCCGCGCCACCTGCAACGTCATGTCTGGTCGAAGCGCCACGACCTCAGCCGTCTCCGGTTCCACGAAGCGGACGGCCTCGTGGGGTTTCAGTGCGCCGAGCCCTTGTTCGAGCACGTCGGCGTACTCGAAAGCGGGGACTTCGACTCGCTGATAGCCGTGCTGAGCGAAAGATGCCATGACCCGAGCACCCAGCTGCGCGAGCGCGTGAGCCTCCTCCGGCAACACGTCACGCATCCCCGCCGGCAGCGGGTGAGCCAATGCGGCGGTTGAGACCTTCCTGAGGGGATGGTTGGAGATAGCTGTCATCGCGGCGAGTCGTCGCCTGCCGCACCGGCAGGGCGCGCCAGCTTATCAGCTTTGGCTCGGGGGGCCTTCGAAATGCGCCTTATCGGGGGCTCGCCAGTCCGGCGGTTCGGGTCTATAGCTTTGGCTCGATGGCACACGGTCACCAGTCTGGCGCCAAGGTCGATGTCGCGGAGCATGGCGCCCCCCGGGATGGAACTCCGCAGACGTTGCACACCAGGCTCTTCATGCAGCTGCTTACATGCACCTGTGAGCCGACTCCTGGCTCCGAGCACGTCGCGGAGACGCTGCGTTCGGCGCTCGAGTCGGGCAGGGTACCGGGCGTGCTTTACGCCGACGTGCAAGCGCCCGATGGGCTGGCGCTGTTGAGTTGGTCCCAGGATCCCGCGGCATTCGTGGATCAGGTGCGCCCCGTGTTCAACCAAGTGGCACGTGCGTGTGGCGTGAGAACCCGTTCGGACATGTGCATGTTTGGCCGTACCTACAGCAGCGGCTTCGAAACGGACCTCGAGTATTGGCTGCTGCGTCGGCCGGCGGAGACTCTGACAAACCCTTCCTGGCCCTGGGCCGTGTGGTACCCGCTGCGCCGCGGCGGCTCCTTCGAGAAGCTCGAGCCTCGTGAGAAGGGAGCCATCATGCGCGAGCACGCGATGATTGGGCGCGCCTATGGCGAAGCCGATCTTGCCCACGACGTCCGGCTCGCCTGTCACGGGCTCGACACCAACGACAACGAATTCGTCATTGGACTCGTGGGGCGGGAGCTCCATCCACTCTCCCACGTCGTCCAGGCGATGCGAAGCACGCGGCAAACCTCGGAGTACATCACGCAGATGGGCCCCTTCTTCGTTGGTAAGCGGCTGTGGGCGCTCACCCCTGAGGACGCGTGAGCCCCCCACGGCGCCCTGTCCGAGCGGTGGTCTTCGACCTCGACGGAACGTTGGTGGACTCCGGTGGAGACATTGCCGCCGCCGCAAATCATGCCCTGAGACTGCATGGCTTACCCGAGCTCCCCATCCGCGATATTGCTGGATTCGTGGGTGATGGCGCACGCCGCCTCATGGAGCGTGCCTCCCGCCTCCCGCCAGAGTCAGCGCGCTTGGACGCCCTTCTTGCCTCCTTTCTCGAATACTACACCGACCACCCCGCCGAGCACACGAGGCCCGTTGACGGTGCGGACGCTTGCCTTGCGGCGCTACGGCACAGGTTGCCGCTGGCGATTTGCACGAACAAGCCTCGCGCAGCGACGGCTGCGCTGCTGCGGGCTCTGGAGTGGAGCGACCGGTTCGACGCGGTCGTCGCAGGCGGCGACACGCCTGAGTATAAGCCGGCCCCCGCCCCCCTGCAGCTGGTCGCAGCGCGCCTGCAGGTCTCCCCTGCCGACCTCGTCATGGTCGGGGATGGCCCTCAGGACATCGAGAGTGGACGGGCCGTCGGTTGCTTGACCGTGGGCATTCCGGGTCCGCTGATCCCGGTGGCGCGGCTGCTGGATGCAGCGCCAGACCACGTGATTCGAGTCCTGGCTGACCTTCTACCGCTGCTGCAACCTCCGTCATTACCCTCAGCCAGCGAGCGTGTGGTAAGCCCGCGATAACTCTGCAAACTCCCGGACGGCCCAGGCGTGGGTTCCAGCCGAACCCGACACGAAACGGTCCGGATGGACCCTCGACGCGAGGCGACGAAACGCCGCCCGAATCGCATCTGGCGACGCCTCGGGCGCAAGACTCAAGCGCTGGAGAGCTCGATCCCGTGCGGACAGGCACTCCCCGCGCGGCTCCGAGGCTCGCCTTGCCGTTTCACGCGCGCGAAGGCGGCCATGCAGGAAGTGGAGCGGTGAAATGGGCTCGAGCTCGCAGCCGCGCGGCGCGGGACGGGGCGGGTGAAAACGGACCTGGGCGCGAGAGACTCCAAAGAGCGCTTCCAAGCGAGCTGAACGTTGGGTCCGCAGGGTTCGGCGGACACCACTCTCCGAAACCACAGCCATGACGCACGCGAGCCAGCCGATCGCCGCTCCGGGCTCTGTCCCGGCCCGCTCCACGACACGTGCGAGGACGAGGTCGTCAATGAGCCCGTGTGCTTGCAGGAGCTCTCCAAGGCGCGGCGCGCCCAAGGGGGTCGCGACGCCCGCGATACGACCTTCGCGAAACTCGACCCGGTGACACCTTCCTGCTTCGCGTCCTCTGTCCTCGTGGAGCTCGAGACTACCGGATGCGCGTGCGCGATAGAGCCCGCCAAACAGATCGCCTAGGGTCGTCGACTCGAGCGTTCCCGCCAGGATCATACTCCATCCCTAGCCGCCGTTCGGCGTCCCGGGCAAGAACGCGGAGCTTATCGAAGTCCAAGGTCAGGAAGCATTCGGCGGGGCGTAGAAGTCCACGAGGCGAATCGGATCCGGCATGAGCCCGACGTGGACCGATTCGCGAACGCCGCGAACGTCACCTCCCACCTGAAAGGGTGTGGCGGGATCCATCGTAATGTCTACGGATTCCACGAGGTAGTCGAAGATCTCATCGGGCTGTTCGAACTCACCCTTCCAAATCGCTGCAAAGTTGCGCAGGAACTCCGCGACACCAATGGTGGAAATCCGCAGCTGCATGCGGTCGTCGCGCTCGCCCGCGTAAGGAAACGCCCGGAAACCAAACCCGTAATAGGGAATGGTCGAGAGCGCCGCGATGCGGATCGGCCCCTCGTAGAGGACCTCGCCCTCGGGGATCGGCGGGCCGATGATGCTGCCGCGCGCCCCAATGCGGTAGGCATCGGCCCCCGTGTTGACCACTCGACAATGCGGCCGACGGCCAAGCAGCAAGCGGGGCAGCGAGCGTCCCACGACGGAACAGCAGTACCCGGCGCCACCGCTGCCGAGACGCTTGAACGTACCAGCAGCAACCCGCTGCTTCCACCACTGGTAATCGAGCAGCACCTCGGCGTCGGCACCAAACCCGCAGAACGGCGCGATGAACCCTTCGACCTCGATGAGTCGGACCAGTCGGCTGCCAGCATCCTCGTGCAAGCGCCGGATGTCGGCAGCCCAGTTTCCGCCGATTTGCCCGGCCCCGACGACCCATGCCAAGGCATTCCCCGTACCCAACTTGAGCAGGCCAAAACGAGGCATGGGCCGCTGGACCCTGCGGGACTCTCGTACGACCTCGGAAACCATAACGCAAAAGGTCCCGTCCCCACCACCTGTGAGCACCGTACCGTAGCCGCGTGTCACGAGGATTCGCGCAATCTCTCGAGCGTCAGCCAGGCTTCGCGAAACGAAAAGGTCACCGCCACGTAGGATCTGGTGGACGGAAGCGATGACTTCGTCGTCGACCCCCTTCGCATTGCCGTTCACGACGACAGCGATGCGTTCTCGCTCGACTTCACCTGGTGCGGGGAGATAGCTGTCCATCGTGAAGGGCACCCGCACGACGCCTTCCAAGCTGCTGGCGCCTCCCGGCGCTTCCGTGTCCGGTTCGGAGTGGCGAGGTTCGCTCATGATCTCCCATGTAACACGACACCCCGAGGTCCGAGAGCGTTTGCCCGCCTCGGCTGGCACCGACACGAACTTTGACCGCTGGGACGCGCCCACGTAGAATCCCAAGAAACGCAAGCCGGGGGCACGGTGATGCCGAAAACTACAGCAAAATCCGCCAGAAACGTCACCACCAAGACAAGCACGACCCGCAGGCATGTGGAGGGTCTGAAGACACGCACTGGGAGACAGCGGCTCGATGGGGCGCGCGCCAAGAAGGCCCCAGCCCGCAAGCGCCCCGTCGGGGCTGTGTCGGACTCTGTGGTGGACAAAAAGGGGCGGACCACGGGCCCTGCGCTCCCTGGGCCCGCCAAGGCAGCGAGCGCGGACCAGCCGCCCCAGGCGCGACAGGGGCGCCGCATCGGCCGGGGCTCCGCCCCCTGGGCAGCCCGGCACGCCGCCAAGCAGGCCGCTGAAACAGCAGCTCGCAACTCCGCGCCTCCACCCCCTGGGAGCGCCCGTGCCACATTGCGCACCCCGGAGGCTGCAGACGAGATCAAAGAGCGGGTGCGCCAGCTGCACGTAGACATCGGAAGGATAGGCATGCTGCAGCGCAGCGTGGGGAATTCATTCTACGATATCGGTCTCCTGCTGGCGGAGATTCGCGATCACGCGCTCTACGAGGCCAAGGGCTACTCGAGTCTCGAATCCTTTCTGGACCGAGAGGTATCCCTCGGTCGCGTGCAGGCCCTTCGCCTCCTGCGCGTCGTGGATACATTCAAGCGTGAGGCTGCCGAGTCCCTCGGGCTCGAACTCCTCGGCGCCGCGCTCCGGGCCATTGACGAGCTTTGCTCGACTCGGCCAGCTCGCCCACTCGAGCCGCCACGGCTCGGCCGCGGGCCCCTACGCCAGCGCTGAGTCGCGGACTAGCTCGGGAATGGTGGCCTCGGCGCTTCCAGCACGGGCGGATGGCAATGGGGGGTTCCCGCTCGCTGCGGGTCGCCCAATGTCCCTTATCGGGCTATAGGCGGCAGCTCAATGCGATTCGTCGATGAATGTGCGCTGGCCGTGCAGGCCGGAGACGGAGGGAACGGTTGTGTCGCCTTTC
The DNA here is from genome assembly GCA_023398955.1 of Pseudomonadota bacterium. Lineage (GTDB taxonomy): Bacteria > Myxococcota_A > Polyangia > Polyangiales > Polyangiaceae > JAEWRL01. The sequence continues at coordinate 7,330 of JAEWRL010000129.1, forward strand.
GCCGGGAGAAGTACGTCCCCTTTGGCGGGCCGTCGGGTGGCGACGGGGGGCGGGGGGGCGACGTCGTGCTCGAGGCGGACCCGGGCCTCGGCACCCTTCACGACGTGACGCATGTGCGCCGGGTGTGCGCCGACAGGGGCGCTCATGGCGAAGGAAAGGACTGCAACGGCCGGTCCGGCAACGATGCCGTAGTGCGAGTGCCGCTTGGCACTATCGTGTACGACTCGGAGACGAACACGCGCGTCGCGGAGCTGACGCAGGCCGGTGACCGCATCGTCGTGGCGCAAGGGGGCCGAGGGGGGCGCGGCAATCGCCACTTCGCGACACCAACGGATCGCGCGCCGCGGCATGCCGAGCCGGGTGCCAAGGGCGAACGGCGAGACCTGCGACTCGAGCTGAGAATCATGGCCGACGTCGGGCTCCTCGGTTTTCCGAACGTCGGAAAGAGCACGCTCATCCGCGCCGTCTCCCGAGCCAGGCCGAAAGTGGCTGACTACCCGTTCACGACCCTCGTTCCTCATCTCGGGGTGGTGACCATCGGAGACTGGCGCCGTGGACTGGGACGCAGCTTCGTTCTCGCAGATATTCCGGGCCTGGTGCCAGGTGCGAGCGGAGGGTACGGGCTTGGTGTTCGCTTCCTCAAACATCTGGAACGTACGAGGATCCTGCTTCATCTCGTCACGCTGACCGACGAAGAATCACGTGACCCCCTCGCTGACTATCGCGCGGTGCGGCACGAGCTGGCGCGCTTCAACCCCGACCTCGCGCGGCGCCCCGAAGTAGTGGCCCTGTCGAAGGGGGATCTCCCCGAGGTGCGTGAGGCCTATGAGCGGCTTCGCCCTCAGTTCGCCGCTGAGTCGATCGAGCTACGGCTGATCAGTGCCGCAGCCCACAAGGGTCTCGATGATCTCATGCAGGAGCTCGCCGAGCTGTTGCTGCTCTGAGCGGCACGCGCAGCGGACTCGTAGGCCTAGGGCCTGTCCCTGAATGCGGTTGGCTCTTCCGTAAACGTGCCCGTGCCCGTGCCCGAAAAAGTTAGCAACGCGGGGCCAGCGCTGGCCGATAGCTGAGCAAGGAACTGGATCATGAAAAGCTCG
>JAEWRL010000154.1 GCA_023398955.1 Pseudomonadota bacterium
CGAGCTTTTCATGAGCCAGTTCCATGCTCAGCTATCGGCCAGCGCTGGCCCCCGCGTTGCTAGCTTTTTCGGGCACGGGCACGGGCACGTTTACGGAAGAGCCAACCGCATTCAGGGACAGGCCCTAACCCGCCATACGTCCTTCCACCGTAACCAGCTCCGGAACCATGCAGCGAATGGCTTTCAGGCTGGTGCGCTGCCACTGCATGTCGGGGTTCGTGAGGAAGCGGACCTTGTAGCGGGGATGCCGTTCTTCAGCCTGTATCGAAGCGAGCCAGCTGACGATACCTTTGATGCAGGAGGAGTTCATGAACTCCAGCGCGGTGATATCCACCGTGATGCGGTTGACCCGAAACCGACGAGCCGCCTCGTGCGTGCTAGCGAGGACCTCACGCAGAGCATCAGCCGCGCGCAGATCAGCGGCACCAGACAGCTGCAGGACGATCTCCCCGTGAACCTCGAAGGCCACGATGTTGAGATCAGCGGCTGCGCGAAAGGGCAAATCGATAGGAATCATGAGAACGGACGCGATTGGAATTCCATCCCACAGCTCAGCTCTTCGCTACGCCGCTCACAGTTGCTAGCTCTCTGAGCGAGCTGCTCTTCGCGCTCGCGAACCTCGAGGTGCCATCCCGTGTCAGGACGCGCACACCTGGCGCACTTCTCGTGGACGCTGGGCACACCCAACAGTACGACACATTTGGCGGCCGGATAACACCGCCCGCCCGAGAGCGGCAGCCGCTCGAGCGGGGAGCCCGGACGCGGCCACTGGGCCCGCGGGGTCAAGGGGAGCCGACGAAGAGCTCTGCGCGGAGGCTCTGCACTGGGTCTGCCAGCGCGCGGCTCGAGACGGCGGCGCTGACGGGAGCGGACCGTGCGGCCAGCACGGGTGGCGCAGCACGGTGCGCCTGATCGAGGAGCAGGGATGGCCAAGCACCGAAACCGACGACACCTGCAAGCGAGAGCAGGATTGCCATTCGCAGCGCTGGCGCGACGCGGAGGGGTGCGGCGTCGCCCTCGGGCTCCACCATGTACATGGCCCGCGCGATCTGCATGTAATAGAAGAGCGCGACGACTGCCAGGAGCGCACCGAGCACGACCAGCCACTCGAATCCGGCATTCCACGCAGCAATGAAGACGTAGAGCTTCGCCCAGAAGCCTGCCACGAATGGAATCCCGGCAAGAGACAACAAGAACAACAGCATCGCGAGGGCAAGCCACGGCGCACGCTGCGCGAGGCCGTTGAAGTCGGCGATCGTATCGCTGCCCCCACGCGACGCCACCGCCTCCACGACGAGGAATGCGCCCACGTTCGTCACGGCATAAGCAGCCATGTAGAAGAGCAGGGTGGCGACGCCGAGTTCGTCCACGCAGATGAAGCCGAGGAGCAAGTATCCGATGTGCCCAATGCCGGAGTAGGCGAGGAGCCGTTTCGTGTTCCGCTGGGCAAGCGCCGAGTAGTTCCCAAGGAGTAGGCTCATCACACACAGGACGACGAGCACCGGCACCCAATGCTCCTTCCACTCGGAGTAGCCATACAAGAAGACACGGCCCAACGCTGCGATACCTGCGACCTTCGGGGCGGCGGAGAGGAACGCGACGAACGGCGTGGGAGCGGCCTGGTAGGTGTCAGGGACCCACATGTGGAACGGTACCAGGCCCACCTTGAAGCCCATCCCGGCGATGATCATCAACAGACCCACGTTCATCAGCGGCGACCACTCGGTGCGTGTTAGGGCCGCTATGTCCGTCGTCTGGGCCAGGCCAGCCACGAGCGAGAGACCAAACAGGGAGAGCGGAGTGCTCACCACCCCAACCAGAAAGAACTTCATCGCCGCTTCCGAGGGATGACTCTGGCGTGGGGCCGGGAGGTCGAGCTTCTCGATCGCAGCGAGCACGAAGAGGGGGATGCCCATGAGCTCGAAGCACACGACCAGCAGTATCAGGTCCGTCGCGCCCACCAGGACCGTCATGCCGAGCAAACTGAAGAGCAGCAGTAGATAGTAGTCGGCTTGGCGCCTTGGTGTCGTGCGCTCGACGTGGTCGACGCTGCCGAGCACCACGATGGCGGCCACCGCGATCAGAACCTGCTTCAGGTAGAGGGACCAGGGGTCACTCGCGTACTTTTCGAAGAAAGCCAGGCCCTCCCTGGGTGGCCACACGAAGCTGGCCACCAGCAGGGCCACCAAACCGGCGAAGGTCCAGTAGGCAAGCCCCCGCCGCGACCGTCTCGCTGGCGCCGCCGCGTCCGCCAAGAACACGAGTAGAGTCAGCGAAGCGAGGCCGACGTCCAGCCATAGCGCTTCGAAATCCGCAGCCGAAAGCATCACTTGCCGTCTCCCCGGGGGACTACCAGCACGATGTGGTCGACCGTCGCACGATCGACGAAATCGAGGACCAGCCGCGGCCAACTACCGAACAAGACGATGGCTCCCCCTAGGATGAAGAGCGCGCCGAGCTCCGTACCGCGGGCATCCGCAAGGTGTTCGAATCTGGAGCTGGGTCCGGGGCCCCAGAAGACGCGTCGCACGGCCCTCAGCACGTACACCGCGGTCACGAACGCGCCGAGGATGGCAGGGATCGCCCACCACCAGTGCGCGCTCTGGAAAGCACCGAGGAATACGAGAAACTCCGCGACGAAGCCGGCCGTACCAGGCAGCCCAAGACTCGAGAGGCCTGCGAGCGTGAAGAAGACAGCCACGATGGGCATTGATTTCGCGAAGCCCCCCATCTCGAGAATGGCCCGGGAGTGGGCTCGCTCGTAGACCAGTCCAACGAGGGCAAAGAAGAGACCCGTCATGACGCCGTGGGCGAACATCTGGTAGACTGCGCCGTTCCAACCGGCGGGAGTCAACGTGGCCGCGCCCAGCATCACGACGCCCATGTGACTGACGGAGGAGTAGGCGATGATGTACTTGAGATCGGTCTGGCTCATCGCAGAGAAGGCCCCGTACACGATGTTGATGACCGCGACCACACCGACCACCGGCGCCCAATAGACAGCGCCCTCGGGCAACATCATCATGCCGATGCGCATGACGCCAAACGCTCCGAGCTTCATGAGAACGCCTGCATGGAGCATGGAAACGGCGGTCGGCGCGGAGGCGTGCCCATCTGGCGACCAAGTATGGAAGGGAAACACGCCAGCCAGCGTTCCGAAGCCCAGCCACAACAGGGGGAAGCCGACTATCTGCAGCTGTTCTGGATAGGTCGTGCTGCCGAGGACCGCCATGTCGAAGGTACCCTTGCCCGCGCTCAGGTACATGGCGATGATGACGGCGAGGATCAACGCAGAGCCGACGAGCAGCATCAGCGTCAGCTTCATGGCCGCATACTCCCGCCCGCCCACGTCCAGCAGCTTCCACACGTACTTGAAGGGACCGGCCTCAGCGACGCTGTGGCTGCTTCCCCAGATGCCGATCAGGAGGTACATCGGCAGCACGGCGATCTCGTAAAACAGGAAAAACACGAACAGGTCTTGGGCCACGAACACGCCGAATACGCCGGCGACCAGCACGAGGAGCATGACGTAGAACTCCTTCGCGCGCCGTGCGAGGGTCCACGAAGCGAGGACCCCAGCGACGATGATGAGGCCCGTGAGCAGCAAGAGTGACACCCCCCAACCGTCCACCGCCAGAGTCAGTGAGATCCCGAGGCTCGGCACCAGCGGATAAGCCTCCGCCCACTGAAGGCCACCTTCCTCCAGGTGATAACCCGAGGCAACGATGATGCTGCCTGTCAGGCTCACCGCAGCGCCGGCGAGAGGCACGACGCGCACGACGCGCCTGGCCGTCTCAGGAACGAGCAACAGGATCAATGCCGCCACGAATGGCGCGGCGACGATGATGCTGAGCCACGGAAGCGTCATGTCGGTCACGTCCACAGCCTCCACGCCGCCAGGACGACGACACCCGCAGCCACCGCAAAAACGTAGTCGAGAACGTTGCCCGTTTGCGCGAGTTGCAGCCGCCTGCTGGTGATCATGGAAGCCCAGCCGAGCCAGTTCATCACGCCATCGATGACGTAACGGTCGAACCAACCAATGCCGGCGGCGATGCGCAGCGCCACGCGGTGAAACAGCAGGGACGCGGCTCGGTCGACCGCCCCGCTCCGCGCGAGCGCTCCGAGCGCGGCGAGCGCGGGGACTCCCTGGGGCGACCAGGCTCGCGACCCGTACACGACGTAGCTGAGACCAGCGCCGCCAAACGCGAGCAGCGCTGCGCCCGCCCCTACCGGCCCCAGGTGGAAGCGGTAGGGCAGGCCAATCCCCTCCGCGAAGGCCCCGGCAAACCAGCCGGCGCCGAGCGCTGGGAGCGCCAGAAGCAGGAGGGGAATGGTCATGCTTGGCCCACTTTCATGGGCGTGAGGGGCGTTCTTCGATGGCCTGCCAATGAATGCCAGCAGGACCACGCGCCCCATGTAGAAGGCCGTCATGAACGCTGCCGCCAGCAGGAACGTCAGGGGCAGCCAGGCGCCCCGCTCGGCCAGGGCCTCGAGGATGAGGTCCTTGCTGAAGAACCCGGAGAAGCCGGGTATACCCGCCAGAGCACAGGCTCCGACGAGAAAGGCCCCGGTCGTCAGCGGCATCGTTCGGTAGAGGCCCCCCATGTCGGACAGCTCGTTGCTGCGCACGGCGTGAATCACGCTACCAGCGGCCAAGAACAACAACGCTTTGAAGAAGGCATGGGTAGTCAAGTGGAAGTAGCCCGCCAGCGTGGCCCCAGCGCCGAGCGCTGCCACCATGTAACCAAGCTGGGAGCAGGTCGAGTAGGCGAGCACGCGCTTGATGTCCGTCTGGACCACGGCGACGACAGCGGCGAAGAGTGCAGTGAATGAGCCGACCCACAGCAGCACTTCCTGGGTCGAAGGGGCCTGAACGAGGAGCGGCTGAATGCGCACAAGCAGGTATACACCCGCCGCGACCATGGTAGCCGCGTGGAGGAGAGCCGAAACCGGGGTGGGTCCCTCCATCGCGTTGGGCAGCCAGATATGCAGAGGGAACTGCGCCGACTTTCCCATTACCGCCAGGAACGCCAGGAGCGTCACGGCAGTGGCGACAGGCTCCCCCAGCCGAGTATCAAAGCCAAAGCTGCCCGAGGCAGCGAACAGCACGAGCAAGCCGAGCAGAAGCCCCATGTCGGCGAACTTGGTTACCCAAAACGCCTTGACGGCAGCATGTCCCGCGCTCGGCTTCTGATAGTAGAACCCGATGAGCAAATAGCTGGTGAGGCCGACAAGCTCCCAGCCGAGGAAGAGCTGCAGCAGATTGGGCGCGAGCACCAGGAGGTTCATACTGAAGATGAAGAGCGAATGGTAGGTGAAGTACCTTCCCTGGGAGGGCGGCGGCTCCTCCGCCATGTACCCAAGGGAAAAGACCTGGACCATGCTCGCGACGAAGGTCACGACGACCAGCATGCCAGCCGAGACGCCGTCCAGCGCGAGCCCGACCTCCGCCAGCGGCAGCCCCTCCTGAGGCAACCAAGCTACCGTGCGCCGCAGGGGCGGCGCGCCGAACCGGAAGGCAAAGATGAACAGGGAAGCAGCGAGGGAGACGAGCGCGGCAGCGACGCTGAGCCAGGCCGCGGGCTTGCCTCGCGCTCTGAGGGGCGCCACGAACGCCAACAGCATCGCCATCCCCAACGGGGCGAAAAGAGCTAGCGCGGCGGCCGCTAGCAGCATGTCTTCAAGGGAGTTCATCCAGGCCTCAGTGTCTCAGCTCGCTCACCTCATCAACGGCGATGTGGTGGACAGCCCGGTACAGAAGGATAACGAGTGCCAGACCTACGACGACTTCCGCGACGGTGATGGCCATGACGAAGACGGCGAAGAGCTGCTGAGCAACATTCGAGAAGAAGCGGGAGAACGCGACGAGGTTGATGTTCACCGCGTTCGCCATGGCTTCGACGCTAAGGAGAATGCCGATAGCGTTACGGCGCGTCAATACGCCGTAGAGACCGACGGAGAAGAGGAACGCACCCAGATAGAGGCAGGCAGCGAGCGACATCAGCGGCCCGCTTTCGTGGCTGAGCGGCCGCGCTGTGGCACCCGAGCCACCTGCAGCTCTCCGAAGTCGCGGCGGCGGGCGAGAACGATGGCACCCACGGTCGCTGCCAGCAGGAGCACGCTGAGCATCTCGAAGGCCAGCACCTGATCCGTGAGGAATGCGCGTCCGAGGTCATGGGTGGTGACACCGGGCCCGGCGGGGTCGCGGAGATTCGGGGTCTCGTGAATCGCCCATGCCAAGCCTCCGAACAACCCGCCACTGACGAGCAGCGCCGGCAAGCGCCGGTTGGCCACGACCTCGTTCTCGATGGCGACGCCGCCCTTGCGGCGGGTGAGCATCACGGCAAACAGCATCAGGGTCACCACCCCGCCCGCATAGAGCATCACCTGGATGCCGCCCAGGAAGTCTGCGCCCAGCGTGATGAACAGCCCTGCGGTAGCGAGGAGCAGCAACGCCAGCCACAGCACCGAGTGGACGAGGTTGCGCCAGAGGACGACAGCCAGCGCACTCACGACGGCCAACGCAGAGAATGCCCCGAAGCTAATCGCCTCAAGCATCCCTCGGCTCTCCCTCGGTTGCGGCCTTCTTCGCTGGCTTTGGGGGAGCCTGCATCTCGACGAGGCGAGAGGCATTCGCCCACGAGAGGGGCAGCGTCTTCTCGTTCTCGTAGAGGCGAGCCAAGTCCAGGCAGAGTCCTCGACGATCGTACTCAGGCTCAGCAGCAGTCTTCGTCATGACGATCGCGTCGGTCGGACAGACCTGAACACAAAGTTCACAGAAGATGCAAGCGTTGGCGTCCAACGTGAATACCTTTGCGTAGCTCCGCTTCTGTCCCGTTATCGCGGACTCGCGCTTCTCGGCTTCCACGGTAATGACCTCCGACGGGCATATTCGTTCGCAGGCCTTGCACCCGACGCAGGCTTCGTCCCCTTCCTCGTCGTGAATGAGCGCGAAGCTCGATCGAAACCGCTCGGGTCGCTCTCGGCGTACAGCAGGGAACTCCACGGTGGTTGGCTTGCGGAAAACGTTGCGAAGGCTGGTCGTCAGTGCCCTCACCGTGTCAACGAAGTACAGCATTACGTCGAACCTCCGGCATATACCCAAAGCGCCGAGACCATCACCAACAACAAACCCAGCGGCACCAGGTAGTGCCAGCAAATACGCATCAGTTGATCGGAGCGAAACCGCACCAGACTCCAGCGCACCCAGAATATTCCCGCAAAGAGTACCAATGTTTTCAGCACCATCCAGTGCAGCCCCGGCGCGAAAGGACCGTCCCAACCCCCGAAGAAGAGCGCGGACGCGACAGCGGAGACGATGAGGGTGTGCAGGTACTCCGCCAAGTACAAGAGACCGAAGCCCATACCGGTGTACTCGGTCGTCACGCCCGCGATCAGCTCACTTTCGGCCTCCGGAATGTCGAATGGAATCCGATTCGCCTCGGCAAGGGACGCCGGCAGGAAAAGGAGAAAGGCCAAAAACCCGGGTCCAGGTGGCCAGAAAGCAAACCAACCGTGCTCGATCTGGTGGTTGACGATATCGGTGAGGCTCATGGAGCCCGTGAGCACGACGGGTACGAGCGCCGCGAGAACCAGCGGGATTTCATACGAGATACCCTGAGCCACCGCTCGCATGCCCCCCAGCAGAGCGTACTTGTTGTTGCTCGCCCAGCCCGCCATCCACACTGGGATAATGGTGAGGCTACCAAGAGCGAGGATATAGAGGACACCGATATCTAGATCTGCGGCGACCACCTCCGGACTGAAGGGAACCACTGCGGCCGCACCGAGCGCGAGGATCACGGTCAACGGGGGAGCTAACACAAAGAGAAACTTGTCGGCGCTCTCTGGAATGAGGAACTCCTTCTGCAGGAGCTTGAGCCCATCGAGCACGGGCTGGAGCAGCCCTGCCGGACCATAGAAGGTGGGCCCCAAACGACTCTGCATCCTACCCGAGAACTTTCTCTCGAACCATATCGACCATGCCGTGACCGTCATCGTGACCGTAATGAAGACGAAGGCGTACAGCACCGCCCGCAGCCATGGGTTCATCGGTCGACCTCCCCCATGATGGGGTCCACACTGCCGAGCACCGCAACCGCATCGCTCACCGAGTGCCCCGGGAGCACGTAGGGAAGGCACTGAAGAACGTGCAGACTGGGCGGGCGTATCTTCAGCCGGTAGGGGCTCGCACCACGGTTTGCCCCTCCGCCTATGACGTAGACCCCGAGCTCACCGCGCGGGGATTCGACGCACGAGTACGCGTGTCCTTCCCCAGTCTTCTCGCCGGTGGGCATCTTGATCGGCTTGCGGGAACCAAGCGGTCCTTCCGGTATTCCATCTATCATCGCGCGAACGAGGCGAATGCTCTCCCGCATTTCCGCGAGGCGCACCTTGGTGCGAGCCTCGCAGTCTCCAGCGGTCTCGGTCGGCACATTGACGGTTATCTCGTCATAGCAGTGGTAGGGAGCATCCCGGCGCAGATCGTGATCCACACCTGCGGCCCGTAATACCGGGCCGGTGATCCCGAGCTCCATCGCCAGCTCACCGTCCACGACGCCAACGCCACGGGTGCGCTGGATGTAGATCTTGTTCGTCGTCATGAAGGCCTCGTACTCGCCGAGACGCTCGTCAATCTGGTTCATGGCGGCGTGCACGGCGGCGGCCCAACCGGCGGGAACGTCATGGCGGTTTCCGCCGATCGCGTGGGTGTTGTAGTGGAAGCGGCCACCGGTCAGCATCTCGAAAAGGTCGAGGATCAGCTCACGCTCTCTGAAGCAATACATGAAGAGCGTGGACCCCCCGCCCAGGGCACCGCCCAGGTCCATGGCGAAAGCGCCGAGCCATAGTAGATGCGAGGCGATGCGCTGGAGCTCGGCAAGCAGCGTGCGCAGGTACCGTGCGCGCCGCGGCACTTCGGCGCCCAGGAGCTGCTCGAAGGCCATGACGACCGATTGCTCGTTCATCATTGGAGAGACGTAGTCATGCTTGTCGAATATCGGGATCATCTGCACGTAGGTCAGCTTCTCGCACAGCTTCTCGACCCCGCGGTGCAGGTACCCCGTAAAAGGGACCACCTTCACGATGATCTCGCCGTCCAAATAGAGCTTGAGGCGAAAGACACCGTGAGTCGAGGGATGCTGTGGACCCAGGTTGAGTACCATGAGGTCCGCTTCGGGATCGTACTCTTCGATGTCGAGGTAGGGGTCACCTCGTTCCGTTCGAACTAGTTGGTTCACCACTATCTCCAGGGAGCAATGTGGGTGTCGATCGCGTAATCCTTGCGCAACGGATGCCCTTCCCAGTCCTCCGGGAGCATCAAGCGCCGCAGGTCAGGGTGGTTGGAGAATCGGATACCAACCAAGTCGTACTGCTCCCGCTCTTGCCAGTCTGCCCCGGCGAATAGGTGCGACAACGTTGGCACCGACTCCCCGACGAGAACCTCCAACTGCCAGAGAGCCTGTTCCGTGCCAGGGCCCACTGTCCTGAGGCCATACACGACGCGGATCAGGTCTGGACCATCCCCTACCTTCAGCGCCGGGTAATGCACCGCCACGACAAAGCCGAAGATCTTGTAACCTAGCTCATCGCGAAGCGCGCGCGCCAGGTCCAGGTGACGGTCCACCCCGATCAGCGGAGGGCCCCCCGCTGCCGCCGTGGCGGGCTGGAACCGATCGGCCAAGAGCGCCTCATACCGGGGCGGCATGGACACGCCGTTGACCGTCACGACCGGGTCTCCTTGTCCGCTTCGACACCGGGCATTTTACTGCCGGTCTCCTCGCCGGAGGCAGCGGGGCCATCGGTCCCGGAGCTGTCCGAGGAACCTGCGTCCTCCGTGGGGGCAGTGAGGGGACTGTTCGCCGCGCGCGTGACGTGCTGGTGAACGCCCTGAGCGGCGGACTCGAGAGCGACATCCAGGTTGAGCTCATCCCACCACCCGAGCGATGCAGCACTCATGATCTGCTGCTGGTTCAGGAGCTCGGGTCGAGCCGGATCCTGAACCAACGGCAGGCGGGGCAGACGCTGGTGCTTGACTGGTTCGGGACGCTGCTCGCGGTCCCGCCACTTCCCGTCCCGGACGGCACGTATCTTCTCTTGAAGGCGAATCAGACCGTGCATCATAGATTCCGGGTTTGGCGGGCAGCCGGGCACGTACACGTCCACGGGAATGAAGGTATCGATGCCGGGGATGACCGAGTACACATCGCGGTAGAAGTCCCCGGATATCGCGCAGGAACCGACAGCGATGGCCCACTTGGGCTCGGGCATTTGGTCCCACAGCTTCTTGACGCGGGGAGCCATTTTCACCGTGATGGTTCCAGCCACCACCATGACGTCCGAGTGCCTCGGGCTGCCCCTGACGATGGCGCCCATGCGGTCTGCGTCCACTCGACTAGCGGCAAGAGCCATGAACTCGATACCGCAACAGCTGGTCGCCACGGGAAAGATCCACAACGACCCTTCACTGCTGTAACTGAGGAGCTTGTCCACCGTCGTCGTTGCGACGTCGAGCCCTGGAACCCGCATCATAAAGTCATAAATAGGATGCGAAAAGGTCCTATCCGATTCGTCTACTGCCATTTCAGCGCCCCCTTTCTCAGAGCGTAGAGCCATCCGAGAAGTAGGATCCCAATGAAGAGGAACATGTCGAGAATGGCGAGCAGCTTCACCTCCGGCAAGACGAGCGCCCAGGCGAAGAGGAAGACAGCCTCGACGTCGAAGAGCACGAAGACGAGCGCCACGACGTAGTAGCGGGGGTGGAACTTCAGCCACGCGGGTCCTTCTGGCTCCTCGCCGCATTCGTAGGTGGTGCGCGTGAGGATGGTGTGCCGCTTGCCGACCACTCCGAGAAGCTTGGCGCCGAGCAGGGTCGAGAAGGCGACCAGGACAGACACGGCAAGGAACACCGTCACGGCGATCCAATCATTCACGAGGCTGTTTCCTTTCGAGCTCTGAGCCTGACGCGCAGAACTAGTTAGAGCTTTGATCTCGATCAAGCCGATTCGCACGTCGACCGACGGTACCCGCCAAGAACCGACCGGACGACTCCGGCCGGGAGCTCAGTAATGAGGTCGCCCGAGCGCCGGCTCTCTCACATCTGCGTCCACTCAGGCACTTTCCATAACGGGACTCCGCGTTTCATCTCGTCGATGAACTCGTCGACGGCTAAGATGGCAGGTTTGCGGTGAGCAGCCGCGACACGTAACCGGAACGAAACACTGGAAACAAGGACCCTTCCGACGCTGTGCTCGACCACCAACCCGAGGAGCGCGTGCCGGTGGTGCACCGCCGCGGCCAGCCGCCGCAGCTCCTTGCTCGTCATGGGTTCGTAGGCTTCATACACGAGCGCAACGAGAGAGCGGGCCTCTTCCATGGGGCGAACAACCCCCTCGAAGGCGAGGACCGCGCCCGCTCCCTGTACCGTCCACGGCATTGCAGGGGCTAGGGGGCCCGACACAAGGGACACATTCACCGAGGACGCAGCGTTCGTCATGGTTCAGCCACCGCTCAGCATGCCAAGGAGCGCGACCTCGTCCCCAGACCGCACGATCGCATCGTCACCGACAAACTCGCAGTTGATAGCGAAGCGGCTAGTTGGGAGGGAAGCAGTCAGCGCAGGCTGCACCTCGGCCAAACGCCGACGGAGCTCGCCTATTGTGGGCTGCCCTTCGGGGAGCTCTACTACCTGATCGCGGGTGCGAGCCTGCACCGCTTGCGGTCCGAATAGCTTGACGGTCAGTCGCATAGCAGCTCCGGGATGAGCTTCAGGCTAGCCTCTGGCGCTCGCCTGACCAGCAAACTCGTCACTTATCTTATCCCGGATGCGAGCACGCCCTTGCTGGCGGGGCCGCACCAAGGACTCGGTGTGCGCTTCGGTGCGTCGCCTCAGTCGACCCTGGATTGGCAGTCATCGTTGCAGCCCGGGCCACCGTCGCACTGCTCACCGTGCCGCGACTGGGTCTCGCCGTCCCCGCAATAGGGTGCCAGTTCGCAAATGGCCTCGATACACAGGTCTTCACCATACGAGGACACAGGCACGTTATCGTCGCCGCTGTCGCACTGCTCTGCCGGAGCCTGGCGCTCGCCGTCCCCGCAGTAGCCCGCAAAGGTGCAGTCCGCGTTGCAGCCCCCGTAGCTGCCGTCGTTCACCCCGTCGTCGCATTCCTCCTGTGGCTTCTGTGGAATGCCGTCGCCACAGTAGGGGGCCCGAGTGCACTCTGGGGTGCACCCCCCGTAACTACCGTCATTGCCCGCGACGCCGTCATCGCACTGCTCACCCGGATCCAGCTCCCCGTCTCCGCACTTCGGTGTACAGAGGGCGCTGCAGTCGCTCGAGGAGGTGCCATTGAGCGGACCATCATCGCAAATCTCGAGGGGATCGACCACGCCGTTCCCGCAGAACGGGGCAAGCTTGCAGGTCGCGGTGCACTCGCCGCCGTCCGCGCCGTTGTCTTCGCCAGCGTCACACTCTTCGCCGTAGAGGCTATCGACGACGCCATCCCCGCACAGGCGCGGCCGCACACAACCCGGTGCGCAGCCTTCACCATCCGCATCATAGATGGTGAGATTGGTTCCCTCGTCACATTCCTCTTGGTCTTCCTGGACCGTACCGTCACCGCACCGGGGGGGGAGCGTGCATTCCGGCGTGCATGTCCCGTACTCGCCCGTGTTGTTTTCTTCTCCGAGGTCGCAAGCCTCGAAGCGGGTCACGACACCATCCCCGCAGACGGGGTTACAGCGTGAGCGGCCATTGAGGAAGTTCTGCAGCGTGAGCCGGTACTGGGACTTCCGCGTGTGGCGCTCCGCCTGGTAGACGACCACGTCGTAGACACCATCGAGCTCGATGCTGAGATCCTCTGGCAGATAGTAGCCCTGAGTCGTATTCGGGGCATTGGCGGAATCCGTGCCCCCCTCGCTTCCATTCCCTGGTAGCTCGATCCAACGCTCCCGCTCGCTGTGAATGCCCGGGATGGCCACTGCCAGGTGACCGTTGATGAATACCCAGACATCATCATCGCCGTAGAAGGTGAGGCGCTCGCCGCCTCGGTACGTGAACCAATAGCGGAGCTCACTCGTGAAGTGGAAGTTCTGTGGCTCGTCCATGGTCACGCTGTTGGAGTACTGCGCCGCGCGCCCCACCTCGAGCAATGCGTCCGGGTCATTGAAGCCGCGCCCCGTCAGCGGGAAGAATGCGTCGTTGACGTATTCGAAGGCGCCGGGCATGTCCTCCACCGGGGTCATCGTGATGGTGTCCACGATGGTGCGATTGATTGCGTCATCGCTGCGGTACCACTGAGCAAAGCTCTCAGCGCTATCGACACAGCCGTTGCTTTCGGCCAACACGGGTTTTCCGTCCGCATCCGTGGTCAGCTCGACGTCCTCACCGGCTGAGGCGCAGTCCCCCGACCCACCATTGAACTGCTCGAAGTCAGGATGGAGCGGCCCCTCGTTCTCCGGCAATGGATCTCCACTATTGGTACGATCGGTTCCTATGAAATCTCGGTACACGATCGGGAGAACAGGGATATCGGTCTCTACCTCACAGGTGTAGCCTGGCTCGATCTCGCAGGTCTCCGAGCAGCCATCGCCGGAGCGGGTGTTCCCGTCGTCGCAGCCCTCGCTCTCGAGCTTCAGTCCATCGCCACAACGCGCCTCACAGACGCCGTCGGTGCAATTCGGTTCGAACATGCAAAGGGGCGAGCAGCCATCGCCGGTGTCCTGGTTGAGGTCCTCGCACTGCTCGGTGCCTTCGACGAGCTCATCGCCACACACGGTGGGCTCGCACTCCCCTCCCGTCGCTTCGCAAACGTATCCTTGCTCGAGCTCGCAGCCAGCCGAACAGCCGTCGCCGTCCTCCGAGTTCCCGTCGTCGCAGTCCTCCAAACCGACCGCAATGCCGTCGCCACACGCAGCAGGACGACAGGGAGCGCCCGCAGCGGGGCAGTCCCATCCGGGCTCAGGCTCACAAGCCGCCGAGCAGCCATCACCGTCCACCTCGTTCGCGTCGTCGCAGGTCTCCGAGCCAAGGATCTTCCCATCGCCGCAGACGACCAGTGACACACATGACTCGCCGGGAACCGGGCACGCGTAGTCCGCCTCCAGCTGGCACTGGGCCGAACAACCGTCACCCCCCACGGGAACGCCGTCGACTGCTCCGTCGTCACACTCCTCCGACCCGGAGAGGCGGCCATCACCGCACCGGGCGATGAGAGTGCAGGGCTGGCCTGGCTGCGGGCAATCGTAGCCATCCTGGACCGTGCATTCGTTCGTACAGCCGTCAGTATCGTCGTCATCTCCGTCGTCGCACTCTTCGCCGGCACCGAGACGACCATCGCCGCATCGGTCTTCCACGACAGGCTGGCAATCCCCACCGACGCCCTGCGAGGTTGGGCACGTGAAGCCTTCCTCCACTTGGAGGCAGTCGGCGCTGCAGCCATCTCCCGCATCCAAGTTGCCGTCATCGCAGGCCTCCTCGCCTGCGACTTGCCGGTCACCGCAGGTGATGGTGGATTCGCAGGGCTCGCCGGGCTCGGGACAAATGTGGAATTGCTCGACGATGCAGCGAGCCGAGCACCCGTCTCCGGGCCGCGTATTGCCGTCATCGCATTCTTCGTCCTCACCGACGGCACCATCGCCGCAATAGGGCTCGACGTCCGTTGGTGTTCCTGCCGCACCCGCTACGCCGCCTTCGCCGAAGTCGATGCCAGCGCCCGTTCCGGCACTCCCAATCGGTGCGGGAGCACCACCAGCAGAACCGCCTTCCGAATTGCCTGAGCCCGACCCCTGCCCGACAACCGGGTTATTCCCGGAGCAGGCCAGCGCCAGCAGCACCAGTGAATGCGGGAACAGACGGCGCCACCCTGTGAACAGTGATGCGTCCACACCGCACGGCTTCAGGGTGGGACCGCGCTCGACGTGCACAACGCCTGCGCCGCGCTCAACCGCTCGGGTCTCGGCGGACCCAAGGCGGAAGGTGGGGTTCTCTTCGATTGACTTGAACGACCTCATGACAAAACCACCAGGGAATGATCCATGCGGAGCAACGATCCGTCCGTTCCGGAATACTGCTCTAGCTCAACCTGCGACCCGCAGAAAGGGGGAGTGGCAGAAAGCTCTCGGGGCCGCTTCGATGCCGAGGGGGCCGGATGCCCACGAACGGCGCATCAGCAGCTTGGGCGCAGATCGTTCCTTCCCGACACACCTCGAGCGACAACGCTGTTGGCATGCGACGGAAATGAGAATCCGAGCGCCCATCTTTCCGCACATATCTTTTGGCGGGTGGCCGTCGTCCCACAAACGCCAGAGCCGCACAGGTGCGCCCCCACTACGCCGTCGTCGAGCGCATCGTGACATCCTCACGGCAGAACACCATGCGCCACCACGCTGCTGACACGCGCGCAGTTGCCTCCATCGACAGCAGCCAGTCGCAACAGCAAGGCTCGCTCCGCGAGTCGGCGCCCCACTGGAAAGGAGTCGCCGCCCCCGCGCCGAACCGGGGATCGACGGCCGCGCCGGGAGGCTTGGTTTACGGGCCGAGAGACGTTGGAAACATCTCACCTCGTAGCTCCTCCAACTTCAACGGAACGGCGGCACGAATTGCACGACCAATGAAAACATCCCACCTCCAGCGAATCATCCTCCACGGTCGCAAGCTGAAAACCGTTGTCGCTATGCCGCCGCCACTACAGAGCTGCAAGTATGCGAAAACAGGCGCGGTACCTACGGCACGCTTTCTGCAAGTACGTGGAGCAGCGAAGGCACGAGAGGGCAGCCGCCCCTCGGAGCCGAAGCGCCCCCTCCGCGCGGCGGTACGCGCCCCTCACATAGCCCCCCTCTATCCCTCGTCGTGCCGCCTGCGCCCTTTTCGCGCCCCGGTCGCCCCAATGCGGCCGGGGCGTTGCCTTATGGGAGGTCGGGGTGCTCAGTTCAGCGAGTAGGTGGTCTCACCGCGCTTGATGTCGAGATGGAGGTGATTCGCGTGGGCGCGGTCGTAATGGGGTGTCAGCACGTGGTGGAAAATGCCAGCCCTCACTAAGTCACAGACGAGATTTCGAAGTCGCCGCTCGGGGTTCGAAATGCCCTGAGCCGCAGCGGTCGAACCACACACCGGCTTGCCCAACCTAGCCTCCCATGTGTCCTCGATCTCGAGCACTGTGCCGTCCTGAAACGTGAACGCGAAGATGTCCACAGCCAGCCCGTATGAGTGTTGGCTGCGCTTGCGTTTACCCCCGAAGCGAGCGTTCGGACGATACATGTTGTCGATCCGGATGGCGCGGACGCCATGGCGCTGAAGGAGCGGGGCCATCTCCGCCAGCGCGAGGGCGAGCCGACAATCAAGGACCCCGTACGGGCTGGAGCCGCCGGGGCCGCGTAGCTCGATGCCCAGGATTGCACCATCGATGCGCAGGGCCGTCGCGACACCGTGCATCTCGCCGACGCGCCGGAAGGGCAGCTGCCGCTCGCGCAGCATTCGACGGCACTGCGTTGGCGACAGATTGGCAAAACGCCTCGCGGGAGCAGCTTCAGGCAGAACGTCACCCGGCAGCGGCCGTTCGAAAGCGGCGGGGCCCGGAGTGGTCCGCGCTTCCGAACGCGCTGCCTCACCGGCGGCGGGCAGCGCAGGCATGCTCTGCAGGTCCGGGCGAGGGAGCTCCGCGGCGACCCCCTGACGGCCAGTGGACACAAGCGGTGTGGATGGCGGGGAGGCCAAGTGCGCGCCACCAGATGTCGGCGGCGGCGGGAGCTCCGAACGCGCTTCATAGCCCCGAAAGCGTGCACAGGAGGCGATCAGACTGGCAGCGAGGAGCAGCGCGGGTGACCAGGATCGTCCGAGCATGTCGCCTCCCGAATAGAGCCGAAATGGCCCCGGTGCAAGGCGCGCGAGACGGTCGCATTGGTGAGCCGCGGAGGCGATGAGCAGGAAGCGCGACCCGTGCGCCGGACGGCGGAACCTGCTAGCAACAGCGCAATGACGGATTCGAGGCCCGCCGCGGCTAGGCCACCACTCAAAGCAAGGTTCCAGTCGCTCCTCGTCGAGTACGGTAAGACGGCCTTCGTCGTGTATTTCGCGATATTCGCACTGGTCCTCGTCGGGTTCGCCATTGCCATTCAGATGGGCGTGCACGTCGACAGCGCGAGCGGAACGTTCGGAACCTGGGGAGCGGCCTATGTCGCCACGAAACTTGCCCAACCGCTCCGGATCCTTGCAACCTTGGCCGTAACTCCGTTCGTCGTGAAGCTCCTTTCTCGCAAGGGCGCTCGAGAGGGATAGCCTTGCGGCTTTCGGGGGAGCACCGGCCAGCGCGGGGCGCCCGGCTGCGGAGGGGGGAGATGGGGACGGAACAAGGCCACTCTCCAGCCTGGAAGCACTTCGACCGCCTGAACCCACTGACCAAACCGCGGCGTCACCTCGACACGACCACGGTCCTCGTGTTGGGCCTGGTGGGGTCGTGGTTTGGGCTCGCCCAGGGCGCCACCTCGACGTCCGAGTACGGCATCCTCTTCTTGTGGATGCTCGCGGCGTGGTGCTCGAGCATCATCTGGCACGAGCTCGGGCACTTGATTGCCGCTCGTCTCGCGGGGCTCGACCCATATGTCGTACTCTTGGGCTCGGGACGCAGCATAGCGCGGCTCAGGGTGGGCGGAATCAGCGTCGACGTGGGCTGGTTTCCCGGTCCCGCGCTCACGCTCTTCGGCCCAAAGAAGCGCGGCCACCAACGCCTCCGCGCACTTGCAGCGCTGGCGGGCGGCCCTGCCGCCACGCTCGTGCTGGGTGGGATGGCACTCGCAAGCGCGCTGGGAGGCGAAGCCATCCCTAAGGGCCTTGCGTCACCCTTGGACGCCGCCGCTGCCGTTTTCGACGCCATCCCTGGCAGCAGCCAGGCTGCCGCGGCATTTGCCATCAGTAACGGGCTCGTACTCGTCACGACGATGCTGCCCCGTTCGCGCTGGGCGACGCCCGGCGTCGGCAGCTCCGATGGCGCTGCTATCGTGGGCCTACTAGCGCGCGGAAGCCTTCCCTGGAACGCGGCGGAGTTCCCCGCGCAGCGGGACTTCGCCCGACACCTCGCCCTGCGAGAATACGATGCTGCCGAGCGGGAGGCGCGCACCCTGCTCGAGCACGAGCCAGGACGCTGGCGCCTACGTCTGGAGCTCGCGACGCTGCTCCTGTGGTCCCGGCGCTACGAAGACGCGCTGCAGGAATTCGAGGCCCTGGGGGTTCCTCGACGCTCGCCAGACTCGGACGCGGATCCGCCGTCGCACTGCGGCGCCCTCCCGGGATACGCGCGCGCTTCTTTGATGGCAGGCACGCCGCGAGAACGGCTCCGGGAAGCAGTCCGCGCCTCGGCCATCGTGCTCGCAAGAGCACCCGACCATGCGAGCGCGCTGCTCACTCAGAGCGCCGCCCTCGCGGCCTTGGGCAAGGCGAGCGCTGCAGAGCGCCACATGCAGCCCTTCGAAAGACGAAGGCTACCAGGATGGATCGAGGCCGAAACGCTCGCCATCCGCGCACTCATCGCTCAAGCGCGCGGGCAAACAGCCGCAGCCGCCATTGCCAGGACCCAGGCGGAGTATCTTGATCCAGACTGTGAGCTCTTGTCCATCGTCCGGTTAGGCAAGACTCAGGGGCTGGAAGGTTCCGGAACGCCGGGGTCGACATAGAGCTCCCCAGCGGCCGTGCCAACCACCGGGCAAGGCGCCAAGGCCAGGAGGGCGAGAGCCTGCTCCGTGCACGCGCGGCTCACGGCTGGCTCCAGTCGGCGCAGCCGGCGCCGAGGAATCTCTTCCCTCCCATAGTGAGCGCCAGCGACCATCCCGGCTATTGCGCCCGTCGTGTCGGCGTCGCCGCCGCGATTCACAGCATCCACCACGCACTCCTCGAAGGTGTCAGTGTCGAAGAACGCCTGCAAGACGGCTCGCAGCGTGTGCACGACGAAGCCGCTCGGGTTCTCTTCGCGCCGGCCGCGGAAACGAAATGGGGGGAAGGCCTTCCAGAGACGTTCGGCCGGCCCTCCTAGAAGGTCATTCTTCGTGGCTCCGTCCAGACTCATCTGCACCATCGCGACGATGGTCTCGGTGCCGGCGTCAGACAGTTCATTGTTGTGAGTGATGTGGGCCTGGGCGCGAGACGCGAGCATCACCCGCACCGCCGAAGCGCCCCAGGTGGCCAGAGCGACGGGAAGCGTTCTCATACATGCACCGTTTCCTGCAGAAGAGAGGCTTCGCGGCGCCTCGACCAAGCCCGTGCTGCGGTAACCAACGAGCCCGCGACGTACCGTGTTGCCTATGTCCTTGGGACGCCCTCGCATCCACTCGTCGAAGGCGTCAGCGGCGGCGTGGGCGTCCACGGCGCCGCGCGCGATGATGGACCGGCCCAAGGCGAGCGCCATTTCCGTATCATCCGTGACCTCACCGCGCCTCAGGCAGAGCCAGCCTCCACCTACGATCTCACGGTGCTCGCCGTGCTCGGCACGAATCTCTGCTGGCGTCATGAACTCCACGGTCGCCCCAAGAGCGTCACCTACGGCAAGCCCGAGATAGGCTCCGACTGCCTTTGCCTCGATGGCCTCCGACCGAAGACGCGATCCCAATGCTCGCCCGTGATAGCAGGGGCGCGAGAACCCGCTGTTCGACATCCCCCTCAGCCTCGCTCTGTCATGGTTTCGTTGCGGTATCGCAGAATGCTCCCCATGAAAAACGGGACCAATCCCCAGGAGCACCCGACCGTGACCGTCTCTCGGCTCGGAAACGGGACCGAAACCGGTGTCCTGACAGAGTCCTGGCGTCATGTCCGCGACGCTCAACCTCTGCAATCTCCCTGCGTGGATCATCGGCTCGACAGAGTTCAATGACACCCCCGAGCCACTGCAGATCCAGGGGCTCAGCACTGCAGACCGACTCCTCTTGGCCCAGCTGGACGAGATCCCGGAGCAGGCAGAACGTGCCCGCGCGTTCAACGACTATATGTCCGTGAAGTTTTATCTTCATCAGTGGGCGGACCAATCGACCGCGGTGGCGCGCCGATCCATCAAGAACAGCTACTTGCGTTTCCTGCGTGGCTGGGGTGTCGACTCGAACTCGACAGAGGGCGCCGTCCTCAAGGGATGGGTCGAAAGCCGCTTCGGTCTCGTGCCGAGGTACCATCGGGGCTCCCTTGACACAGCGGATCACGATGACTGCTCGCGCTACGCCATCGACCGAATGCGCGGCAGCGCTCACACGAACAATATCCTTTCCCAGCTGGACCTGCTCTACAGCTACACCCAGTATGAACTGGCGCGCGCGCACCCACACCAGAAGCACCTGCGGCTCTATCGTGGAACGTACGACGCGAGCGAGCACGAGGTGCTCGAGAGCCGCGGTGGGCGAGTCCAGGTGGTGGCCCTCAACAATCTCTGCAGCTTCACCTCGGATCGCGAGAAAGCCTGGGAATTCGGGACAACGGTATGGCAAGTGGACGTGCCACTTTGCAAGGTCCTCTTCCACGGAGATCTGCTCCCGCAGAGCATCCTGAAGGGTGAGAACGAACACCTTGTGATCGGTGGGCGCTACCTAGTCCGTGGGCTCTTGTAGGGGGCACACCGGCCGACGGCTCGCCCCGACGAAGTACAGGCTCGCGGCCGCCCCTCGGCAATGAACCAAATCCTTCGCTCCGGCAAAAAGAACGCGTACCTTCGCGCTGAAATGCGAAGCGCGGACGCCGACGTCGGTCAATGCTGGAGCAGCCCAGTGCGGGCGACCCCGCCAGAGGACCCCACAGAAAGCGAACGATCCATGATACTCTTCCTCAATTGCCGCTGGAGCATTCTTACCCTTTCCTTGAGCCTCGCGGGTGCCGTCGCCTGCGGGGCCAGCAAGAAACCAGCACGCGACGCAGGCGAGTTTCCCCCGGACGGAAAGCTAGCCAATCACGGCCCGGGTGAATTCAAGAAACCGGGAGAGAACCCGTTCGCGGGAGCAAAGTGGTACGTCAGCGAGTATAGCAACGCCGTCACTCACATGAAGATGGCCGAGCGCGCTGGCAACGCGCAGGATGCGGCATTGCTCCGGAAGATCGCAGACTACGGAGGAGCCGACTGGGTTGGGGATTGGACTGCCTATGTAGGTGACTGGGTAAGGCGTCAGACGACTGCAATCACCAACGCGGGAGCGTTGCCCCTCTATGTCGCGTACAACCTTCCGAATCGGGACTGCGGGCAGTACTCCGCTGGCGGGGCCGAGACGGGTGAGGCCTACAAAGCTTGGATCACTGATTTTGCCCGCGGCATCAACGACCGCAAAGCCGTGGTGATACTGGAACCCGATGGACTGGGTCTCCTTGAGGGATGCCTCTCCCCCGAAGACCAAGCCGCGCGGCTCGAACTCTACCAGTTCGCCGTAGAGACCTTCAACACGCTACCTCACACTTATGTGTACATCGATGCTGGCCATTCCGCCTGGATGCCCGCTGACGTTGCCGCAGAGCGTCTTGAGCGTGCGGGGGTCGACAAGGCCCAAGGGTTTGCGCTCAATACGTCCAACTACCGTGCGACCGACGAGCTCGTCGCGTATGGAAAGGAAGTATCGGCACTCGTTGGCGGAAAGCATTTCGTCATCGACACAAGCCGGAACGGCAACGGCCCGCCCACGGTGGATGATCCGAAGAGCGAGCAGTCCTGGTGCAATCCGCCCGGAAGAGCTCTGGGATCCCCACCCACTACCGCGACCGCCGCTCCGATCGTCGACGCCTATCTCTGGCTGAAGAAGCCTGGCGAGTCGGACGGCGAATGCAACGGAGGCCCCAAGGCTGGCGAGTGGTGGCAGGAGCAAGCCCTGGAGCTCGCGCGGAACGCCAAGTTCTAGGGGCTCATCCCTGAGTCCTCCGGGTGTCGGCGGCGTGGGTCCCCCGCGGGATCAGCGCGCCGCCGAACCCTTCGGCGCTACTTCTTGGAATCTCGGGGAGCGTTGCACCGCGGGTGCCGCGGGAGCTCCTCAGCGGCAATGAGGCCATCGGCATTGGCATCAAAGCGCTCGAAGAGCCTGTCGACGCCCAGCATCGCTTCGGCGGTACTGAGGCGACCATCACCATCCTCATCGAGCTGGGCAAAGGGACCACGCTTCCCCTTCCACCCAGCCTTCATCGCCTCCCGCGCGGCCCGCATCTCTTCGCGAGTGAGATAGCCGTCGCGGTTTGCGTCGGTCTCGTCGAACCATTCGGAGGGCATTCGAGCCTCGCTCCTGGAAAGCTTGCCATCCTCGTCTGCATCCTGGTTCGCGAAGTGATCGCCTCGTGCGCGTCGCTCGCCGCCGCGCGGGGGGTGCTCGGCGCGCCATGCCTCCCGCGCCGCCTGTGCCTCCTCACGAGTCACGAATCCATCACCATTCTTGTCCATCACACGAAAACGGGCGAGCTTCCCCGCCTGCGCTTCCTCTCGAGTGACCTTGCCGTCCCCATTGCCATCGAGCTTCATCACGTGCCCACCGAAGCAGCGAGCCGATCCGGCGCCCCTGGCGGAGGCCTCACCGACGCTGAGGGCGGCGGCAACGCTGAGGGTGAGGGCAGCTGCTGAGATTCTAGAGTATTTCATGACTTGTCCCGTGTTCGTCTGAGAGTCGTTCGTGGAGCGCTCAGCGGATCTCGTGTCCGCCAAGAGCGAGTTGCAGCAGTTCCAACGCACGCCGCACTCGATTCCGTCGCCGCCCTCTTGGTACTTCCCTTCTTCGAACACCGGGCCGTGTTGCGCGGCGGTTGCAGCCCCCGCCGCCGTGCCGCGCCCACGATGGGCACTACTCTCGAAACGATTCCGCAACCACCCCCCCCAATCCGCGCGACCGAGATCACCCGCGCTCTGCGCCGTCCCGGAGCTCACGCGCGAATCGGCTGGGCCCCAAACCCCACTTACATCTCTTCGTCTACCTCGTCCTCCGCTTCGTCGATGGCTTCTCCGGTCTCGTCCACTGCTTCTTCAGTCTCATCGGCTACATCCTCGGCAGCTTCGTCGGTCCACTCTCCCGCTTCCTCGGCGGGTCCGTCCTGGTCGACGGCGTCCGGCGTTTGCGGCTCGGCCTGGTCACCGCCACATGCCCATAGAGAAAGCGCAAGGCTAGATACAAAGGCTATCCTCTGGATTCCAATTCGTCGCTTCATTGCATCTCCGTTATGTTTGGAAGTTGTGCACTGTCGGCCAGCACTGCTCGCGGGCCAGCAATACCCGTGCCACTATTCCGCCGCAGCCCTTTTCGAGGACTCACTACCCGCGGGCTCGCTCCCTGGCTCTGGTGCGCGAGGCGATGCGAGACTGCGTGGCATTGTGCCACGACCACTCCACCGTATCTTGGCGTGTCGCGGCGAGGGCCTGAACAAGCCTGAAGCATTGGAGAACCCAAACTGGGAACTGTGACCAACGTTCCCTTGTCCCCCGCCGCACGAGGCTGTTGCAGCAGACCGGGTGGCACGCCATCTGCTACGTACCGCGCTCACGTAGCTCTCTCCGCGACGCCCGCGGAGCGCCCCGCCTGGCGGGGCGCCGCCGGGCGGTTACTGCGGCGTCGCTCGGTACAACAGTGACGATGCCGGCAGCGGCGAGGCGGAAGCCTGCACGGCGACCCTGAACAACGAGCGAGGCTCGAACGAATCCATCAGACCTGCGATGCCTGCGGTTCGGAGAGCACGACAGTGCCTCAGCAAACAGGAGAAGAGCCGCGTCTTGAAAGACTCTCGAGGCCGCTCGCACAACGGAACGCGCCGTGTGTCAGCTCGGGACGCGGGGTTTCCTGTATCTGCTGAAATGGATCGGTGGTAGCCTGGCCGTGGGTATGGCGCTGGCAGGGCGATGGCAGCGGAGAGACGACAGACAGTGACCCAACAGGAATCGGGCTTTCAGCATAATGCCCTCGGGGATCTCGCGGCGGTGGGGCAGGTCACGCAGACCTCGGCGCGCTTCTGGATGCGCAGCCAGCGCCCGGGCAAGCACGAACTGGAGCTGGTCTCAGAGAATGGCTCCCCCGGTGCCCGGCTCGAGTTCGAGGTGCCCGACGTTCCCGAGGACGATGGGACGCATAGCATCGGGCATCCTGAAGAGACCGGCGGTGACCCCCTCCAACCCGGCCAGTGGTATCGCTGGCGAGTCCGCCGTCTGGGAGATGGCGCCGAGCTGGGCTCTGGCCGGCTAGCGACTGCACCCCGTAGCCCTGACGAAGCGCCTGACCGCTTCAGCATTGGTATCCTCAGCTGTAATCAACCCTTCGACGCGGCTGGGAGAGCTCGGCGGCGAGCCCAAAAGACAGTTGGTGTCTTGCCTCGTGCCTTTGAGGATCACGAAGTCAGGCGGGTCATCATGCTGGGCGATCAGATGTACGCCGACTATCCGCCAGCCTTGTCGCTCCTGAATGATGACTACTTCTCCCGCCTGAAGGTGAGTGGTCGGCGAACGCTGCTCGACTGCACGCGCGAGGAGGTGCGCCGGCTCTACCAGCAGCGCTACCGCATCTATTGGGGGCTGGAACCCGTCAAGAAGCTTCACCAAGCCTTCCCGAGCTACCTCATCCCCGACGACCACGAGATATACGATAACTTCGGCGCCGCACCCAGCCATCGGCAGGGTGCGCTGGGGCGGGTCGGGGAGGGCGCCTTGGACGCTTGCTACGACTACCAAGGCCTCCGCACGCGCGCCCGCGTCGGAGTGCGGCCCCCGTCGCTACATTGCGCGTTCGAGTACGGCCCGTTAGCAGCGTTCATCATGGACCTCCGGTCGCAGAAACGGGCTGTGAACGGCAAGATTCACCTCTATGGCGAGGATCAGTTTGCCGCGCTGGAAGACTACCTCGCCCACCAAGCGCATAGGCCCGTATTCCTTCTGGGCCTGAGCGTGCCCCTTGTACATCTTCCCACGCGAGCCGCCACCTGGGCTGCGCGGCTGCTCAACGAGGGCAGCGATCTTGCCGACCGCTGGGATCATGAGAGGGCGACACACGACAGGCGCAGGCTCGCGCGGGTGCTCAGACGCCACCAGCAGCGCCATGCGGACCAGCGGATCATCATTGTCGCTGGTGACATCCACGTCGGGCTCGCACATCGCCTCCATTGGACCGATTCGGATCGAGAGCTCGTGCAGTTCGTGAGCAGTCCCGTATCGAACGTCGAAGGTCGGCTGTTTCGAACCGTCGCGCGTTGGCTGCCGCTGTTGACGAATGGATGGCTCATGGGCGAGAAGGACTGTTCGTGGAGGGTGCGCCTTCTCGAAGGTTCAGGTGCTGCCCGCCGCAACCCCTTCGCGGGGCTCAACGCGGGGATCATCGAGCTGACACGGAAGGACGGACGCTGGGAAACGCGATTGAAGATCGTAAGCCATGTGCACGGTTCCCGGCATCGGTACCGGATTCCCTACCGTAGCGTCGCGCTCTAGCGACCCGGTCCGCCGGAGGGTGGGTCTCGCGAATCATCACCCTCCGGCGCTCGCTAAATGACCTAGAGCCGGGGACTCCTTCGACCCGCGAGATTTGCGATGAGCGCAATCACCGCCAGGACCAGGAACGCAAAGAAGAGGATCTTCGCCGCCCCCAAGGCCATGCCGGCAACTCCGCCGAAACCAAAGAGAGCTGCAACCAGAGCCAATATGAAGAATATCAGTGCCCAACGTAGCATTGTTATTTTACCTCCTGAGCAAACCGGAGAAGCGTCGAACGGACGTCTCTCCACGTGTCTTTTGAGTAATCGAACGGAGCCGTCGGTACCTCTGGGGCGCGCCTCGCTACCGCTTCCAAGTGCGAGCTGCGCACGTAAGGCGGATGAGGACGTGGCTGGACGCGCGAGCTGGGAAAACACACCGGAGCCATTCGAAAGGGACTCCTCGTCGACTCTTCGGGGTCGTAGTAGCAACCGCGTTGTCATGCGAAGCAGGCGCCGTGCCAAACGGTACGTCCCATCGTCTCCTGGCTCACCGACGAGCCACAGAGGCCAGCTTCGTCGGCGCACCTCCGGATGAACCTGTGCTCAGCGCGACATTGTGCCCCTCCGACGCCGAACTCCTCGCGTGGCGAGCCTGTGCCCCCGTGGCGCGCTGGTATGCACCTGTGACTCGCACGTCGCCGGACGAAAGCCCCGCCAATCAGGCCTCGGCGGGAGCGCGAGAGGCAGATCGACGAGAACCTGCACGCGGGGCGTTCCCCAGAAAGGCCGGGCGCTTCATTCATCGACGTCGATGATGGTGAGCTGCCACCGTGAAGCGTGTCCGCAGCGAAGCTGCGCCTGGGTCCAACCTACTGCTCGCGGCGCCAGACTGTGAGGCAAGAGCTTGCTGGCGTCGCAGGCCGCCTCTCCGATGGCTTCTGCCCCCCGTTGCACCGCGCCACTCCGCGGCAACGCAACGGCAAACAGCACGGTCGCCCCGGCGACGAGCAAGCTTATAGCACGCCGCCGCCCACGACAGGTGTATGGGTTCCGCGCAACCGAATCGTCCGATCCCGTTTCCTGCGGTGCGCTCCGCGTCAATGTCCCTGAGCCGTTCCCCGGCGTCCGCCCCGATACCTCGCGCCGATCTCGGTCGGTCTCGGGCTCTGCCTGTTGCCCGGGTTGCAGAACCAGCGCCGGCATCGCCAACGAGAGCGCTTCTCGCAGCTCCCTTGCCGTCTGGTAGCGCTCCTCGGGATCCTTCCGGAGGCAGCGCAACACCACCGCGTCCAACGCCTCGCTAATGCCCGCCCGCAGCTGGGAAGGGGCTTTCGGATCCACGGTTAGTACTGCCGAGCACACGCCGGAGACTGTATCGCTGTGAAACGGAAGCGTTCCGGTAAGCATTTCGAAGAGCACGACACCCAGGGACCATACATCCGCGCGCTGATCCACGGTGTCGGACGCCGTCAGTTGCTCCGGCGCCATGTACGGCGGCGAACCGATCCCGAGCCTCCCTACGATCGTTTCGCAGCTCACGTCGACGCTTTTGGCGATACCGAAGTCCAGCAGCTTGATTTCCGGGCCCATCGCGGAAGGCTTCGTCAGAAACAGATTCTCAGGCTTGAGATCTCGGTGAATCACCCCATGGGCGTGCACCGTGTCGACAGCGTCGCAGACGTGCACGAAGAGCTCTGCTACGTAGTCTAAGGGGAGCCGCCTATGTGCGTCGAGCAACATCCTCAGGTCGGTCCCCTCCAGCAACTCGGATACGATGAAAGGCGTTCCCTCCTCGGTGCAGCCAATATCAAGGATGTGCGGAACATTTTGCCCTTTCAGCCGTGCACATGCTCGCGCCTCTCGCAGGAACAGGGAGACGATTTCTCCCACCGCTCGGTACTCCTTGCGCATGAACTTGATGGCAATCGGCTGTTCCAAAATGATGTGCCAGCCGCGGTACACCTTACCCATGCCTCCCTCCGCGAGCGCCTCATCCACGCGGTAGCGGCCATCGATGAGCTTGGGCACCTCGCCGGAAGGTACCTCGTTGCGGCTGCCAGGAATCGCTGCCCGTTCCCGATGGCGCGGCGCGCGCCGCGGCCGTTGTGGATCTGTCGAAGCCTGATCCGCTCTCGACGCTGCACTGGGCGCCGCAGCCTCGATGGGCGGCGAGTTACCCCCGCCGCCTTCGCGCGCATTGCTTTGGGGTTCATGGGCCGGCGATGACATCTCTGTGCTCCCTGCCAATCTCGAGCTTCCGCTCGCTGCCAACCTTGAAGCAAGGCCCATGCCGCCCCAGCATCGGGTGGCGTTTCCCCTTCATTACCACGTCGTAGCCTAAGGCCTCCTCCAACATCGAGGTGGGGCTTTCTCGGCACACCGTGCGGCGCTACTGCCGCGGTGGAGGGTGCACCACCCGCCGTCGCCGCTCATGGCTCGGGACCGCGACTCTCTCCATCCCCATTCGCCTCCAGCCCCAACGGGTCATGTTTCCGAAGGCGGTAGGCACTGTCGACCAGCGCCAGGTGTGTGAAAGCCTGGGGGAAGTTACCCGTTAACCTCTGGCGTTCGACGTCATATTCTTCCGAAAGCAAGCCGACATCGTTTCCCAAAGATATTAGCTTATCAAAGAGGGCCCACGCTTCCCCGTACTCGCCGAGCAGCGCCAGATTCTCCACCAACCAGAAACTACAAGGCAAAAAGCAAGCCTCATCACAATCGATACCGTCCCGGCCACCTTCGGTATTATACCGTCGAAGCAACCCACCATGAGAGAGCTTCGCCTGAATCTGGTGCACCGTCCCGCGCACACGGGCGTCCTCAGGAGGCAGGAAACCAACAAGCGCCATCATCAACAAGCTCGCGTCCACCTCGCTGCCACCGTAGACCTGAGTAAAGGACCCCAATGTACTGTTGTAGCCATACTGACAGACCTCGCGATGAATCATGTCCCGCTGCTTCTCCCAACGCTCCAGAGGCCCTTCGCGACCGAACTGACGAACAGCGCGAACCGCGCGATCGAACGCCACCCAGCACATCATCTTCGAATGAACGAACTGCTCAGGACGCCCACGCATCTCCCAGATACCATGATCCGGCTCACGCCATCTCCCCTCCAGATGGTCGAGCAGCGCAAGCTCGAGTGCCCAGCTATCTCGGTTCTCGAAACCTCGACGTCGACACTGATGCATGGTGTTCATCAATTCTCCATAGATATCCAGCTGCAGCTGACTGCACGCGGCATTTCCAGAGCGAACCGGCTTGGATCCTTCATACCCAGACAACCAATCAAGCTCACGCTCCGGCAAGTACCGCTCACCCATAACACCATACATAACACGCACCTCTGCCGGATCTCCCGCGATGGCCCGCAGCAGCCACTCGCGCCATGCCCTTGCCTCCTCCTCATAGCCGGCGTTAAGCAAGGTCGACAGAGTTATCGTCGCGTCGCGCAACCAGCAATAGCGATAGTCCCAGTTGCGTGAACCCCCAATGAACTCCGGAAGGGAGGTGGTCGGCGCTGCCACGAGCCCCCCGGTAGGCAAATACGTGAGGGCCTTTAGCACGATCAGGGAACGCTTCACGGCGTCACTCCGCTCGTCGTGATCCGGCGTCCTTCCCGTCCAGCGGCGCCACCAAGCATCGGTCGCATCGATCGCCTGGAATGGCTCTATTCGTTCGAAATTTTGGACGTGAGAGGGGTGATAGGTGAGAACGAATGGAAGCCGTTGACCGGCGCTCACATCGAAGCATGCGCTTGCGCGGCGGTCCCGCACCTCGACAACAACCGGGGTACGGAGATGGAGTTTGTCGGGGCCAGCGACAGCCTCGAGCTCTCCTCCATGACACGTTAGCCAGGGAGCGATGCGGCCATACCCGAAGCGGACCGCGAGGTCCATCTCCACACAGACCTTGCCACTCACGCCTTCTACGAGTCGGACGAGGTCCACGGAGCGAGACTCGACGGGCATTGAGTCCACGATGCGTATCGTGCCTTCCTCCGTCTCGAGCTCAGTTTCGAGGGTCAGGGTGTTCTCGCGATAGCGACGCCGCGTCGCCTTCACTGCTGCTCGGGGCCCCAGGCGCCATCGGCCGTGTTCGGGTGTGCCGAGCAGTGCTGCGAAGCAGGCTCCCGAATCGAATCGTGGTATACAGAGCCAGTCGACTGAGCCATCTCGGGAAACGAGCCCGGCTCCATGGCAGTCTCCGACCAGCGCGTAGTCTTCCAAAGGCGCGTGCATTGGGGTAGACGCTAGCACGACCCTTCGTCCACGGTGCCAATCGCTCGAAGCAAGCGCGGCAGCGCACGCGTTGGCATTCTCGTTGCATTGGTAGGGCCGCACATGCGTGCACTACCTCGGGTCGTCGTCATCACAGGTGCAAGCGCTGGGGTGGGCCGCGCGACGGCCCGCGCTCTCGGCGCGCGCGGCGCAAAGGTGGGGCTCCTCGCGCGCAGCCTCCCTGCACTGGAGGAGACCAAAGCCGAGGTCGAACGCGCAGGTGGCAGCGCTGTCGCCGTGTCGGTAGACGTGGCGGACCCGGATCGATTGGAGGCGGCAGCGGAGGAGGTGGAGCGCGCTCTCGGACCCATCGACGTGTGGATCAACAATGCCATGGTGTCCGTCTTTGGGCGTGCATACGAAGCGACTCCCGGGGAGATCCAGCGCGTGACCGAGGTGACTTACCTCGGCGCGGTATATGGCACACTCGTGGCGCTTCGCCGCATGCGGGCGCGGGGCGAAGGCAAGATCATCCAGGTAGGCTCGGCGCTAGCCTACCGCGGGATCCCGCTGCAAGCGCCCTATTGTGGGGCCAAGCACGCCCTTCAAGGTTTCACGGAGTCGCTGCGCTGCGAGCTCTTGCATGACCGAGTGCCCGTGGACATTACGATGGTGCAGCTCCCCGCCCTCAACACTCCCCAGTTCGACTGGGTGAAGAGCCGCTTACGAGGACGAGCGCAACCGGTACCGCCCATTTTTCAACCAGAAGTGGCGGCCCAAGCAATCGTGTGGGCCTGCGATCATCGACGTCGCGAGCTCTTCGTCGGCTTCCCGACGGTCAAGACTATTTGGGGCAACAAGATTGCTCCTTGGTTCGCGGACCGCGTGCTCGCCAAGCAGGGCGTCGACGCCCAGCAGGTAGACGAACCCGAGGACCCGACGCGAGCACACAACCTGTGGCACCCCGTTGTAGGACTGCACGATGCCCGTGGCCGCTTCAGCGACCGCGCACGCAATCGAAGCATTCAGCTGTGGGTGACAACGCACCGTATCCCCGTATTCGTGGCGCTGCTCGCGACTGCGCTCTTGGTTGCCATCCTGACAAGCGCGGGACCGTTGTAGGCGCCAGACGGCGGGGCGTCCTCCCCGTGTTGCTACTTTGCCACTGCGTTCACCCCGCGGAGGCGGAGAGCGCCGCGCCGCGGCGGGACGACACACCGTTCGCCCCGGCCGAGCGCACGTAGAGGAAGCTTCCGTGCACTTTCCGCTGAATCCGCGATTGGCACGCGCATTGCTTCAGAGCCTTACGAAGGAAACACCACATGGTCCTCTCATCGCCCTGCATCAGCTCGATACGCCCCGGACAAACCCTTGATGGGCGCTATCGGATTGGCGCCGAAGTGGGGAGGGGCGCCATGGCCGCGGTGTACGAAGGCCATCACCTGGCCCTCGATATCCCCGTGGCCATCAAGATCCTGCGCGACGAACTCGCGGAGCATGAACGAATCGTCGATTCTACAATTCGCGAAGCTCGGCTCGCAGCACAGCTCGTCGGCGAGAACGTCGTGCGGGTGTACGACGTGGGCCTTGTCGATGGCCAGGTCCCTTACATCGTCATGGAGCTGCTCGAGGGGAAAACGCTCTCCCAGTACTTGATGAGGCGAGGCCGGCTCGAGGTAACAGAAGCGGTCGACTACGCAATACAGGCCTGCGCGGGCGTGGCAGAAGCGCATGCGCACGGCATCCTGCACCGGGACATCAAGCCAGAAAACCTGTTCAGAGCGGAACGTGGCGGAGCACCCCTGATCAAGGTGCTCGATTTCGGCATATCGAGAATCCTGGGCGAAGCGGCTGGCGCTGAGTACCTCGAAGCGTTGGGCACGCCAGCATACGTTTCGCCCGAGCAGATGATGGAGCCGGCCACCGCTGATGAGCGCGCAGATATTTGGTCGCTCGGCGTCGTGCTCTATGAACTGCTGACGGGGCAGAAGCCATTCGCGGGCAAGACCCTGCCGGAGATCCTCCTGGCAGCCCGCCTCGCTCAGCTGGAACGTCCGACGACACTGGTGCCGGACATCCCGGAGGAGCTAGAGAGCATCGTGCTGTCTTGCCTGAGCCGAGACCGGGACATGCGACCTCGCACAGCGGAAGAGCTGGCACGCCAGCTCAGCCGCTTCTTGCCACAAGACAGCGGCAGACAGGTTCGGTTCCCGAGCAGCGATGTGCAAGCGCGGCGCCCGAGCGGCGCGTGGTCGTACGCTTCCCTGCCGGACAGATGCGAGCATGCGTCGGCCCTGAGTGTCGCCCTCCCGGAAGCCTCAGCCGTGACGGGTCACTCTCCCAGCCGCGACACGGCCGGCGGCGGGTTGACCGTTGCCTCTGGACAGAGACTCGCCGACCCTCCTTGCGCGACTGCAACCCTGGCATCCCCGGGAACCGACTCTCTACCCGCAGGCGACCGGAGAGCGGCTGCTGCACGGGCGCCGAGGCGGTCACGACTTCGACAGCTGGCATCCGTTGCAGCGTGCAGCATGCTCATTGCGGCAGCGGTTCCCCTATACAACGATACGGCCAATGCGACGTTGGCGTCCGGTGCAGACGATCAGGCCAGAAGTCGTATACACGAGCTGAGCGCAGCGGAGGCACCGAGCGTGACTAGCGCGCGCGCACGCAGTCATGCGGGGACACCAGCGCACGCCGTAGAGGGCGAGACCTGTCCGCCGCAACAGGACGGTTCGGCTGGGCACCGCCGAGCACACCTTTGTCAAAGGTGAACGGCAGCATCAAGCACCGCGACTGGCCGGCAACAAGGCCGCGCGGGGCCGGCGCAGCGCGGCGAGAGTGCTTTGGATGACGCCGACGTCGACGGGCTTGGTGAGGTGCTGGTCGAAGCCGGCCTCCCGAGCACGGCGACGATCCGCTGCGCTCCCGTATCCGGTCAACGCGCAAAGGTAGGTGCCGCGTAGTGATGGGTCGTTGCGAATCGACCGCGCGAGCTCGTAGCCGCTCATCCCGGGGAGGCCGATGTCACAAAGAACCGCATCCGCACCCCGCTCGCGTAGTATGCGGAGCGCAGCGGGAGCGTTCTCAGCCACATCGACGTGGTGCCCCTCGAGCTCCAACAGCTCACGAAGGACCTGGGCTGCATCCGCGTTATCCTCAACGAGCAGCACCGCAACGGCCTCGGCAATCGGTTGAAAACCCGATTCCGTGCGTCGACCCTCCGCATCGGTGGTGGTCAGCGGGAGCCAAACGCGGACCTCGCTGCCCGCGCCAAGGCCCTGGCTGCTCGCTTCGATGGTACCCCCATGGAGTTGCAATAGCCCATTCGCAATGGTCAGGCCCATACCTATTCCGGAAGAACTGCTACTCCCGGTTCGGCGAAAAGGCTGAAATAGGCTCGTCAGGGTAGCTGGATCCATGCCCGCCCCCGAGTCTCTCACCTGCACCGCCGCCCCCGCATCGCTAGCTTCTAGCGTCACCTCAATCCAACCGCCGCTGCGGTTGAACCGGATGGCATTGTCGATGACATTACCGAAGACCTGTTGCAAGCGAATGCGATCACAGCAGACCCAAGCAGGTTGCGCGGGGAGCTGTTTTCGCAGCTGCACCTCGGCCGTTTTCATCCGTTCCCTGTGGCTTTCCACCACGCTATCGATGATGACGCGGAGATCCAGGACCTGTTTGTCTAGAGAAACCCTGCCCCTACTGATGCGTGACACCTCTAGAAGCCCCTGGATGAGCCGAGTCATGAGGCCCGACTGACGCTGCAGCACCGCGCAAGCTCGACCCAAGTCCGGCTCGACGCTCTTGATCCTCACAATCTCGACGGCCGTCTGGATTGCAGCCAGAGGATTACGTAG
Source organism: Pseudomonadota bacterium (assembly GCA_023398955.1). Taxonomy (GTDB): domain Bacteria; phylum Myxococcota_A; class Polyangia; order Polyangiales; family Polyangiaceae; genus JAEWRL01. Next base: position 33,456 of record JAEWRL010000154.1, read on the forward strand.
CTCGTGGCTGAACATGCCGATGAACTCGTCCTTGCGCTGGTCAGACTCATAGAGCGCCGTAACGTCGGTGCCGGTACCACACCACTTCACGACTTCGCCCGCCTCATCGCGAACAGGAACGGCTCTCGACAAGAACCAACGGTACGCGCCGTCCCTGCGTCGCAGGGGGAAGGTGTCCTCCCATGCCTCCCCGTCCTTGATCCCCCGATGCCACCCGTTTGCGACGCGCTCCACGTGATCTGCATGAATCACCCGGTGCCACCCGAAACCTTCCAGTTCGGCCGCCGTCATTCCGGTGTATTCGGTCCAACGCTCGCTGAACCAGTTGGCACACCCGCTGCATGTTGCAAACCATGTGAGATGCGGAAGCGCATCCAACAGCTGTGCTTCGAACGGCGGCGGCGCGTGAGCACCTTTGTCAACCACCTTGCCGCGGGCCCCAAGGGCAAGATCGGCGTCGACCGCAGCTCGCCGCGGCATTCGCGCGCTGGCCGGAGCTGGGCCGTGTGTCGTCCTGGGAGTCGTGTGCCAACGCTTTGCGGTCATACTTGGCTCCTCATGAACCCAGTGGTGAGATTCGAAAGGCAAGTCTACGCAGCTGACTAGCCGTCGCGAGGATTCACTACCATACCCCCGTCGGTTCCTCGGGTGGCACCTGTATCGATCGCGAGTTCCCGTTGGAGGGGGCTGCGATACCCGATGCCGGATACGGGAGTAGGGCCAGATCCAGCTCCACAAGTGTCCAGAGAACCTGCGGGGCGCCATTGTTCCGACGCCGTTCTACGGCCGCCAGCAGGCCGCAGCGAGTATCCACCTTCGAGCAGGGAGTGTAGGTCGATCTGGAATGGAGTGGCAAGCAGAAACCGACCGCACCGAGGGGCCAAAAATGCAACGAGACCGTAATAGCAGAGTGGGTTCGGGGTCGCGACTCAACTTCGCCGAGCGCGAGCCGGCGAGATGGAAAAGGGTGATCAGAGTTGCAATGCGGGCACCCTCGGCTCTCTCGGCACCATTCGGAGGAGCACTTCCACGGGTTGGGTCCGCCCGCCGGGTTGTCGCGTGGCGCCCGGCCCTTCCGGATCCACCTCAGTCGGCGCCGGACTCGCGGGCAGCTGCCGGCGAGGGCGTGTCCGACGACGACGGAGAACCGACGTCCTCTAGCGGCACCTTCGTGTCCTCGAGCTCCGTGAGCATCACCGCTACCCAACGCGACCGGTCGAACTGCTTACAAATGAGGGCTATGGCTATGGTCGCGGGCACGCTGAGGAACGCCCCGGCAATCCCCCACACCCACCCCCAGAAGACAACGGATAGGAGCACGACGAACGGAGAAAGCCTGAGGTACTTCCCTTGCAAGAGCGGATCGATGTAGTTGCCCATCACCAGCTGAACGCCGCCCACACCGACCAGTACAAGGAGGGCCTCCAGTGACGGCCCGAACTGGACCAACGCGAAGAGCGTAGGCGGAATCACTCCGACGATAGAGCCAATGGTCGGGATGTAATTGAGGAGGAAGTTGACCAGGCCCCAGATGAAGGCAAAGTCCAATCCCACCAGCCAACAGATCACACCCGCAGCGATGCCAGTGATGACGCCGATGACGGTGCGCACCACGACGTACCGTTGGAAGTCGCGGGCTACGTCGTGTGCTACGCCCAACCAGCGATTCGACAGCTGTGGAGGGCCTGGTACCTGCTGCCGAACACGCTGCTTGAAATCGTACACCTCGAGTAGCCCGAGAACCAGGAACGCAGCCACGAGCACGACCCCCCCCACAACACTGAATACCTGCTTGGAGGTGCTCACGACCAAGCTCTCTATGTCGATCTTGCCATTCTGTGCGCTTGGCCAGGGGAGGCCATGCGACTCGACCCAGGAGCGCGCATCGCGAACCGTTCCCCCAAGAGCCTCGCGATAGCCGCTCGAGCTGTCGCTAACGATGTCACCGCTGACGACCAGGCCGCCGATGATCGAGGCGATGAAGCCCAAGAAGGCCAGCATCGTGAGCACCGCCGCTAGGCCAGCGGGCATCCACCGCTCGAGGCGCCGATGGAGTGGCCAAAACAGGGCAATGAGGAATATCGAGAATGCCAGCGGCAGCGACACCGCGACACTGACCTTGAGCGCGCCAGCAGTCATAATAACCGCTATGATGGTGAGCGCGACCCGCGCAAGACGGGACTCGCCACCGCCAGAAAGAGAGCCGCTATCCATTGCGAGGTACTCCAGGGGACACGGCGCCTTCCTCTTGCCCTTTCGATGGAGATCGCTGCTCGTAGTACGCTAGCCACCTACGAGGAGGATTGAGATTATCTGAGGGAATAATCGCCAACATTATAAGGAGGACACCGACGACGAGCTCGTTCTGGGTCGCGGGCGAGGCACCCACTCGACCCTGAATGTACCCAAAGACAAGAAGATAACCACCCACGAGAATGTTACCGAGATGGGCTCGGTGAGCGCGGTGCCAAAACGAGAAGAGCGCGAGCGTGAGTACGGCAGCTGCTGCCCCGAGGTCATTGACCCAGTAGACCACCGTTTCTGCCGGATGCTCGAACACGAAGGGACTTAGTGCGAGCCACAGACTCACCATCACCTCGACGACGCGTGGCCACATCGGCTCAGTCCCTCTCCAATGCGACTGCAGCAGCCGCGTCGCTCGGAACGCCCCAGAAGGCGTCCCACAGCACCATCCGGGAACCACTTCGCTTGTAGACGCGGTGCAGGTACCGCAGGGTCGCCCAAACCTCGTCGACTGCGAACGGAATGAGGGATAGCGAGATTGCGGCGCTCACCAAGCACAAGAAGCACCAGGAGCCGAGCACGGCACCTTGCAGCACCACGAGCACCACGCTGACGATGCCGAGCGGAATGACGTCGAAACCGAAAATGACCACCATCCATGGCCGGAACTGCCACCGGCGCGTGGATCCGGCGAGCCCGTAGATGGCATCGCCGAGATATGCCAAGGCGCCAAGCGCCGCGTCAGGAAAGCCAATCCAACTGTCCATGCGGTGAGCGACCTCAGAGCGCAGGACCCTCCGTGTCCCATCTCCGAACACGGGATCCCAAACCTGATCGATGAGCTTCCACTGAAATAGTGCCATGTAGCTTGCCACGAAGAAGCCCAAGAGGGCGAGCACGCAGATGGGGATCCGGTGCCTCCAAGCAGAAGGATTGGTTCTCCAGGGGGGCGCATCCACCTCCAGATTGGGTACATTCCGATGCTCGATTAGTGCGTCCGGCGTACTCAACGCGAACTGCGACACGCCCTGGGTGGGCCCACTATTGAATGAAGCGTGCGACATCGAGGGCGGGCCCTGCAACTCCCGTGCTATGTGCGCGAGGGGCCTCGACGGAGAAGCCGCAGAGACGAGGCGTCATGTAGCCTGAGCCCGGGGTGGCGGAACCAACGACGTCTTCGGCGGTCAGCCATCCACCATCAATTCGGCGTTCAGTTCCCATGGCTGAGACTTGTCTGCGGAACGCCATGAAAAGGTCGAGAACTGGTCCTGCATACTCGGCCAAGGGCAGTGAGGGTGAGTGACACGGGTGTGGCACCAACGTGTGGAGCGTTAGCCCGGCTCGATGACTCCGCACGCGATCGGCAGTCCCGATCCCCCGGCTGGCTGGCTCCGCCGTCCCATGTCAGCCTGCTCGTGGAGCACTGCTGCCTTTCCGAGAAACGAACGAGCGTCGCCGGGGCGTAGGGTGGCTGATGGCACGGTGAGCTCCAGACGGCCCGAGCCGTCGGCGCCGACCTCGATGTTCCCGAGGTCGCCGAGGTGCCGGTCGCCACCCTCGGACGGCAATGCGTGCTCGTGGCTGGATGGCGCGAAATGGGCTCCCATGCTGCCCTGTTTCGGATCGCTGCAATCCCCCTTTTCGTGAACGTGAACGCCGTAGAGTCCCTCCTGGGCTCGCTCCACCGTTACGATGATGCGGACGCCAGCTTCCGTCTCGTAGAGACGCACCGCCCCGGCGATGGGACGGCCCCCGACGGCCTCGAGCCGCGCGTCGGCAGCAGGCTCGGCGTCGCGTTCCGCTTCGGCGATTGCTCCCACGTGGGGACCCGGAGGCACAGGCGAAGGAGACGCCGCGAGCGGTGCCTCCTCGCGCAACTCTACCACATCGGAGGAACTCCGATCGCATCCGAAGAAAAGCGCCGCAACCATAATCAGAGATGCTCGTCTTCCCATCATCGAACGATCGCTCCGAATGCGAGACGCGGAAGCGCCTAGCATCAGCCGCCTACCCCCGCAGCGCGAAGCGCCCTGCTCGTGATGCTCTGCCGAACATCGAAGTATCCGATCCACGGATCCTGCGAGAGACGCGCGCACCGGGCCGCCTGGGTCTCGATTGTATAAGCGCGAGGGCGGTCGTCGTGTGATAGCTCGTCCCACGCGAGCGGCGTCGCCACTGGAGCCCCGGGCCGCGCGCGGGTCGAGAAGGGGGCAATGCTCGTAGCCCCGCGCCCATTACGCAGGTAATCAATGAATATCCGGCCGCGTCGCTTCGCCTTCGTCATGACGCAGACGTACCGCTCTGGGTTGACGCGGCAGATGGCCTCGGAGACATTCTTACAAAAGGCCTTCGTCGTGGACCAATCGGTACGGCGATCCACCGGCACGGTGACGTGCAATCCCTTGCCGCCGGTCGTCTTGAGAAAGCTCTCGAGCCCGAGTTCGGCGAGCACTGCCCGAACGGTGAGGGCAGCGTCAGCCACCTGGCCCCACTCGACGCCTTCGCCGGGGTCCAAATCGAACACCAGCTGGTCCGGCCGATCGAGACGGTCTGCTCGAGCCCCCCAGGTGTGGACTTCCAGAGTCCCTATCTGCACCAACGCGACGAGCCCGCTCGTATCCTGCACGGTGATGTACCTAGCCGGCTTCCCCGACTCCATCACGAGCGACTCCTTGATTGCGTCGGGCATTCCCTTCGTGACGTGCTTCTGAAAGAAGCATTCCTTCGCCTGCCCCTCCGGGCAGCGTACGAGCGTCAATGGACGGTTCGCGACATGGGGCAGCATCCATCGCGCCATCCGAACGTAGTACTCGGCCAGCTGCCGCTTCGTCGTGCCCTGCTCGGCGTAGAGGATCCGGTTCGGATGAGTGATAGGCGATGGCAGCTCTACGGATGCCGAGGCGGCACCCCTCGGGGGTTCCTGGACGAGGGCTTGTGTCGTTTCCATAGTGATTCTTTTGGGTGGTTTGTCTTGGCGGAGTCCTTTGAAGCGCGGGTGCCGAAAACGTCCATCGGTCGTCAACTCCGCAAACTCCACCTCGGCTACCAGCTGCGGCTCGAGCCAATGCACTCCCCGTGACTCGCGCGGAGGGTTCGAGAACGGTGGCTGTCGCCGCTCGAGGGGGAGTAGTTTTTCGTGCAGGTCGCGTAGCGTTTGTCGGGTGAACCCCGTCCCCACTTTCCCACGGTAGGTCAAGCGCCCCCGCTCGTCGTGAACTCCGACCAGCAACGCACCAAGGTGCTGGCGGGAACCACTCGGGTCGGTGTAGCCACCTATCAAGACCTCCTGCCGGCGGGCACACTTGATTTTCAGCCAATCGCGACCGCGCCTGGACGAGTATGCGGAACTCGCGCGCTTGCTGATGATGCCCTCGAGGCCGTTCTCGCAAGCCACCTCGTAGAACTCCGGCCCCGAGCCACGCACATGATCGCTGTAGCGGATCGGGTCCAGCTCGACGGTTCCAAGGAGCTCTGCAAGAGCATCCTTGCGCTCGGAGAGCGCCACGCGGCGCAGGTCCCAGCCTTCCCACGCGAGGAGGTCGAATGCATAGTAGACGAGCCCGGTGGCGCTGGCCTGACTCAATGTGTTCTGCAGGCTTTGAAAGTCCGTCTGGCCCGCCCGCAGCGCGCAAAGCTCGCCATCCAGGATCACGCTCTCCACCGGCAGTGCCATGACCGCGTCGGCAAGGAAGGGCATACGGTCCGTCCAGTCCTTGCCGCTTCGTGTCAGGCACCGCACGCTCTTCCCTTCGCGGTGCACGAGCACACGGTAGCCATCGTACTTCGTCTCGTGAATCCAAGCATCTCCCGTGGGGACGCGGTCTACCAAGGTTGCCAGCTGTGGTCCGATTGGGGAAACTCGCCCCTTCCGTGCCCCGGCCAACGCAGAGGGTCCCAAAACAGTGGACCTAGGAGCGCGACCGTCAACGCGCGGCACCTCGTGCCCCTGCCCGACCGCATCCCGCCGCTCGGCAATCTCAGCCAATGAGCGGCCAGTTTTTGCGCTCTCCGGCCGCTTCTGCGTGATGGGCAATCCGCTCTTCTCCTTCACCGCTGCGTCCCGAGCCTTGAACAGGAGCCAGTTCCGTTCCTCACCGCGGCGAACGAGGTGCCACTTCCCCCCCAGCTTTGCCCCTGCAAGGGTGAACTTCAAGTGCCCGCTTTCGTACCCTTGGCGTGGGTCTCCCTCGGGCTGCCAGGTTCCGCGATCCCACACCATGACGGTTCCGCCCCCGTACTGCCCCTTCGGAATAACCCCTTCGAAGTGGGCGTAGTCGAGCGGGTGGGGCTCAGTTTCCACCGCCAAGCGCTTCGTCTTGGGGTCCAAGCTGGGCCCCTTGGGCACAGCCCAGCTGAGCAGCACGCCATCGAGCTCCAGGCGGAAATCATAGTGGAGGTGCCGAGCGTCATGCTTCTGAACGACGAAGCTCAGAGTCTGGGTGCGCTTCCGACCGTTGGTCGGACGGTGTGACCCCGCAGGCTCTGGGGTCACACCAAAATCACGCTTGGCGTTGTAGTCGTGGAGGTCTGCCATGGCCCTAGACGAGGTCGTTCTGTCGAACAAGCCCGGGAGAAGCTACCGAGTCGACTCGGACGAGCATTCAAGATGCGCGCCAACCTCTCAGCGACCAGGGTCCTCAGATTTCCCGTTGCCGCTTGTGTGGAGCAATGGCACTGCGCCTTCGATGCATGAGGCAATCCGACACGCCTGCGTACCGCCGGCAAGCGAGGCGCGCCGGACCAACAGCGTCGCCATCGACTAAGGGAGTGTCTTCAAAGCCGAGCCCGAGCTCGACTCGGTTGGAGTGAAATGTTCTTTGTCCAGCGGACGGGCTGAAAGCTAGCAACCACCGCACGGAACGTACCGAACTGCAGGCGTGGACCAATTCGAACACGGACGCTTGGACGTCTGCCGAACCAGCATTGAGTTCGTGGCGCTCGCTGACCAGATGGCGAGTGGCCTCCCCAGAGGCCGCGGGTACCTGGCAGACAAACCCCGGCGAGCCGCCAGCTCCATCCCTCTGAGCATCGCGGAGGGAGCTGCCGAATTCGCTGCGACCGACAAGGGCGCGCTTCTACCAATTCGCGCGTCGCTCAGCGACCGAATCCGCCGCCATCACTCCCTAACCCGGCGGAGCCGGAACCAAACAGGGGAACTGGCAACGCCAAATGCAACCGGAGGGCAGGCTATAGCGAGTAGGCCGGGGTTGCCCCCGGCCCCTCTCAGATCCGGACGTGCAGATTTC
>JAEWRL010000045.1 GCA_023398955.1 Pseudomonadota bacterium
ACCATCGATAGCATCCCCCGCGGGATGCCCGGGAGAACTCCGACCTGCGCGGTCGCTCCCCCCGCGAGCGAACGCCGCGGGGCGACGAGGCACGGCTGTCCGAGGGCGCCGCCGCTGACATTTCAGCCAATCTGACGCCATAGGCATGCGTCGGATCGCTTACAGCGATCCGACGCATGCCTATGGCGCCAGTGCCAAGACGCAGGGTCATGCCGCCATATGATTTGCAGCATCATGCCGCCAGAGGGGCGAGCTGAAACGACCGTCCGAAGGGTGGCTCGTATCGAGAGCGGGGTCGACCGGAAAGTGGATGGGTCGCGAGGGACGCAGCCCGCGGGCCTACGCAGGGTCATGCCGCCACAGGGTCCGCAGAGGGGTGAAGAGGGCAGCCGCTGACGAGCGATTTCGAAGGTCGGCGGAGGGTACCGCGGGGCCCGATGGAAGTTGCACACCGAGGTGGCGACCAGGCCCCGCGAGCTCGTCAGCGTCGACGCCGCGAGCGCGGCCTTGAACGGGTCTTGCTCTTCGGCTTCGGTGAGCGCGGAGGCTCATCCGGGTCGACCAACTTGGGCTTGAGCCTCGGTCGATAGGATTCGCCTTCCATGACGAAGTCGTAGGCAGAGTTCTTGAAGCGGTCGACGGTAGTCTGCGCAAGCAGTACATCGTCGAACATCGCGAGCCACTCCGAAGTGTCGCGATTGCTGGTGATGATCATGCTGGCTTGACCGGTGCGCTCAAGGATGAGCTGGTAGACATCCCGACTCTCCTCCTTGGACATGGTCTCGAGCGCGAAGTCATCGACGATGAGCAAGTCGACAGTGGTGAGGGTCGTCATCTCGGCATCTCGCGAATTGTCAAAGCGACTCTGCCGAAGTCTACGCAACATCTCGTCAGCGCGAGTGAAGCAGACGTGATAACCGTGAACACACGCGAGATGGCCGAGCGCCTGCGCGATGAAGGTTTTCCCGACGCCGACGGGACCCAAGATAACGACGTGGCGATGCGTCTCGAGAAATCTCAGGCTCATCAACTCCGCGAGCAGACGCTTGTCGTAGGTCACCTTCGAGCTCTTGTCCCAGAGCTCTAGTCGCATGGCGGGGTCGAGTTTCGCGGCGTGAGCCCGATTGCTCGCGGCAGCGCTATCGCGCCGAGTGACTTCGTCGCTCAGGACCAGCAACAGGAACTCCTCGGCGCTCATGCTCTGTTTCTCTGCAAGCACGAGGCGCTCGGGCAGCGTATCAACGATGCGTCCCAGCCTGAGTCGTTTGAGAACGGAGACGAGCTCCGGCTCAAGAACGGGCATGCTGTCCGACATCATGCACCTTCCTTCTTCGTCGAGGACTTGTTCCCGCTGCGGCGTGTCTCGAAGTGGTCTTCGGAACGAGCGAACCGCGGCAACGTGAGCTGAACGAGCTTGCTGCCGCCTCCCGATGACGGCTGCAATTCTGGTTTGGATGCTGACTTGAGCATTCGAGTGATTCGGGTGACGTCGACCACATCGAACGCCAGTGCGGATTGACATACCGCCTCGACGCGCCCTGGTCCGTACTTGTCGCAGAGCCTCAACAGCGCATACGCTTGGCGCATGCGCGCCCAAGGGAGAGGCCCCGCCAGGATCCGCTCCGCGTAAGTGCGGACGTGATGCCCCTTCTCGGTGGCCTTCGCCACCAGAGCATCAACGCTCCGAAGCGCATACGCAGCCTTTCCTACAGGGTAGTCGTTGACATCGGTGGAACGACCTCCCGGTGGCTGTCGCGGGTGGACTTTGATGAGCTTCGTACCGAAGTAGATCTTGACCAGCTTCTTATCGGCACGCACACGCACCTCCTTTCGCAAGTACAACGTGGGAACCGAGTACAGAGCGCGCACGACTTGGATGTGGTGATCGGGATGCACCTTGGCTTGTTCGACCCATAGCGGCACGTCGAAGGCTTCTCGCGGAGCGGGTAACATGGTTGCCTTCTCCTCCGACTCGAAAACGTCCCGCGGTACTCTCTGGGTCGTCCCGTGGATGCGGACACCCGCTGTGTCGCGACACCAGTCCGCAGCATGCGAGCGAGCCTCTTCCAGATTCGAAAAGCTCTCGCCATCGAACCAGCTCTCCCGAACGTAGGGCACCTGATTCTCAACCCGCGGCTTGTCTTTGGGGGAACGAATGCGCGCCGGATCCACGAAGATGCCGCGGCATTGAACGTAGTCGACGAATGCCTCCACGAGTGTTGGTGCCAAGGCGTCGGGGTGCTTGATGATCGCCTTCATGTTGTCGGGAATGATCGTCCGAATCATCGCGTCAAAGAACCACCAGGCCTTGTCCAGCCCTTCGCAGACGGCCTCGGTAGTCTGCCTAAACGTTGGCCACACGAATTGGTAACGACTGAAGGAGAGCGTCACGATGAGCGCCCACAGCGTCCGCATGCGCCCTGATACGTCGTCGCGCATCATCCCCATCTTGCCGAAGTCCACCTGCGCCTCCTGCCCAGCGGGGGGATCATCGAGACGGATCGTTGCCTTCTTCCTGTGCCAGCCGAGCTCCTGGGTCGCGTAGCGTCGCAGCGTATCGTAGCTCGCTTCAACGCCATACCGCGTTTCGAGAAGCGTGTAGATCTTCGTCAACTTCAAAGGACGGCTTCTCTCGAGCCATTCGGCGATTCGCTCGCGATGTTGAGCAATCGCTGTCCATTCGGCGCTTGGATCACGCTCGGGGCGAGCCTGAATGCGCTGCGCGATTTCGTGAACCTCAGCTTCCGAAAACTCGTGACCTTGCGCGACCCCGTACTCTCTGGCCGCGGCAACGTAGCGACCGACAGTGCCGCGGTCCGCCCCAGTATCGGTGGCGATCTGTCTGTTGCTCTGCCCCGCTGACCAGCGGCGTAGCAACTCCTTCACATCAATCATGGATAGCTCCCGGTAGGACATGGACTCCTTCCCGACGGCGCCCAGCACCGTCGTCGGTTGGAATCTTCTCTGGTTACCGGTCGCTCAGCCTGTGCCTGGCGGCATGACCCTGCGAAAACCGGGTCGAACCTGGCGGCATGACCCTGCGAATCTCGAATCACCCCTCTAGCCGGATGGCGGCATCATCCTGCAAATCTACTGGCGGCATGACCTTGCGAAAAACTGCCTCCAGCTGGCTGCATGATCCTGCAAATTGGCAGGCGCCAGATTCGCGGAAATGTCAGCGGCGGCGCCCTCGAACAGCCGTGCCTCGTCGCCCCGCGGCGTTCTATCGTGGGATGAGCTACTGCGCGGCCGAAGCTCCCCCGGGCATCCCTCGGGGGATGCTGTCGATGGTGCGTGGGTTCATGGACTCTCGGTGTTGCTAGTTGTCCCGGGGGACGCCAGCGCCACGGCATCAGCTCGTCGATGCGTGAGGCGGGGTGCGTCGGATCGCTTACGCTACTACCGATGTAAGCACCCGCGATCGCCACGCCATCCAGACATGCATGACGAAGCCGCTACCCGCCGACGCGATCGAGCCCTTCGTGGTCGAGCGCATCGCCAAGCTCACCGCGGAGAAGGGCTTCGTGCCCAACGCCGAAGGGCTCCCGCGAGCACGCACCGAGAGCCGCCGGGCCGCGGCAGAGGAGCTCCGCGCCGAGCTGCCCGCCAAGATCGCAGCCGCCGCCGACCGGGCGAAGCAGCTCTCCGAGCAGGCCGCGCGCGTGAAGAGCCGCACCCGGGAGCTGGTCGAGGCCCAGCTGGCCGTCGAGTCCGACCGCCTGCTCCCCGCCGAGAAGCAGCTCGTGTCCGTGAACTGCGACCTGGTAGAACTCGCCGCCGAAAGCACCGTCACGGGGTGGGTCCTCGACGCGCTCCGCAACTTCACCAGCGCCTGGGAGATGCTCACGCCTGAGAACAAGGGGAGGCTGCTTCGGACCCTGGTGTTCGAGGTCCGGATCGATGACCAGGAGAGCGCTGTCGAGATCGAGCTCGCCGGCTTCGTGGCACCCGACACCAAAGGGGCCGCGTGAACGACGATGCTGTCGCCGCCGCTGTGGCCCCGACCGGCAGCACGACCACCGAGCGCCACGTGATATCGACCGGGCTGTTCCGGGCGCGGGCGCACCGGGTGAGCTTCAGCGCGGAGCCGATGCCTCCGCCCCCACCCGAGCCGGCGCGACGGCCGGCGAAGGTCGCCAGGATGCTCGCCCTGGCTCACCGCATCCGGTGGGCGATCGACCGGGGCGAGATGCCGGACGCGGCGACGGCAGCGCGGAGGCTCGGGCTGACGCGGGCGAGGGTGAGCCAGTTGCTTGGGCTGTGCTTTCTGGCGCCCAGCGTCCAGGAGACGATCCTGGGGCTCGAAGCGGTGGACGAGGCGGAGCCGATGGCGGAGGGGGAGCTGCGGGGGCTGGTGGCTGCGGGGAGCTGAGAGGAGCAGCGCAAGGCTTGGCTGGCGTTGCTGCATCGGATGGTGCCGTTTGACTCTGTGGCGCCACAGCATCGGGCCTGACGGAAGGCACCTCCGAGTCGCCCTTCTGATACGATGCCCGGAAAGCGCCCACACGACCACGGTTCGCTCCATTGCCCGCGCCGCAGCAACTCATCTCCACGGAGAGCCATGTTCCACTACAACGAACCTCCCCACAGTCAGCGTGCATACCTGGAGGACTGCGCTCCACACGGAGAGTTGCTCAACCCCGGCACACCGCGGGTCATCGCCGACAAGATCGTGTACGGACCGCGCGCGATGCATGCAGTAGAGAACTACGTCTTCGTCAACTGCACCTTTGAAGACGATATTGACGGAATGACGTTCAGAGACTGTGCATTTCGAGGTTGCAGTTTCAACGATATCAGCTTGCACAACGTCCACCTCCAGCAATGCGAGCTCACCGATTGCGGTTTCAGGCAAGGCTTCTGGAGCAACGTCGTACTCTGGGAGAGCACTCTGACGAGCTGCGCCTTCACGGACGTCTCAATCGAACTCGTGATGTTCTCGGGTTGCGCTTTTGACCGCGTTGTTTGGAATCACGGAGCATCGATCATGCTGTCCTGCTTCGACTGCTGCAGCTTGACACAAACAAGCTTCAACGAAACCGTCGTCAATGCCGTCTTTAGGTCATGCGAAATCGGCGACGGCGCGTTCGACCACATCGTAGCGACAGACTCGGGCATCGACATATGCGGACCGTCGACAACGGAGCGCAGGATCGTCACCGGGAAGGGTCAAGATCCGCTTGAGGACGTCAAAGTAGCGGGCTGGCCGCGCGTGGAGCAGCTCAGGGAGCTCGACGCTCTACTGGCTGCCGAGCACATGGAAGAGCACTTTCAGAGGTTCCTGGAGCGCAACCCGCAGTTGCTACTGCTCGCCGTGAGACTTGGGCATCATGGTACGTACGTTATGCCCCAGGTCAGGTTCGGAAGTGAGTTCGTGGCGGACTTCATGATCGGGGCCAAGAATTCGATGGGCTTGTTCTGGACGGGCCTGGAAATCGAGAGTCCACGCCACGTGGTGGTCAAGTCTGACGGGCACTTTGCAGCGCCCACCAATCACGCCATCGATCAGATCCGCGATTGGCGGCGGTTCGTTCGCGAGAATACCGCCCTCGCGCAAGCACCGCGTCATCAGGGCGGTCTTGGGCTCGTTGACATCGACCCAGATTTCAACGTCTGGGTTATCTCGGGACGCGACAATGATGGCCGAACGGCCCGAGCGCGACGTGACCAGTACTTGGAGTCGGGCGAGAAGGTGCACGTTCAGACTTGGGACGGGTTTCGGCAATGCGTTGCGCACGCTGTGGAGCGTCGTGGACGGTAGCTCGCCCCGGCGACGTGCTGGACGATTCGTTCACATCCTCTTCTGCGTTGCCAATTCTCTACAGCGTGCTCCACTTCCGGCGCAGCATCGGACCGCGCGAGGACCGAATGACACTGAGCGCCGCTCGATTCACGTCAATGGCGTCTCGGAAGTCACGCAGTTGCCCGCGAACCCCGACCCCCTGAAGATTCAGGAGCAAGCTCTCGGCCGCGTCGAGTAGGCGCTCGTGCGCATCGGCAGTGTCGTCGAAGGTTCCGAGCCGCGCCCCCTTGACCTGCGACCAGAGTGTCTGAAGGTAATGCCGAAAGGCACTCTGCTCCGTCCACCGTACCGTCGTCGGCTGGACGCCGGAGAAGAGAACGTCTGCGTGCGCGCTGCCAAACGACGGTGGCGGCGCCATCTGTGCCAGCACCCCCTGCTTCTTCGCGATGTCGAGGAATGGCAGCTTATACTCGGACAACGACTGAGGGCAGTAGAACCAAATGGCTCGCTGCTTTATCTCCTCGTCGTACTGCGCCCGGAACTTGTTCGGGGGAAACGACCGAACATTCATCCAGGTTCCGGATGCCATCCAGTTGGCGTCTACGCAGGCGAGGGCCAGCATCTGATGGTTGCAGTAACCCTTCATGCTTCCGAACCACAGCCAGGGCAGTTCATCGGTCCGACCGAACCCCGCGATGCCTCGACGCCCGTCGTCCCCCATGTCTGAGAACCGCCCGTGCTCACGGAAGAGTCGGGCGGCCTCTTCAAGGATGGCGAGCCTGCCCGGTATCCTATGCTTCCGGTCATTCTTCACCCGACGGAAGTATTGCTCCCAACTCTCCGTGAACAGCGGCACATCCAGCAGAGGTCGGACTCGTTTCTTTGACCCTGCCGGAGATGCGTAGGTGCCAGAAAGCGGGCCGAGCCGCTTCTGCTGACGCGCCCAAAAGCCTCGGTATGCTTCAAGATCATCCACCCCAACACTCGTCCCGAGGAGACGGTACCTATCCAGGGCGGCGACAATGGCGCCCTGTGCGTCGCCGGCCCCGCTGTCGTCCTGGCTGATCCAAACGGCCGTCTCGGAGTTTGTGCTGAAAGCAGCTTGCGTGAAGTTGGGGCTCCCGACGAGGCAGTCCCAACGGCCCCCTCCATGATCGAAGTAGTACAGCTTTGGATGGAACACACCGCTCGGATTCAGGACGAATTGGGCGTTGGGATGCTCCATGAATGCTGCAATGAAATCCGGATCGGTCTGGTAGAAGTGTGTACCGATGGTGAGTTGGTCGATCTTCGATCGTTGGCTCCTGAGCAGCTTGAAGCCGGGCGCGTTGCTCGAAGCCCAGGCGACCGCCCACCGGCTTCGCTTGCATCTCCTCAGTAGGCTCGCAAGTGCCGCCTCAATGTCTGAGTTGGTCGACAGAAACCGCATGCGGTTGATACTTCGCTGAACTCCGAGCTGCGAGCAATCTCTGTCTCGCGGGGGGCCCGAGTTCGCTTCGTCGGGATCATATCCGCGCCTCGCGTGTCAGGAAATCGCTGTCACTCTGCAAGTCGAGGCGGTGTGTCGTGGCCGAATACGCGCCGGCGCGAGCGGACCTTCATCGCCCGATGACCGACGTCCAAGTGGTGCTCCCTCCCCGGAGCACCACTTGGAGCACCACTTCGACGTAACGGCTGGGTCGCCCGGGTCACGCCTGATTGCGCAATTTCAGCTACTTGTAACGACTAGAAACGCTGAGAAACGCCGTCCCGTGCTTTTGCCAAGGTTGACGTCGAGGGTTCGAATCCCTTCTCCCGCTCCGCAACGGGTAAGGCCAGTAGCGATGCTGGCCTTCCTTTTTTTGTCTCCTCGCTCAGGAGGCAAGGTATCCATCCGGTGGTACCCACCATAGATCGGCCGACTCGTAGAATCGCGCGGTCGCAGCGGGAAACCACGGGGAGCGCACGGAGTTGCTCGCCAACCGGCGGATGCGGGCCAGCACCGGCATACCCTCCGAGATACACGAGGACAGGATGTTCCTATTTTCGAAGTGTTGCTTCGGGGGATTCTGCGTCAGCGCGAGATTGAGTCTTCTTCCACTGCGCGGGCAG
>JAEWRL010000189.1 GCA_023398955.1 Pseudomonadota bacterium
GCCGAGCAGAGCAGACGCAGGTTCGAGAGGTCCCGCTGGCCGCCGAGGCAATGGGGCTCGATGTGATCGATTTGGAGAAAGTGTGTCTCGCTGCAACGGCGGCCGTGCTCGTCCGTCCACGTGCAACGTTCGCCGTCACGCTCGACGAGCTTCCGTCGCAAGCCGGCCTCGATGTAGCGCGGCCCGCGCGGTGCCGCGACGGCTCTGTCCGCCGAGCGCCTGCGCCAGGGCCGCGCTTTGACACTCGAGCGTGCCCGTTTAGTCCAAGCGCACCTATCGAACCGGATGACGACGGCGTTGCTAGCTTTCGTCGGGCTCGGGCCCCAGAACCGCTGTACTGAGGCACCATGTCGGCGGAAGAGACCTGGTCGAGCAGCCTCAGGAGTCGCCGCGCCGCGATCACCGGCGACACTCGGCTGAAGAACGTGAAAGCGTCGCCGTGAGCTCGGAGGAGGCTACGGGACGGGCAGCGCTGAGATAGGATGGGAGGGAGCTCTGCCGGAACCAACAGAGCACCATCCACCACGGGGCTGTCGCGACATCCGACGCGAGGATACAATCTCACCGAGCTGCGACAGCTGCCCTCAGTTCCGGTGTCTCACGCACCAGCCGACGCAACTCCACGATGGCGCCCCATGCCAGGGCCAACATCAACCCGATCACAAACCCGATCCCAACCCTCAGCAGCAGCGCTTTCCTCAGTTGGATGCCAAGCGAGTGTGGCGGTGTCACGACCTCGTACCGCGCCTCTGCGCTTGCACGGTCGAGATCCCTCTGCACTTGTGCCTGCCTCAGGCGCTCAACGAGCCTCGAGTGCATCGCCTTGTCGGTCTCGTAGGTGCGGGTCAAGCGCACGTGCTCTGCCTCTACCGTCGGCATCACAGCGACCGTATCAGTAATCTCGCCAAGCTGGCCGTCGATACTCGAGAGCTCGCTCCGGGCAGCGTTCAGTGCGACCTGGAGCGCTACCACCTGGTCCTTGAGCTGGGTGTAGGCCGGGTTCGCCATCCGTTCCAAATCGCTGACCTCGGAACGCGCGGCCTCCTCGGCCTTCCTCTCGAAGGATACGACCTCACGCTCGAGTCTCTCGACCTCGGGGTGGTCTGGGCCCAAACCGCTCGCGCGTGCTTGCTCCAGTCGGCGTTGAGCGTCAGTCAACGACTGGCGATACGGAATCGCCGTCGCCACCTTCGCTTCAATCAACGGTGATTCACGCGCGAGTTGGTCTCTGGCCAAGGCCAACTCTCCCTGGAGTCGAGCCATCTGCGCGCGCAGCGTTCCCTGCCGACCCTGAAGCTCCCCTGCTGCGGCAAGCCTTCCGCTAGCGTGTTCAGGCAACTCGAGGAGGTGTTCAGATTTGAACTCCTTCAGCTGCTGTTCCGTCCGCAGCAGCGCGGCGTTCTTTTCCGTCACGAGCTTGGACAAGAAATCGATCTGCGATTGGGTAACGCGAAGGGTCTTCTGCACCTCCTCACGAACGTACCGTTCGAGATGTTCGTTCAGGAACTGGATTGTCGCATGCGGCTCATGCGTATGAATGGACCCGCGAAACACGCCCGGACGCTCTCGGCTCAGTTCCAGTTGGTTTGCTGTCCTGCGCACCAAGGCAGCGGGCGGATCTGGGTTGCCGGTCTCAACGAACGTATCGCGCACCAGCGCCGGCTCAGCGAAGCTTCCGATCGCCCGGCTGTAGAACTGCTCCTCTTCGCCCCTATTGGAGGCCCGGCCCTTCTCCAGTGGGTTCTCCGGCGGCTCCCAGCGCAGTCCTATCTCGAACTCGACTTCGCTCGGCGGCGGCTTCATCAACAGACTTGCAAGTCCCAGGGCACCACCCAGCGCCGGCAGTACGAGGAGTTTCCGCCAGTGACGACGGAGCATCGCAAGCAACCGAAACATCCGATGCAGCGTCTGGACCAGGTTCGGCCCTTCGTCTGTGATGCCTTGTATTCGCCCTGCGGGCGCACCAATCCACTGCGGTGAGGTGATACCCGCGACCTGGGGCAGAAGGCCGTGCGATGGGTGCCTCGAGTCGGCGACGAGCTCTGCCCGCGGCCCCGCGCCGGCGAGGTGGATGGGTATGGTTCCACCAACCCCCTCACTCTCCTCTGTCAGAAAGACATAGGCCGTATCCGCGACTTCGATGACGTCCCCATCCCGCAGAAACACGGTTCTCTCTACGATCCGACCGTTCAGCAACGTGCCGTTCGTGGACTCGAGATCACGCAAGCGAAATCGGTCACCAGCGCGCTCGATCGCGGCATGCTCGCTCGACGCAGCCTTGCTCGACATCGGAAGGACCGCGGCCTCGCTACGACCGAGTATCCAGGGGCGGTCTCCGAACAACGGTAGCGTCCTACCGGCCCGATCCCCCCGAAGAACGACCAGATGAGCAGCTGGTCGTTCCTCGGCATCCACATCACCGGATGGTCCAACTGGTGATGGCTGGACACGCTCCAGAGCGCGATCCAGCTTGCCCTCGAGGTCGGTCAGCTCCCCTGCAACGTCGCCCTCAGGGCCTCTCAACTCGGACGTCGCTCTCTGTTCTCGTGCTTCGGGGTCTCCTGCTCCGGTGCCGCTCGCGAGAGAGCCCCTCTCTCGGGCGCTGCTAGGGGCAGTGTGACGAGAGTTCGGAGCTGCGCTCCCTGGAGTATCGATCGGCGTAACAGCGTGAGGTCGACTCATGGCTCCCCATCATCGGGCTGCTCGGAGGCCAGCTGACGCGGCGTCTCGGCGCTCGTTGGCTTGTGCTTCAGGTCCGCTGCGAATCCCCCTGTGTCGGTATCCGCGGTAGTTCGGGTATCGAGATTTGCCTCGATGTCGTGGGGCTCCCCACGTTGCGTCCTTTCGACCACTGGCGGCGCTTCCCCAAGGTCCAGCCGGAAGAGGGACCCGAGAACCTCCGGAAACAAGGCACTCACCAGGATGATTGCGATCGTCATGAGCGAGGCCGCTATCAACAGGGCGCTCCTGCGACTGAACCGCTCCTTCTCTAGCAGCCGAGACGTTGGTTCGCTCTGTTCCGCTCCACCTGGCGTCTGCACGCCGGCTTGTATACCGTTTACCGCTCCGGTCGTGAAAACACCAGGTTCGCGCCGAGCACGAGGCCACTCCGTCTTAGGAGCCTCGCCGCGCTCCGCGGCACGCTGCGCCTCCAGCTCCGGCGCGGCAACCGCGCGGACCCACTGACCGACGACTTCCGCAGAAGGCATCAAGTTCTCCTGAACTGCGACGCGCCGCAGCTCCACCAGCATCTCTGCGGCAGAATGGAACCTTCGCTCCGGGTCACGCTCCAAGGCGCGCAGACAGACGGCGTCAATAGCTGCGGGTGGATGCAGCCCAACCTGACTCGGCCGCGGAATGTCACGGTGAACGACTTGCCAAAGGGTTTCGTCCACCGTTTCCCCTTGAAACAGCGGGATTCCGGTGAGCGCCTCATACAGCACGACACCCATGGAAAAGACATCGGAGCGCGGGTCTAGTTGCCCACCAAGTGCTTGCTCGGGAGAGGCGTACCGTGCCTTGCCTCGCGTCGTGGTTCGAGCCGGCAGACTGTGCGCACGGGCGACACCAAAATCGCTGAGCCTGCATGTTCCCTCGACACCGATGAGCAGGTTCTCGGGAGACACATCACAGTGAACCAAACCAGCGCTGGCCCCCGTCTCGTCCGTCATGACGTGAGCGGCGTGGAGGCCGTTCAGCGCGTCCATGACGATCGACAGAACCACGGAAGAGTGGAGCTTTCCGCGCCCCCTCGCGAGCAGAGTCTGAAGGCTGCAGCCTTCGACGTAGTCCATCACGAGGTACGGCTGAGAATCGTGAAGGGCGGCATCGACGACTGCGACGATGTTCGGATGATGCAGGCGCGAAGCCAGATAGATCTCACCAAGGAACAGCCGCTCGGCCTCGGAACCGGGGTCCACTCGCTGCCGCAATACCTTCAGCGCATACAGGCGTCTAAACCCAAGCTCGCCCTGCGCCCGACACAGGTAGACAGTGCCCATGCCTCCGCGTCCGAGCCTGCACAGAACCTCGTAGCGGCCAACGTAGCACCGGTTACCCGACTCGCGCTGCTCACGGGATGCTGTCTGCTTTCGAGGCTCGGTGTCTCCTGACTCTTCAGGAAGGGGCGCTCCGTGACCGCCAGAGTGCCTCCCATCCATGCCAGGGAGGAAGGATCCATGGATCAGTGTCTTCGCCCGAGACAACTCACGCGGGCCAGCTGCGGACGGGGTGCCCTTGAGGGGAACGCTCTTCCCCTCCACACCATACCCATTTCCGCTGTCAAGCGGGCCTTTCGGGACGACGGGACCAAACGAGGAGGAGTCGGCAAGGATCCGCACCAGCTTCAGCAGGCCCGCGCGGTGCAGAGAGTGAATGGTTTCCAGCACCTCGACGGCATCCATGCCGGCGCATTCCACTACCTCTCGCACGGTCCGCTGCCCATCAAGCAACTCGAAGACGAGCGGCTCCCTTCCACCGTCGGGGCTGGGGATAGGACAGAGGGGTGCCGAAGGCGCCAGGACGGCATGAATGCCCGGCTCGCGCGCTGCCAACTCCCGAAACCGCTGCCGTTTGGCAGCGCCGTTCTGTAGAAGCCGCGCTGCGGAGCCATGGATGGTTCTGTCGCGTTCGACGACGCAATAGTAAACCTCAAAGCGGCCGGACTCGACTCCTGCGAGCTGCTCGACTGCAGCCTCCCCGGCGAGCCTCCCCATTGTCGCGTCGATCAGCGTCCCATTTCGAAACCAAATATGGCAAGGGTCGGACGCGGCATGGACGCGCAGCTCCGCACTCCTTCCAGAGCTGCCAAGCGTAGACAACAGCTCGATCAGCGGCGTCGCCGCCAGATCGCCACGCAGCGCGACGTGGCCGTCTGCACCCTTTCGCAAAAGCTCTTGGGTCTCCGGCGGGCCATCCCCAGAGTTCGGGTCGGTCCTCAACTGCACTCCCACACTCGCGCTAGCCATGGGATCAACTCGCCAGTCCCTCGACCCGAGCCCGAAGCCGCCCCTCCCCCACGCATAGACATTGGCCTCCAACCCTTACGGAAGTGACCTGCGTCGCATCGCGTTCCACGAGCGCATGCAAATAGCTCGGGCGGTCCACCTCCGCACCCTGCTCGAAGAGCATCCGCTGAGGCGATTCTGCAGAGACCAAGCCATAGTGAACGAGGTAAGCAGCAAGCGGACCGCACGCCGCCTCCGTGGCAGATTCTTCGGCTGGCTCCATGTCTGGAGCGAAAACTCGCATCTCCGCCGTGGCGGTCGCGCGCTCCGCCTCCAGTGTAAACGCAAGAAGCCGCGATGCCTCGAACTGACGAATCGTTCGCTCCCAAATGTCTCGACGCAGCCTGATTTCCTTGAGCGCATCCCTATTTCTCAGTGGGATGATCAAGAAGGGAGTCCCCGATGACGCAGACCGGACCGGCATCCCCGGCAGTGCCGCCGAAGGACTAAGGCCCAAGGTCGCGTAAGCCGCGTCCTCGTCGGGATAGACGGCTCCGAGTTCCGGAATGGGCTTTCGAATTGTGAGGACCTGCGCAAGACTCGATACGGACACTGCCCCGTTCTCAGACTCGAGCAACATGCGCCGCGTGGAGAGCGGCGGCGGACGCCGCGTTTCGAGTTCCAGCGCGAACGCTGTCCCGAGCGCAGGGGAGCGGCAATACGGCACCTCCTCGTGCGCCGTAAACACCCTCACGCGCGGCGGGCTCCCATCGTTGGACGGCAGGACGAAAGCCGTCTGGGCGCGGTTCAGCTCATGGGCGATTCGCTGCATGGTCTTCGGGAGTAGCCCTCGAGCATCCAGGAACACCGCTAGCGGAACGCCGGTGAACGGCTGTTCGGCGAACACATCG
This sequence comes from Pseudomonadota bacterium, assembly GCA_023398955.1. Lineage (GTDB taxonomy): Bacteria > Myxococcota_A > Polyangia > Polyangiales > Polyangiaceae > JAEWRL01. The sequence continues at coordinate 5,858 of JAEWRL010000189.1, forward strand.
ATCAAAAGATACCGAAACTCGCGAGCTTCCGTCCTTAGCCCGAAGTACTCGTTGCTGCTAGTTATCATCGTCATACACCTTCACCGGCACCGCCCTATGCATGCATTGGGCCGCTCCACTTCACTGCGGTAGCTCGAGGCGCCGTGTTCGCACCTCAGTCCAGAGTAGACCCGGTAACGCCAGCGCATCGCGCAAGTACCTTCTCCCGAGCCGCCCCGGCTCGCGGCTCACTCGATACAACCACTCGAGGCCAGACCGCCTCATCCAGCTAGGAGCGCGCACGCGCTCCCCTGCCAAGAAGTCGATCGTGGCGCCAGCGCAGATGGCCACACGTGCGGCGAGTTGCGCCTTGTGCCGTGTTGCCCAAATCTCCTGCTTGGGTGCGCCCAGCCCCAAGATCAGGACGTCAGGGTGCGCTTCCTCAATTCGCCTCAGAATTCCCGCTGTCTGCTCGGCCTCCGCCTCGAAGCCAGGCGGTGGACTATATGTACCCACGACCCGAACGAAAGGAAACTGCTCCTCGATGGTTCGCTTTGCGCGCACGGCAACCCCCTCCGCGGCGCCCAACAAATAGACGGTGAGCGGACGCGTGGTGGCCGCAAACAGCGCGGGAACCAGATCGCTGCCAGCTACCCGCTCCGGCAGCCGACGCTTTGAAAGCCTTGACGCGAGCACGAGTGGCTGGCCGTCCGCGAGAACTAAATCGGCCGCTCTGTAGGCGTCCCGCAGTCGTTCATCCCTCTGAAACACGACGGCGTGGTCGAGGTTCGGTGTAACGACGACGCGGCAGCCATCGCCCGTCGCAGCCCACATCAAGATCTGGTCGACGGCCTGCACCATGCTGACGGCGTGGATTTCGACGCCAAACACCGCGATTGACTCCATAGGCACTGCTTAGCTCTCCGTTAGGTTGAGAGTGTATAGTTCCCGGCAGCGAAACGGCATCCACCGTGCAGGCGTTCCCGCGATTTGTATGCCCTGCCGCTTCTCCAGCGCTTTCCGCCTGTTCGGACAGCCCCGCACGCAGCAATTGTTTCGCGCGCGATCCGACTGGGGCGCACCGCCACAGGCGCACCAATGTCACCCCACATCGAATGAAAGAGCCCGGGGCACGCGCCCTCTACCGTGGCGGAATGCAACACGCTACAGGAAAGGGGCGCTCGCAAGGAGCACCTCGACGATGTGAGCTGGCCCGCGAGTACTGTGAGTCATGATGCCATACACATGCTGGGGGACGAGTAGGTTCCGCCTTGCGGTCGGCGTAACCCGCGCTTCCCGAGCACACCCCAAACTCCACATTGCAGTGCCATCGATACCGGTGGCTCACCTAGCCTGCCACTTGCATACTCCTGGGCGTGAAACCGCAACGGAATGCTCTGTTCAGATCCGGTTTGCTCGTCGCCCACGCAGGCGAGATCGCGGTCGTCCAGCGAGTAGCAGACGGGGGCCTCATCCTGGCCGTGCACTGGCTACTATGCTCCGCCTACGACACCAGCTCGTGGAATCAGCTCAATTGGCTCGCGACAGCGGTGGCAGTCATTGGCTTTTACCTGTTCGCCGAAACCCAGGCTTTGTACCGCCCCTGGCGTGGCGCCAGTCTGATGCAGGAGGGCTGGCAGGTCATTTGGACATGGGCTCTCACGGTGCCGGTGCTGCTATTCTTGGGATTCGCCACGAAGACCACGATGGAGTTCTCGCGCGCCGTGACTGTTGCCTGGTTCGTCGCGGCCCCCATCACCCTGGTAATGTGGCGAGCTGGCTTTCGAGCCCTCCTCAGCAGCATTCGCTCTCGAGGCCATAACACCCGGCGCGTGGGCATTGCTGGCGCAACTGCGTGCGCGCAAAGGCTCGCTGAGACGCTCACGCGCAGCCCGAGTCTGGGGCTGCAGGTACACGGGATCTACGACGATCGAATCAAGCGGCGACACGCTATAACAGAGGCGCCCGTTCTTGGAGATCTGGATCGCTTGGTCGAACACGCAAAGGGAGGCGAGCTAGACGTTGTCTACGTCACACTTCCGCTTCGCGCAGAGACCCGGATCACACAACTCGTCAGCCGGCTGGCAGACACCACCGCGACCGTCTATATTGTTCCAGAGTTTCACGCTTACGACCTGCTGGGCGCCCGCTGGCAGAAGGTAGGACAGATCCCGGTGGTCAGCATCTTTGACTCGCCATTCCATGGCTTGGGAGGCTGGTACAAGAGGACAGAGGATCTGCTGCTGGGAAGCATCGCACTATGTATCGTAGCGATCCCCATGTTGTTCATCGCACTCGCCATTAAGCTGGACTCCCGCGGACCAGTCTTCTTTCGACAAACGCGCTATGGCCTAAACGGAAAGCCCATTCGTGTATGGAAGTTCCGAACCATGACCGTCTGTGAGGATGGCGACGTGGTGCACCAAGCGACACGGAACGATTGCAGAATCACGCGCACCGGAGAAGTCCTTCGCCGATTGTCGCTCGACGAGCTACCACAGCTCTTCAACGTCCTTGCTGGTGGGATGTCCCTCGTTGGCCCGAGGCCCCATGCGGTTGCCCACAACGAAGCCTATCGCGCGAAGATTCACGGGTACATGCTGCGTCACAAGGTGAAGCCCGGCATCACCGGCTGGGCTCAGGTGAACGGTTGGCGCGGAGAGACCGACACGATCGATAAGATGGAGCAGCGAATCGCCCACGACTTGAGCTACATCCACAACTGGAGCCTTCTACTCGACATCAAAATAATATTCATGACGGTTTTTGACCGGAGAACCTGGAAGAACGCTTACTAGTACTACTACCCCAGTTATTTGGCCCAGAACGGACCGCAAGCGCTGTGGTGCTGCCCACGTCCCAGATAGTGTGGTGTATCGGGCGAAGTGGCAGATAGCCCTCGACCTGGTTGAGCGAGCCGTGGATGCTGGTTATCTGCCGGGATTGGTATTGGCGACTGCTGGGTATGGAGACGTTGGTGATTTCGGCGACGGTCTGCGCAAAGACGGCCTCGCCTACGCTGTCGACGTCAAGAAGCATACTCGGGTGCAGCCACTCCGCTCGGACGGTTCGATCTCCGAACGGATGTCAGTATCTCCCTCCCAGCCTCGCAGGCCAAACTCATGCAAGGAGCGCCCAGTCCGAGGTAAATAGCACGTACACGACGATGGCACCGTTGGTCACGGCATGTGCGACGATAGCATCAGAGAGACGGCGACGGGCCATGACTATGGCACCATATGCCACCCCAGCCATGGCGCCGAGCCACCACTGCTGGTGAAGAACGCCAAAAGCCAGCGACGAAACAGCCAATGCGACGAGAGAGACTCTGCGATAGTCGACGCCCTCGAACTCTTTTGAGACAAGTCGCCGCATGAGGTAGCCCCGGAAGGCAAGCTCTTCGACGATCGGAATCGTAATGACCGTCCCTATCACGCGAAAGGCAAGCCAGGTGCCCGCGAGGGGCGTAGGCAACCTTGCGAGCCTCTCGGCGAGCGCTGAGGCGTCGCCCTCACTTCCCGGATTGAACCAAGCAATCCAAACGGCTGCCACGGCGAGACCGACGCCCAGAGCGAGCCATGGTATGCCTCGCTGCTCTGCTGCCATAGCGGAGTAATGGCGGCGACCCGCGACCAGAACGGCAGCCGCCGCGAGGACGCGAACGGGATAGAGCCAATCGAATCCGCTGGTGAACAATCCACTGAACAGGGTGGTGGCGATAACGACGACCAGCGGCATCACATAGGGAACGGCGGGGTTCGCCGAGGATTCTCCAGGGTTCTGCTGTGCCGCGGCCTCTAAGGACTGCGCCTCAGCACTAGCAACCAGATTCGGCTCGCTCCGCCTCCCGAGGGGAAGAGCGATCGGCTGGGGCGCTGCGGGTATGCTGAAGTACACCGACCGACGAGCGATCCAAACGGCTGCCAAGGCGACCAGAGTGAAGAAGACCCATCCGGCTTTCGAATGGAAGCCGCCCAAAGCGACTTCGGGCGAGACCCAGGTGCCCAGGGCGATCAGGGCCGTCACTCGGATAACATTGAGGCCAAAGGTGCTGAGCAAGGAGAGTGGTAGCAACAGCAAGGCGCGTGGCCAACGGAGGTCGGCGCGCTCCAGGTACAGGAATACCCCCATGAACGCGGCCATGAGTCCCATGCCCTCGATTCCGGAGCACACCGGCGCGATATCCACGAAGAAGCGCGAAGTGCCAACCTGAGCCAACTCAGGAGCGGCAACCGGATCGCTGGCGATTACCGTGAGCAGGGCGTGCACGAGCTCGAGGGTTATCCAGGTGGCAGGACGCGAAATGTGTTGCGCAAGGAGGCCAGCGCCCCATGCCACGAGCCCGGTGGCACTCCCTATCACCAACGCGCGGCGGGCGGTCCAAGCGACCCTCCTGAGCTCTTGCATGTTCCAAAGGCTCAGAGCGAGGGCCAGAACACCGGCCCCTGAAAGGACGGTCGCCGCGAGAAGCCACAAGAGGGGTGAGAGCTCCGGATAGGCTAGACCGCGCGTTATCGCGCTGACGGCTCCGAACGCGCCGGCCATGAGGACCCCGTGCGCTGCGCCGCACATCCAGCGGCGCGGCGGCGGGGCGCTCCACCGGGAGAGCTCACCCGCGGCATAGGTGCCGCCTCGACCACCTGCCATCCAGGCTCCGAGAACGATCAGGAACGCCAGTGGTGCAACAGACCCTATACCCCCAAGGAGCCCTTCGATCCCGGCTGGTCCGAGAACGTCCCGAGCGTCGATGCTGTAGCTCAAGAACAAGTACTCTGCCCCGAGGACGCCGAGGAACACCAACAATGCTGGAACGGGCTTCGAGGTCACTGTTGCTGCCGGCGTGGTAGCACCCTCGATTACCCCGCGCGTGCTCACGTTTTTCCTCCTAGGGCCTTGCGAGCTGCATCAGCCTCGGGAAATGGCGCCCTCTGCGAGAGGGCTTCGCCCAGGAGTCGTCTGCCTCGATCCTGCTCACCGGCGGCCAAGAGGACCATGCCGAAGTGGTACTTCGATGACGGATCGGACAGCTTTGGATGCGCTTCTTCCAGCAAGCGACGAGCTCTCGCGAGGTCTTCAGGTTTGCCGCGACGGAAGAGCGTCCATCCTAGTGTGTCGGTAACCTCGGGCTTCGCGGGGGCAAGGCGATGGGCCTTCTCTGCCAGGGCAACAGCCCTCTCCGAGTCGCCGAGCTCATCAGCGTAGAGCATGGCCGCGTTGTTGAGCGCGACCACGTCGGAGCTGGCTACTTCCAGGAGTCGCTCGTAGGTCGCAACAGCCTCCTGCCCACGACCGAGCTTCCTCAGCAGGCGAGCAAGCTGCGCCAACAACTGAGTCGACCGTGGCAGCGTTCTCAACCCCTCACGAAGTGCGGCGGTAGCCTCCGAAGGACCCTTATGCGCTTCCAGTGCGTCCGCCAATCCGAGCCAGAGGCGGGGGTCCGCCGGTACGGCCTTGACGCTCGCCCGGAGGGTCTGTTCGCGTGCGGCTGCACCTTCCAAACGTTCCTTTGCGTGAGCGAAAAGAAGCCAGAGCCGGGCTTGTGCCCGCTCGTCTCCCTCCTTCGCCGTCTGCTCGATACCCGCCCGGATGGCCTTGAAAGCAGTCTCCATGTCACCGCCCTCGAGTTCGATCGCTACCAGAATGGAAAGCGCACGAGGATTCGTTGAATCGCGATGCAACGCGGTATCCAGGTGGGCCCTTGCCTCTTCTGCGCGCCCAGCCTCAAGCTCCGCGGTCGCGAGCAACTCGAGGAGAGGTATCGGCGCGCTCTCGTTGGCCAGCGGCTTCAACCGGGCCGCGGCCGCGTGCGCGTCGCCAGCGACCAGCGCCATCTGCGCCAGAGCCAACTGCACCGCTAGGTTCTGAGGGTCGACCTTCTCGAGCCCTTCGAGCTCGGCCTTCGCGCGAAGCGGGTCGCCCCGGCGGCGAAGAGCCTCGGCCAACATGATTCGAAGCCGGACCGCATCGACAGAGCGCGGATCACCGGCGCCCGCCAGAGCTCGCCGCAAGCTCGAGACCGCGCTCGGGTCATCCGTGCTGAACGCATGCTCGGCGCGCAACCTGGACAGGGCGGGGTCCTCGACGCTCGTGGGTAGAAGGCCGAGCATTCTCCCCGTCAGCTCGTGCATACCGAGGGCATGGGTCAGGACGACCGCTTGGCGTAGTACCTGCGGGTTTCGGCTTTCCTGCGCAAGGCGCTCGAGCAGCCAAACGGAGACTTGGCATTGCTCCGCGCGCAGTGCGAGCGACGCCAACGCCAGCGCCGACCGATCCGAGCGCAGAGGGGCTCCCTGGGCCGCGGCAATCGCGCGGCGGGCTTCTTCGTGCGCGCCGAGTGCCCTGAACAAAGCTGCGCGTGCGACGTGCAGCTCCGCCGGAACGGGACGGGACCGCGCCTCTGTCGGCCTAGACTCCGGCCAACCCCGAATACGGCCAAGCGCGGCCTGGTGAGCTGCCTCGTCACGCGCCAGCAGAGCCCCTAAGAGAACCGCTTGAAGCTCGTGCGGTTCCACGGCGAGGACGCGCTCGACATTAGCGCTTGCTTGCCGAAGGTCTCCCCGCATGACTTGAACCCGCGCGAGGGGCAGCCATACGCCTGGATCGTCTCGGCTTGCAGCTGCCCGCTCGAGCTCTCGCTCTGCCTGCTCATACTCCCGCAGCCCCTCGTGAGCCAACGCTCGCGCCAGACGAACCCGACCGGAGTCACGCGCTTTGCTCAGCTGCTCAAGGGCCCTACGGGGATCCTCATGTAACAGCCGCAGCCCCTCTGCAAGATGTGGATCCGGCGGAGGCGCTTTCTCACAGCCGCCCAGCAGACACGACAAAAACAGCAAGGCCACGCCGGCCCCGCGTGCCAGCCTTGCTGGTACGCGCGGGGTCGGCTGCAGCCACCGCCATGATGCTCGAAAGCGGTGCCCGAGCAGCAAGGACTCAGGCAGCCTCGGCACGACGACGACGACGCGGCGCGAACATCGCGAGACCGCCAAACACAAGAGCCAGCGATGCAGCACCCGAGCCCGGATCCAGCTCGGGTACTGCGGTCCCGGACTGGTTGAGGGACGTGAGCCCCGCCATCACGCTGCCCCCGCGGAAGGGCCCCACTCCGATGCGAAGGGTAGCGCCATCCTGGAGGGACAAGGTCGTTGGCAGGGAGCCTGACGAGATGTCCTGCCCCGGAAGATAGAGCGAGAACCACATCCCTCGGTCGAATCCCGCTATTCCCAGATTCTCAGAATAGGCGTTGCTCGACAACATTCTGCTGCCACCGGTCCGGTCAAGTTCATGAACATCCAGCTTGACTCCTTCGGTGGCGAAGGTGAGCCCTCCGAGATGGTATCCCACCTCCGTGTCGTAAGAGAAGGAACCCGTCAAGGGACCTTCGGTTGGGACGCCGACACGGGACAGTGCCCACTCGGACCCATAGACAGCGTCAATCTCCGCTTCGAAATCGTACTCGACCAAGGCGGCATGAGCGTTCGCCGAGAACGCGACGCCGCACAACGCGACAGCGCCGCTGAGTGCAGCAGCGACATAGGGTTTTCGATACATTTTGGTTTATTCCTCTTGTTTCCTGCAGGTTGAAGGGTGATGGGATTGGAGGTGCAGCCGCCGCGAAGACAGCGAGCCACGAGGTAAGTCATTCTCCTGAATAGGGTGGGGTCAATCCTTGAACGCCCGTCGTACCAACGATTGACACATTTGTCGTGGCATCGTTAGAGCCAGCACGGATGACACATGAGGCAGGATCGCTTTGCTGAATCTTGCCCGGCTGTCGGAGCGCACCCGGACGCCCATGGGCGTGCTGGTTACGCGAGCCGCAGACGGCCTTCGGAGTCGAACTCGAGCGGGGCCAAACGGCCAGTGAGAGTCAGTCCCGGAGTGCTGCGAACCTCGGCCACCAACGCCTCAGAAACCCAGAGACGTGCCAGGTCACGCGTGTTGGCAGCAAGCACGATTCGTGCCTCGTGCGCTTCCCGAGGAAGCGTCACTTCCATGGCAGCACGATCGGTGGGGACAGCCATGGGAATCTTGGCGGCGCTATAGTTCCGAGCCGCAACGCAGTTCGCGTAGGTATCGGCGACATTGATTTTGTCGCGTAACCTTTGAGTAATGATATCCGCATATCCCACGCCAATTGCGTTACCGCGGCTAGCGTCAGTCAGATCAAGGGCTGCGAGGGTGCGGAACGCTGGGCAAACTGGCCCTCCAGCGCGCCGCCAGAACCCGACTACGTTGACATCCATGCCAGTGCCACTGATGTCCTTCCCAATCTCGCGCAGGACCAGGAGGTCGAGCGGCTCCAGTGGAATTCGTGGAAAGTGTCGCCACGCCTGCTCCAGCAGTGCTGCCTCCTCCTGCTCGATGCATGGTGCGGGAATTGCCCGGACTATCGCCGGTTCGTGCATTCCGTTCTCGACGATACCGATTCCGAGAACGACTGGCAGCACCGACAGCACCACGCTTGCCACCTGGGGAATCGTGTCTCGCAGTCCGGCACCGTGTATGACCGCTGCCCCTCGAGCCTTGCCGAAACCAACCGAAAGCATTTTCAAGATTCCGCTTTCCCAGCGGTTGCGAAACGCCGTGTGTGGTTTGATGCGGTTGATCGCGACGATCGCATCCGATTTTGCGGCGGGGGCGTCAAAGAACACCGGCACTCCGCCGCCCGTCATGCCGATCTGAACTGGATCCACGTCGCTCAGTATGGGCACGCCGGTACGCTCACTACCGAGCCCGAACCCTACGAGCACCTGCCGCTGTCCCTCGGCTGTGCCGCCGCCATGGCTGCCCATGGCGGGCACTAGGAAAGGCTGCGCACCCAGCTGCTGAAGCGACTCGATGACGGCCACCGTGATCTCGCGAATGCCGGAGATGCCGCGGCTTCCCACACCAATCGCGACGCGCATACCAGGACGAATACTCTGGAGAGCACCGCTCGCTCTCAACTCCTCTCGGATATGCGAGGCGATGTCACCGATCCGGTCGGTAGTGACAGCCTGCAGGACTGGGGCGAACTCCGGCAGCATGGCTGCTCAGGACTAGCCGCCCACCTTCACCGGCAGCACCATGGCGTCGTGGGCCGACTCTGGATGGTACAAGAACGCGTAGGTGGCACGGCTCGCGAGGACGCGCTTTGTGTACCTATGAGTTTCCCGGAAGGGGATGAGCTCGACCCAGATGTCGAAATCGGCGTCGGGGCGCTCTCGCCGCCAACGCCTGGGCCTCCCTGGCCCGGCATTGTAACCTGGGATTGCCAGTAGCGGATTAGCGGCAAACTGGGTCGAGAGGTCTCCGAGTATTCGACACCCCAGTGCAATGTTGACCGTTGGCTGCTTCAACGCCGTTCCACTCCAGGGCAACCCCAGCGGCGCAGCATAGGCCCTCGCGGTTGGCACGATGATCTGCATCAGACCGTATGCATTGGCGTGGCTGACCACGGCGGGCTGGAACGCCGATTCCTCCCGCATCACGCCGTAGGCCAGATACTCGGGGACTTGATGGCGCTCAGCCTCGCGCTGCACGATATTGAGATAAGGTCGGGGGAAGGCGATCTGCCAGGCACGCATCCAGTCGCCCGCAGGCCACTGGCTCAGCCAGTCGGTGAGAAGCCCCCGAGCAAGGCGGTGGGCGAGACCTGCAACTCCGGCACGCTCGTAGAGCAGAGCGACTCCCCAAAGCACACTCGGCGCACGGCTACCCTCCGATAGCTTAGCGGCTTCAATCTCGCGCCTCGCCCACTCTGTCTCACCGACGCGCAACAGCTCCATGGCACGACGAAACTCGGGCAGGTCGAACTCCGGCCTGTGCTCGAACGCGAATGGAGCCTCGGTCGCCCGATCCAGAGCCTCATTCAGGACCGTTCGCGCGTGATGGGGATCATCTCGCACCAGACGGGAGTAAGCTTGGAGCATGTAGTAGCTCAAGGGGAGCTCTCGAACCAGGTCGACCAAGTCGCTCAGCCCCTGCTCTTTCTGGCCCAGCTCGATCCGAGCTCGCGCGAGAAAGTAGCGCTCACGACCGGAGAACTCCTGACCCCGGAGGACATCCGTGCGCTCGACAATCGCAGATGCGCGTTCGAGGACGCTGGCAGCACCCGACCAATCGCCCTTGTCCATACGGCGCAGTGCGAGGAAGAACACCCCATCGAGCATCATGTCGCCCTGGGGATAGTCCTCGGGCATGTGCGTCAGCATCTCCGTGAAGCGCGCCTCCACTCCGCGATCGAGCCACATTTTCGCACCGAGCAAGCGCGCATCGTCCGCAAGACGGTGCTCTGGTGCTTCCCGCTCCAGTTGCTCGAAGTGGCGAATGGCTTCCATCTTCCTGCCGTCGGCGTCGCCATACTTGCCTGCAAGGTACAGCATGCGGGCACGGAGATCCGTGTCCACCGCGCAGCGTGCCAGGGCGGATACAAGCAAGTCTCGCGCTCGCCCCCAATGCCGTCCGCCAGCTAGCGCCTTGGCCCGAAGCATGCGCGCTTCACAGGCAAGAGGCCCCGAAGCATCCGGGTCATCATCCGCACCCAACAACTCTTGCGCAAGCAGGTCCGCCCGCTCGAAGCTCCTCCGCTCCACGAGCGCTCGAAGAAGGACCAACCGCTGTGCCGCGGACAGAGGCGCCAACCGCACCTCATCTGAAGGACTGAGGAGAGACAATGCCAGTTGCTCTAGCTCGATGGCGCGAGCCAGCTGTGCGTCACTCCCCTCCTGCAGGACTATGATGCGACGCACTGCTGTCAACGCTTCGGCCACATTCGCCGAACTGCAGGTGCCGCTTCGTTCCGCGCTTGCGTCCACGTTGCGCGCCGTCAAAGGGGGCTCGCACTCAAGGAGCGCACTAGCGAGAGCCAGCGATACCTCTGGCAACTCCGCGCCGGGCACCCCTAACGACAGCGCTCGCCGCCAGGCGTCAACGGCCAACGGAATCTCACCCGCTTTCCTGGCAGCGGTCGCCCGAACGAGCAGCGTCGCGAGACCGACAGGACCCTTCGGAGGTTCCGCGGGGAGCAACTCGAGAGCCGCTCGCGGCGTTCCCCCGCCGCTCAGAGCCCGCGCTTGACCCAGGCGAGCATAGTGGGCAAGAATCCATGGCTGGCTCGCTGCCACTCGATAGGCGCCCGCCGCAGCCCCATAGTCCGCCGCCGATTCAAATAGTCGCCCTAGCAGGAGGTGCCATCGTAGCGAGTCGACTCCGGCAGGTTTGTTGGCGCGAACCCATGCTTGAACGGTATGTGCGGCAGCGCGACCATCTCCGCGCTCGAGCGCTTCCGCCGCCGGGCCGAGAGCTGGCATGGCAAGCAGCGGCTCGAACGCCTCCAGATCAAGCCCGGCACTCGCGACGACCTGAGCCGCCTCTGCGACGCGCTCGGAAGACGCGTTCAGCGCTCGAGGCGCCGTCGGCACCTGCTCCTGTACCGCTCCGGGTGCCAGCGGAGCTGAGCAGCCCATTGCCAAGCCGCCAATGACAAGACAGCGGACTCCGCTGCGCCTCATTGCTTCACCTGCACATTCCCGGATCCTTTGAGGCACCACCGTTCGAGAGCGTCTTGCTCCGCGGAATCTTCCGCGGCCCGAGTCTCGAGACGCTTCCATTTGCGAAAGTCGTCTTCGACTGCCTCGGACGCAACCATCGCCCGAGCAACTACCGAACCCGCCTCGTGCTCCCGCCGCCGCGCGCTGGCCAGAGCCCCATCCGCGCGCCGTTCCGCCGCGACGAGTCGCGCCACTGAGCAGCGCAAGTCGTCCACATGATCCTGCGCCGCAATCAGATCAGCCGCGCTCAGGCTCCCCTCGGTGCGCGCCGCGCAATGAATCTGCAAGACCCCATCCAGCACTCGCAGCTCCGCCATGCGCGCCTGGAGCGCACTCTGTTTTCCGCCGCTCGCGGCGTGCACTGCCGCGACCTGATGCGCGAGGCGTTGCTGTGCCTCTTCGAGCCTCACGCGCCGCAGCATGCGTAGCGTCTCCCGGGTGTAGTGCCTACCCATCACGCGCAACGGTAGCGCAGCTCTGTCTGTTGAGCGAAATCCCTGACCCCTACTCCGTGGCCGGCCCCACCGAACCGCAATTCCCGGGGCGCTCGCGGCGAAACCGTCGCTGTCGCCCAACCCCTACTGCATGCTGGCTGCGTCCTCCTCGAGTGCGTCAATCCTCTCCTGGTACTCGGACCGGTCGTTGAGCGTCAGCGACAGAAAAAGCACAACGAAGAGCACTCCCGTCAAGAACACGAGAAGGTTGAACTTCTTGTCCCACAGCAAGTGCATGAAGAACACCACCACCAGGCCAGCCTTCAGGGTCGCAATCCCCATTGCAACGACGAGGTTCCAAGTCGGGCCCAGGTCAATCGTCGTCACCGCGACCGTGATCCCCGTCAGGACGATCAGGGCCGCAAACACCGACACGAGCAGCCTCACCGACGTCGTGTGGGCCAGTCCTCCATGTCCCTCCGCAGCCGCCAGCACGTGGGTACTCCCCTCCTGCTCCACGACTGCGCCCGCGAGATTGCTCACGTTCCCCTCGCCCTCCGCCCCTGGACGCCCGGTTCCGTTGTGCTCCCGCAGCCCCTTAGGTTCCCTATCCGAGTTCTCCATATCCGTTCTAGTCCTCGCCGCGCCACCCGCACCTTGCCCGCCCAGTCCTAGTGAATCAAGTACAGGAGTGGAAAGAGGTAGATCCACACGAGATCAACGAGGTGCCAATATAGCGCGGAGTAATCTACCGGACCGAAATAGCTTGCACCAAACTCACCACCGAGGCTCCGCCGAAACAGCCAGAGGAACAGCCCGATACCCGCCAAGACATGCACCCCGTGGAGCCCGGTCATGAAAAAGTATATTCCGAAGAATATGTGCGCCCGCTTCGGCCTCCCAAACGTCTCCCCACGCACGGTCGCATCCTCACTGATCACCCCGGCATCCAGCAGCGGCCGAACGGCCCTCTCATTCGTCGCTTGCTCGCGAACGATCCTCCGAACAGCCTCACCGGTCGGATCTTGGGCCGCGACGACCGCCAGCCGCTCGGCCAGCACCGCCGCTTCAGGATGCTTCTCGCGAAACGCGGAGACCTCCCACACCTCATGAACCGGCTGGAATCGCTTACCCCAGAGCAGCCCGTCATGCGCCTTGTGTGAGTACTCGATGTACTTCACGCCCATGAACGTGAACGCACAAAGGACCGTTACCCCAAGCAGGGCACTCAACAGCCTCCGCTGCCCTCGCTGCGCTGCACGCACGGCCCACGCGGCGGTGAGGCTGCTGAAGAGCAGCACCACCGTATTCGCTGCACCAAGTTTCGTGTCTAAGAAATAGTGAGCATAATTGAAGATCTCCGGGTGCTGAGCACGGTACACCGCATACGCGCAGAACAGGCCCGCGAAGAAGAGAACCTCGGTGACCAGGAACAGCCAGATCCCGAGCTTTCCAGCATCGAACTGATGCTGCGGCGAGTCGAAGTGATGCGCGAGCTGAGGGTTCGCAAGATGGATAGCATCCTCATGCTCCTCCGTGTCCGCCCCGCTAGACGCCGATACGTGGGGGACGAGCGCCGCCTTGGCGTCCGGAGCCAGCTCCTCAGATCCATCAATCATATCGTCGCGCCTTCGCGATCCAGGTCGGTCCAACTCTCGATCCACCATGGCACACCGCGGAAGCCTGGGTCCTCCCGCTGATCCGCTGTAGCGTCCTTCGCATCATCTCCGCACCTATCCATCCAAGGCACCCCTCTCAAACGACGGTCGAAGCCCTCCGCACATATCCGGCGGATTGGACGTCGTACTGCATGTCATCGTATCCATCGTATGGTCCCGCAGCGACCGGCGGCGGGGCGCGAAAGTTGTAGTACGGGGGCGGTGAACTGCACTGCCACTCGAGCGTCGCCCCACCCCACGGGTTATCGGGAGCGTTGGCACTCTTCCGCAACGCAGCAAACAAGTAACCGACTGCTACCACGAACCCCAAACCTAGAATGAACGCACCCACCGTCGAAAGCTGATGGAGCCCCTGAAACTCCGGCAGGTAGTTATAGTAACGCCGAGGCATCCCCCGCGTTCCCAGAACGAACTGCGGAAAGAAAGTCACGTTGAGCCCGATGAATACGAGCACAGCACTGAGCTGCGCCAGTCGCTCATTGTAGTGGCGACCTGTAATCTTGGGCCACCAGTAATGAAGCCCCCCCATGAACGCGGTTATCGCCCCACCCATCATCACGTAATGAAAATGGGCCACGACGAAATACGTATCATGCAAATGCACGTCCACGCTCATGGTCCCGAGAAATATACCGGTCAGCCCACCAATCGTGAACACCCAAAGGAACGCGATGGCGTAGAGCATTGGAGTCTCCAGGTGGATGCTCCCCCGGTACATCGTAGCCAGCCAGTTGAACGTCTTGATCGCCGTGGGAACCGCGATCAAGAAAGTCAGCGCGCTGAAGATCGTACCCGCGAGGACTGACTGACCACTGGTGAACATGTGGTGACCCCAAACCAGAAACCCAAGGATGGCGATGGCCACGCTGCTCAGCGCGATAAACTTATACCCAAAGATCGGGCGACGCGAGAACACGGGAATAATTTCACTAATCACACCAAACGCGGGCACTATCATGATGTACACCGCTGGATGGGAGTAAAACCAAAAGAAGTGCTGATACAGCACAGGGTCCCCTCCTAGCGCAGGATCAAAGATACCGATCCCAAAGAAGCGCTCAACGATAAGCATAAGGAGGGTAATCCCCAGAACGGGGGTCGCCAGGACCTGGATGATGGCTGTAGAATACAAGGCCCACACGAACAACGGCAAACGAAACCAGGTCATACCCGGTGGCCGCAGCTTGTGGACGGTTACGATGAAATTGATGCCGGTGAATATGGAGCTGAAGCCTAAGATGAACGCGCCGAAGGTGGCAGGAATGACAGCAGTATTCGTGGTGGTGCTATATGGCGTATAGAATGTCCACCCGGTATCAGCTGCACTTAGCACCATCGACAGCACCAGAAACAAGGCACCCAAGACCCAAAGGTGATAGCTCGCCAGGTTTAGCCGGGGAAACGCAACATCTTTGGCGCCAAGCTGCAATGGAAGGATGAAATTCCCGAGCGCGGCGGGAATACCGGGAATAATGACGAGGAACACCATCACCGCGCCGTGAAGGGTGAACATCTGGTTATACGTGTCGGCGTCGATGATAGTACTGCCCGGGGTGAGCAGTTCAGTGCGTATGACGAGCGCAAACAGGCCACCGAGAAAGAACGAGGCGAGCACGCTGACCAGGTACATCACCCCGATCCGCTTGTGGTCGAGCGTGAATATCCAAGAGAGAACACCTCGCTCGTGCCTAAGGTAGTTATCGTCCCCGGCCCCCTTTTGGGGCACCATGACGTCGGCGGTTGCTGTAGGAGATGCCATAGCGTTCCACTCTCACTTCAGAGTCTTGATGTACTCGATGATTCCCGTGACTTCCCGGTCGGAGAGCTTGCCCTTGTAGGTGGGCATAGATGGCGAGAATCCCTGGACGATTTTGGCCTGCGGTTCGAACAACGACTCCTTGATGTAGTTCTCGTCCACTTCAACGGAAGCTCCTCCGACGAGCGCCTCCTGGCGACCCCAGAGTCCTTTCAATGTCGGGCCGATCTTCGTGCTTCCGTCAACTGAATGACAAGCGGCGCAGCCCTGTTTCTCGTAGAGCCGTGCGCCGAGTTCTGCCGGCGAGGCTCCTTCGAGTTTCCTGATTTGGTCGTCCATCCAGCGGTCATACTCCGCTCGCGGATGCACGACGACCTTGCTCAGCATGTCCGAGTGGCTGGTTCCGCAGTATTCGGCACAGAAGATTTGAAACTCCCCCGTTCGGTTGGCCTCAAACCACAGATCCGTGTAGCGGCCGGGGACCGCATCCATCTTCACGCGGAATGCGGGGATATATAGACTATGCAGTACGTCGGCAGAGCTAATCACGATGCGCACCGGCGTTTCCGCGGGAACATGAAGAGTGCTATCAGTGAGCCCGGAGGGATAGGTAAAGTTCCAGCTCCATTTCTGGGCGGTGACTTGGATATCGAGTGTGTCTTTCGGTGGGGTGCGAAGCGTGACGTACCCCTTGAAGCCCCACACGAAAACAGCAATCAAGATGACCAGCGGAATGACGGACCAGGTTATCTCCAACGCCGTGTTGTGCTCGCTAACCTTGCCGACCCTCTCATTGGCGCTTCGTGATTTGGCTCGGTAGCGGATCACGAAGTACGTCATCGCTCCGAACACGAGAAGACCCGACACGGTGGAGATGGCTACCAGAGCGTAGTACGCCCAGTCGACCTCGTCTGCCACCGTGGACGCCGGGTTGGGCATCCAGAACCCACCGCTGGGTGTGCCGCCGACCTGGGCTGGTTCGGCGACCCCAATGAATACTCGCTGCAACAGCTCGATCATGTCGTGCTCTCGGCGCTTGTTCGACGGCGCTTTCGGGCTTCCGCGATCCAGAGTGTGCTGAGAAATGACCCAAAGATGAGGACAGCAATCCCGCCACCCATACTCATTAGCCTCCGCGCCACGGGCGCATACCGCCCCTCGCTCTCGTCGTAATGGAAACAGTAGAGAATCAGCCTATCGACAGTCGTACCAATCTTACCCGCCGAGGCTTCCGTGAGAGACAATCGAAGCGTCCGCGGATCATACTCAATCCCGTAGAGGTACCGAGCGATGCGCCGATCAGGTGAGGCAATGCTCACGACCGCTGGGTGCACATACTCCTTCCGCCGCTCGTTGTATCCGTAGCGAACACCGAGCGCAGATGCCATCTGGTCGATTGCGAACTGCTGACCAGTCAAGAAGTGCCATCCCTTTGCAGCCTCGTCCTTGCCGAGCTGACGAAGGTACCGCGCTTTGGTCTCCGCCGCCTCCGCCGGGCGCTCCCGTGGATCCAAGCTAATCGTGAGAATCTCGAAATCGACACCCGGCACGAGGTCCAGCTGCTTCAGCGCCTCAACGAAGCCGTTGAGCTGCAGGCTACAAAGCATCGGACAACTCGAGTAGTTCATGGTCAGAACGACTGGGCGCTGCTTCTTGAAGTAGTCACCCAGGGAAACGCTTCGCCCCGAGCTATCCGTGAACGTTAGGGACGCCGGCAAGCTCTGGCCCAAGTGCTCGTCGACACCGATGCCTCGGAGCCGCTTGGGCGCGGGTTCGAGGCGGTCGATGCGGTCGGACGCCACCTCTCGCGCAGAGACACGCGCGCTTGTGAACACCAAAGCACATCCGGCCAACACAACCGCCGTGCGGCGTCTCAAGGCGCTGGCCGAGCTCATGCGGGATACCAACTCCTGCAACGGTCGGGCACGTCATCCGGGCGGGGTTGAATCCGCAGCTCGTGCTCCGTCGCTCTCACGCAACCCAGTGTTGCCACCTGTTTCACGGGAACCGCGGTCCTCCAGCCCGGAACGATCCGCCTTGCTGGAGTCGCTCCCGCCGCTCCCATTGGGCGGCTTGCTTGCTTCGTCTTCGCGCTCCTGTCCAGGGCCGGCACTCGGTGCCTCAACGCCCTGCGCTTCCTCCTTCTGGCCGGGCGTTGGGGTTCCCTCGCCCCGCACCGCGGTACTGACTGGCGTCGCAAGCGCAGGATTCCTAATGTACTCATTGACTACGATGTCCATAGCGCGCTCGATCGGGATCGAAACCACCCCCTTTTCCCGATCGACCCAAGCCGGGCCATCATTGAGCTCTGCCAGCTGTCCAGCGTAGAGCTCGCGGACCGGCCGATCGTTGACCATCGCGTTCTGAGCCACCAGCGCGGTGTCCTGCTCCGAGCGAACCAGCGCAGTGACGCCGAGAATGACGGCAAGAGTTACCAGCGTGCCGACCGCAACGATGGTGCCAAGCGCGGAAGTGTTGATGTTGTCAGACTCGGTCGCCATGGGGCCTCCTCTCAACGCCCTGCGTCAGCCATTCTCGAACGCCAATGACTCCGCGAGCCGCGGGTCCCGAATTGGGACGAGACTCCTTGCCCGCGCGCGGTGGGCGGCACCCGCGAGGAAAACGCCCGCCACACCAGCGAGACATGTCAGATCCAGTACGTGTGGAACTGGATGATGCGGGTTCAGATGAGGCATCACTAGCCAGTAGAGATCGACGTAGTGCACGATCAGGATCCATACAGCCCAAAAGGCCAGTGCCTTGCGGTTGCGCTTCACGTGCCGTGACAGCAATCCGAGGAACGGTAGAACGAAGTGACAGATGACCAATCCCCAGGCCACGGGTGCCCATGCCCCTATCACGCGTTCGCGGTACCACGCAGTCTCCTCCGGGATGTTCGCATACCAGATCAACATAAACTGCGAGAACGCGATGTACGCCCAGAAGACGATGAACGCGAACATCATCTTCCCGATGTCGTGGTAGTGATCCACCGTCACTACTCGCAGCATCCTGCCTTGCCTTTGGATCCACATCAGGACCAGAGCAAGGGTGGCGTGAACGGCCAAGACGCATCCCGCGAAGTAGTACACGCCGAATATGGTACTGAACCACATCGGGTCCAACGACATCAAGAAATCGATCGCCGCGAAAGTAAGGGTGAGCGCCAGGCCGATCATACCGGGCGCCGCGACGGACCGGAGCTTGCCACTAATCCTCTCACCACCACTCTGATCCTGCGCGAGGCTTCGAGTATAGAAGAAGCGCGACAGTACCACCCAGACGCCAAAGTAGATAACGCAGCGGATCGCGAAGAAAGTCGTGTTCAGATAAGGCACTTTGTGGTGCAGCACATGGTCAGCATGCATCCGCTCCGCATCAGCCCATAAGTACAGGGTCGAGCTACCAAGAAGAGTGGGAATGACGATCGGAAGCGCCAGAATCCCCATCAACGGCATGTTTGCCGCGAGCAACTCGCCAATCCTTCGGATCGCCGTACTCCACTTGGCATTGACGAGGTGCTGAAGCAGGACCCACCATAGTGCACCAAGACCAATGCTCAGTGCCCACATGAAGGCAACGAGATAGGAATGCAAGAGACGCGCTCCCCCGTCATCAATGCCGAGCCCAATCGCCGTACTGGCAGCGAGGCCGACGGCGCCGACCACGCTACAGACTGCGAATGCGCGGCGCGCGTCCTTCTCGTCCAGCTGGAGATCCGGATCGTACTTGCTCTTTGCAGATTCTTTCGTATCGGCCATCGCTATACTCGATGCGCCCCACATGTCGGGGCTGATGAGGGCGTCCTACCGTTGGAGAAGGCGTCGCTCGGTCGGAGGAACGTCCTCCAGGGTAGCCATTCCGCTGCGCTGTAGCGCGCGCAAGTACAGAACCACCGCCCAACGGTCCGCAGCAGGAATCTGTGACGCATAGGGCGGCATGTTGCGGATGCCATGAGTAATGGTATTGAAAAGCTGCCCGACAGGCTGCTCCGCAAGGTAGGGCTGAATCAGATCGGTTGGTGGAACCCAGGTCCCTTGCGCCAGGGCATCGGCGCGCTGAGCGATGATACCCGCTCCCCGTCCATCCAGCCCATGACACGGAGCACAGTAGATCCCGAAGCGCTCCTTCCCGCGTTCAGCCAAGCCCTTGGTCATGGCCAGCGATTCAGGGAACGTCTTCGCCCAATCATCGTCTACCCGCGCCGTGTTCAGATGCTCGTCCTCCTGAAGCGCGCCGAACGCGACGGTGCCGGATACCGGCTGCCTCATCGCTCGCTGGTCAGCAAAGAGGCTCAGACGGTCCTGAGGCTTCACCTTTGGCTGAAAGTCCATGTCCGGGATGAGATGCAGCCTCGTTTCGCGGCTCTTGGATGCTCGCGCCTTCGCGATGTAGGCAAATGGCACGATAGCCGCGACCGTCGTGATGAGGACTGCATAGACGAGTCCCCTGGGCACCCGGTCAGAAGCTCTATCGCTCTCGAGAACCTCCTCGACGGAGCTCGCTTCCGTCTCACCGAGAAGCTTCTTTGTCGTCTGTTCCTCGTACCTGGGATCTCGCGCCTCGATCAGCAGAAAGAAGCGGTCGTCCGTCGACCTCGCGAAGCGCCTGTTGAGATCGAGGGGATGGGAAGGGTGTGGCAAGCGGTTGAGAACCAACATGCCCCCCAACGCCGTGAGTGCGCTGAAGAGCACCGTGAGTTCGAATACGATGGGGATGTTCGCCGGAACGCTCCAGAATGGCTTGCCGCTAACCAGCCAAGGGTAGTCGACTGCGTTCATCCACCACTGCATCACGAGACCGGTGAGGCAACCGATGATGCCGCCGCCCAAGACGAGCCACGGCAGAATCGTCGGTCTGATTCCCATGGCCGGATCGATGCCGTGGATTGGGTAGGGCGTGAACGTATCCCAGTGCTTGAACCCGGAGTCGCGCACTAACCGAGCTGCGCTCACGAGAGCTTCGGGCGACCGGTACTCCGCCAACAAACCGTATAGGGGTGCCCCGGGTGCGCCAGAATCTGCCTGGCCTAGCTGTCCGTTATCGTTGTGTTGATTCATCGCTGCAGGACTCGTCCGCAAGATTCAGTGAGAGCTGCCTGACTGTCCGTGACCATGGGCCATGGAGTGTACCGCTTTGACTTCAGCCATGGCCACCATGGGGAGATACCGGCAAAAGAGCAGAAAAAGGGTAAAGAATAGCCCGAAGCTCCCCGCCAGGGTTAGGTAGTCCCATTTTGTAGGCACGAAGTATCCCCAGCTGGAGGGAAGGAAGTCACGGGAAAGCGAACTAACCACAATGACGAAACGCTCGTACCACATGCCGACGTTCACGAGGACACCGACGGCTAGAGTCACCCATACGTTCGTCCGCATCCTCTTGAACCAATGCACCTGAGGCGCGAGCACGTTGCAGGCGATCATGGTCCAGTAGGCCCAAGCGTAGTTACCCGTCGCGCGATTGACGAAAGCGAAGCTCTCGTACTGGTTCCCTCCATACCATGCGATGAAGAACTCCATGCCGTAGGCGTAGCCAACCATCATCCCCGTTGCGAGGATGATCCTATTCATCAGCTCCAGATGGTCGATGGTGATGAGACGCTTGAGTCCAAAGAACTGCCGAGCAGGCACAGCGAGCGTCACTACCATCGCGAACCCACCGAAAATCGCCCCCGCGACGAAGTACGGTGGGAAGATCGTCGTATGCCACCCCGGCAGCTGTGCCGTCGCGAAGTCAAAACTCACGACCGAATGCACGCTAAGGACCAGCGGCGTCGCCAACGCGGCGAGCAGCATGTAGGCCTTCTCGTATCGGTGCCACTGCCTTGACGAGCCGCGCCACCCCATCGCGAACACCCCGTACAGGAAACGGCGGAGGGTGGATGTCGAGCGGTCACGAAAGGTGGCAAGATCGGGGATCATTCCCATATACCAGAACAGCAGACTGACGGTCGCATAGGTGCCGACGGCGAAGATGTCCCACTCCAGCGGGCTTCGGAACTGCGGCCACATCTGCATTTGGTTCGGGATCGGCAGCATCCAGTACGGTAGCCATGGCCTACCGATATGGATGCCGGGGAATATCCCCGCGCAAATGACTGCGAAGATGGTCATGGCTTCCGCGAACCGGTTGATTGCGGTGCGCCAGCTCTGCCGTAAGAGAAAGAGAATCGCGCTGATCAGCGTCCCGGCGTGTCCGATTCCTACCCAGAAAACGAAGTTGACGATCGGGAACCCCCACGCGACGGGCATCATGTTTCCCCACTCACCAATGCCCATCCAGACGACCCACCCGATGCTGCCGAAGAAGACCGCCATCAGGGTCAGTGATATCGCGAAGGCAATGTACCAGGCGCGTGGAGGACGCGGCGACTCGGCGATGCGGGCGACATTGTCCGTTATCCGAGCGAGAACGGTCTCCCCTTTGGGAGCCCCCTGATACGGATTGATGTCAGTGAGCATGGCCATTCTCACACCAGCTCCGGGTTGAGGTTGCGAATTCGCGCCAAGTAAGCAATGCGCGGGTGGTTATTGAGCTCCTCCAAGACCCGATAGCTACGGGAGACTGCAGAGCGCTGAGCGACTGTGCTACCAGTGTCATTGAGGTCGCCGAAGACGATGGCGTCAGCGGGGCAGGTCTGCTGGCAAGCTGTCTTGATCTCGCCGTCTTCGATGGGCCGCCTCGCGTTCTTCGCCTGGATCTTGACCTTCTGAATGCGCTGAACACAGAAGGTACACTTCTCCATGACGCCACGGGATCGAACCGTCACCTCCGGATTGAAGAGCATGTGCTTGACCTTGTTTCGGCTCTCCTTCAGCTCCACATGGTAATTATGAAAGTTGAAGCGCCTCACTTTGTAAGGACAGTTATTTGAGCAATAGCGCGTCCCGATGCAGCGGTTGTACGTCATCTCGTTGAGGCCTTCGCTGCTGTGCATGGTGGCCCCCACCGGACAGACCTGTTCGCAGGGAGCGTTCTCACAATGCTGGCAGGTCATGGGTTGGAACACGACCTCGGGATTGTCGGGCGTACCCTTGAAGTAGCGATCGATTCGAAGCCAGTGCATTTCTCGTCCCTGCGCAACCCGTTCGCGCCCCACCACAGGAACGTTGTTCTCTGCCTGACACGCGATGACGCAGGCATTGCAACCGGTGCACCGATTCATGTCGATCGCCATACCCCACTTGTGACCTGTATAGGCGACCGGGGGCTCCCACATGCTCAGGAGGGGCGGATGATGCACTACATGCTTCGCGAAATCCGGGCGCGCCTTGTACTGCTCGAGCGTCCCTCCCCTGACGATGGCGCCTAGGCGCGAGTCCGCGCCTTCCCGACCACGGGGATCGATGGCGTGCAAGTCTTGGGTAGTCGCAACGGGAGCGACCTCCGATGTGGGGTGAACTCGTAGCCCCGTGCCGAAGAAGAGGTTTGCCTTGGTCCTGAGCAGAAAGGCGTTGGCTCCGATCGGTTCGATGCCCTCGCGCTCATGACCACCCACGAGGCCCGCCCAAGTCCGGCCGTAGCCCAGCACGAGCTTGACGGAGCCGGGAGCTTGTCCCGGCGCATGCAGAGCGGCGACCTTCAGTTCGCGACCCCCATAGCTCAACACTACCCAGTGTCCGTCCTTTACTCCGAGCCTGGTCGCGGTTCCAGGGTCAATCAGCGCCGCATTGCCCCACGTCAACTTCGTCATGGCGTCTGGGAGCTCTTGCAGCCAGGCGTTGTTCGCGAACCGTCCGTCGTAGACTTTGCTATCCGTGCCGAATACGAGCTCGAGGCTCTCACCTTCCGCTAGGCCTCCCGAGACCTCCGGTGGCTGGAACTGGATTGGTGGCAGGGCGAGCAGTTCCACGCCGACCCGCGGCCGTGCGGTACCCGCCATGAGCCCGTCGTGAACCGCCTTGCGCCACTCTCTATCGCTGACGACGTCATGGGTCTCCCTGAGGAGGAACTGAATGTCACGCTTGTCTCCAAGCATGAGGGCGAGCACCTGCACTGGCGATCGCCCGCCATACAGGGGCGCCATCAGCGGTTGGGAGATGGTGATGGTGCCATCGTGGGCACGGCTATCGGCCCAGGCCTCGAGGAAGTGAGCCTGGGGCAGATGCCACGCGCAGCGCTGCGAGGTTTCATCATCATAAAGGCCGAGCCGAATCGAAACCTTGGCCTTAGAGAGGGCATCTTCTAGTTCGATGTCTGCCGGAGCATCGTATACCGGATTACCTCCTAGAATGATGAGGGTTTCGACGACCCCCTTGCGCAGGTCTGCCACCAAGTGTTCTAGGGCGACGACGCCCTCCCTTACGTCGTCCTCGTCGAGATCGATATACGAGATGGTGTTGTCGATGGCACCGAGGAGGTAGTTGAGGCGGCACGCGATGGCGTGAACCTCGGGTGGCTGTTCGGGGCCGACGACCACCACCGCTGCGTTCTTCGCCTTCGCGAGATCCTTCGCGACGGCATCCAGGAAGCGCGCGACGTAAGGTTCGTCAAGGAAGGCCGCATTGGGCCTCGTCTGCGAGGCGTGCGCAGCTCCGCGAGGCAGCATCCCCCCGAGCTTCGCATCGAGGGCGGCAGCAAACGCCCGAATCTGTGTGGCTCGCAATGCTAGGCGGTGGTCGGCGACACCGCCGATCGTCGAGAGCGCAGGCTCCACCGCATAGACGCGATTCATTGTCATTGCGTCGGGCACCCGCCCGGTGGCCAAAGCGCGTGTATTCGCTAGGCCACCCGGGTACGCCGGGCTGATCACGTCTCCCCCGAGACTCAGCACCACTGCGGCGCGGTCGAGGTGAAGAACCGGACGCAAAGGTCTGCCGAACGCTCGCCTCGTCCCGTCGCGCTCGTTCGCGAAGCTGATGGGCTCGTACTCGACGAAGACCATCCCGGGTAGCTTCTCGGTCAGCGCGCGCCGCAATCGCTTGACGGTCGGCGAGGAGGTCGCCTCGGCTAAGACCCGTAAGCCAGCACCCCCGTCGGCGGCGTGCACGGCGAGGCGCTCCGCCAGAACCCGCTCCGCATGCTCCCAAGAGGTACGGGTGAGCTCGCGGCCCCGTCGATGAAGGACGTCCTGGCTGCGGTCGGGATCGTAGAGGCCGAGTACGCTCGCCTGCGCGAAGTACGTGGCGGCACCGAGACTGCTCGGGTGAAGGGGGTTGCCCTCCACCTTGATAGGACGTCCGTCGACACTCTGTACCAGAAGCCCTGTGCTGACTCCCCCGAGCTCCTGCGCTGACGCGTAGTACCGGGCCTCACCGGGGACGAGATCGGCGGGCCGCCGTGAATAGGGCAGCACGTAGTCCTCCTCCCAGCGGCATCCCGTCGCCCCCGCGAGAGCGAGCGAAGCGCCCATGAGCTGC
This sequence comes from Pseudomonadota bacterium, assembly GCA_023398955.1. GTDB lineage: Bacteria > Myxococcota_A > Polyangia > Polyangiales > Polyangiaceae > JAEWRL01. Next base: position 30,596 of record JAEWRL010000189.1, read on the forward strand.
ATGAACCGACGCCGTCCGGGCGTGCCGGGAGGCTCATCAGCCAAGGGCTCGGCGAACTCGTGCTCGACGTACGCTTGAAACTCTGGCCTACCTTCGAGCTCGGCCAGACTGCGCCAAAATCCTGCGGTCCGTGCCTTCTCGTCTAACGATGACATGTTGAGCAGTCGGTGGGGGGGTTGATGTTATGCTGTTCGCGAAGACGGCGCCCGAATGCCAGATGGTCCTCTGGCGGTTCGAACGCCATGTTCGTCACCTGATCCAGGGGACGCAGGCTGAGCTCTGGCTGGCGGTGACAATCGAGGCACCACCCCATGCTTAGCGGCTGATCCTGATGGACCTCAATCATGCGGTCCACCCGCCCGTGACACGAAACGCAGCCGACGCCGCGCGACACGTGCGCGCTGTGATTGAAGTAGACATAGTCCGGTAGATCGTGCACCTTGACCCAAGGGATTGGGGTTCCTGTCGCGTAACTCTCGCGGACGAGCAGCAGCCTGGAGCTCTTCGTCCAGATCGATTTATGGCAGTTCATGCAGGTTTCCGTCGGTGGAATGGCCGCGAAGGCAGCATTCTCGACGGTGTTGTGGCAATAGCGGCAATCTATCCCCAGCTCGCCGACATGAAGAGCGTGACTGTACGGGACAGGCTGCTCGGGCTGGTATCCAACGTTCATGGTCTTGGGCGATGCGCCGTACCAAACCAACGCGATGAGGTAGAGGGGCGTCACGACAAGCGCCACGCCCACCAGATTGCGAGTCTTGTTTGCCCAACGCGGAAATACGAAGAGTGTCATGGCTCTGATGGGTTACGTCGCGATACCGACGTGCTAGCGAAGAAGAACCGAGGAACCCCGGAAGCGGCCTTGCGCTCATGGCTCGCCGGACGGTCACCCTCTTTGCAGCCAACGATGCACCGCTAGCACGCGCCGGCGGGCGTCCGGGGGAAACCTCACTATGGTTTTCGGACGTCGCCCCAGAGTGCTCGGGACACGGGTACGAGTATTCCCACGCTCCGCGGCGGATCGTCGGATTCGAGAGTAGAGGCGTTGACCTGAAGCGCTCGGAGGCTGGACGCATGACGAACGGCTCACTCGGCCGCTGGTGTGTGGGGGGATTGCAGAGCTCCCACCTCCCGCGTCGAGTGCCTCTGTTGAAGCAGGGCGAAACCCGGCGCCGGTGCGCGCACTTATTGCGCGACACGGACCAGAAGTAAAGACCCTGAACGATCGTGGCGCTCGGATTGCGCAAATTGACTAATAAGTCACCTGCGGACCGTACGACCGTGTAACCGACCTTCAACGGACTGACGGCTGTTTGTAGCTCGGTCTGTCGGCCTACAGCACCTCGGGAGAGCGCAGTGCACTCATGACCGACACTCCGAACCCAGTAGGCCGGGCGCCTGGATTCGATCAGAAGCACGTCGGGCCGCCAGGGCTCTCGCCCCGCGGCCCGCATCCGCGCCTCGAAACCAGGAAGCACCTCTCAGAAGTCGCGCATCTGCTTCCGTATCTTCCCGATCGCTTGCTCCTGAAGCTGGCGAATCCGCTCACGAGAAAGGTTGTATTTGTCCCCGATCTCCTTCAGCGTTAGCTCGTCCTCGTTGTCCAGGCCAAACCGCCAGCGGATAATCCGAGACTCAATCGGTGTGAGCGTCCCAAGCAGGCGGCGAACTTCCTCCGCCCATTTCTGGCTGGCAAGCGTGTCGTAGGGTGATGCGGAGTTCTCCTCGACGAGGAAGTCGATGAAGCGACGACCGTCTTCGTCACCGACGGGGCGGTCCAGCGAGAACGGTGTGTCCGCGTACAGGTCCTTCACCTTGTCGAGCTTTTCCTTTGGAACTCCGGTCTCCTTCTCTAGCTCGTCCAAGGTGGGTTCGCGGCCCGTGCGGGCGATGATCGTCTGAGTCGCCCGCGAGACTCGGTTGTACGTATCGAGCATGTGCACCGGAATGCGCACCGCTCTCCCTTTGTCGGCCAGCGCGCGGCTGATCGCATGCCGAATCCACCACGAAGCATAGGTAGAAAAACGATATCCCCGAGTGTGGTCGAAGCGCTCCACCGCCTTCATGAGGCCGATGTTACCCTCCTGGATCAGGTCGATCAGGGGCAGCCTGCCGCGGTTATACCGTCGCGCGATGCTGACGACCAAACGCAGGTTGGCTTTGACGAAGCGGTTCTTCGCGGAACGCTGGCGGTTACCCGTCTTGCGAACACGGTCCGCGTACTTGCGATAGGCTGGAGTTTCAGCGACTTGAGGCTTGTCTTCGCCCGGTGACGTCGTCCCCAGGTCACGAGACAGCCGCTCGGCGTTCGCCATCCAGATGCGGTCCGAGTCGGGCAATCGTACATCACGCGCCAGTTGCTCGCAGAGCTCGTTCCAACGCCTTTGCTGATCCGCCAAAAGACGAGAGCGTTGACGCCGATATCCACGAATCAGCTCTTGCATCTCCGGCAGAGAGGAGATCTCTGGGCGGTCTGCTGGATTCGCCTTATTGATGTCCTCCTCTAGCTGCTTGAGGATGTGCTCCGCAGCAGGAAGATATGACAGCACCGCCATCCAGTGATTGATCTCCGCTTCCTCGACTCGCTGCGCGCACTCCAGCTCCTCGTCAGGTCCCATCACCTGATGCGTGGCCATCTCACGGAAGTACCGAGACAGCATCGAGTCGCCAGCGGAATCTACCGAGGGGTCGCGCAACTGGGGCTCAGCCGTCGAGCGCCCAGCGGTGAACCGGTAGTCTCGCCCTTCGGCTGCAGGTTCCCTTTCCTGGGGGCCTTCACCTAGGGACTGGAAATTCGAGCTGGGTGGTTCCGACTCTCCAGCGGTTACGGGGCGGCGGTTGTGGTTCATCGCTTCCTGCGGGGTTAATGCGGGCATGATTACCTAAGGGAAGGCCGGCGAGTTCGCTACCGGGCAAAGGGGATACTTCCGTGACGAAACCCTCATCCCAGGTCGTCCATTCCGCGCGGGCTTTCCGCTTCCAGCACTTCCGAAGCGGCCATCCGGCAGGTACAGACCCTGGCCAATGGTTGGATACTCAGACGTTCTAGGACGGGATTGCTTTGCCTTCGACAGGCGCATGATTGACGATTTCGATTGCAATGTGCATGCCGCAGTGTCACGGGCGGACCCAGACGCTGGCTGACTCCGGATGAATTCGTTGTCCCACGAGGGACAAGCGGTCGTACAAGTGACCACTGGCTTTCCACATCTCCCGGCACGGCGCGGGGCTCAACCTGACCGGCAGGTCTCTGCGGGGGCTCTCAAATCGGCCGACGCTCTAATACACCATACGGCCGAGTCTCCAATAGGAATACGACAAAAGGGCTGCCAGCGTGACGATGGACCGCGTCTCGCAGCCAAAGGCGCTTCGGAAACGGCATTGCCGGGCAGCAGGTGGATCGTCTGGGGGCTTCGCCAACTAAGTGGCCTAGACACGCCGGGAGAGGCTCGGCGGGGAGCTGCGCTCGCTGGCCTGATTGCGCTTCAGGCGGCTGGTCACGTGGCCGGCGCTTACGCGGCCGGAAATATTGCCCGAGAGCTCGCGAACGTCAAATCAATTTTGGTGGCGTCGTCGTCAGTCGCCATCGTGTTACTCCCACATTGTTTCGTCGCACTGGCCGGCGCCTTCGTCAAGGGGGTGGGTTGCATCGGAACTGCCTACTATTGCTCCGAAATCACTGGGAGAGTTGCCGCATCAGTGCGCAGCGCTGCAAGCGCCCACCTCATGGCGAACGGAGCGCGTTCAAGTGAGACTGCCATGCTGGCCACCCTTTCGGTTCGTATACGCGAACTGGAGGAGGGGCTGGCACATGGCGTGATCGGGCGGGTTCGGGCCATCGCGCAGCTCGTGCCGCTCGCCGTTGCTCTGATCTTGGTGTCACCCCTGATGGCAGTTTCTGGCGCGATCCTCATTGTCCCGTTCGGAGCCTTGCTCGGACGGCTGCGGAGCCGCTGGCGGCAGGCAAGCACGGATGCCCAGCTGCGCCAAGAAGCCGCCCACGAGGAAGTGGACGAACTGCTTCGCAATCTCGACTTGTGGCGTACCTACGACAGCCAGAGCCGGATGATTGGTGCCATCGCGCAGACCGGCAGGCACTCGGCCCGCGCCAACGCATTGGTGGCGGCCTCTCGAGCTGCCCTCTCGAGCGGTAACGAGCTTCTTGGCACCGCGCTGGTCGTCGCAGCGCTTCTGCTCGTCGCCAGTGCCCCACTCGCCATTTCCGCGGGCACGGCCCTCGCATTCGTAACGATTGTCTTCATGGCGTATCGCCCGCTGCGTGACCTAGGAGATTCGAGCAGCTGGCTCATACGCGGAGAGATCGCTAGCTGGGCGGTCGCCGAGGTGGTCGGAGGTGCGGCTTCACAGGCGGCCGCACCGGATCAGGCATGGACGCCGGCTTCACTTCGAGTCAGTCCACCGCAACACGTGGAGATTCGAACCACCGCGCTTTACAGCGGGGGGCACTCGCTTCACGTGACTCTGGCGCCAGGAACACTCACCTGCCTGCGGGGTCGCACCGGATGCGGGAAGACGACGCTCCTCCGTGAGCTCTTGGGTCTCCAGCGGGGCGCTGCCACCGTCCGCTACGGAGAAACCGAGATACCCGTCACAGCTGGGCCGAGCTCTCGCCCATTCGCCTGGGTTCCCCAGGATGCGCCGCTCATCACCGGCACGGTCCTCGATAACGTCATGGTCGTGGGAGCCAACGAGAGGCGAGCTCGGGAGTGCCTGGCGGTAGTTGGTGCCCTCGACCTCTTGGAGCGTGTCGGTAGCGACGTCGTAGGACCCGGTGGGCGCCCCCTTTCGGGTGGTGAACGTCGGCTGGTAGCGGTCGCTCGAGCCTTGGCAGTGGAGGCCCCCATCCTCCTGATTGACGAACCTACGGAGGGCCTGGACGAAGCCGCTGCGAAGCGGGTCTTGCTCGCCCTCAGCGCCCTCAAGAAGAAGCGCACCTTACTCGTGATCAGTCACCGCGATGAGCTCACTGCGATTGCCGATTACGTGCTCTGCTGCGAGCGCGCGCCCGGCCTCGCTCAGAACTGAGCCAAGAACCTGGGATCGTTCTCGAATAGGACCCGAATGTCCGGAATCCCATAGCGCAGCATTGCAACGCGTTCGACCCCCATACCAAAGGCGAACCCAGTGTATTCCTCCGCGTCGATGCCACAATGCCGGAGGACTTCCGGATGAACCATGCCGCAACCAAGGATTTCCAACCATCCGGTCGCCTTACAGACCCTGCAGGTCGCGCGAGTCCCCTCCTCTTCGCGGCAGAACACGCACCCGACATCAACTTCCGCCCCCGGCTCGACGAAGGGAAAGTAGCTTGGACGAAAACGTACTGGCGTCCGCCTCCCGTAGAGCCGCGACGCAAACTCGGTCAGAACCCCTTTCAGCTCAGCAAACGTGACATGCCGATCGACAAGGAACCCTTCAACCTGATGAAACATCGGGGAGTGGGTCACGTCATCGTCACGCCGGTAGACGGCACCACCACTCACGACTGCGAGGGGCGGTCTCTGGGCGCTCATCTCCCGAACCTGGACATTGCTGGTGTGAGTCCGGAGCAGGGTCCGGAGAGGCGTCCGGTCTCCCTCAAGCTCCACCCAGAAGGTATCCTGCATGTCCGTTGCAGGATGCTCCGGTGGAAACGCCAGCTTGGTGAAGTTGTTGCCCTCGAACTCAACCTGCGGGCCCCACGCGATCTCGAACCCCAGCGACCGGAAGATGTCCAGGATCTCGTCAAGCACCTGACGCACTGGATGGAGGTGCCCGCGACCCGCCGGCATTCTTCCGGGGAGCGTCAAGTCGTAGCGCTCGGCGCGCAGGTCCAACTCGCGCTCGGCACGCAGCAACTCCTGCAGCCGCGCCTCGAAGGTCTCCTCAATCTCCGCCTTGACGGCGTTCGCACGCTCACCGAGCGCTCGTCTCTGGTCCGCCGCCACACGGCCCAGTGAGCGAAGGAGCAGCGTCAGCTCGCCCTTCTTGCCCAGCGCAGCGGCTCGTGCTTCGCGCAGATCCTGCTCACTGGCAGCTCTCGCGAAGCGAGCAGCGTAGGTCTGCGGCAGGCTCTCGAGACCGCTGATGATTTCGACGCTAGCGTCTGACACGGTCTCGAAGATACTCCCACATCCGCATCCCGCCAACCTTCTGCAGGGTTGAGGCGGGTCGAGGCTAGCTCGTGGACCCAGCTGCGAGCTCGGTCAGCTTCCGGAACTCGTCCGGACTCCTCACGGCCATGTCGGCCAAGACCTTCCGGTCCAGCTCGACACCCGCTTCCCGGAGAGCGCTCATGAGACGCGAGTAGGTCGTGCCGTTCTCGCGACACGCCGCATTGATTCTAGTAATCCACAAGCTGCGGAAATCCCGCTTGCGCAGCTTTCGCCCGACGTAGGCGTACTGCCAGGACTTCCACAACACATGCATGGCCTGGCGATAGTGGTTCTTCCTTCCCCCAAAGAACCCCTCGGTCTGTTCTAAAACGCGCTTGTGGCGCCGGCGGGGCTGCGGCCCCCTCTTGACACGCGACATGTCATGCTCCTGAGCTGTCTATGAGCTGTTGCTTCCTAGGTCTCTCGTGCACATCAGCCGTAGGGCAACAGCAACTTGATGCGCTTTTCCATGGCCTGGTCCACCATGTCATTGTCTCGAAGCCGGCGCCTTCGCTTTCGGCTCTTGCCAATGAATCCGTGCTGCCCACCACACTTGGCCCGACGCACGCGCCCGGTGCCCGTGAGCTTGAAGCGCTTCGCCGCTGCTCTGTTAGTCTTCATCTTCGGCATGATTGGGGGCTCCATTTCGACGGGTGGCGGGTAGAACCGCCCCGTATTTGCCGGGGCGCGGTTTATGGCGGATGGGTCAGCAGAAGTCAAGCGCGTCCCCCCAATTCAGCGCAGGGGCCCCGCGGCCCCTGCTTCCGGACACCGATCAACCCAAACCGGCCGCCCAACACACGAAGATCCACGTGTCGAAGACACTGTCCTTCTACGGGCGATTAGGCAAGCGCGTGGGCAGATCGCACCAGCGTCGGGGGTCGGTCCGGACGGTGCTCTTTGCGTGTGACCGCCCCGGGCAAGCGTTTTTGCCGGGTCGCACGCCATGCCTGTGGTAGGAGCCGCTGGCAATCTCGCCACCCCAAACCTACGGGTCAGGAAACCGCATGCCTCGCAGGGACGATATAAAGAAGATTCTTCTCATCGGCTCCGGACCGATCGTCATCGGCCAAGCTTGTGAGTTCGACTATTCGGGCACTCAGGGTGCCAAGGCGCTGACGAGCCTCGGGTATGACGTAGTGCTCGTCAATTCGAATCCGGCCACGATCATGACCGACCCAGAGTTGGTGCGCCGGACATACATCGAGCCGCTCGAGATTGACACCCTGACCGCCGTCATCGAGCGCGAGCGACCAGACGCGCTCCTACCGACCTTGGGTGGCCAGACAGCGCTGAACCTTGCCCTGGAGCTGCACGAAAAGGGGGTGCTTTCCCGACACGGCGTTCAGCTCATTGGAGCGCAGGTCGATGCCATTCGCAAAGCCGAGGACCGCCAGCTCTTCAAAGATGCAATGTCACGTGCAGGTCTGGAGAGCCCGAGATCGGGATATGTGCGCTCCCTGGAGGAGGCACGCGCGGTCGTCGAAGAGACGGGCTACCCGGTGATCCTTCGGCCGAGTTTCACGATGGGAGGAGCCGGTGGAGCTGTCGTCGAGCACCCGGATGAGCTGACAGAAAAGGTCCATTGGGCTCTGACGCAGTCACCGACGCGCGAGGTGCTCGTGGAGGAGAGCCTCATTGGGTGGAAGGAGTATGAGCTAGAAGTCATCCGAGATCGTGCCGACAACTTCATCGTCGTGTGTACGATCGAGAACATCGACCCGATGGGTGTCCACACCGGGGATTCGGTGACGGTCGCCCCCGCCATGACGCTCACAGACCGTGAGTATCAACGCCTGAGGGACGCCGCTCGCACGGTCATGCACGAAATCGGCGTTGAAACTGGTGGGTCGAACGTCCAGTTCGCGATGTGCCCCCGCACGGGCCGAATACTCGTCATCGAGATGAACCCCCGCGTTTCGCGATCGAGCGCCCTCGCGTCCAAGGCCACCGGCTACCCGATCGCCAAGATAGCGGCGAAGCTTGCCGTCGGCTTCACTCTCGACGAGTTGCAGAATGACATCACCGGGACTAGCGCCGCATTCGAGCCCACCATCGACTACGTCGTCACGAAATGGCCGCGTTTTGCCTTCGAGAAGTTCCCTGGGGCGGATCCCCGCCTGGGCACGCAGATGAAGAGTGTAGGCGAGGCGATGAGCATCGGGCGAACCTTCGCCGAGTCCTTCCAAAAAGCGGCGCGCTCGCTCGAGACCGGCAAGGACGGCTTTGTCAGCTTGCTCGATCGTGTCGACTATGTCGCGCTCTCGCGCGAGCAGTTCGTTCAGCGCGACATGGCAAACGAGCCACCACCGGTCGCGCAACCGCGACCCTCGGTGCCGCCGGCACAGGGGCAGGAGCTGTCGCACGCACTCCGGAAGGTCGTCCGTGTCGCAAAGGCAGATCGGCTCTTCTACGTTGGAGACGCACTGCGGGTGGGCCTGGGTGTCGAAGAGCTTCACGACCTGACAGGCATCGATCCCTGGTTTCTCACACAGATGCAACGCCTTGTGAATCACGAACGGGCGATCCGCGACGCCGTCGACATGGACGCTGAACTCATGCGCGCGAGCAAGCGGCTCGGGTTCAGCGACAAGCAGATAGCACGTCTGCGGCGCTCGAACGAGCACGAGATCCGCCGGATGCGTGAGGGCCAGGGTATCACCGCCGTGTATGGGCGCGTCGACACGTGTGCTGCGGAGTTCCCAGCAAAGACACCTTATCTCTACTCCAGCTACGAGAGCGAGAGCGAGAGCGAAGTCTCGGATAGGAAGAAAGTCATCATTCTTGGTGGTGGCCCCAACAGGATCGGCCAAGGCATCGAATTCGACTACTGCTGCTGCCATGCGGTCTTCGCTTTGCGCGAGCTCGGTTTCGAGACGATCATGGTCAACTGCAATCCAGAAACCGTATCGACCGACTATGACACGTCAGACCGTCTCTATTTCGAGCCGCTCACCCTGGAAGACGTGTTGGCCATCTGCAGGGAAGAGGCTTCGAAGGGAGAGCTGCTTGGCGTAGTGGTTCAGTTCGGGGGCCAGACTCCCCTCAAGCTCAGCGTACCCCTCGAGCAGTCGGGCGTGCGGCTCTTGGGGACACCCGCCGACGCGATCGATCGCGCAGAGGACAGAGAACGGTTCGATGCCCTGCTCAACAAGCTGGGGCTGATGCGACCCAAGGCAGGCATCGCGAAGTCTCTCGACGAGGCTCGCCTCGTGGCTCGAGACATCGGGTATCCAGTGTTGGTGCGGCCCTCCTATGTGCTCGGAGGTCGCGCGATGATGATTTGCTGGAGTGATGAGGAGCTGGAAGCCTATGTTGGGCTAGCCCTCGAGGCGGCGCGCGACGAGGACAGCAGCCCAACGCTACTGATCGATCAGTTCCTGAAGAACGCGATCGAAGTGGACGTGGACTGCATCGCAGACGGGAAGCGCGCGGTCATTGGTGGCGTCATGCAGCACATCGAAGAGGCAGGCGTCCACTCCGGAGATTCGACTTGCGTGCTGCCCCCCCATTCGCTCGACCCGGCGATAGTCTCACGCATCGAAGAGAACGCGCGAGCGCTCGCCCTCGAGCTCGGGGTGATTGGATTGATGAACACGCAGTTTGCTGTGAAGGATGGCCAGGTTTACGTCCTGGAAGTGAACCCTCGCGCCAGCCGCACGGTGCCCTTCGTGTCCAAGGCGACCGGTCGCCCCCTGGCGAAGATCGCCGCAAAGTTGATGGTCGGGCGGACGCTGGATGACCTTGGGATCGTCGACGAGGCGCAGCCGACGCACGTCGCCGTCAAGGAGAGTGTGCTGCCCTTCAGCAAGTTCCCCGGCGTGGATACGATCCTAGGCCCAGAAATGCGATCCACGGGAGAGGTGATGGGCATCGCTACGAGCGCGGCACTGGCATTCGGCAAGTCCCTCGCCGGTGCGAATACGCTGCTTCCACAGCGAGGTCGAGCCTTCATTAGCGTCACCAACGACGACAAGCCCGCAGCCATCCATGTCGCACGGCGGCTGCGCAACATCGGGTTCACCGTCGTTGCCACACAAGGCACGGCGGAAGCGATAGCGCGTGCGCGTATCCCGGTGGAGCGGGTGAACAAGGTGCAGCAGGGCTCACCGCACGTTGTTGACCACATGAAGCAGGGTCTCATCCAGATGGTGATCAACACTACCCAGGAGTCGCAAGCCATCCGCGATAGCTACGCGATTCGCCGTCATGCAGTGCTCGCAGGAATCCCTTACTTCACCACGATGGCCGCGGCGCTCGCAGTCACGGATGCGTTGGAGGTCCAGTCGCTGCTCGGGACACGCGCCACCCAGGTCCGGAGCGTGCAAGAGTGGCATGCGAGGTCGCGTCGGAGTGACGGTTCACGCGAAAACACATAGTGACTGACTGCTGGCGCTCGAACGGCGCCGTAACGTGCCACTGAACGCGAGATGATACTAGTGCCTGCCTGAAGCGTGAGTAGCAGGTTTGGTCACGTCACCGGAGCGTCAATCGAAATGCCCGAACAGCCAAAGAGCCACTGGAGCTCCATGAGCGGATCAGCCTGGACTATCTCACATGTCGCCGGACAGAGCTTCACCCGGTCCCCGTCCAGATACCAGCCATGCACGCACTCGCTGCTCGGAGCTTGATAGACCTCCACGTAGTCGGCACCGTTTGCCACCAGCACGAGGTGGATGGCAGTCCTGTCCACCTGTTGACTCCCGTCCGACGGAGGCGGGATTGAGTAGTCGCACTGCGCCACTTGACCGACGATATCGGCGAGAGCGCTGTTGAGACCGTCCGCGAAGTTGGTTTCGACAGTCATGTCGTAGTGGCAGTATGGCTCTCCGGTGTGCGAGCACGCACGGACAGTCGGCATCGTGTCGCCAGCCTCCGTCGCCTCGGATAGCCACCAGCGGTTGTCGAGGCGAGTCTCCGTGTGCTCTTCGCTTCCTGGGGACCCCAGGATGAAGGTCTTGATGTTTTTCTCTTGCCGCGCAGCGGCGATGGCAGCAACGACCTCGGCCTCTGCCGTGGGACCGGCGATAGCGGCACTGCAGTTGCCGTCCTGATTGCCGCACCCAGCCCGAATCGTCGGCTGCCCATCCGTCATGAGCAGGATGTACTTCTGGCCCGACGTCGACTGAGCCGCGAACGCTTCGACCGCAGCGTTGTAAGCATCGTGAGTGGGTGTGCACATCTCCGTCTCGATGGCATTGAGCGCGCCGAGCAGCTCTTCCCGCGCGACTCCGAGGAACTGGGCCTCGAAGAGCGCGTCGGTGTTCACGCACTGCGGTCCACCAACACCACTCCACACGGTGTTCGGGTACCCCAAGAGCCCCACCTGGGAGCCATCGGGCATCGCGGCGATGGCTTCCGCGATAGCCTCCCTCGTCACGTCCCACTTGGGCCGCCGATTCGTGTTGTTCGCTGACGCATCCATGGAAGAACTGGCGTCGACTACAAAGAACAAGGACGCCGCGAGGGGCTCCGGCTCAACCTGCCAGGCCGCACACGAGAGGTCCTGGAAGTTGTCCACGGCCTCTTGCGACACCGGAACGCCAGCCCCCGACTCGATCACATCAGCCATCGTGACTGCGGCATCCCCGTCGGCGTCGGCCGGTTTCTGGAACACAGCCGGATCGACGTCGTCGGGCGTAGACGTCTGCCCCGTGCTCTCGTCGCCACCATTCCCGGGATCGTCGAGCCCACCGTGCACCCCGGGATTGGAAGGGGTGAGATCGTCTTCGCCTTCATCGCCCGAACAGCCGTAGCCGACAAGGCCCATGCTGACGAGCGCGCCCATGAAGAACAGCCCCGGATTTGTTGCCATTTTTTTCGGCTCCCTGACTTCACAACGAGAGGGGTCTCGAAGCGCCGCGACCCTCAAATTGACTTCTCCGCTAGAGCGAGCACTGCTCACTTCTCTCGCTTGAGTCTGAGCGAGATCTGGGCACAATTCGAGCGGCTTCTGTGACGAAATGGTGCGGTGTAATCCAGCTTCACCGGAGTACGGAGTTTCGTGATTCAGTCCCAACGAGATTCCATGTGCAGCCGCAAGCACGCGCCCCGAACCCATGAAGCCAGGAGCGCTATTTTCCGCTGGTCATGTGCTAGCTCGTTAGAGATACCGTCGCTCGGTCAACTCCAATGTCAGAACACCTTTAGTCCGAGGATGCACGGGCCGAACACGCGACGCGCTGGTGCGACACTCATCGTGTCATCATCGCAGCACGGGCTGCACGAGGTCACCCGTTCCGCGGGAGCCCGCGCCACGCGCCCGCTTTCGTAGTGACAGCGCTCGCTTACCGAGGACGCGAGGGGGGTTCGGGTGTTCCCCAGGGGCGAAGCGCCACACTTCGTCGGTGGGCTGGCGTCTGGTACGCTGAGCGGGTGCTCATCCCATTGTCCCTCCCCTCAACGCTCGTCGGCGAGGGCCGCGATCCAAGGGTCTGGGACCGGCTCGGTCCCAGTCATGCATGCCAAAGGCGACCAACTCCGGCCATGCTCGCACTCAGAGTCTCGTCGTGTCGAGAGAACCTCGCTCCCATCGAAGACCGGCCGTCCAGGTCAGTGAATCTGGAGCAGGCACCGCAATGACGGACGTTGTCGACGTCTTGCACGAACGACCGCGGGCCTGCCTCGACGAGCAGGCACTGCAGCAAACCCTCACCTTCGCTTTCGCTACGGGCGGCGGGAGCGATGCGTTCGCGCGCCTCTTCTCGAGGGTACAGCTGGCGCCGTCGGAATATGATGCCACCTGCTTCTCTCATGATCTGTTCCTAGAAACCTTTGTCGACCGGTGCCTTGCCTCCCGCGGGGAGGATGCGGTCCCGTTTCAGCGAGCGCCGCTGCTGAAACTCATTTCGGCGCCGCCGACGTCCATGGAGGATGTACACCTCCGGCAAGAGATCTTTCGAGAGCTCCTCGATTCGCCCGAACTCGTCAAGGGATGCTCGCTGGCCTGGGCGAGGATTCAGGAGCTCCGCTGCCAACTCGAGTCGGCCGAGATCGGAAAGCGCAGCAACGCCATAGCGCGGCGCTTGGAGATCCTGCGCAGCGTTTCTGCTCTCCCCGACGTACTCGAAATGGTCTTCGGCGACTGCCATTCGTCCCTTGCCCGAATCGCGGCTTTCGCGCGCTCACAGGCCGACTTGGCGGCGTTCGGCAACCTGAGAGCTCTCATCGACCATGACGATCACCTAGCGAGCCTCGATCTCCGAGTTCGGATTGGGAGGGAGGGACAAATACGGCACCTCGCCATTCTGCACGCGACCGAGAACGTCTTGAACCCTCTTCATCGGTCTGCCGTCAGACGCCTCTGGGGCCGCATCGTTGCACTCTTCCGCGGTTATTCCATCTACGAGCGCGAAGTGCTGGGACGACTCGTGGAAGGCGTCTTCGATGGGGTGGCGCCGTTCATCGGGTCCGTTCTTCAGCTCGGATTACAGCTCGAATTCTACATCGCATTCTGCGCGCTGGCAGAGAAGGCGCGGTGCCACGAACTGGCAATGTCCCTTCCGCGGCTCTACGGGCCCGACGACAGCGGCCAGACCCATCTCCAGCAGCTATTCAATCCCTTCCTCATGCTCGACGGCCAAGTGCCGGTGCCGTGCGACGTCGACATGGGTGAGTCGTGCGTCGTGCTTCTCACGGGCCCGAACTCAGGGGGCAAGACGCGCCTCCTGCAGGCACTTGGGCTCGCGCAGCTCCTCGCGCAATGCGGCGCGCCGGTGCCTGCCAGGATGGCGGTTCTGCGCCATCGCACGGGCATGTTCGTGTCCCTGGTACATGGCGCCTCAGCGAACCAGCGGGAGGGGCGGCTCGGAACCGAGCTGATGCGCATTCGGCGGCTCTTCGAGCGCCTCGGCCCGCACGAGCTGGTGCTCCTCGATGAGCTCTGTTCGGGGACGAACCCCTCCGAGGGAGAGGAGATCGTCGAACTCGTCATCGACCTCTTGGATCAGCTGCAGCCCCAGGCATGGATCTCGACCCACTTCCTCCAGTTCGCTTCCCGGCTCGAAAAGGCCCCCGTGACGTCGTCGCTCCGTTTCCTGCAGGTCGCTCTCGACGAGCAGCAACGCCCGCTCTATCAGTTCGAGCCGGGCGTCGCGACCACGTCCCTGGCGGCACAAACCGCCGAGCGGCTTGGTGTCACTCGTGAAGCGCTCGAGGCACTGATAGCCGAAAAGCGCGCCCGAGCCGGGGCTGACTCCGATGCTACGTTCGAACCAAAGCGCCGCCAGCGCAGCGGTTAGGCACGCGCTCTCCGTGAGCTATCCGTTCGCCCCTTGGCGCGGGCGCGAGGCCCTCCCTTCGGCACGGGCTCTCAGCGCCAGACGTGCTGCGCCACCGCGGCGACGATGTCGTCCACTCGCCGCCTCGTTTGCTGATGCGCGGCCACCCCGTTCACGAGAATGGCGAAGGCAACCGCATCCTTTCTTTGGGGAGCCAGCACATAGCCGCTCAGTGCGTCGACACGGGCCAAGGTCCCCGTCTTCGCTCGGACCCGTGCCCGGGCTGGTCCTTTGGTGAACCGGGAACGCAGTGTTCCATCGACGCCGCCCTTCGCCAAGTGTGAAAGAAACTCCGGACGAAGAGCTTGATCATCGTATACCGCGACGAGTGTATTCACGAGCGCTGAGGCGCTCAGCCGGTTCGCGTCGAAGAGACCGGAGCCGTTGGTGATCCGCGAACCACGAGGATAGCCTCCGTGCTTCTTCAGCCATTCGACGACCATCGCTGCCCCATCGGCACTCCGTGCCGGACCTTCTGCGTGCTCCGCGCCGAGCGCCTTGAAGACCATTTCCGCGTAGAAGTTGTCGCTCTCCTTGCCCAACGAATCGAGCAACTCTCGAAGTGGAGCCGACGATACGTAAACAAGGCGACGCTTCTCGGCACCAGTGCCTCGCCGCACCTCGCCGTCGACGCGAACCCCAACCCGTCGCAGAATGTCGCGAAAGACGTAGCCAGCAAAGAGCGTCGGATCATCCACCCTCCGCGTGAATCGTAGACGCCCGCTGCCGGCAGGGACGTGCCCGTCCATCTTCGCAACCAGCCGCGGCCCACTCGGGCTGAGGGCGAGTCGAACCGCTTCCCGCGACCCACGCGCCCGCGTCACGATGGTGCCCTGGAGCTCGACGAACCCAGGCGGATCCACCCAAACGCGCGCTTCCTCGCCCTGGCGCCCCGCCATGACGTTGATCGTCACTGTGTTGCGCTCGAGCGCAACTGCGCTGATGGGAGCACGAAAGGAGGCCCACTCGTCCGGCTGCTGATCGAACGCTGGCGGCACGAATGATTCGTCGAAGCGGGTGCCGTCCACCTCCACGACGCCTACTTGCTCCAACCCCATTTCCGTGAGTGCATGCCCCAGATCCCAGAGACTCGCGGTAGTGAGGGACGGGTCGCCGTGTCCCCTGAGGACGAGGCGCTCTGCGCGTCCGTTCTCGATGCTGCCGTAGACCCCCGTCGTGAAACGATACTCGCTGCCAAGCGCGTCCAAAGCAGCTGCAGCCGTGACCAACTTGGCATTCGACGCCGGGTTGAGCGGCCTATCCTGACCGTGCTGTGCCAAAACTCGACCGCTGCCGAGCTCCCGTACGAGCACCCCTGCTTCACCCCCTTGCGAAGTAACCCAGTGCACCAACTGGTCCACCTCGCGTTGGACGGAGCCCAACCTTCCGGCCTTCCCGGGCAGGCGGTCGCCATGGCGGTCGGCTGGTGCTGGGTCGCCAGCGCGCTCACCGGGCCCGACCCGTGCTTCTTTGGCGGCAAGTGCCGGGTTCTGCCCCGGAGACGCGGCCATGCCGAGCCGTCCCGGCCAGAGGCTGAAACCACCTGCCGCCAATGTGAGGAGCGGGATCAAGATCTTCCACGAGGTCGCGCGGCCCATGAATCGATCTGATAGCCTCGGAACGGATGAGTGCCCAAACTTCCTGCTGGTTGCTCGACGTCTTGGATTCGGCGCCGCGACCCTTGCAATCGGTGGCTAATCCGACCAAAAGCGAAGGCCGTGTCCCGGCATCCATCCATCTTGCACGGCCTTACAGCCGGCACCATCGCCCTTAGCGGCTGGCTGACCGCTACGTTTTGGACTGCTCAAGCGCGGGCCGACGAGCCTGTACCACCGGAATCGTACGACACGGCTCAGTATCCTCCGTCTGGAACAGGATGGACGCTCGCGGCGGCAGGCGCAGGGGTGACGGCTGCGTGGTACGGGGGCGCAGTCGGGCTCTCTTATCTGTGGCCCGACGCACCAGCCGCAGAGAAACTGCGCTATCCCGTCGTGGGTCCGTGGGTATCACTCGCGAATACCGGATGCCCCGCGAGTGATCCTGATTGCAGCCTCTTCTGGGTCGTTCTGCGAGCCGTCCTCACAACCGTGGACGGCATCGGTCAGGCAGGGGGGCTCGCATTGATGGCCGAAGCAGCGTTCGTCCCCACGGCGCGCCCTGAAGACCCCCCACCGCCGCGCAGAGCAGAGCATTCGAGCATCGAGCTGCGCGCGCTGCCCTACGTATCGGAGGAAGGCGCGGGCCTCGGCGTGTTCGGACGCTTCTAGCAATCTGCGCGTTCGGCTCTGCAGAAGCAGAATCGCAGATGCAGTATCCCGTTGTCTGCCGCGGGGCGCTGCGACACGGCGAGCATGGAGTCATTGCTGAGCTCCGCCGCTCAGGAAGCCCTGCACGCCGTCAGCTCCATCGGTGGACCCAGTCCGGCGAGAACGAAGTGGTCGAGGAAGTCCCAGAGCGACCCGCCGACCCGTCAACAACTCAACCCAAGGAGCGCATCATGCAACGAACAGCGTGCAACGAGGACGAAGCCATGTTACCCGGCAGGTCCATGGGCAATCCCATGGAGGTCGTACGGTGAATCGACGAACCAAGTTCGTTCTCGTTACTGGCGGCGTCGTTTCCTCGATCGGCAAGGGTCTTGCTGCCGCTTCACTCGGTGCGCTCCTGGAGGCGCGGGGACTGCGGGTGACGCACATGAAGCTGGACCCGTACATCAACGTCGATCCCGGCACGATGTCGCCATACCAACACGGCGAAGTGTTCGTCACGGATGACGGCGCCGAGACCGATCTCGACCTCGGGCACTACGAGCGGTTCACATCCTGTCGCCTGACCCAGAGTTCCAACGTGACGACGGGGCGCATCTACCACGCGGTGATCAGCAAAGAGCGGCGCGGAGAGTATCTCGGTGCGACGGTGCAGGTCATCCCGCACATCACCGATGAGATCAAGGCACGCATCTACGACGCCGCAGCCGATGCGGACATCGCAATCGTCGAGATCGGAGGGACCGTCGGCGATATCGAGTCACTCCCCTTCCTGGAGGCAATTCGCCAGCTCAAGGTCGAGTGCGGACCGCAGAACGCAATCAGCGTGCACGTAACGCTCGTGCCGCATATCGCCGCTGCAGGGGAGCTCAAGACGAAACCCACGCAGCATTCTGTGAAGGACATGCGGGAGATCGGGATTCAACCCGACATTCTGATCTGCCGTTGCGATAGGCACATCAGTCGAGGGCTCAAGGACAAGATTGCTCTGTTCTCCAACGTCGCCGTCAACGCGGTGATCTCTGCAGTGGACGTGGGATGCATCTACGAGCTTCCTCTGGTGCTCCATGCTGAAGGCCTCGATGGGGAAATCGCCGATCGACTCAACATCTGGTCCAGACAACCGGACTTGGGAATCTGGAAGGCTGTCGTCGAGAAGTTCAAGAAGCCCAAGAACGGCCATGTTCGAATCGGGGTCGTAGGCAAGTACGTACACCTCAAAGACAGCTACAAGTCGTTGCATGAGGCGCTCGTGCACGGCGCGCTCGCCCAAGACGTTTCGGCGCAGCTCGAGTACATCGACTCCGAAGAGCTGGAGCGGGAGTCGGGGCTGGAGGTACTCGAAAACCTCGATGCCATCCTGGTCCCCGGTGGCTTCGGCGACCGCGGCGTGGAGGGCAAGATGCGGGCAATCCGCTACGCGCGTGAGAACGGCGTCCCTTACTTCGGCATCTGCCTAGGCATGCAGCTGGCGGTCGTCGAATTTGCACGGAACGTGTGCGGCATCAAGGGCGCCAGCTCGATGGAATTCGACAAGGACGTGCCGCACGCCGTGATCGCTCTGATGCCAGACCAGCACGGGGTCGTCGACAAGGGCGGAACCATGCGGCTCGGCGCGTATCCCTGTACTATCAAGCCAGGAAGCCGCGTTGCCAAGATCTACGGCGAACTGGAGATTAGTGAGCGTCACCGGCACCGGTTCGAGTTCAACAACGGATACCGTGAACAACTGACAGAGAGAGGGTTGGTGCTCGCAGGAACCAGTCCGGACAACCGCCTCGTCGAGATCATCGAGCTCCCGGACCACCCCTACTTCGTGGGTTGTCAGTTTCATCCCGAGTTCAAGAGCCGACCCACGGCAGCGCATCCATTGTTCTCGAGCTTCGTTGCAGCGGCCGTTCAGAAACGAGACCTCGTATCCGCGGACCTCGGCAGCCGGACACTGCCCACGGACAGCCGCACCATCGTGAACTGAGGTGCTCTTCAGCAGGCCACTCGCAAGACGGGACCCGCGGTGATCGTCAGTGAATCCACCCGGAAAGTGTCACCATCAAGAACGATGGCCGTGCGGTCCGGGAAGGCCAACTCGCACTGCGATACCAAGCCATCTAGCCCGCGTGATGATCGGAGCGGACGCCCACGAAGCACTCGCAACGTCTGGCGTCCCAGGGCGAACGCGGGCAGGGACGTCGCTACGAGATGCGGCCGATGCGGGTCCTCGGCGGCGCGGTAGTTCACGATGAAGTGCAGCCCCAAATTGCGAACCACGGCGCAGGTCACCAGGCTGTAGCTCGTCTCGGGTTGTAGAGCACCATCGACGCCGATTCGACAGGGCACGGGCGCCAGGAGCTCGCGGGCAAAGGGAGACCGTGTCCAGACTCCAGTGAACGCACGCGCGCCTATGGCTGCCGCGCTCCAGCGCCCACGGGTACGCCCACGCTCGTACTCCTCGAAGAAGCGGGGCACCAGACCCGCTCCAAAGACGAAGGAAACATAGCCATGACCGCTTGAAAGCCTGACGAAGAGGGTAGGCCGAGAGGTGACCAATGGCGTTGTCCCAGCGAGGATCTGCTCCAAGAGGCGGGCGCGATGCAGTGCGCCTCTGCTCCAGTTCCGCACGACCGTCGAGATGGTACCTGCCGGTATGAAGATGAACGATGGCTCGACCGCGCCCGAGCCGGCGCAAGCCCGATGGACGGCCGACACAACTTCCCGCAAGCTTCCGTCGCCTCCGACCACGGCGACCGCCGCGGGCCTGCGGAGCACGATGCCTTCGGCTACCTCACGCAGCTCGTCCAGCGACGATGGACACCAAACCCGGAGACTCCGTCTACGGGCCTCATCGACAAAGCTGCGATATCTTCCGCCGCGCTGCATGCCACCCGCCCTCGAGTTGACGACTATCTCGGTCACGTGTCTCACTATGCCCGTGCCTACCACGATTCGCCGCGCCGTCGGGCGACTACTCGGTTTAGCCGGCCTCCTTGCCGTGATCCTCTCGGGCTGTGGGCCCCAGCGGGCCGTGCGCAGCGCGCTCACGGAGGATTTGGCTTCTCTCGAGGCTAGCATCGAGGCCGCTCGCCGTCGTGGACAGCTCGATCCCGAGCTGACACGAGAAATCGCAGAGGCGGTCGCCGAGCGGGTCGTGGTGAGCGCAGAAGACCCGAACGGCGCCACGATGTTGCTCGGCGCGACCGCGTGCCGCCATGCTCTCGTCGATGCATACGAGACGCGAGCCTCGCGGCGTGACGCAACGGGTGCGGCAGCACTGACCGTGCTCGTCGCTGACGGCCAGGTGAAGGCAAGCGCTATTCTGAATGCCTACCAGCACGCGCGTGAGCCGGAGTGGCTCGCCGTTGCTGCTCGTGCAGCGATAACCCCCGAGTACTCGGCATGGCGCCGCGAACAGATGCGCCATCCCGACGCCCGAGTCCGGCGAGCAGTACTGAGGGCTGCACTCCGCGCGCGCGCCGAGGCAGACGTCCCGGAGCTGCTCGTCGCAAGCAGGGTGGATCCAGACACTTTGAGTCGTCGCCTCGCCATCGGGGCACTCGGCGCCATTGCCACCCCCCGCGCCATGGTGGCCCTCCAGGATCGCTGGCGGAGTGGCGATTTCTCGGCGCGGCACGCCGTCGTCGACGCATGGGCACGACCAGCTGCGTTCGCGAGAGGTGGTGAGGACGCCCTGCGCAAGATTGCGCTCGCTCCGGATCCAGCCGCCGTAGCCGCGCTCCGAGCATTGCTCCGCTGGCATGCGGGTCCTCCGTGGGCCCAGGACCGCGTGGCCCGGCTGATCGACACTCGCCCAGAACGCGAGAGGCTGCAGGCTATTGAGCTGGCTTCCGTGAACCACCCAAGGGCCCTGGCCGCGCTGCTGCGCGCCACCAAGGACGACACGGCCGCGGTTCGTGTGGCGGCGTGGGCACAGCTCCTTGGCAGCTTGCGCCACGCCACCCGCGCGCGGCGTGAATTACGCACCCTCGCAGGCGAGGACGGCCCATCTGCTTACCTCGCCCGCTCGGCGCTCGCGCGAGCTGGCGAAAGAACCGTCGTGCCCCTCCTCGAACGGCAATTGCGGTCGCAGTCGACAGATGCACGCCTCCGCGCGGCTCTCGCCCTCATCGACCTGGGAATGCCGGAGAAGGCGGCAAGCATGCTCGCCGAAGCGAATCGCGATGCGCGCTTTCAGGTAGCATGCGCCATGATGGAAACAGGAGGCTAGAGCGACAAACGGGTTGAATCCGTCTTGATTTCGGACGGTACGCTGCAAGCAATCGCTGAATCCTCTCCAGGTTTTGGATTGCCGCAGCCCGTCGTAGGTCGAAGAGGTTCTTTCGAACGCCAATGCATCGAGCTGTCGACGGCAGTGCGCTTGGTTCTACTGCCCCAACCTGAGCCAAAAGGCCGCCCCCCGGGGCGGCAGTACCAAGAGCCCACGGTCCTGGGCGGTGACGCCGCGGGTTCCAGGTTCCTGCTCCGAGCGACCGTGCTCAGTCCTGGAGCGCCACGCGATTCGAAGGCTTGTAACGCTCGAGGAGGACTTTCAGCACCTCGCTCCCCGGATTGCGCTCGAGTGCAACCTCCAAGGTATGCACTGCCTGCGAGCGGTGACCCGTCACTCGCTGGAGCCGCGCGAGGGTAGCCCAGGCATCGTCGCTCGAGTCGAGATTGGCCCACTGTCTCGCCACCCGATGAGCTTCACCCCACCCTTTCACCGCCTCCGCCGCACTGACCCACCCGGCCAAGACACGCACATCCGTGGGATTCGACTTGGCCAGCGCTCGGTACTCACTCAGGGCACGCACGCGGTACCCGGCTTCGAGCAGGCCTTGGGCATAGTCTAATTCCTTATCGAGCGCAGGGTAGTCGGCGGGCGTCGTGGCTGTCGCCATGGCGTCACTCTCCTGCAAGTGCTCTGCCGCTTCGGTGTGCTCTTCGAGTTCTTCCTGCTGAGCCTCCGACGGCGTCCCGTCGCGCTCGAGGTATGCTCCCCCGGTCGATCCCCTCTCCACTTCACTGAGAGGCGCCGCTGCCACGGACGATGTCACCGCCTGGAGCGCTTTTTCGCGCCCAGCTTTCGGCACCCCATCCGCTCCAGCGAGAGCAGCAGTTCCCGGGGAGCTCTCTACCGCCTCGTCGGACGCGCCAGGGGTTGGTCGAGCCTTCGGCTCATCGCTGAGAGCGTTCGAGAGCGTCTGCACCGTATTCCATGCCCAGTTCACCATACGAATCCGCGCTTCGGGCCGCCGATACGCGGTGGTTCCTGCGGCTGCCACGCCCGCGAGGAGAGCCCCCAATGCGACCGAGCTCAGCGCCCGCCGCACACTCGACCGACTCTGCGCGCGCCTCAATGTCGCTACCAAGGCACGTCGCAACTCTTCCGCGGACTGGTAGCGAAGCGATGGGTCCAGCTCGAGGGCCCGCCCCAGGACGACCTCCAGCGCCTTCGGCAGGTCGAGT
This sequence comes from Pseudomonadota bacterium, assembly GCA_023398955.1. Classification (GTDB taxonomy): domain Bacteria; phylum Myxococcota_A; class Polyangia; order Polyangiales; family Polyangiaceae; genus JAEWRL01. Next base: position 52,757 of record JAEWRL010000189.1, read on the forward strand.
TCGGGAGCGCGTTGGCGTACGGGTTGGACACACTGTTGCTGTTTGGCGGCGAGCAACAGGAGAGTCGTGGACTCGGGATGTGGTAGGGTGCCCGTGCACAGCTCGTACAAGACGGCGCCCACCGCGTAGATGTCGCTCCTCGCGTCTGGCTTTTTGCCGTTTGCCTGCTCGGGAGACATATACTCGGGGGTCCCGATGATCCGGGCGTGGCTTTCCTTCTGGTTCGCCTCGATGCGGTTGGAACAGGTAGCCACACCGAAGTCGAGCAGCTTGACCGTTCCGTCTTTTGTCACAAAGAGGTTTGCCGGCTTGATGTCGCAGTGCACGACGCCTGCGGCATGTGCGGCGCCTAGGGCATCACACGCCTGGATGCCGTACTTTACCGCTAGGCGCCAGGGCAGAACCCGCCGACGCTCGAGGGAGGCGTCGAGGGCCTCGCCTTCGAGGAGTTCCATGGCGTAGAACGGACGCCCGTCGCGAGTCACACCGAAATCGTGGAGCTTCACCAGGTTCTCGTGAGAGAGCGCGGCGATGGTCCTCGCCTCGGAGCGAAAGCGCTCCGTGGAACCGCTGAGACCGAGGGCGCCTTCGGGGATTATCTTCAACGCCACGCTCCGCCCGAGGTCCACGTGCAGTGCACGGTGCACGACTCCCATTCCGCCCCGCCCCAGCTCCCCGACAAGCTGGTAGCGTGTCCCTTCGAGGAGGTTCGGCACCTCGGGCTCCGCGGCGACGGGCTCCGCAGCTGCCGGGATCTCGGGTTCCTGAGACGCGGCCGACTCTGTCGCCTTCTTCGTCCGTGCCTCGCCAAGCAAACGGGCGAACTCCGCTCGCGTTCGTGCTGGCTCCGCTGGGTAGAGGCGGTGCATGAGCCGAGCGATGCGGGCACGGACCCCACGCTGCCCATCAGCGAGGCTCGGTGCGCGCTTGAGCAGGTCCACCAGGTGGGAAACCGCTTCCGCTGCCGAGGAGTAACGGTCCCCCGGTTCCACAGCGGTCAAACGATCGATGATCTCATCCAACGACTCGGGAGCGTCCACCACCGAAGCCACCGATGTTGGACGTCGACGCCCTGCCGCAACCTCCTCCAGGTGCACCGAGGTCTCCCCCATGAGAAAACGGCGGCCGGTCAGCAGCTCCCAAAGGATAATCCCGAAAGCATACAGATCAGCGGGGACGCCGCCGGGCACGTTCTTCGCGACCTCAGGGGCCACATAGCCCGGCTTCGCGAAGACGACGCCGGCGACCGTTTGGCTCCTGCGGTTTTGGCCGCGCGCCGTCCCAAAGTCGATGAGCTTCACCTCACCGCCGTAGCCGACCATCACGTTCTGCGGGCTCACGTCACGGTGAACGATGTCGAGGGGGTTGCCGTCGGCGTCGGTCCGGCCATGCACGTGCGTCAGCGCTTCGCCGATTGAAATCGCGATCGCGACCGCATCGGGCCAGGCGAACCGCATTCCGAGGTGACTCGCTCGCACGCGGAGCTCGCCTAAGTTCCGACCCTCGACGTACTCGACAACGACATACGGCTTGCCGGTCGCATCGGTAGAGGCCTCGAATACCTGCGCTATCGCCGGATGCTGCAACTGCGCCTGGATCCGAGCTTCGTCGAAGAACCTGGCAAGGAAGGAGCTGTCGTCCGCGTGCTCACGGCGAATGATCTTGACGACGCAAGGGCGCTCGGCGCCTTCTATGCCCCCCGACGCGCCGAGGTAGACCTCTCCCATGCCGCCCCGCGCAATCTGTCTTAGCAGAACGACTCGTTCGAAGGTCCGAGGCAGTTCTGCGTCCACAGGTTCCTTGCTCGGCACCGGAGCCGAGAATGGCTGCGACTGTCGCTGCTTGTCGAGCGATTCCGAGTAGTTGAGCTCCTGCTGACTAGCTGGCATGGCCCCATGGTGCCCATGTAGGATGATGTGGCCAAGTTAGCGACACCAACTTTCTCGGCTGGCCGGGGAATGCCTCTGCGAACGTTGCGGTTGGTGGACAAGTCTCTCACGACTACACTCCGCCCGTTCGTGAGGAGGCTCATGGCAACGGGAAGAGCAACAACGACATCGACTTGACGGCCGCCCCAAGGCTCGCCTTTTTCCCCATGATCATGATGCCCAACCCCACGCGCACCCGCAGGAAAGCCGCGTAGTCATACCTCGCCGGAAGCCGCAGTTTCGGAATAGTCGGCGGGGCTCGGCACTCCGGCGGGCGCCCCAGCGGCCACAAGCGGTACTTGCCGCGCCCCCATTCGAAGCGTCTCTAGGAGAAAACTGATGAACAAGGGAACCGCCATCGTTGGCTTCATCCTCTGCTTCTTGGCAGGGGCTGGGCTTATGTATGGGATCGACCGCAGTCAAGGCGTTGCCGTGAGTCCGGAAAACGCCGCGTCCACCAGCCACGGTCAAGTGGACCACAGCGCCGCGCCAGTACCGGTCACGAAGGAGGACCCGGTGTGGGGCAACCCAGACGCCTTGGTCACCATCGTCGAGATCAGTGACTTCCAGTGCCCTTTCTGCACTCGCGTCCTTCCGACAATCGAACGGCTCAAGAAAGAGTATGGCCCAGAGCAGCTGCGTGTTGTCTGGAAGCACCACCCATTGCCCTTCCACCAGCAGGCGAAGCCCGCGCACCTCGCCGCAGCCACGGTGCACGCTTTGGGCGGGGATGAAGCGTTCTGGAAGTTCCACGACCTGGCTTTCGCCAACCAGCGAAACCTGACGGAGCCCAACTTCGAGAAGTGGGCCACGGAAGTCGGCGTCGACGTCGCCAAGTTCAAGGAGGCCTTCTCGTCCAAGAAGTACGCTGACCGAGTGGAGTCAGGAATCAAGATGGCGGCCGATATCGGTGCCGGAGGCACGCCTGCCTTCCGCATCAACGGAGTGTCTCTCAGCGGCGCTCAGCCTTATGAGAAGTTCAAGGCCATCGTCGATGAACAGCTTTCGGAGGCCAAGAAGCTAGTCTCCGCCGGAACCCCGCGGAGCGAGGTGTATGTTGCGCTGACGAAGAAGAACGCCAAGGCGGAACCCGCGGCGGAGAAGCCAGGCAACCCGGCAAAACCCGATGAAGAGGATGATGCGGTCTGGAAGGTCCCCGTCACCGAGAATGACCCCCAGAAGGGGCCTGACGATGCGCTCGTGACCGTGGTGGAGTTCTCCGAGTATCAATGCCCATTCTGCAAGCGCGTCGTGCCCACCATGGAGCAGATTGCCAAGACCTACGGCAACGACGTCCGGATCGTCTGGAAGGACAACCCACTCGGCTTCCACCCGCGGGCCATGCCAGCAGCCACGCTCGCCTTCATGGCTTACAAACAGAAGGGGTCGGACGCCTTCTGGAAGGCCCACGATCTCCTATTCGCGAGCCAGCCGAAGCTGGAAGACAGCGACTTGGAGAGGATTGCAGGTGAGGTCGGCCTTGGTTGGCCCGCTGTCAAGAACGCGATTGACAAGGGCACCTACGCCAACGAGATCTCAGCCGACCAGGACCTGGCGAGCGACCTGAACGCACGCGGCACACCGCACTTTTTCGTCAATGGACGGCGGGTGAAGGGCGCACAACCCTTCGAGAGGTTCAAGAGCGTCATCGACGAAGAGCTGAAGAAGGCGAAGGCACTCGTCGCCAAGGGCACTCCGCGAAGCAAGGTTTACGACGAAATCATGAAGTCGGGGAAGGAGCCGCCACCTCCGGAGAAGAAGGAGGTCGGCGCGGTGCCAGCTGATGCCCCTTCAAAAGGGGCCAAGAACGCAAAGGTCGTGATTCAGGAGTTCTCGGACTTCCAGTGTCCGTACTGCAAGCGCGTCATCCCCACCGTCGACTCAGTGCTCGACAAGTACAAGGACGTCAAACTCGTTTGGCGCAACATGCCCCTTCCCTTCCACAAAGACGCTCCACTCGCCGCCGAGGCAGCTCTCGAAGCGCAGGAGCAGAAGGGCGACAAGGCCTTTTGGCAGTTCCACGACAAGCTGTGGCAGGCCCAGGGGGAACCTGAAGGCTTGAAGCGAGAGAACCTGGAGAAGATCGCCCAGGAAATGGGCCTGGACGCCACCGCGTTCAAGAAGGCACTCGACGAGCGGACTCACAAGGCACGGGTCGAGCGAGATACCGAAGCAGCGCAGAAGGCCGGAATCCGCGGGACACCTGCTTTCGTGATCAACGGCTACTTCATCAGCGGGGCCCAGCCGATGAGCGCGTTCGAAAAGATCATCAAGAGAGCGCAGAGCGAAGCTCGGTAGCGCTCGACGCGGCGGAGAGGCTCGGGTAGTCACCGGGTTCTCCGCCGCACCGCTCCACCCAGACGACGGCGCTGATGAGCCCCGGGTGGCGACCTACGGGGATCTCCCCGCGGGCTCGAGCCGTCATGCTGGGCGCCCAGGGGAGGTTACTGGCGCGTTCGCGCGTCGATGGCGTCAATGGCCTTTGCCAGGGCACTGCCCTCACGCAAGCACGGATAGCAGTCCGCCTTGGCGCGCCGGCCGCAGCCCGTAGTCGCCTCCATCGTCCGAAGAACCTTCAGGGCACGCCTGTCGCCATGGCGCTCCGCTCGCGGGAGAAGCGCTTTCTTCGCTGCGCAGGTGTCGGCGTTCCTCAGAGCCACAGCGACCTTCAGAGCATCGGATGCCACCTTCGCGAACGATTCGCTCTGGAAGTACCTCTCTGCCCGCGCCTTCACGTCCGCTCGAATACCTCGTGTCGTGCTCAGGTCGAAGAGGATGTCCGCCCCGCGACTTGCCATCGGCCCTTCCAGGAGAGCGAAGGCCGCCTCCTGGCTCTCCGGCATTTGAGCCGACTGCCACAGCAAGGTCGCAACCTCTGCGTCGCGTCGCATCTGCGGCTCGAGCTCCACCACGTGACCGATTCTGCCGACGACCTCGCCGTAGCGCTTCTCCAAGCGGTACGCCTTTGCCAGCTCGAGGTGCACGGTCGGGTCCCGATCGTATCGTTTGGCGAGGGGCTCCAGTGCAGCCGCACCCTTCTTCTTTGCAGCTTCCAGCTCCTGCTCCGGGGCTTGGTGGGGCCTCCCCTCCGGTCCGCCTTGGTGACCAGCGGGTTCGAGCTGCGTCGAGGCGACGGAGGACGACGGGGTGCTGGTGCTAGATACGTGATACCCAGCCCCCTCGTCCGCCGCGTCCGATCCGAAGCCTAGCGAGGCCACGGCCAAGAGCCCACCGACCCCAAGGAGCACCGCCGCAGCGCCTCCGGCGGTCACCGCCGACGAGGGCACCCCGACCAAAGCGCTTTGCACCGATCTCGGCCAGCGTCCACGACCTGCTTCCACCCACGCAACTCCGCGCTCCCAGAGCGCGCGGGCGCCGCTGGGACGTTCGGGCGGAGCTTGAACGACAAGCGGAGCAGCACCGTACCCAGCCTGCTCATCCGGCATCGGCAGGGGCACCGCAGCATCCGAAGGCCCGCTGGCACCCTCCACAGACGATGCCTCCCGTTGTTGGACGTTGGCGGTGCCATCCGTCGTGCGCGAAACACTCTCGAGCACCGAACCCGCGTCAACGGCGCCAGACGCCGGGAGCTCAATGGTCTCGGGCTCGTCGAACTCGTCTTCCTCGGTGATGATGGGCGAATCGACGAGCAGGCCCGGCTCCTCAGCGCCAGGCGACAACTTGGGCGGGAGCGGTGGGGCAGCCAGGGGCTCGTCAGCGGATCTTGGCGGGGGCGGCCGCTTGGATGGTGGGGGCGGAACCATGGGCCTGGGCGGAGCCGCTGGTAGCGGAGGCACGGCAGGCCCGCCCCGCGCCGCGGCGAGCGGACCCTTGCCGCGCGCCAAGCCCGATGGAGCCAACCGCCGGAGAGCGGCGGCCGCGGCTGACTGAGCGGGTTTCTCTCGCCCTTCACGCTGGACATCGCGGAGTATGTCGTCGAGCCGCACCACGATGTCCTTCGCCGACTCCGGGCGCTCGTCAGCCTCCTTGTCCAGCAGCTGCTGCAACAGGTCATCGAGCGCGCTCGAGATCTGGACTCCGGGCGCACGCTCGCCGACTCGCGGCACCGGAGTGGAGAGCTGCTGCCCCAGAATGCCTACCTGACTCGAGCTGGCGTAGGGCCTGACGCCAGCAAGCATCTCGAACAGAATGACGCCAAGCGAATAGAGATCGGCGCGAGCATCCACGGGCTGGCCTAGCGCCTGCTCAGGAGCCATGTACTCGGGTGTCCCAAACACCATCCCGATCTTCGTAATCGCCTGGCCTGGACGCAGCGATCCACGGTCCGAGAGCTCCTGAATGGGCACCTTGGCGATCCCGAAGTCGAGTACCTTGACGAAGTCGGGGTCGCCCGCCTTCCGGACGAGCATGACGTTCTCGGGCTTCAAGTCACGGTGAACGATGTCCAGGGCGTGGGCGCTCGCAAGCGCCGAAGCGACCTGGCGTGCAATGTGGATGCTGCGCGCTTCTGGAATGGGACCGGCGTTGATGGATTCGCGCAGCGCCAAGCCGTGTATGTATTCCAGCACCAAGAACACGGAACCATCGTCCAGCTTCCCAAAATCAGTGGCGGCTGCCACATTCGGGTGGTCGATGTTGGCAGCGGCCATCGCTTCGCGTTTGAAACGCGTCACCACCTCCGGAACGAGGCTGAGCTCTTTGTGAAGGACCTTCACTGCGAGCTTCTTGCGCATGAGGACGTGCTCGGCTGCGTAGACGCGTCCCATGCCACCAGTCCCCAGCAGCGCACCAATGCGGTAACGTTCGCTGATGACCATTCCATGGCGTTCGTCGGTCTCGACGTCTGCCGGTGGCTCCTTACCGTTCTTGCCGCTTGGAATTGCTGACATTACGGGCTGCTCGAATAGGGCTCAGTGCGCCGCGGAACGGGGCTCAGGCACCAATGCCGCCGTGGCGGCTCGCTTTCATTCGTACGGGTTGTCGCTTGGCGGAGGCGGGGGCTCCGGCGATTGATTCTCATCGGTCGTAGGGGCGGGTGCGGCGGGTGCCGGACTTGGAGACACCGTTGCACTTGGAGCGGCGCCGGGAGACTGCTCCGGACCTGGCTCAGGGGCGTCTTCCTGCGGCGCGGGAACCGGTTCTTGAGGAGCAGGTGCAGGCGACTCCGGGGCGGCTGGCTCCGCTGGTCGCGGTCGCGGTCGCGGTCGCGGTTGAGCGGCTGGGCGGGGCGGCGGGGCGGGGCTCCGCGTCGTAGGTACAGCTACCGGCTCCGGCTCAACCTCCGGTACTGGCGCTGCGGCGTCTTGAAGCGCCGCGGCCCCCGCGTCTGGAGCGGCAGCATCCGCACCCGTGGCTCCGGCAGCATCGGCAGCGGCGGCAGGCACAGTTTGGGTCTCGGCGGGAGCCGGGGCTGGCGCTGGCTCCTCCGCGTCCATCGCGGGGGTCAACGGCTCAGGTGCCGGAGCAATGTCCTGACGCGGCGCCCTCGTCATGTAGAACACCAACGCGACCGCTGCTGCGACCCCGAGGAGCAGAACGAGCAGCTTCCCGCCGCCTCCTCCGTGATCGTCAGGTGCGGCAGCTTCCGGGGTGGGGCGTCTCTCTAGAGCCGCTGCGCGGGCCGACGGAGGCCCTCCCTTTCGGGGCGACGCGCTCGGCTTAGGGGTCCCCTCTCCGGCGTCTGCCGCGACCGCAGCAGCGTGGGCTGGCGCGGATCTACTCGGACGTCCCGCCGGGGCCGACGCCGCGTGGTGCCCACGCTTATCCTTGGCTCGCTGTTGCGCAGCCGCTCCACCGGACGCTGTATCCTCGGCGTCGCTCTTCTCGCCGAGTTCCTCGACTGAGCCCCCCGCTTCCCGCAGAGCGTCCTGCAGCAACTCGGCGGCTTGTTTCATCAGCGTGCGGTCCTCGCGAGGAGGTGCGTCGCGCTCTGGATCCGTGGTCGGAAAGAAAGTGCCAGTATCGTCTTGCGCCTGCGGCGCCGCCGACGAGCCGGGCTCACCCGGATCGGGAGCCTTGGACCGCTCCGCTTGCTGTGCCTTGAGGGCCGCGACACCGGCTGCCGGGGTGACCTCGTCGGCGCGATCGAAGGCAGACTCCTCGTCGCGCCGTCGAGCGACGAGCTGGTCGATCACCGCCTTCGACTCGTCATCCAGCTTGATGAACTTGACGCCCATTCCCGCAGGCTGCGCCTCCTCCACATCCGGGGGATTCCGCTTCCAAACCACGCGCCCCACCCCCTGCATGACGCGCTGGTCCTCGCCGATCTTCACCTCGAACTTCAGCAGCGTGCCGGGAGGAAACGGCTTTGGCGTCTTGATGAACATACCACCGCGGCTGACGTCGTACGAATGGTGCTCGATGAACTCATCCAAGGTCGCGCTCTTGTAGCGGACCGTCATGCTGAGCACTTTCGCGCGCGGATCCTTGCGGGTCTCCTGAGACATGGGTTCTCCGAGGTCGTCGACTAGCTCGTGCTGCACCGGCACGTGGGGCAGCAGTGGATGCCCATGGTAGCCAAAGGCTGTTCCGAACCCCAAGTATCGCAGCGCGCGCCCCTTGGCCAGTGTACGAGTGCGCTGAGACAAAAACTCGACCCGGCCCAGCGCCCATACCGACCAACTGCCCCGCCGGTGCCAATCCTGCCGCAATATAGTGGGTACTCACCCGTGAAGAGAGACAGCTGGAATCCAATCGGACACCCGTCCTGTTGCCCTCACCGAATCGGGACTGCTAATGGCCAGAAGGCCGCTTTCGGGCAAACGCAACGTTCGGCTGGCAGGCGGGGCGTTGAGGGACTGATCGGGCTCTCACTGACGCTTCGACAATCCCGCAAAACCATCACCGGTCCGAAGCGCCTCATCGTGGAAAACGAGCATCTCGATTGCCCCAGGCCCGCGATTGAAATCGTAATCGTGAGGTCCGGCTACGCTCGCAAAGTCGTGGGAGATGCCAGCGCGCCGCCATGCTTCGGAGAGGCGGGTCAGCGGCTCGCGATAGTAGTCACCGCTGCTCGTCAGTACGCGAAGTCTCAACGCCGGATTGCGTCGCAAGGCCCCGGCAGCAAGCGTCGTGAGCTTCTGCACTTCGTCGCCTCCAAACGCGGCTTGAAGGCTGCCAACGGAGCCGAAGGCCTGCGGGAACATCAGTCCTATCAGTACCGAAAGGCGGCCACCGAGACTGACACCATCGATGGCCGTCGTGGCCGCGCTCCCGAAGGATGGAGTCTCCGCGTACACCCGAGGGAGGACGCTCTCGACGATGAAGCGGCCGTAGGGAACGACGGCCTCCAGCGACTCCGCTCCGGAGAGTTGAATGGGCGTGTATGGCATGACAACGACCATTCCTCGGTAGGGATCGGTCGAGAGCCGGCTGTTCAACGCGCTGAGGCGCTCCGCGGAAACGAAGCCGTGGAAATCTCGCACATCCAGAGGGGGGTGCTCGAGCGCATCGATCGCTTCGTGGAGCTGATAGTCCTCGAGCCAGCCTCTCGCTCCGCGCCATGGGCCCTTGAGCGCCTCACCCCTGCCGTGCAGCGCGACGAGGACAGGGAGCGGGGGTTCGTCACGTCCCCGTCGCGGCACGGACACGAGGACCCGGAGCTCGCCGTACGGTCCGTCCTGGAAGTCCCAGACGAGGGTTCGAGGACGCCCCCGGCGCGAGCCAGCGCCAACGATTGCCGAATCCCCGTGCTCTGCCGGTTCTGCGCTCGTGGGAAGGAACGGCGCAGCGCTCGCGCCGGAGGCAACCGGGACTGGAGAGGACCCGACCGACGCTTGCGGCTGCCGCTCGGCTCGCTTGCAATCCAAGGAAACGAACGCCACCAGGGCGCAGAGTAGTACGCCTAGCATGCTGCGGGAGTCCCGCGGGCGCTTGCTCGCGCGCCTCCACAGGATTCCTCTCGGCAACTCAGAAGCCGTCCTTTAGGTTGCGAAGGCGAGCAAACACCTCCGCCGGACGCAGCGGGCGAAGCGTTTCGCCGGCCACGGTCGCCACCACCTCCGGCTGGGTACAGCGCAGAAACGGGTTGATGCGCCGCTCCTGAAGAATCGTCGATGGCACAGTGCAAGGACCGTCGTCTTGACGGGTCAGATCGCTGAGCGCTGCTGCGACCGCTGAATTGCTTGGCTCCACGTGGTGCGCGAATTCCAGGTTGCGCCGCGTGTACTCGTGGCCGCAGTAGACCAGAGTCGACGGGGGGAGAGCGCCAATTCTGTCGTTGAGCGACGCATACATCACCTCGGGCGTTCCTTCGAACAACCTGCCGCATCCGGCCACGAACAGCGTATCCCCGGTGAACACGACCCCCCCGCCGACGTAAGCAACAGCGCCGCGTGTGTGCCCCGGGACGTGCACCGCCTGCCAACGCACCCCAATCAGCTCAAGGTGCTGGGCGTGCTCGACGCCGTCAGTCATTGCTGGCACTCTCGCGGCCTCGCTAGCGTGGGCAAGCACTCGCAATGATGGGATCCGACGAGAGAGCTCGCCATTGCCCCCTACGTGATCCGAGTGGTGATGCGTCGTCAGGATGGCAATCAGCCGCAGCTGATGCTCCTCAAGGGCATCAAGCACTGGTGCCGCCTCGCAGGCATCGACGACAATTGCTTCGTCCCCCTGCCCGGCCGACACGAGGTACGCATAGTTGTCGCGAAGACAGGGAATGGGAGTGACACGAATCGCAGACACGCTACACTACGCCCTCCGTAGCACGGAATTTCAGCAACACTGAACACGGTCTAACCGTTACCTGCGCCACTAGCTCAGCTGGATAGAGCGTCGGCCTCCGGAGCCGAAGGCCAGTGGTTCGAATCCACTGTGGCGCGCGAAGAAAGTCAGCAGGGCCAGCTGAGGGGACAACCCGACTTGGCCCGAGAGTGCTCGCGGCGAGGAGTCCGAAGCTCGCGTTGAGTACTCTCATGAGCTCACTTCGCAGACCGAGGTACAAGGCCTCCGCCAGGCCTTGTGTCGGCGTCAAGGTCAAGCAAGGTGTCGGCGTCAGCAAGGTGTCGGCGTCAGCAAGTCTACTTGAGGGAGAAGCTCTTGCTCACGGTCACGGATCCGCCGAAGTACGGCGGAATGCGCGCTGACTGGAACGTGCGGACTATGCAGCCCGCGCTCACGCCATCCCCGCTGACGCTGGCAACCGCCACGTTCTGCACGAGTCCAGACGAGGCGTAGGTCACGACCACCGTCCCTTGAGCTGCACCGTCCGCGCACTTGCTTGCGCGCACCGCTGCACCAGCGAGGGCCCGGCGCGCAGCCGAGCGATCGAAGGAACCAAGTCCGCTGGGTGCCGCCGCGGGAGCAGCGTCCGTGGAGGGAGCGCGCTCCGAGGGCTCTGCCGCAGTGTCGTTTCCTTCTTCCACCAGGGTCGTCGGAGTTGCTTCGACCTTCTTGGGGGCGCGCGGCGAGCTGCTTGCCAAGCCAACTGAGCGGCGCCGCGCCACCCACCTGGAGGCGACGACCGTCGCGTCCTCTTCCTCCGGGGTCACCTCAGCCTCCTGCGCGGTCGCCGCTACGGGTTCGGGCGCGGGAGCATCTTTGACCGTTTTCTCCGAGAACCGATGCGCTCCTTCGAGGGGGCCAGACATGGCCGCCGAGACGACCCGTGGGATCAGCCGAACACTGGAGGCGCTGGCGGGACCACCCCAGAGATCAGAGCGCTGTATTTTCCCAAATGCCGCCATGATGGCGAACATGGTGGCTACTCCAGCGACCATCCATACGGCCCGTTCGACGTAGTCCAACCTCCCCTTGGCCCGGTGACGCAGAGGGGGTGCGACGGTCAATGTGCGCGGCGGCGGCAAGCTGGAGAGGGGACGTATTCGATCTCGGCCCTGTGTTGCTGGCGGAGGCTCCGTGATGGGGAGCTCATTCGTTCGCAGCGGGACGACCGACGTGTGCGTCAAAGCAGCAGCGAGATCGGGGCGCGACGAGGTCGCGGCGGGATGTCTGCGACCATTCCACGCCGCGGCCTGAGTATGTTCAGCAAGGAGGTCTTCGAAAGCTGGGATCCGTGGAGCCCTAGGAATGGGAGGCGCTGACGCGGAGTGCACAGGTGGCGGGATCGTCGACGCGAGGTGACGCGCTGCCGGCCCCGTGGGACGAAAGACCACGTCCCGCGGGAGCTCCATCGCTGGCGCGCCGAGCTGTCGGGGCGGCGAGACCCCTCCGGCGCGAGCAGGATCCGCGAGCAAAGGCCCCGAACGACCAGCTTGCCACTCGCGGGTCATGCTCGTGACATAGTCCCTCAGCCGCGGCACCTTGCCGAGCGGCACCCAGTTCTGATGCTCACCCGACCACACGAGGACGTCGTGGGGCATCATGTTTCGGACCCACAACTTGCCAAGCAGGTCCTGGCGCAGCTTCAGGCGCACGTACCATTCCGCACCCTTGGCCGTCACCTCGCTCGAAACGTCGCGGAGACGGCGTTCCGAATGGGGTACTAATGCGATACGGTTCTCCGAGCGGCTTACGCTACCGTAGTTTTGCCACCGTCCAGCGACCGTTTGGGAGGCTACTCGAGTCACCGTTCGTTCATCCTCTTCATCCCCCCCGTATGGGCCGTGGCTTCCAACGCGTAACCTGGGCCCCATTTGATGGTGCGATGGGACGCTTTGCGCAGCGCGCCCAGCTGCGCTGTAGCCACGCGTACGCCCGATGTGAGCATCACGTAGACTTGGTTGAGAGGCACTCGACGGCTCGTCTTCCATAGGCAAGGCGCGGATAGGACCGCCTCCTGCAATCGGTTGAACGTCCATACGTCGCAAAGCTCGCATGTCCACTCGCGTTTGATGGCGCATACTCGCCCCGCTGCTCTGCAGGTGTCCGAGTCCAAATGGTAAGTCAACCTCCCACCCCTGTCCCGCGAAATATGTGGAGTCGCAGCCCCCCACGCCGGATCTCCACGCACAACAGTGCAGAAGACAGACCGGCCCCCCGATTTGCAACGAGGTTTACCGCTCACCTGGCGAGTCCGTTTTCTGCCAATCCGAGCCGTTGGCTCCTGTGGATCGCGCTCCTTCTTGGAACTGCATGCACCCGCGAGCTCCCCGAACGGCAGGAGGACACGTCGCGCCAAGCCTCCCCCACGGCAACGACGGCTCGGTCACCCGCTCTGAAACAGGAGACGCGCACCTCGACAGGAACGGAAGCTCCGCGGGCGCAGCCATTCATGCCGCGGCGCGCCCACGGGGAGCGGCTTCCGCTGCTACTCTACTTACACGGTCTCGGCTCGTCGGGCGCTCGCTCGGCCGAGCTGCTGGGTCTAGCCGAATTCGCCACTCGTGAACGCGCCCTCGTCGTCGCTCCTGACGGAACCCGCGGCCCAGGAGGGCATCGCTTCTGGAATGCCCATCCTGCGTGCTGCGACTTCGCGGGGATGGGCACCGATCACGTGAGCATGGTGAGCCAGCTCATCACGGAACTCATAGGAAGCGGCAGCGTCGATCCGGCGGAGGTCTACGTCATTGGCTTCTCCAACGGCGGGTTCATGGCGCACCGTCTCGCCTGCGAGCTCGGTCGGGCCATAGCGGGCGCCGGGAGCATCGCGGGCGCAGCACCCGGCGCGGAACTGGACTGCCGAGCGGAGGGTCCCACGGCTATCCTGGAAGTGCACGGCACCGCAGACGACGTCGTCAGCTACGACGGAGGTACTGTCTTCGGGGAATCAAGCACACCAACTCACGGATCGGCGAGAGACACGCTACTCGGCTGGGGACGACGACTCGGCTGCAACAGCACACCCCGAGACCACCCTCCGTTGGATCTCGTCGACGCGCTTCGCGGGAACGAGACGCTCGTCACGTCCCTGGGTAGCTGCCGATTCGGCTCGGTCACTCTCTGGACGGTCTCGGGAGGTAGCCATGCCCTCGGCTCGAGCCGCCAAGTCCTCGACCGAGTTTGGCGACACCTGCGCCAAGCCGTGGCAGACCAGCGGGGAGCGCCCGCGGCTCTCGAAAAGGGCGCGCCGAGGCTTTGACGCGCGTTGAATCGGAGGAAAAACGAACGGCCGAACGCAGCGACGTGGGGCGCCTCTTCTCTTGCGCGCTGGGCGACGTTGGTTCCTTTCTCCAGGATCGGGAATCTGCAGGTGACAGCTGTCCTTGAAGTCCAAAAGGCTTGATGTGCTGCGAGCCTCGCGCGACGCTTCCGCATCGAGCGTAGAGATGGGCTCCTCCAAGAACAACAGCGCCTCGCTGGGCACCCAAGACGCCAACGGCGACACCGTGCTGGGCCACGCGGAGCCGACGAACGCTGCCGCGGCGCCCATGCAATGCGAGAACAGCAGCGATACGGGCGAGCATGCGGAGCCGCTCGACGCGGGTGAGCCGAGCACCAGCAGCGCGGCCCCGGCCCACGAAGACCAGCGAGGGGCTAGCACCCCTACCCCACAGCCTCCCGCGTCGCGAGAGCCGCGGCGGTCGAGCATTCGCCCTGCCGCGGACTGGCACCCACAGCCAAGGAGTCGCCCCTCCGCCCCGATGGTTGTCGTGTTCTCCGGTGAAAGTGGGCTCACGAATCCCTCCTGGGATCCAGACGCGAGTCCAAGCCGCCCCTCGCTCACAGCCCCTCCGCCGACTCCACCCCGTGAACCCTTTCCGCTTGCGGAGGATCTCCAGGGCCCGGAGCAGCTGGAAAACACGGGGCCTGCACAGGTCCAGCAACCCCGTACCCCCACGCCAGCGGAATCGCGCCATACGCCCCTCCCAGCCCCGCCGGGGACTCCGGAAGATTCGAGTCTGCCAGCACAAAGCCGGGTCGAACACAGCAGCAGTCAAGGGCCTGCCCGTACCACTCCAACGGACAGGGACGACCCGCGATCCTCCAGAAATGCACGTCTTTGGCTCTTCGTCGTGTTGGCTGCCGCGGCGCTTCTCCTTGTGTTCCGCTGGAGTCGAGGCGAAGGCGGTGCGGCGGGTAGCGCGAACCGCGAGCAGGAGGAGGAGGCCTTGAGCACCCGGAGCGCACCGCCACCTCCCGGTCCACCCTCAGCGTCGCTCCCCGCACCACCGGCGAAAGAAGGAGCTACGTCCCCGATCCCCCCTCAAGGTGCTGTTCTCACCAGCGAGACAGGCGCCGTGTTGCCGTCGCAAGACGACCTCACACCACCGCCAACGCGGCAAGTGACGCTGGAGGTGAAACCCGTAGATGCAAAGGTCGTCTACCGCGGTGAGCGATACCCCGGTCCACCGTACGAGTTTGTCCTTCCCGAAGGGAAACGGATGGCGGTCGAGGTCGCCCGCCGCGGCTACAGAACCCGCCGTGTCGTCATCGACGGGTCCCAGCCCAAGATATCCATCGGGCTCTACCCCGAGCCGGCCGGCGTCCGCTCATCACGGCGCTCGCAACCGGATTAGCTCCCTCGCGCCTACATGCCAGCTGCCTGTGGCCCGGCGAGCAACCTTCGTGGCCGCGACGATGTCCCTTGAGCGGCTTCGAGAGCCCCCGTACTCTTGGTGAGTGAGCGTCCCCGGCACAGTAGTGGGCAACAAGTACCGCGTCCTCAGTCCGCTCGGTACGGGGTCCATGGGCGCGGTATGGATCGCCGAACACGTGGATCTCTGCTCGCAAGTGGCAGTGAAGTTCATGGACCCGCTAACGGGAGATTATCCCGCTTCACGCGAGCGCTTCGTTCGTGAGGCACAGGCAGCCGCGGCGCTGCGTGGCCCTCACGTGGTCCAGGTTTTCGATCACGGGTTCCATGGCAAAATCCCGTACATTGTGATGGAGTTGCTCGAGGGGGAAACGCTCCGTCATCGCCTCAACCGGGTGAAGCGGCTCACTCTCCGCGAGCTGGAGCAGGTCGTCGCGCAAACCGCAAAAGCGATTGGGCGGGCCCACCGCGAGGGGTTCATTCACCGAGATCTCAAACCAGACAACATCTTTCTGGTGACGGATGACGATGCGTTCTTCGTGAAGGTGCTGGACTTCGGGTTGGCGAAACGAATTCACGGGCTTGGCAGCGCTGCGACGGTCGTCACCGATCCCGGTACAATGCTGGGAACGCTGCACTACATGAGCCCGGAGCAGATCAGGGGAAGCTCCGTGGGCCCGGCGACAGACATCTGGGCGCTCGCCGTCGTCGCCTTCGAGTGTGCGACCGGCGCGCTGCCCTTCGCGGGCCGAACCCGCATCCACGTCCTCAGAGACGTGTGCGCGGGGCGATTCCGCCTGCCGTCGGACTGCGCCGACGTGCCACCGGGGTTCGACGCTTGGTTTGCGCGAGCAATGCGCGATGGTCCGGAACCGCCGTTCGAAGACGCTCGTGAGCTCGCTTCCGGCATGCTGGCCTGCACCAAACACCTGCCCGACGTACGGTGCGCGCTGCGCCCCCCCCCATGAGGTTCGCTGCGCTTGCCCATTCACTCGCGCGACGGCGTGCCGCCCTCGGCATAGCCGATGAACGTAGTGGCTGGACTCGGGACGACCGTCGAATACGCAAACCCCAGACGAGCAAGACGCGCCTCGAGAAGCGGCCGCTCAGCGGGTGTGACCTCCATACCGCACAGCACGCGCCCGAAGGCAGCGCCGTGATTCCTATAGTGAAAGAGCGAGATGTTCCAGCGGTTTCCGAGGCTCTCCAGGAACTCGGCGAGGGCCCCCGGTCTCTCGGGAAACTCGAAGCAGTAGAGCACTTCGTCCCTCGCCAGCGCAGAGACGCCGCCGACCATGTGCCGGATGTGGGTCTTGGCCAAGTCATCGCTGCTCAGGTCGGCGCACTCAAAGCCAGCACGCGTGAGGTCTTGGATGATCTGACGTCCTTCCGCTTCGACGGAGACCTCGACACCAACGAAGACCCGCGCTTTGTCACGCCCAGTCAATCGATAGTTGAACTCGGTCACGCTCCGTCGCCCCAGCGCCAAACAGAACTCCAAGAACGCTCCGGGCCGCTCGGGGATGGTCACAGCCAGTAGCGCCTCCCTTTGGCGC
This sequence comes from Pseudomonadota bacterium, assembly GCA_023398955.1. GTDB lineage: Bacteria > Myxococcota_A > Polyangia > Polyangiales > Polyangiaceae > JAEWRL01. Next base: position 69,577 of record JAEWRL010000189.1, read on the forward strand.
CCCAACTCGGCGCGCTCAGCGACGTAACCCAACCGTGTGAAGCTCATATTCGCACCGGACGCGACGACCACCACCTGGCCTGGAGGAAGCCCGACGGCGCGATGATAGCGCTTCGCCCCGGCCAACGAGAGGGCGCCGGCTGGCTCCAAGATGGAGCGGGTATCCAGGAACCCGTCCTCGATCGCACCACAGATTTCGTCCGTCGTCACCCGCGTGATGTCATCCAGGTAGCGCTTGCAGAGTGCGTAAGTCAGATCCCCGACCCGCCTCACCGCCACGCCATCAGCGAAGATGCCGACCGCCGGCAGCGTCACGGGTCTGCCCGCCGCGAATGCTCGGCACATGGCGTCCGAATCCTCGGGCTCGACGCCGATGACCCGCACTTCAGGTCTAAGCTCCTTCACGACGGCTGCAACTCCGGCTGCGAGTCCGCCTCCGCCGATGGGGACGAAGATCGCGGAGAGGTCGCGTGGGGCTTGCCGGAGCACCTCCAAGCCGACCGTACCTTGTCCTGCGATCACATCGGGGTCATCGAAGGGGTGAATCAGTGTCATCCCGGTCGCTCGCTCGAGCTCCAAGGCCAGCTCGGCCGCATCCGAGAAGCTGTCACCGTGAAGGTCCACCTGTGCTCCCAGACGCTTCACGGCGGAAACCTTGATGCTCGGCGTGGTCTGCGGCATGACGATGCGCGTCGGGCAGCCGAGCCGTCGCCCAGCGAAGGCGACGCCCTGTGCGTGATTGCCGGCGGAAGCAGCCAGAATGCCGCGGGCGCGCTGTTCCTGCGGCATGTTGGCGATGGCGTTGTACGCGCCCCGGAGCTTGAATGAGAACACTGGCGTCAGGTCCTCGCGCTTGAGCCAAATGGAGTGACCCAGGCGCTCGCTGAGCTCCACCGCGCGCTCCAGCGGGGTAGGCTCGGGAAGTACCTCGCCAACACGCGCGTTGAAGACGTGCTGTACCGGCCTTTCGAAAAGCGTCATCCGGCTGAGTTACCACGGGTCTCGCCCTCGGTCGCGAGGCGCTGCGCGCGCTCCTCTGGCGTGACGCGACGGGAGGCGCTAGACTCCGCGGGCCGGCGGGAGTAGCCGTCGGCAGCTACGGCGAGGACGGGGGTTTCCGTCCCGCAAGGAGATGAAGACGATGACTGAAGTAGTACTCCCCGATGGGAGCAAAAGGGCGGTTCCCGGGTCGGGCACGGGCGCGGATCTCGCTGAGTCGTTGGGGCCTGGACTGGCGAGGAGCGCCGTCGCGGCGAAGGTCGACGGGCACGTTCGAGATCTCGCTCTGCCCCTGCCCGATGGCGCCCAAGTCGCCATCCTCACCAAGCGCGACGCGGACGCCCTGGACGTCCTGCGCCATTCCGCGGCCCACCTAATGGCCGACGCGATACTGCGCCTCTTTCCCAAAGCGCAGCTCACCATCGGGCCGACAGTGGAGGACGGCTTTTACTATGACATCTTCCTGCCCGAGGGAAAGATCACGCCAGAGGACTTCCCCAAGATTGAAGCCGAGATGGCGCGCATCACCAAGGAAGCGCGCCCCTTCGAGCGTTGCGTCAGCAGCCATGACAGCACCGACGAGCACTACGCTAGGTACACAGCGATCGACGGCGGGAACAATCCATTCAAGCAGGAGCTCATCCAAGGGATCAGGGAGCGCGGTGAGCAGCTCTCCTTCTACAAGCATGGCGACTTCATCGACCTGTGCCGCGGGCCTCACGTCCCCCACACGGGCTGGCTCAAGCACACGAAGCTGACGAAGGTGGCGGGGGCCTATTGGCGCGGGGACGCCAGCCGCCAACAGCTCCAGCGAATCTATGGGACTGCCTTCTTCACCAAGGAGGAGCTCAAAGACTACTTGGCGCAAATCGAGGAAGCGAAGAAGCGAGACCACCGCCTGCTGGGGGAGCAGCTGGACCTCTTCCACTTCGAGGAGGAGGCGCCTGGGTTTCCCTTCTACCATCCCAAGGGAACCACGCTCTTCAATCTGCTCGTCGAGTACATGCGGGGGCTACTGCGTCGGCGCGGCTACCACGAAGTGAAGACCCCCCTCGTCCTCAGTGAACAGCTTTGGCACACCTCGGGACACTACGACAACTACCTGGAGAACATGTTCTTCACCAAGTTGAAGCTCCGGGACAAGGATGACCCCGACCGAATACACGACAATGTCGATGAGGAGCGCCCCCTGGCAGTCAAGCCGATGAACTGCCCTGGTCACCTGCTCATCTACAAGAGCCGTCAGCACAGCCATCGCGAGTTGCCGCTTCGGATTGCGGAAATGGGGCTCGTGCACCGCCGGGAGATGAGCGGCGTGCGACACGGCTTGTTCCGCGTCCAGGCCTTCACCCAGGACGACGCCCACCATTTCTGCACTCCGGACCAGATCAGCGGCGAAGTCTCCATGCTGATCGACTTCTTCAGCGAGGTTTACGCTGCCTTCGATCTCGGCGACGTGCGGATCGAGCTCTCTACCCGCCCGGAGAAGAGCATCGGGAGCGATGAGATGTGGGAGGCCGCGGAGACCGCCCTCAAGTCGGCCTTGGATCAAAAGGGCATTCCCTACACCGTCAACGAAGGCGACGGCGCGTTCTATGGTCCGAAGATCGACTTTCACATCCGCGACGTCCTGAAGCGTTCCTGGCAGTGCGGCACGATTCAGCTGGATTTCTCTATGCCAGAGCGGTTCGGGCTGACCTACGTCGGAGCTGACGGCGCGAAGCACACCCCTGTGATGCTCCACCGCGCTACCTACGGCAGCATCGAGCGGTTCCTCGGGATCATCATCGAGAACTATGCCGGCAGGTTCCCGGTGTGGCTCGCGCCGGCTCAGGTCGTGGTCATCCCGGTGAGCGACAAGTTCACCGAGTACGCCCGAGCCGTCTACGACACGCTGGTGGAAGCCGGGCTCCGCGCGGAACTCAACCTACGGGACGACCGGGTAGGTTATAAGATCCGGGAGGCAAGCCTCCAGCGGATCCCCTACGCCTTGGTGCTCGGCGAGAAGGAGCAGGGCGCCAGCAACGTCAACGTGCGGTCGCGCGATGAGGGCGAGCTCGGCCCCATGGCGATGACGGCGTTCCTCGACCGCATCGGGTCCGAGAACGTCCCCGGCGCCAAGCCTGTCTCTTCCCCGCCCTGCTAGGCTGAGTCTGGCCGCCCCTTGTCCTTCCGCTCGTCGGCCCTTCACGCACTGGGCGGCACCGGAAGGGCAGTGGGCGGGGTGGACGTTCAGCTGCTGCGCAGCGTCATCCAAGCGATGACCACCAGTAGTCCACCAAAGAGCACGCCAGCGGCAAAGCCCTGCGCGACGCTAGGATCCCGGCGCGCCACACCTGGGAAGGCCACCTCGTGAATGGTCTCCGCTTCCATATCCACGAGCAAGACGCCAGCGCAGTCATAGGCCAGGCAGTACTCCAGCAGCTGGCGGCGGGTGGGACCGTGCGACAGTCTGGACACCAGCGCTCCGGACTTGACCTCGGCGATGTAGGTGTTGCCTCCGCGCGCCACCATGTAGTCCGCTCGGACGCTGCAGGAGGAGTGCTGTCCGTCGACGACGAGGGGCCATTCGCGCGCGATCTGCTCACCAAGGACGCGGTATCCCGCGCGCTCCAGCACCTTGCGTGCCCGGTGCTCCGCCGCAGCCGCACGCCGAAGCCGCCAACGCCAGAGCTGCGTGCGACGCCAGCGGACGGCTCGCGCACCGACCAACGTTCCCATCAAAAGGGCGACCAAGAGTAGCAAGCCCATGACCGCCGGCTGGCTGAGGCCGAAGGAGTCAGCCGACATGGGGAGCTCGCTTCGCGCTGAGCGCACCCGTGGCGATCCCCGTGCGCAGCGCGGGACCCGCGCCGAGCTGCCGCTGGGCTAGAGTTCCGCCCCGACCGTCACGCTGATCCAACGCGCACTCGCTTCGCTGCCTGGCGCCCAAGAGAAGCGCAGCTGGGCAAAGAGGGCAAAGGGTCCTGTCGGATCGGTGAGCCCCACCCCCGCGCTGAGAACGGGCGCCACATCGTCCTCCCAGACATGCTCGCCGCGCACCGCGGAAGGCTCTCGTCCGCCTTCCGTGCTCGGCACTGGAGCCACGAAGCGAGCCACACGCGGGAAGAAGAGCGCGGCTCCCGCCGCGCCCAGGAGATAGGGGCGCCAGTCGCCCGTGGCCATGTCCCAGCGCAACTGCGCCAGGAGCTCCGTCGTGGGCAGCGCGCCACCATCTACGTCGACGTTGGTGGCATCCACACCGACGCTCCCATCCGGCAAGCCCGCGTTGAGCCGGCTGGCGGTGCCTTGTGCAAAGCTCGGGTCGTCGAGAAAGAAGCGCGAATGGGCGGCCGCGAGCGCCAGGTGGTAGCGTGCTGACGGTCCCAGCTGGTAGCCGAGTTCAAGCGCCCCCTGGTAGCCGACGGTGTAGGCATCGGTGAAAGTCGAGGAGAGCGCCGGCAGGGCAAACCCAAGACCGAAACGCGCATCGAAGCCGGCGTCCCGCTGCCGGTCCAGGTTCCGTCCTTTCGCGGACTCGTCGAGAAACTCGGTAGATGTTGCGTCGCCCGAGGCCGACGGGGCAGCGTCGTCATCGGCCGTCGTGCTCTGCACGGCAGATCCGCCCCTCGGCGCGTCGGCGTGAGAAAGACTGGGGCTGGGGGCGGGCTCCGCGCTTGCCGGGAGCGTCCCCGTCGAGAGCAGCAGGGACGGGAGCAGCAGGGAGGCGTGCGTCGTTGGCTTCATGCGTGGGAGTCCGGCTCGGTCATGGCTGCGAGGGAAAGGGCCGCCGGGGACTCGGCTGCCGCAGGTGTGCTGGTCCGTTCTTTCGCGCCAGCGCTCCCTGCGTCAAGACCCTCGCGGACGCTGAACCGTGGGCCGCCCCGGAACACGGCGAGGGGACTAGTAGGCTGACGGGAGCGCTCTGGGTCGGGGGCCCGCCCTGGAAAACCGACACAAACTAGCTCGATCCGCGGCAACTGCGTTAACCGTGGGAAGCCATGGTGTTGCGCGTCTTGGGTTTCCTCTCGCTGCTCGCTGCGTGCTCCTGCGAACAGCTGCCGTTCGTTGGTCACGCAGAAGCCACGCCCCTCCTCACCGGAACGCCAGCCCGAACGGCGGGCGAGGGAGGCGACCCAAGCGCTCGGGAACGAATCGAGTCGACACAGCAGCTGGCAGCACGGATCATCGAGCTTCGGGCGAGCCTCGCTGGGGACGTCGCGCTGCCAGCGCACAAGGCTCCGCCTCGGTGTCCCACGATGGCTGCTGGGACGGACGCGGAGCGCACCGCCGTTGTTCGTGTTCACGACGCCCGCTATGAACCCAAGGACCTCCTCTCCCTCGAGTTTCGAACCCGCCTCGAATCCGATGAGCTCGCGACGCTGGGCGGTTTCTATCTCGGAGGGGCCGCCTCCCTGTGGAACCTGGAATCGGCGCAGCTGCGAACCCCCCGCGAGAGTACCAGGGTAGGCGACCTCCTCGACGAGCTCGGGCAACGTCGCTATCTCGTCGTGCTCCACGTAACGAGCTACGCCAAGCCTCACGTATTCCGGCGCAAAGACGTCATTCGCCCCGAGTGGAACGCTGGCGCCCTGGGAGGGAGAATCATCGTCTATGAGCGTCGAGGCTCGGTGCCGCTGTGTGAGGCGTGGCTGACTGTGCGTGGAGACGCGCGCGACGCCCCACTGCGGCGCGCGTTGCGCGATGTGACGCGAGCACGCCTCCATCGCGAGCTGCTCGATAAGACGTGGACAATGCTTGGCCAAAAGCTCGAAGCACTGAGCCCAGACCTGCGAATGCCCCCTCCCGGGGCTAGGGGTAGCGCGGACGACCGATGGTAGGCCCGGCTCACTCACAGAAGCCGTTGGCGTCCGCGAGCTCCACGCAGCGGTTCGGGCAGCGCTCATAGCCCCACTCGAAGGTGTCGGTGCAGTAACGCAGCCGCGTCGCGGACGAACACGATCTTGCCCCGACGACCTGGCACGCCTTGCAGTGCGCGGGGGCAGTGTCCAAACAACCGAGAGGGCAGAGCGTGGCGTCCCAACCGTCGCGGTTCGCGTTGCACGTGAGCTGCACCTCGTCGTCGCCTTCGCGCGCACAGACCGTCTCACCATACGTGCAGATCCGGCACTCGGCCCGCCCTGCGTCGCAAACCTCGTTTGTGGCGCAGGCGTCCATCTCGCGCCATACACCTTGCTCGCATGCCTCGAGAACCTTATCAGAGGCGCAGCGAACATCACCCGGGACGCAGTCACTGCACGCCCCCCGGATGGCATCGCAGGCCTGCCCCTCCTGACACACGAGCTCCTCCAGCCACTGATCGCTCTGGCAACGCTCCAGCACTCGCCCCGTACACCGCAGGACCTGCGGGGGGCACACAAGGCAACGCTCCTGGGAGGCACTGCATTGCGCGTCCGACGGGCAGAGTTGGGTCAGTTCCCACCCTGACCCATCGCAACGGTGTAGCTCGGCACCTGCGCAGCGAAAGCTCCCCGGGGCGCAGGAAGCGCTGCCCTCTGCATGCCCAGCGGAGGCTTCGAGCTCCCCCTCCTCGGCCACCTCATAGTTCGGGAGGCCGAGCCCACAACCCATCAACGTGACGACTGGAGCCGTGGGGCCCACCAGGAATCGCCACCAGCCTGAGGGTCGCACCACAATCTCTGGGGCTGAGCGACGCTCTCGAAGAGATCGAGAACCGCGCTCGGGCATCTAGCCGGCACTCCCACCGGATTGGCCGCCACCAGCTGGGGCGCATTGTCCCATCTGGCAGGTTTCTCCGGGCTCGCAATCAACGCTCTCGAGGATCCCGCCACTACAGAATACCCGTGTGTTCGGTCCGTCACAGTCTTCGTACCCCTCCTCGCACACAGCGCAGAAGGGCTCACTGCCATCGATGCAGCCGAGTAGTCCGCAGTCCTGGTCCAGTTCCCAGCGCCCCAACTGACAGAGCTGCAACTCTACTCCAAGGCACTGCGCCTCTCCTTCCGCGCAATCGGCGCAGTAGACTTGATCCACCGTATCCACGCACTCGACATCGCACAGGGTCGCCTGCCATTGGCCCGCTTCCGTGCATGTTTCGACGGACAGCTCGTCGACACTGCAGCGCTCCTCTCCCGGCAAGCAGGCGCCGCACTCTGCCTGGCCTGGGGTCGGCTCGAAACAACCGGGCTCTCCACAGTCGACGGGGGCGAGCCAGAAGCCTTCATCCGAGCACTCTAGGAGCGAGCCGTCAGAGCAGCTGGAGTCACCCACGTCGCACTCCCTGCACGTGCCGGCAACGCAGGATTGTCCATCGGGACAGGGCACAGTCGTGCTGCACTCGACGCAGGCGCCGGCAACACAGGCCGGCACCGCGGAGCCGCACGGGGTTGCCGCCCAGGAGCCGTCGTCCGTGCACTCCACCCGGGTGCGGTCGTCCTCGCAATCTCGCGCCCCCGGCTCGCACGAGACGCAGGCACCTGCGAGGCAGGGCTGTCCCTCTGCAGCACAGTCGGTCGAATCCCAGGTCCCCGTCGCGTCGTCACAGATCAGCGCAACACCAGCCGCACAGTGATCGGCAGAGCTCTGGTTGCACTCGGCGCAATCCGGAATTGGCAGGTTCCCATTGCAGACGGGAGCTTCCTGCGGACACGCCTGCGCCTCCCAAGATTCGTCGACACAGACGAGCAGGGCATCGCCGAGGCATTGGCGATCCCCGGTGACGCACTGGACGCAGCTCCCGCCGGAGCAGTACGGCGCCTCACCACCACAGGTCACGGTTACCCACTCGCCCGTGTCCGTGTCGCAGGTCCGGGCCGTCCCGGACCCGGCACACTCTGCGGGGGAGCTGGCGTTGCAAGCAGCACAGTCACCCTGCAGGCACACGGGCGCGCTCGCGGGACACGCCTGCGCCTGCCACTCGCCGTTCACGCACAGCTGGGCCTCGGCATCGCCTGCGCCGGTGCAGCGTTTGGTCCCGGAGGCGCACTCGAAGCAGGAACCATCGGCACAGTAGGGAGCGCTCGCTGAACAGTTGCTCGTGGTCCAGAGGCCGTCCTCACAGACTCGGCGGCCCGAGCTTCCGGTGGTGCACTCCCTCGCTCCCTCCGAGCAGGTGCCGCAATAATCCGCTGTGCCGTCCTGGTGGCAGCCAAACTGGCAGCTCTCCCAGTCGCCCCACTGCTCCCTCGAATTGCAGACACGCCGCGCGGTCCCCGCATCGTTGCACTCGGCGGTTCCGGGTTGGCAGGCGCCGCAGTAGTCGAGCGACACGCCCTCGTGGCAGGCGTAGGTGGCCCCGCAGCTGGAGGTGACCCACTCACCCCGAACACAGGTGCGCAGGCTAGAGCTACCCACGCATTCGGATGCCCCCACGACACACTCGCCACAGTAATCGGCGTTACCATCATCGAAACAGCCGAGGGAGCACTCTTCCACTGTCGTCCAGGCGTCGTCCTGGCACTCTCGGACGGAAGGAGAGAACGTCCCAAAGCACTGACGACTCCCATCCGTGCATCCAACGCAGTAGTCGTCGAGACCGTCGTCGATACAGCCCCGCTCCGCGGAGCACGCGACGGTCTCTGACCAGGCGCGACGGTCCGCGGGGCACTGACGCAAAGATCCCGGCGCTTCGGTTTGCACGCACTGCGTCTCGTTCGCGCTCGGACAACCCGCGCAGTAATCCTGGTGACCCGCCAAATCGACGCAGCCGTTCGGGCAGGGCACGAAGTCATCCGAGGACACGAAGCTCAGCCGATCATCGGCACATGCAGAGATGAAAGCCCCACCCTGACACTGCTGGTCCGATTCTGCGCATACGTAGCAGTACCCCGCGCTCCCGTCCTCCGCCGCGTAGCAGAAGTCCGCGCTGGGGCAGTTCCTGACCGTATAGTAGGACTGCCCGTCGGAGGCACATTGCTGCAGCTCGGCCCCGTTGCAGCGGTGCGCGCCCGGCGTGCAGATGTCGCATTGCGCGTTCCCCGTGAGCCTGCTGCCGTCGGCATCGCAAACCGAACCCGTCGGGCATGTACGTGCAGGCACGTATCCGGTGCGCCCAGCATTGCAGACCTCCACCAGCTGTGGGTTATCCGGATTGCAGCGGAAGTAGTCCTCGTCACCTGGCGCGCCGCACTCTGGGACACTGCAGGAAGCGCGGGTGTTGTCGGCGTGACAGAGCTCGGGCGTCGCGCACGGTTCCCCCGTGGCTATCCATTCCGCGCCGCCGGTCTCCGTCGGCACACAGGCGACCGGCACCCCGAGCTGGCAAGCGTAGGGCACCGCGGGGCACGTGCGGTCGCAGGTCGCGTCCGCTTCGTTGCAGAGCCACCCTTCCTCACAGACCTCCTCGACGACCCAGCCCGTCCGGTCTGCTGCACAGCGCTGCAGTTGCTGTCCGACGCAGCGCACCGCGTCCGCTGTCGCGCACCCCGTATTGCAACGGCCGTCCCGAGCATTGCAGAGCGCCGCGGCTTCGCAGTCCTCTCGGACCACCCACTCCGTCAGATTGCGTGGACATTGCCTGAGAATGCTTCCGTCGCAGGAGTACGTACCCGCCTGGGGGCACCCAGGAGACAGGCAGCTACGTTGGCTCACCGAGCAGAGCGCGGCGGAGGCACAGGACTCGACAAGATCCCAGTCATGCGCGCTGGAGCACTGCTGCAGCTGGAGACCATTGCACTGATACTCACCCGCCTCGCACTCCACGCAGTCGCGGCGCGCCGTGTTGCAGAGGGCCGAGGACTGACATGTCATCTCGGTGGTGAAGCCCGTCCCCGCCTCGTTGCAGACCTGCAGCCGCTCACCGTCACAGCGGTACTCACCCGGGGTACAGCCCTCGCTGCATGCACCGGCCACGGGATCACAGAGGGCTGCGGTCTCACAAACCTCGGATTGCTCCCAGCGATGCCGCCCCGGCGCACAAGCCTCCACGATGCGCCCGTCGCTCGGGTTGCAACGGAACGTGCCGACTTCGCAGACCGGATCAGCACAGACCTCGCCCCACTCCGGCGACAATGCCTCGTCGCGGGTGCGCTGGCAGAGCTCGGCGGTCTCGCAGGTCAGCAGGGCTTCCCAACTGCGGTCCTCGGAGCAACGTTGCAGCTGGGCGTCGGAGCACTGGAGCTCGCCCGGGATGCAGTCGCGGCACGTACGAGAAGCGACGTTGCAGCGGTCTGGAGAGCTGCAGTCGGTAATCTCCCAGCTCATTCCGGACCCGTCGCACTGGTACAGCGTGGCACCACTGCAGAAAACCTCTTCGCTCAGGCACGTGAGACAGCGCCCGCTCGCCGAGTCGCAGTACTCCCGATCCGGGCACGCTTCGAGCGTCTGCCACGACTGACCATCCCCGCTGCAAAGCTCGAGGTTCCAGCTCTCACAGCGGTAGGCGTCCTCGCCACAAAGGCGGCATGTGCCGGCGTTCGCGTCACACAGCTCTGCAGACGCGCAGGCCTGCTGAAAAGCCCATTGGTCGCGGACGTTCGGATCGCAGCGCTCGAGCGTCGCGCCAACGCAGCGGTGCTCGTCTCCAGGCGGGCACCATTCACCGGTCTCGTCGGTGCCCGCTGTACCCCCTCCCGCGCCGCCGCTCGCTGGCCCCTGTGTGCTGCCACCCAACGCGCCGTCCCCGCCCTGCCCCCCTGCCTGGTGGGCTTGCGAGTCCACCGAATAAGAGCGACAGGCGCCCAGTCCGACGAGAACGCACAGCCCCAAGCACAGGTGGAGCACCTGAAATCGGGTCAGCATCAGAACCTTCCCCAGACGCCCAAGGTGTCATGGGAGACGAGCGGCAGGATGCTGGCCGAGTCCAACGCGGCGTCGCCGGGCACAGGGTCGGTGAAGTAGAGATACGCACCAGCAGCGAGACCGACAACGCCGATGCCGAGCCCGACGCCCGTCGCTATCCGCCAGCGATCGTAGGAATCGATGTCGTCCTGTAGATTGGGGGAGCACCGGTCACGCGTCGGGCAGGCGTCGTCGAGGTCTTTGCTCTTCGTGTACGCCACGACACCGGCGGCGCCACCGCCAAGGAGGCCAGCGCCACCAACGCCGAGGGAGACGTACATCCAAGTCCGGCGGCTCGTCCCGAGCTCCTTCGGCTCGTCAGGCTCCGGCGTGGGCGTCGAAGCCTCCATCGGTTCTGCCGCACGAGACTCTTCGGCTTGGGGTGCGCGCTCGAGCGTCATCATGATCTCGCGTTCCTCCCCCTCCGCGAGCGTGACTTCATTCGTCTCCGGGAGGTACCCAGGGCCAGCCGCTTCGATGGTGCGGGTTCCTGGGTTGGTGGCGCGGGGCACACCGAGCGCGGCGCGCGGAACCTCGTTACCGTCGATGGTAACCTCCGGGGTCGCTGGGCCACTGACGCGCAACACCACCCAGGCCAGGCGCGGCTTCAAAGCGGCGAGCTCGGCCTCGGCATCATCGAGGGCTCGCTTCCACACCCATGGGGCATCGGATGCAACCCCCTCGCGCAGCACCAACTCGTAGCGCTCGTGAGCCTCGACGAGCCGCCCCAGCCCGACCAAGGCGCGCGCGTGATCGACGACGAGCGTTGGCGCGTGCACGAGCGCGTCCGCGCGACGGAAGCGATCCTCGGCGGTCTCGAAGTCTTCCTCCTGCAGGGCGCGGTAGCCCTCGGCCGCCAGTGAACGCGCCGTGGCGCGATCTGCCTCGGACTGGGCCAGGGCGGCGCTCCCGTTGAGCACGAGCAAGAGCCACAGCAGCATGGCTGCTGCAGCGGAGGGCCGCGGCGCCACCGATGCTCCGCAGGCCAGCAAGTATCGAAGTCCCCTAGACATGTGTTTTACCCTTACCTGAAGCGGCACGCGCAATACTCAAACCTAGAACGTAGCACGGGCAGCTACCAATTACCTACACACCCGGCCGAGCCCCCGCAAGCGTCGCTCAGGGAGGGAAACCATCCCGTGAACCTCTCCTTTTCTGCTGTTTCGGCTCCCGCCGGCCCCATTCCGCTGGGCTTGCTCCACTGGGCTTGCTCCGCTGGGCTTGCTCCGCTGGGCTTGTTTCCGCTGGGCTTGTTTCCGCTGGGCTTGTTTCCGCCGGGCTTGCTCCGCTGGGCTTGTTTCCGCCGGGCCCATTCCGTTGGGCTTGTTCTTCCTTTCTGCGTCCATTCATAGAGGGAGCGCCGTGCAACGCCCGCGTTCGACGAGACGAGACGAAACACCTGAAGCGAGGCAGCCCGCCGCGGCGAGGCAAGGCGCTACAGAGTCGCTGTCTTATCCCGAGTTGCGGAGTGCGTTGCATTCGCGCAATCACAGACACCCACGGCTCGGCACCGTCAGAGACCCGAATGCCGAATGCGTTGCGGCTCAGGTTCCGGAGTCGTGCGGCGACGCTGCTCGTTTGCTCATTTCCCCGGCGCGGGCCGCTCCAATCCGACCGGAACAAGCTCGCGGCACCGGAATCTGTTCGTTGTCCAGATCGCTTGCTATGGTGATGACCCATGAGCAAGCGGCTGACTTATCACCATGGCAACCTGCGACGTGCCTTGCTCGAGGCTGCCTCGGCGCTGCTCGACGAGGGCGGTCTCGCGGCGTTGAGCCTGCGCGAGGTGGCGCGCCGCGCTGGCGTCACCCACTCCGCTCCCTATCACTACTTCGCGGACCGTTCCGCGCTCCTTTCCGCCGTCGCCGAAGAGGGCTTCAGCTTGTTGACCCAAGCTCTCGAGGAGGCACGCGACGGCGCTCACGAACCCCTCGCGCGATTCGCCGCCCTCGGCTGTGCGTACGTCGGCTTCGCCCTGGAGTATCCCGGCTACTTCCGCATCATGTTCCGCCCCGAGCTGGCGGATCTCAAGGACTGCGACGACCCGGATCACGTTTCACACAGGAGCTTTCGCATCCTCGTCGACGTCATCTCCGAGTGTCAGGAGGCGGGGCTGGCACCCGGGGGAGATCCCATGCCGCTCGTCCTCAGCGCCTGGTCCCTCGTGCACGGACTGGCATCCCTATGGCTCGACGGGCCCCTGTCGCGCTCCCCCCTGGCGGAGACCGTGAGCGCCGGGCAGCTCTCGACCGTGGTCACCGGGACGATGGCGGAGCTCCTCGATCGCTCGGCGGCGACTCCGCTGCCCGCGGGGATCGAGCTGCCCAGCGCGGACCGCTGGTGCCCCGCGATCACGACGAAGGAAGAGCCGCGCTAGCGGGGCGGCACAGGAGCACGGTGTGCCGCGTCGGTAGAAGGACGCGCACCGCCTCCACAGCGGCCTCCCACAAACCGCCCGAGGGCGACCGTGGATTGCACCAGGCCGCCCTCGCTCAGACTACCGCGCTGTGCCCAGCGCGCCGTCGACTCAGAAGTGGATGCCCTGATCCGGGTCGGCACCAGGGGTGCACAGGGGATCCCCCGCCTCCACCAGGTTACAGAAATCAGGGGTATTGGGCGTGATCAGATCCCAGGTGTGCGTTGCGCACCAGTTCAAGTGCCCGTCGTCAGCCGTCAGCACGAACTGGATATCGTCGATGGCCAGGGTGTAGTCGCCCGTCCCTTCCACGCTGAGCTGCATCTTCAGGACCTGATCGACCTCGAAGGGAGTCGCCCCCGCCCACGACGGAGTGCTCAATTCGCCCCAAAGGACGGTGAACCACTCCCAGTCCCCTGTCACGTCGATGTCCTTGCCGTAGAACCCGAAGCAGGTCTTCGTGCCTTCTTCCAGCTCGTGCTGGCACTTGCAGCGCTGCTCCTCCGGACCGGAAGCCCACTTGTCACCGAGTTGCCACAGATCGTTGGCCGTCGTCGGGAAGGCGACGCGCACCGGCAAGGCTGCCGCCGCAGTTCCATCTGTCCCCACGAGCGTGCCCTTGGCGCGGAAACGGACGCCAATCTTGTCACAGATGTTGAAGCGCACGTTCTTGTCCAAGAAGCTGAAGCCGATGCCAGCAACCGGATAGAGCGGCTTGTCACCACAGGAGTCCAGCTCGTCGGCGCGTTCCCCCGCGGGCTTGGTACCGGTGATCATGCACACGTTGTTTGTGGGATCGCCCTGATCCGCCATCGCAGTGACGGTGAAGTTATCACCCGATTGCGTGGCTTCGTCCCAGGTCGAGAAGGGCTCAACCGTGCCGTAGGTATTCCGTCCCGCGTCGGTGAAGGTCCACATATAGCCACCAGTCGCCATCTGGTGAGCATCGCAGGCGCTCAGGGACTTCACTGCGGGAAGGGGCTTGTCGTCGGTGCTGCAGGCGCTCAGCGCCAGCACGAGGCTGGCCGAAGTGAAAAGGGTGCAAGTTAGCTTCCGTGTCATCGTTCGCTCGCTCTTTGCAGGTGTTGCTGGTGCCGCCGGTGCGAAAGGAAGCCGTGCTCCCGGTGCCCGACCGGCTGTGGTAAGGGGGGTCGATACAATCCCGCCACGAGGCGTCAGACACTCTTGCAGAGAGACGGGCTCGGGGCAATGCCAAGGCGCGGAAAGCCCCAGCGCGCACGCCACGTCGACGAAGCCGTCGCTAATTTTGCGTCCCGGTAGGACAGCGCCCGGGACCCAGGCGCCAGCATCCGTGGTACTCCGATTGCCCGGGAGAACCAAGACTTTGCCGAAAGCGTCCGCCGGGTCGCGCGCGGCCCTACGAAAGCCCCGTCCCGAGCACCAGGCGCCGCCGCCGCACCCAGCCGACGACGATGAGCGCTAGCGTGGAAATCCCCGAGGCGGCAAGGAACACGGGACGCGCCCCAGCAGCCCCGTGCAAGGCTCCCCATGCGAGCATGCCGAGCGCCGTGCCCAGGGCCATGCTCGTCGCGGCCATGCCTTGGGCGCTCCCGAGCAGGCCATCCCCCGCTTCTTCGCGCACCCACACGATTCCCGCGACCCACACGAGGGCAAAGGAGAGCGCATGGAGCGGCTGCAGCAGGAGAATCAGGGGTAGAGACGTCACGGAGCCGAGCAGCAGCCAGCGCCCCGCAGCCACTCCAATCCCGAAGGCCACGCAGGTCAACGCTCCCCACCGCTCGATAGCCTGGCCTGCCCGGGCCATCAGGAGGATCTCGGCGAAGGTGGCCAGCCCCCAGGCTAACCCCACCTGGGCCCCCGTAGCACCGAGCGCCTTCAGATGCAGGCTGATGCAGAGGTCATACCCGGAATGGGCCAGCGTCCAGGCGAAGAGCAGCGCCAGAAAACAATGAAAGCGTGGACGTCTCAGCAGCCCCGCGGCTTCCCTCAGCACGGGGCGCGGCGGGAGCCTCCCCGTCTTTGGCACCCAGAAGCTTGCAACGAAGGCCGCCATCGTCAGACAGGCGATGGCGTACGGGTACGGGCTCGGTTCCTCGAGCTCGAGCCACCAACCAGCGCAAACGACGGCCAGCATGAAGCCGATGGAACCCCAGAGGCGGATACCCCCATAGTGACGTCCCGCCGACTCCAGGCTGGCGACGTCCGCCAGCGTCGACATGGGCACCCGGAGCAGCGAGAACACGAAGAATCCCGCGAAGATGGCCCCGAATCCGAGCACCGTCGCGTGGACGGCCACTCCGAGCAGCAGCGCGCTCAGCATGGCCCCGAAGCTCGCCCACCGGATGAGCATACCGCGAAGGCCAAAGCGATCCGCGAGCATCCCGAACACGACGGGCGCCAAGATCATGGCGATAGGCCTCAGCGCGACGACGGCTCCCATGCGCCAGCCATCGATGCCCCGTGCCGCCAACCACAGCGGCTGATACGGCATGAAGATGCCCATGGCGGCAAAGGAGGTCAGGTAATAGAGCCGCAGGGCGCGCGTGTGCTCGAGCATGGGGTGTCGGGTCTAGTCTCGCGACAAAGGCGCGCAAGCCGACAGCCCGAGCGGGCGTGGGGTCACCAGCTGCCGATGACCCGCTGACCGCCCGCCTGGTGCCCTACTGGCACTTGATGAAAGCGACGTTGTCCACCCAGACGTCGAAGTTCTGTCCCTTGTCGGCGACCTGGAACTGGATCGACGTGACTGTGGCAGGCTCGATGGCTGGCGGCCGAGGATTCCCCCAACCCTGCATCTGGGTCATGGCAGACCAAGGCACGATGTACTGCGTCCACTCGTCCTTGACGGTCATGTCCGTGCCGAAGTCGTTGAAGCACTCCTGGCACACGCCACCGTCGGGATCCGTGTTCTTGTCTGGCACCTTGAGACGCACGCGCGCCGTCGTTTCGGGCGCCTTGCGAATGAAGAAGGAGATCCCGTCGTACTGCGAGGCATCGTAGACGCCCTTCGGATCCAGGAAGTTCATCCCCATGCCGGCGTAGGTGATGGAAGCGGTCGCAATCGTCCCAGTCATGCGGAGGGCGTAACCGGAGCCCTTCGCGCCGCCTTCTGCCATCACGAAGGTGCCGCCGAGCTCACCGGCCTGGGGCTCGACCGTCGTTCCTTCCTTGTCGACATAGGTATAGATATAGCCGTTCCTGTTCCCGGCCTTGATGACCTGGTTGTCAGCGTTCTCGGCATCCTCGATCATCTCGACGACCTCGCAAGTCTTGCCGCCGAGCGCCACCACGCCTTCGCCGGCCTGGGCCTGGCTGCTGCTGGCAGAGGCTGCGTCCTGCCGTGGCTTGCAGCCCAGCGCGAGGGCGGCAGAGGCCACCAGTGCGAGTCCAAGGGTGTACTTTTGCTTCATCGACGTCTCCGTTACGCTGATCGTGGGCTCCAGCGGCGCACCGCGCGCCACCCCGACCTGATCGAGCCTTCGCGTTCCACGATCCGACCGCCTCTGTCAACGTGCAAAGCGCGCGTGACGACGCTCCCTCGCAGGGCAGCGCGGCGCTGAGCACCTGGCGCGGTTCTGGCAAAGAACGGGCTTCGACGCACCGCCTTCACGATAACCAGTACGCTGTTGGCCTCCTCGTGACACCACGTGGATCATTGATCTGGAATGGTTGGCCGGATCTGCACCCGGATCTACGTGGAGGGGCTCGCCGCGGGTCGAAACTTGTCTGCAGGGATGGCGGTGCTAGCGAGGCCGAGCCATGGCCGCGTTCTCCCGCGTCATTCCGGTGCGCCCAGAACCGCTGGCTCTCGCCCGAACCCTCCGCGACCGCCCGTTCAGGACCGTGCTGTGGAGCGCCGACGGACGGGGCCCCTCGTGGCTCGCCTGCGACCCCGACCTCTGCTGCACCGCGCTCACCCCGCCGGAGGCCCGCTGCTCGTGCCCGGCCGACCTCGAGCCGGTACCCCAATGGATCGGCTACGTGCCCTATGAGGCGCTCCGCCACCTCGAGCGCCCGCAAGAGGGCACAGCGGGCTCTCGGGAGCGCCCCGCGCCCCACCACACGACGCCCCATTGGGCACGCTTCCGCGCCGTGGCACGGATCGACACGGCCGTCACCGTGCTGGGCGACGACGCGGATGCCGTCGACGCTCTCGCCGAAGGGTTGCAGCGCCCTACCGCGAGCGCCGGCCCCGTTTCGCTCGTCGACCGCTCCGACGCGCTGGAGGACGGACGCCACGCAGAGCGCGTGCGCGCTGCCCTCGAGCGGATCGCTCGCGGCGACCTCTATGTCGTCAACCTCGCGCGCTTGTTCCAGTTCGACGTGCTCGGGGACGCGCTCGACCTCCTCGAGCACCTCGGCTCCGTCTCGTGCGCGCCGTACTGCGCCTCCTTCGAGGGAGCAGGGCCGACGATCGTGTGTTCCTCTCCCGAGCTCCTGCTGCTTTCCGGACCGGGCGACATCGTGCTGACGCGCCCCATCAAGGGCACGAGACCACGTGGCGTGACCCCTGCAGACGACTACCGACTCGCCGAGGAGCTCCGTTCCGACCCCAAGGAACGCGCCGAGCTGGTCATGGTGACCGACATCGAGCGCAACGACCTAGGGAGGATCGCCGTCGCAGGCAGCGTCCAAGTCGTGGACCCTGGCAGCATCGCGACATATGGCCCGGTGCACCATCGGCTCTCGACAGTGAGCGCACGCCGGCGTGCCTCCGTGTCTCTGCGGGAGCTCTTCGAGGCCGTTCTACCGAGCGGGAGCGTCACCGGCGCCCCGAAGATCAAGGCGATGGAGTGCATCGCGCAGCTCGAGGGCGCGCGCCGAGGCCTCTACACGGGCGCCCATGGCTACATCAGTCACGGCGGGCACGCGAGGCTCGCCATGTCGATCCGATGCCTCACCGTGCAGGACGGCACCGGCCACTACCACGCTGGCGGCGGCATCGTGGCCGATAGCGACCCGCGACGCGAGGTCGCCGAAACGCATTGGAAAGCTGCGCAGCTGAGGAGCCGCCCGGGCAAGGAGGACCTGCCCGGGTCGGCATGGCGTCAGTCGCGCCCGCGGTAGCCTCCGTCACCGTCACCGCGCCGTCCACCGCCGCCTCGGCGTCCGCCACCGCCGCCACCGCCGCCGCCGCCGCCGGCAGCGCGCTCTCGAGCGACGTTCACCGTCAGCGTCCGTCCGCTCAGGGTAGCACCATGCATCGCCTCGATGGCCGCTTGTGCTTCGCTGTCGCTGGCGAACTCAACGAAACCAAACCCGCGCGAGCGCCCTGTCATGCGGTCCTCTGGGATGGTTGCCGAAACGACTTCACCGAACTCCGCGAAGGCCGCTTGCAGTTCGGCGCCCGTCGTCGAGTAGGCGAGGTTCCCCACGTAAAGCCTCACGCTCATGGTCAGACTGCCCTTCTATCCATTTTCCAGCGCCTCGGTTTGGATCCTCTAGCCGTAACCCAGCGGACGCCTGGCGCGCGGCGTCTGCCAGCGCTTCCGACCAACGGAAGCGTCCAGCACCAGGAACCCAGCTCGAAAGTTGCCCCGTCGAGCGGAGTCCAGGCGTGTTTCACTCCGATGGATATCATGAAGCGCACCCGCTAGGCGAGGCTCCAAGTCGCCCCCGCCTCCACCTCGGTCGCTGAGGCAGTCTTCCCGGCGGATTCCGCGACTACTGGAGCGACGGGGGGGACAGTCGGCCACCAGACCAGTCAGAAGAAACACGCTTCGCTCGCCCGAACCGCGGGAAAGGCGTGCAACGAACAGGGACTCGGGAGCGCCGTCGGGTTGGCACCGTCGTCGCTGGCCCAAGCAACCTTCGGACCACGTCGCTTCCGAGCCTCCGCGCGACGTGCTAGCTGTGCGGCCCAATGCGCTACACGAAAGCCCTCCTCCCCACTCTGAAGGAAGCTCCCGCGGACGCCACGAGCGTCAGTCATGTCCTGCTGCTGCGTGCCGGATACGTGCGGCGGGTGGGCGCGGGCATCTACAGCTACCTGCCCCTCGGGGTTCGGGTGCTCTCGAAGCTTCAGCGCATCATCCGAGAGGAGCTCGATCGGCGCGGCGCCCAGGAGGTGCTCCTCCCCGGCTTGCTGCCGTCGGACTACTTCAAGGAGAGCGGGCGCTGGGACGTCTTCGGCGACACACTGCTAAGGCTCAAGGATCGCAAGGGAGGCGATTATCACCTGGGGCCCACGCACGAAGAGATCATCACGGATCTGGCGCGCCGAGAGGTGAAGAGCTACCGCGACCTGCCCCTCAACCTCTACCAGGTCCAGACCAAGTACCGGGACGAGCCGCGTCCCCGTGGGGGCCTCCTGCGCTGCCGCGAGTTCATCATGAAGGACGCCTACTCGTTCGACGCTGACGAGACCCGGGCTCGCGCGAGCTATGAGCTGATGCGCGAGGCGTATACCCGGATCTTCGATCGCGTGGGCTTCGACTATCGCATGGTGAGCGCTGACTCGGGCGCCATGGGCGGCGCGGGCAGCGCGGAGTTCCAGGTCCTGGTCCAGAGCGGAGAGGACGTCCTCGCTGCCTGCAGCCAGTGCGAGTACGCGGCCAACCTAGAGGTCGCCGAAGCGAAACCCGGCAGCCCTGCTGCCGCCGAGTCCGCGTCGGTTCCCGCCCCGACCTCCGTCAGTACGCCGGGGCAGAAGACCATCGAACAGGTTTCGGCGTTCCTGGAAGCTGCCCCCTCCCGCTTCCTCAAGAGCCTCGTCTACGTCGCAGGCGCGGAGCTGGTGCTCGCCGTGGTGCGCGGAGATCACGAGCTGAACGAGGTCAAGCTCGCACGGGCATTGGGGGTCGCGGAGGTCGTGATGGCGGGCCCCGAGGAGGTCGCGAAAGCGACGGGGGCGCCTGTCGGCTTCGCGGGTCCTGTCGGGTTCCGGGGGAAGGTCGTCATCGACACGGAGGCGGCACAGGTGCAGGACGCCATTACGGGCGGCAATGCCAAGGACACCCACCTGCTCCACGTCGTGCCGGGACGGGACTTCGAGGCCCAGGAGGCGCCCCTCCGGAGCGTCGGCGAGGGCGACTGCTGTGTGCGCTGCGGCGCCGCGCTGCGGCTCTACCGCGGGATCGAAGCCGGGCATATCTTCCTGCTCGGGACCCATTACAGCGCCAAGATGGGCGCGACCTTCCTCGACGAGAAGGGGGAGAACCGTCCCCTCGTCATGGGCTGCTACGGCATTGGGGTCTCCCGGCTCGTTGCCGCTGCCGTCGAACAGCATCACGACGCGAACGGCATCGTGTGGCCCATGAGCATCGCGCCGTATCAGGTCCACTTGGTGCAGATTGGAGCCGAGCCGGAGGTGGTCGCGACCGTCGAGAAGCTCGAGCGTGACCTCGAAGCGCTCGGGATCGAGGTGCTCGTCGACGATCGCGACGAGCGTCCCGGAGTGAAGTTCAAGGATGCCGACCTGATGGGCATCCCCCTGCGGGTCACCGTGGGTGCCCGGGCTTTGGCTCGGGGCGGCGTGGAGCTCAAGCTGCGCCAGGAGCCCGATCCGAAGAAGGTGGAGCTCCTGGAGCCCGCTGCCGCGGCCAACGCCCTTGCCGAACGGGTCCGCCAGGCTCTCGCCTAGCCGAGGTGACCCTGCGTCCGAGCTACCTCGGTGCCAGCCGCCACTGTCTCATGAGAGAGCCCCTCCGCGCCCAACCCGAGGCCGAACGATGGTGTGCGCGCTCTGCGAGGGCCAGCTCCTGCGGCGCCGTGGCGCTCGCCGCTGCCCTGGGCGCAGCCTTGGCGTGCAGCAAGACTGCTAACCCACCCTTGAACCTGCCTCCGCTGCGCACCGACTCCGTGCTGGCGCCCGAGCAGACCGCGCCGGGGAGGCCGTCATCGAGCGAAAGCCACTCCTCGAAGGGAGGCCGAGAGGGACCCGACCTCGTCGCGCCGCCACCGGAGACCTCCCTCCCTGTTGGCAGCGCGGGAGCTGGGTGGGCGGAGGTAGCCAGCCCTGCAGGCAATTGGGTCGTGCTCTGCCAGGCGCGCCAGGACACGAACGGTGATGGCGTCGTCGCCGTCGTCCCTACCCCCGACGGACGCCTCCAAGGCGACGCTGCCACCGCGTACCTCGTCCTCGGCTCGGGTCCCGGGGAGCCCATCGAGGCCTGGCTCGGACACTCCGCTGATGGGCGCTGGCTCGTGACGCAGACAGACGGCCAAGTCGAACTCTTGGACACGTTCGGGAAGGATCGCGTCGATCTGAGCGCGCGCCGCATCGACGCGAGGGCAGACAGCCTGAGCCACGCCTCTCACCGTGCCATCGCCTTCGCACCGGGAGGCGAGCGGATGGCCTTCATCCGCCGCGAAGGTCGGAGCGAAGGTGTGGTCCTCCTGGACCTCGAGAGCGGTCACGAGACCCCCGTGCCTGTAGGGCCCGGGCGCCCCTGGCGCATCGAATTTGCGGGTGACGGCGGAGCGCTGCGTGTCTGGGTCGTCGCCGAAGACAAGAACGGCAACGGCCGCCTCGACTGGCCCGTCGCCGAGCAGCGCAGCCCGGCAGGTTGTCAGAGGGCGCTGCGCTATGGGGCCTGGCTCGACCATGGCGATCCCGCCAGCCTCCAGATCGTGAGGCTGGGCGCCAAGGGACCCAGACCACCCAGAGAGGCCTTGGCCACCTGGGGCGCGGGGCTCCTCCGTCGCACCCAGGGCGGCGCCCTCGAATGGGCGAAGGGCACGCGGCGGCGGCGGCTCACTGACGAAGACTGCGGCGGCACCCTCATGCACGTGGATTCGGGGCGCGAGCTGGCCCTCGTTGCCTGCAGCGCCGTCGGTGTGCGCGTCCCCGTGTGGCTCGTTGGACCAACCTTCCGCCGCGAGCTGCCCATCCAGGTGCTCGCCTCGCGCGTCGACTACGTCAGCGGCAAGCCCCAGCGCCTCGTCCCGCTCTATCCCGGCGCCGACGCCGTCCTCGTCGACATGGAGCGGCGGGAGCTCGTCATCCTACAACAGGGAGACGGCGTTCTCGGCGTTCTCGGCGCGCTGGCCTTGGTTCGGCGCGGTACGTCGCTCCTGCTCCTGGACACCGAAGATGGTACGACGAAAGAGCTCGCGGCCGACCTCCCCGACTTCGGCCAGATACTCGAGGAGTCTCCCTTCGTCTATGCGGAGCCCTACCTCGTCGATCTCGCCCAGCGCACAGTCGTGGGCTCGACGTGGGGACCCATCGCCGCCCTGTCCTCGCGGGGCGCGATCCTGATGGCGAGCGCTCCCGAGACCGCGAACAGCCTCGCCGAGGGTCCGTTCTTCTGGATCCCCCGGGAGCAGTGATCACTCCCAGCTGACGGCATCCACGAACAGGGGCCCTTCGAAGGGGAGCTGCGACTTTCCCCCCAGGCTCATCTTCAGCCCGATGAGGCGAATGGCGGCGGGCTCCAGCGACTCGTCCACGTGCTCGCCATCACCCGCCTCGCCCACGGAGAGGGACAACTGTACCCAGCGCTCGGGCTCGATATTCGTCCAGGCTCCGTAGTGTGAGCGCCACTCCCGATCCTTGACGAAGAGTTGCAGCCCATTGGGGCTCTCCGCCTCGCCCTCTGCTCCCGTGGTCGCGTACACCCAAAGAGAGACGGTCTTGTCACGCAGGTCGAGGGGCTGCGTGCTCCCTGTCTGGGACGGAGCTCCCGACTCCCCGACGGCATCCCAAGCCACCTCGGCGTTACGCCGACTCTGGTTGCGCGGCTCGAGCACGACATCCAGCTGCAGGGCGTAGTCACCTGCCTTCGCTTCCTCGTCGCTGCGCCGGAGCGCGACACAGCCCGCCCCCTGCTCGGCGTCCAGGCAACGCCAGCCGTCTGCGTCGCGCTCGAAACCAAAGCGCTCCACCGTCGCCAGCTCGCGCGGGCCCCAGCCGCTCGCTACCACCACCGCCCCAGCCGCCACGAGCGCGCCGACGCCAGCAGCCAGGAGCCGCCTGCGAACCCTCGAGCGAGCTGCCCCGCGATCCATGGCTCGCGCCAGCTCCCGCATCTTCCCGCGCTGAGCGGCCATGTCCAGGGTACCGGCGACCCGCAGCTGACCCGCGACCTCTCCAACAAGGTCTTCGAGCGCCATCTCGTCGGCACCGTCGACGCTCCGCAGCTCCCGCAGCGGCTCTGGCAGCATGGAGCGCTCCCACCCTCTTTGGGCGAGCAGGATCCGAAGCCCGACAGGGGCTGCCTCGGATTGGCGGGCATCCCGAGCACTCATCAGCAGCTCCCCACCCCCCACTGGACTACTCATGGAGACGATGGCGATGAACACGGCGGCGTCAGCCGCTGGCCCGCGCTCCCGAATGCCGCTGGCGCCGAGCTCGGCGCTGGCGTGCGAGGTAGCCGCAATCTCTCCCGCGGAGAGCTCGAGAACACCCTGCAGCAGCGACACAAGCTGCGCCGCCAGCTCGGCCTCGTGCGCGGCGTGAGAGACGAAGACCCGCGGAACGGAAGCAGCAGCTCGGTCGGCCATGGTAGGAGGCAGGTTCAACGAGGGGAAGGCCTGGCGCGCCCGAGCGCCTGCATGAGAGCGAAGAACATGCCCCGCACCCCGGTGAAGCGCTCCGCGGGATTGGCAGCAAGGGACTGCTCTGCCCAAGAGTCCACGGCAGCGGGCAGATCGGGCCGCAGGCTCCGCAGGCTCGGGCGAGGCGCGCTCATTACCATCTGACAGAGGGCGATGAGCTCCGGCGCCTGGAAGGGAGGGCGCCCCGCGAGCGCTCGGAACAGCACTGCCGCGAGGGAGTACACGTCGATGCGCGCGTCGAGCTCGCTCGCCCCAGCCCACATCTCCGGAGCGATGTAGCTCGGCGAACCGGCGATGAAACCAGCTTGGGTAAAGCTCTTCATGCGCACGAACTTGGCAAACCCGAAGTCCAGCAGCTTGATCTCGGGGCCCTCGCGTCCGTCGACGACGTAGATGTTCGCGGGCTTGATGTCACGATGCAGGATGCCCTGGACGTGGGCGCGCTCCAGGGTCGAGACGACGGGGTCGAAGACGAGCTCGAGACCATCGACGGGGAAGGCCACGCCCTTACGTTCCACCCGCTCGAGGACGGTCTCCAGATCTGCCCCCCGTAGCAGCTCCATCACGAGACAGAGGACGCCGTCATTGGTCCAGCGCTGATCGAGCACGCGGACGGCGGCCGTGCCCGATAGCGCTGCGAGGGCGTGGGCCTCGCGCAGGAGCCGCTCTCGCCAGTCCGACTGCTTCGCGACCGAGTCCTTGAGAACCTTGACGGCCACCTCATCCCCCTCGACGAGGTCACGCCCACGGTAGACGACTCCCTGCCCACCGCTGTCGATGATGGCCTCCAGGCGATAACGCTCGCCAATGACGTGCCCCGTGCGGTTGCGCCAGGAGGGGCCGCGCGTGGTGGCCCCGCGGTCTATGGGCGCCGCCCCCAGCTCGTTCTGGATCTGTCTGGAAGCCTCTGTCATGAGCTCCTACTCTGCTCGCGGTGGCCTTCTGTCGCAAGGCACGTGAGGGGTCACCACCTTGACGGGCAGGGACTACTTGAGCTCCGGTGGCAGGATGCCCTTCTCGGCTGCATCCGGGCAGCCGCGGTCGACTCCGGATGGGGAGCCGTCCTGCTTGACGATCTGGAACTCCACGCGCCGGTTCTTCTCCCAGGCTTCCGGGGTGCTCGCGGCGTCGAGCGGGCAGTATTCTCCATACCCCTGAGAAACCAGCCGCGTCGTGGGAACGCCGCGCTCCACGAGCGCTTGCACGACCGAGCGGGCTCGAGCCGTCGTGAGGCGCAGATTGAAGGCGTCCGAGCCACGTTCGTCGGCGTGCCCGGCGACCTCGATGACGTCGAACTCCGGGTGATCGCGGAGGATCGTCGCCACCTCCTCGACGAGGGGCATGGACTCGGGCCGAATCCGTGCACTCCCCGTCTCGAACTGGATTTGCTCGAGGGTGACGAGCTCGGAGCCCTCGATGACGACGGAGCCCTTGTCGGGGCAGCCGTCTTCGTCGTTGACGCCATTGTAGGTCTCCGGCTCCATGGGGCAGCGATCGACAGCGTCGGGGATGCGATCCTGGTCATTGTCGAGATCGGGACAGCCGTCCTCGTCTTCGAAGCCGTCGCGGTCCTCGGCCTCGGTGGGACACTGGTCCCGGACATCGGGGATACCGTCGCCGTCGTTATCGGGATCGGGGCAGCCGTCGTCGTCCTTGTAACCGTCGCGGTCCTCAGGCTCCAGGGGGCAAGCATCCTTCGCGTCGATGATGCCATCCCCGTCCGAGTCCTTCTCCGTGATGTCGGGGCAGCCATCGTGATCCCGGTCGCCGTCGAAATCCTCGGGGATGTTCGGACAGCGGTCGAGATCGTCAGGGATGCCGTCCTTGTCGTTGTCGGGATCGGGGCAACCATCACTGTCCTCGAAGCCATCGAAGTCTTCCGGCTCCATGGGACACTCGTCGTCGTTGTCCTTGTAGCCATCCCCGTCGCTGTCACCGACGGACGGCTCGAAGACGAAGCCGAGCACCAGCCTAGCGTCGGCGGCCTGGAAGCCCGTGAACATGGCTCGGCCACCGCCTCCGAGCATGAAGTAACTGTTCTCCTCGATGAACAGCTTGATCCCCCCGAGGAACTCCTCGGAGAGGCGTTGCCCCTTCGCGGAGCGCTCGTCCATCAGATAGGTGCCGTAGGTCTCCGCCACGAGATCGAGCACGGGGAGCACCCGCACCGACAGCGCGCCCCCGAAGGTCGCCAGGTTCCCGTAGCGGAGCTCCCCCTCTTCCAGCTGTGGCAGCGACGGCTCGAGGGGGTCCGCTCCGAACCAGGGATCATCCCCTGTATGCCCGCGAAACCCACCGTTCACGGCGAGCCGTAACTTCCTGCCCCCGAGGGGATCGGCCTCCACCACGGCTTGGGGCCAGTACCACAGCCCGGGGTCTGCCCCGAGCTCGCGGGCGGCGCTCGAACGTGGCGCGCCGACCTGCATCACTGCAGCGAGCCCCAGGCCCCGCTCGACGCCGAGGATTCGCAGCTTCCCGAGGAGCACCGGGCTTCCGATCGTCTGCAGATCCAGCTGCCCGGAGTCGTAGGTCGCGTCGTTGGGTCCGATGCGGTTCACCGGGTCCCCGGACATCAACAGCACCGGGACGCGGAGGCCAACGATGGCGATGCCCCCGAGGCCGTAGTTGAACCCAAAGGTCCCCTGGAACGAGTGGGGCACGAGTGCCTCGCCGCCCGCCTCCTCGCGCTCCGGGTTCGTCCTAATCAGGTTCCGACCATAGTCGAGGATGAGGCCAAAGCTATAGTCTCTGGCCCCGAGCACCTCGCTGCCATCCACGGCGAAGAAACCCTTCGAATCCACGGCGGGTCGAAAGAGGTGGGTGTCCATGCCATCGCCGTTGCTCGGCGGCACCCGCTCTTGCGCCCACGCGGCGTTCGCTACGAGTCCTGCACCGAAGGTCAACGCTGCTAGAGCGCACCACTTTGTCCCCGCACGCATGAAGGTACCGACCCAGGCCATCGACGTTCTCCTGCAACTTCCGAAAAAGATCAGCCCTGATATACCCAGCGCGCCCTACGCATAGAACCGATTCCGACACCGGGGCAACGTTTCCGCGAGAGCGGCGCAATGTTTCTGCGGCAACGCGGCCGGCAGAGCGCGGCCGGCAGAGCGCGGCCAGCAGAGCGCGGCCAGCAGAGCGCGCCCAGCAGAGCGCGGCTCGGACTGGCCTTTGGGCCGCCATTCGTGCCACGCGACCGCCGCGGCCTCATTTGCCGGCGCGCTTCCCGCAAACCCGCCGGGCAGGGCAGCTCCGCAAGGACCGCGAGTACAGCAAGCTCCCACCCTTCTCGGCCCGGCCGCTTGACTCATTTTTCCGTGACAGTCACATTCTTGATTCACTTTTCCAATCAGCTGACGTGCTTGTCTCCACCATTGGAGTGGCTCTGCAGGAGCCCGCACGGCAGTCGGCAGCGACTATTGGCGTCCCGGTGACCGCCAGTCGAGTCGCCATGAACAAATATTCTATGTTAGGAAAAGCCAAGCACTTTTGCTACAGTTCGTCGGCTCGCAAGGGTCGTTGGCTGCGCAAGGCGAAGGTACCCGCAGCCTGGCCGAAAGCAGCGCAGGAGACCGTGATCCCATGAGAGTTACCTGTAGCTCGTGCAGCGCGAACTACACCATCGCCGACGACAAGGTGCGCAGCAAGCGCGTGAAGCTGCGCTGCAAAAAGTGCGGCAACACAATCGTCGTGGACGGGCAGTCCGGGCAGGGGATCGCGACCTCGGGCGCTAGCGCCGTGGCCACGACCGATGCCCCGCTCCGCAACGCCGCGTCGATACATCCGGTCGCAGACACCGATCTTTGGACTGTCAACCTCGCCGAAGACGACGAGCGCGAGATGGCCATCGAGGAGATCGCGCAGGGCTTCGTCGCGGGCACGGTGACAGAGGACGCTTTCATCTGGAAGGAGGGCATGGAGGACTGGGTACCCGTCCTGAGCGTTCCTGAGGTGAAGCAAGCCATCGATAGCGCTCGGGCGAAGGCGCCGCGGCCAGGCGCCCAGGCGGGGGGCGCGTCCAAGATCGCGAGCGGCATTAAGGGAGCTGCTGGCACCAGCGCGGCCCGCGGCGGTGCCGTCGCTGCGGGTACCAAGAAGGCAAGTGTCTCCTTCGGCGCACCAACCAAGGGGGGAACCGGCGGGGGAGCCACGGGGCAGCCCGCGAAGCGTGCCGCGACGGCAAAACCTTCAGCGGTAGCCGATCTCTTCAGCGCCGCGGCGAAAGCCGGCAGTGAAGAGGAGGCCACGTCGGCACCTGGGCACAACGCTCCGTCGCCCACCAAAGAATCCACCGGCTCGCGCAACGAGAACTCCGTTCTCTTCTCCCTCGACGCGCTCAAAGCCGGTTTTGCCAGCTCAGGGCGCGCGCCCCAGCAACCGACTACCCGGCCCGGCCAGAGGGGAATGAACGACATTCTCAGCATGCCATCGACCGGTAGGGTGACGGGCGTCCTCGGTCTCGGCACTGCGGATCTGCTGACGGCACCCGCGCCGCCACCCCCTCCCGAACCGAAGAAGCCAAAGAAGCCAGAGCTCGACGCGGAGGCCGTCACGGCGAGTGTCCCCAGCGCGGAGCCCAGTGGCGGCAACAGCAGCAAGAAGAAGCTTGTCATCGCCGCTGCCGCGCTCGCCGGATTACTCCTCGTCGGGGGGCTCATTGCGGCCACGAGCGGCGACGACGAAGAGGCAGCCCGCGTGGCGGCTCTGGAAGCAAAGCTGAAGACGCAGGAAGAGAAGCTCGCTGTCGAGAAGAAGGCGGCTCAAGAAGCCGAGGCCGAAGCCGAGCGGGCGAAGAAGGCGAAGGAAGAGGCCGAGCGCCTCGCCGCCGAGCGCGCCAAAGCGGCGAAGGAGACCGCGGAGGACAAAGAAAAGGACGACGCGGCCAAGGATGACGAGGAACAAAAGGTCGCCTCCAGGGGCTCCTCGGGCCCGTCGAGCGGTTCATCGACGACCAGCAGCGGGTCCAGCGCGGCGAGCAAGAAGCCCGAGCCCGCCACCCCGAAGAAGGAAGCCCCCAAGGTCACCGTCTCGGACACCCCCTCCTCGGGCGTGGCAAGCTTCAACACCGGCGCAGCACGCTCGGCGCTCTCCGTCGCCGCGTCGGGGGCAGTTGGCTGTAAGCGCGCCGACGGGCCCACGGGCAGCGGTAGGGTCATGGTCACTTTCGCCACAAGCGGGCGGGTCACCGCCGCCAACGTCGTGGGCGCTCCCTTCGCTGGGACCGCCGTGGGCGGCTGTGTCGCTACCATCTTCCGCCGTGCGACAGTGCCGCCCTTCAGCGGCAACTCCGTCACTGTCGCCAAGAGCTTCAGCATCCCCTGAGCCACACCCGGCCCGCCGCGGTACCACGACCGACGAGGCGGCGATGGCGGGGATGCCGCTGCAAGGACCGACGGGGGCTCTGGACCACTGAGCCGTCACGGGAGCCGAGGCAATACGCCTCGCTTGAGGCGTAGTTCACCTTCGCGAAACGGCGGGAACACAAAACCGAGCTGGAAGCAGCTCGATGCTCTGGAGGGTCATGGCCTCCCCAGAGCCTTCGTGGTCCCAACAGACATCGGTCGCGACGAACTCCCCCCTGCGGCACGGCGGCGACGCTGCCGACGCTGCCGATGCCCTCGAACGGCCCAGGCTCGCAGAAGAGGCGACTCGGCGCGGTCCCGCGACGGGCAATCCGGAATCGCCCGAGCTCCTGCGAGACTACGATCCGGGAGCCGAAGCTTTCTTCGACGAGATGTTCTCGGCCAAGGGCGTCGTGCGGCCTGCCTGCCGTCGTCTTCTCGACGGTATCGAGGCTGTCGGCAAGGCGGGTCTCTTGCGCCGGCAGCGGGCTGCGGAGCAGGCCATGCTCAAGGCTGGGGTAACGTTCACCCTGGGTGTTGGGGCCGGGGCGGGCGAGCGCATCCTGCCGTTCGACGTCATCCCACGGGTCATCGACGCCCAAGACTGGGAGAGGGTCGAGCACGGCCTCGAGCAGCGGATCCGCGCGCTCAACCTCTTCCTCGGCGATGTCTACGGCAAGCGGCAGATCGTCAGCGATGGCGTGCTCCCCGCCTACCTGGTGGAATCCTGTCCCGACTATCGCAGCGCGTGCCGCGATCTATCACCGCCCAAGGGGATCTGGACGCATATCGTCGGCACGGATCTGATACGCGACGAGAAGGGTTCCTTCCACGTGCTGGAAGACAACCTCCGCTGCCCCTCGGGGGTCAGCTACGTCATCGAGAACCGCCGTGTGCTCAAGCGCGCCCTGCCCCACGTCTTCGAGACGTTGCCCATCCGGCCCGTGACGAGCTACCCAACCGAGCTGCTCGAGTGTCTACGCTATCTCGCCTCGGACCGCAGCGACGACCCCAACGTCGTGGTGCTGACCCCCGGGCGCTTCAACAGCGCATACTTCGAACATGCATTCCTCGCCCAGCAGATGGGCGCTGAGCTCGTCGAGGCTGGTGACCTGACAGTGAGTGCAGATCGGGTCTACATGCGTACGACGCGGGGGCTACGCCAAGTCGACGTCGTCTATCGGAGGATCGGCGACGACTACCTGGATCCTCTCGCTTTCCGCCCCGAATCCCTGCTCGGAGTCCCCGGGTTGATGGACGTCTACAGGAAGGGGAACGTGGCCATCGCGAACGCGCCAGGCACAGGCGTCGCCGACGACAAGGCGATTTATGCCTATGTCGAGAGGATGATCCGCTACTACTTGGCAGAAGACGCCATCTTGCCCAACGTGCCGACCTACCTCTGCTCGGAGCCCGACGACCGCCGCTACGTCCTCGAACACTTGCACGAGCTCGTGGTGAAGGCCACGGACGGCGCCGGGGGTTATGGGATGATGATTGGTCCGCACACGAGCAAAGCGACACACGAGGAGTTCGCGCAGCGCATCGCAGCCAACCCGAGGGGCTACATCGCACAACCGACCCTCTGTCTCTCGCGCGTCCCGACGATGGTCGGCGAGGCCGCGCGCCCGCGGCACGTGGACTTGCGCCCCTTCGTGCTGTACGGTGAGACCATCCGTGTGCAGCCGGGAGGCTTGACCCGGGTGGCCCTGAGGGAGGGCTCATTGGTCGTCAACTCCTCTCAGGGCGGTGGCAGCAAGGATACCTGGGTTCTGGCAGAATGACGCGGGGCATCTCATGTTGAGCCGTGTTGCCGATGCTCTTTACTGGACCAGCCGCTACGTGGAGCGCGCGGAGAACGTCGCTCGCTTCATGAGCGTCGATCTCAACCAGACCCTCGACGCGGGGTTGGGGAGCATGAACGGGGGCTGGGAGGCTCTCATCCGAGCAACTGGCGACATGAGGCAGTTCGAGGAGACCCACGGCCAAGCCAACAAACAGGAGGTGATGGAGTTTCTCACCTTCGATCCCAAGTATCCGAACTCGATAGCCTCGGCCATTACCGCCGCCAGGAACAACGCCCAGGCCGTGCGCGGGATCATCTCTCGTGAGATGTGGCAGGAGATCAACGAGCTCTACCTCTTCGTTCAGGCTGAAGGTCGCAGCGGAAACCCCTTGGAGGACATGACCAGCTTCTACGACCACATCAAGCTCGCCGGCAGCCACTTCGCTGGCGCGACCGACGCGACGCTCTCTCGGGGCGAGGCGTGGCACTTCCTGCGCATGGGGCGGCTCATGGAGCGCGCTGACAAGACGAGCCGCATCCTGGACGTGAAGTACTATCTGCTGCTCCCGCAGCCTGCGGACGTCGGGACCTCTCTCGATCAGGTAGGTTGGGTCGCCCTCTTGGACTCCACCAGCGGCCTCCAGATGTACCTCCAGCAGCACCACGTCGTCTCCCCTCCCCGAGTCGCGGAGTTCCTGCTCTTGGACAAGGATTTCCCTCGGGCCATTCGCTTCTGTATCGATCGCGCGATGCAGAGTCTCTGGGCCATCACGGGCAGCGCTCAAGGCTCGCCCCGTACCGAGGCTGAGCGTCTCATGGGACGGCTGAGCGCGAACCTGGCCTTCACGCACGTGGACCAGGTCGTAGCCCAGGGGCTCCACGAGTACATCGATAGCCTACAATGCACCCTCAATGACATCGACGGCGCTCTCAACTCGACCCTGTTCAATCACCGCCCTTGAGCGGTAGCACCCATCCATGACCATTCGCGTCGCCCTCACCCATCGGACTTGCTACGAGTATGCGCGTCCGGCGCGGCTCTCTGCCCAGATCGTGCGCTTGCGACCGGCGCCACACAACCGCACCCCCATTCACAGCTATTCGCTGCGAATAGAACCCCAAGAGCACTTCATCAATTGGCTTCAAGACCCCTTCGGGAACTACGTCGCCCGAATCGTGGTGCCCGGGCCTGCCGCTCGCTTCGAGGTGAAGGTCGACATCATCGCGGATCTGGCAGCCTACAACCCCTTCGACTTCTTCTTGGAGCCCGCAGCGGAGCTCTCTCCGTTCGAGTACGCGCCCGCGCTGGCCGAGGAGCTCGAGCCATTTCGGTTGAAGGATCCGCCAACTGCCGCTTTTGCGCGGTTCCTCGAGGGCTTCGATCGGCGTCCGCGCCGAACCGTCGACTTCCTCGTGGAGACGAACCGTCGCGTGCACGAGGCCGTCGACTACGTGATTCGCATGGCGCCGGGAGTCCAATCCCCCGAAGACACGCTGAAGCTGGGTAGCGGCTCGTGCAGAGACTCGTCATGGCTCTTGACGCAGGTGCTTCGACACCTCGGCTTCGCTGCGAGGTTCGTCTCCGGCTACCTGGTTCAGTTGACCCCCGATCAGCGGCCTTTGGACGGCCCTCCCGGGCCCGAGTCAGACTTCACCGATCTCCACGCCTGGTGCGAATGCTACGTGCCCGGGGCCGGTTGGATAGGGCTCGATCCAACGTCGGGGCTCCTCGCCGCCGAGGGGCACATTCCACTGGCTTGTACGCCCAAGCCGTCGAGCGCCGCGCCGGTGGAGGGGGCGGTGGAGGACGTCGAGACGGAGTTCAGCTTCGAGATGGGGGTCGAGCGGGTCGTGGACCGCCCTCGCGTCACGAAGCCTTACACGGACGAGGAGTGGGAGGCCATCGTCACCCGGGGAGACGCCGTGCGCGGCTCAGGGCTCGAGGGGTGCGCTTGACGATGGGAGGCGAGCCCACCTTCGTCAGCCAAGTCGACTCGGACGCCCCCGAGTGGAACACCGCCGCCCTCGGGGGCAGGAAGCACGCCACGGGCGACAAGCTCGCTCGGCGTCTGCGTGCGCTCTGGCACCCGGGCAGTCTCCTCCACCATGGACAAGGGAAATGGTACCCGGGCGAACCGCTCCCCCGTTGGGCTCTCACTGTCTACTACCGCACGGACGGGGAGCCTCTCTGGAAGGACGATCGGTGGCTCGCGAACGCTGGGGAGGATCTGGGCCATCGCACCGAGCACGCCAGGGAGTTCGTCCTGGCCCTCGCCGAGCGCCTGCGGCTCGACGCGCACGGCCTCATGCCTGCCTTCGAGGACACCTGGTACCACCTTTGGCAGGAGCGGCGACTGCCCAGCAACGTGGATCCTCTCGACAGCCGCCTCGACGACCCGGAGGAGCGGGAGCGATTGGCCCGCATCTTTCGGCAGGGCTTGGATGCGCTCGTCGGCTACGTGCTGCCCCTGACGCACGATGAGCTTCGTTGGCGCTCCGGGCCCTGGTTCCTCAACGAGGAGCGCTGCTTCCTCGTTCCCGGGGACTCGCCCCTCGGCCTGCGGTTGCCCCTGGATTCGCTGCCGTGGATCCATCCCATCGACAGAGTGGGTGAGGGCGAGCCGCTCGATCCCACGGCGCCGAGGGGGGCTCTGCCCCGCCCTGGGACGCCTCCCCCTTCGCGTGCTACCGCGTCGCCATCGCTGCCGCCGACGATTCGCCGCCAGTACTCGACGCCGGGCGGCGACCCTCGACGAGGCGCGACGGTAGCGAGCCCCAGCGTGCCACCGCTGCAGAAGGAGTCTGCGCAGGGCATCGTGCGCACGGCGCTCTGTGTCGAGCCGCGAGGCGGGGCGCTCCGCGTGTTCTTGCCGCCACTCGGGACCGTCGAGGCGTTCCTCGAGCTCGTCTCGGCGCTCGAGGCGACAGCGAGTGCCTTGAAGCTGCCGATTCAGATAGAAGGCTACCCGCCGCCACTCGACCCACGCCTCGGGTCGTTCAAGGTGACACCCGATCCGGGGGTTCTGGAGGTCAATGTTCCCCCCGTCGCGAGCTGGTCGGAGCTACTGAAACAGACGACGGAGCTCTACGAAGCCGCGCGCGAACACAAGCTCGTGGCCGAGAAGTTCGACATCGATGGCCGACACGTGGGCTCGGGCGGCGGCAATCACATGGTGCTCGGAGGCGCAGAGCCCCTCGACAGCCCGTTTCTCCGTCGACCAGCGCTGTTGCGCAGTCTGCTGACGCTGTGGAACAACTTTCCGTCGCTCTCTTACCTCTTCTCCGGCGCGTTCATCGGGCCCACGTCCCAAGCGCCACGCATCGACGAGGCGCGCCACGACTCCGTGCACGAGCTGGAGCTCGCTTTCACCCAGCTCCCGTCGTCCGAAGAGAGCGCTCCTCCATGGCTCGTGGACCGCGTGCTGCGCCACCTTCTGACCGACTCCACGGGCAACACCCATCGCGCGGAGTTCTGCATCGACAAGCTCTACTCGCCGGATGGCCCCGCGGGAAGGCTCGGCCTGCTCGAGCTGCGTGCCTTCGAGATGCCCCCCCACGAGCGCATGGCGAGCGCCCAACAGCTCCTCCTCCGAACGATCATCGCGGCGCTGTGGGAAGAGCCCTACGAGCGCGCGCTCGTCCGTTGGGGAACGACGCTCCACGATAGGTTCATGCTGCCATTCTTCGTGGAGAGGAACTTCCGCGACGCCCTGGGGGAGCTCGCCAGTCGCGGCATGGAGCTCGAGCTCGAGTGGTTCCGGCCACACTTCGAGTTCCGCTTCCCCCTTCTGGGCGAGCACGCGAAGGACGCCATCGCTCTCGAGCTACGCGGCGCGCTGGAGCCGTGGCACGTGCTCGGCGAAGAGAGCACCGCCGCCGGGCAGGCGCGGTACGTCGACTCCTCGCTCGAGCGGCTCCAGCTCCGTGTCCGGGGCATGGACCCGGAGCGCTACCTGGTCACGTGCAACGGCGTCGTGACACCCCTGCATCCGACGGGTACGCAGGGAGAAGGCGTCTGCGGGGTACGCTACCGCGCTTGGCAGCCCCCCTCCTGCCTGCATCCGACGATCGGCGCTGACGGTCCACTCCACTTCGACATTTATGACACATGGAGCAAGCGCTCCCTCGGGGGCTGCACCTATCACGTCGTGCATCCCGGAGGCCGAGCCAACGAGGACCGACCCGTCAATGCCGTAGCTGCCGAGAGCCGCCGCCTCGCCAGGTTCGAGAGGATGGGGCACGTCCAGAGCCGCTATGAGCCACAGCGCATCGGCGTGGCTCCAGAGTTCCCATTGACGCTCGACCTACGTCGATGCCGCTAGCCGCCGCGGGCCTTTGGCTCCATAAGTACCGACGCCTGTCGGGTCATCAGAGTTCGCTCGCTAGGACCTGTCAGGACCACGCCTGCGAGCAAGGCTCATGAAGACATGGCTGTAGCCTACGACGAGTTCTGGAGAGCAGAAGCCGAGCCGCGCCAGCACCAGGCGCTGCTCGCCGACCTGCTGCTGTCCCTCGGGCATGGCGAACGAGAGCTCCTCGAGCGCTCCGTGCGGCGACGTCTTCGTGAGCAGGACGTCACCTTCAACACCTTTGGGAGCCCGGACGGGGGAAATCAGCCTTGGAGCCTCGATTGGCTGCCAGCTGCCCTCGACCGAGGTGAGTACGAGTCGCTGGCCTCGGCGCTGAAGCAGCGGGCGCAGGCGCTTTCGCTGGTGCTCGACGATCTGTACGGCGCGCGCCGATTGCTCAGGGACGGGATCATCCCGCCGGAGATCGTGCTGGGCAACCCGAACTATGTCCGGCCGGCGCACGGATGGCTGCCGACGGGAGGGTGGCGCCTCGTGCTGTATGCCGCAGACGTCGGGAGGGGTCCGGATGGGGCTTTCTCGGCGTTCTCGGATCGTACCGCGGCGCCTACCGGCTCGGGCTATGCGCTGCAGAACCGCATGGTCGTCGGGAGGGTGCTGGCAGACGCCTTCCGCGAGTTCCGTGTCTCCAAGCTGGACCGTTTCTTCACGGCCGTCGGCGCTGCCCTCGAGCACCTGGCCCCAAACGGCGCAGCCTCCCCGCGCATCGTGGTTCTGACGCCGGGCCTCGGAGATGAATCGGCTTTCGAACATGCCTACTTGGCGCGCTACCTCGGGTTCGACTTGGTCGAGGGACGTGATCTAACAGTGCGTGGCAATCAGGTCTTCTCGAAGTCGCTGACCGGCCTCCAGCGCGTCGACGTGATGGTGCGTCGGGTCTTCGACGGTTTGTGTGATCCCCTCTTCCTCCGGGGAGACTCGACGATGGGAGTACCTGGCCTGCTCGAGGTCGCCCGCCGCGGCGGCGTGGGGATAGCCAATCCGATCGGCAGTGGGCTCGTGGAGAGTCCAGTCTTCAAGGCATACCTCCCCGCCATGACGCGAGCCCTGCTCGGCGCTCCGCTCGCCCTCCCTTCGGTACCGACGCGGTGGTGCGGCGCCCCGGAGATGCTGGAGGAAGTCATGGATACGGCCGATGCGTGGATCATCAAGCCAGCCTTCTCGGAGCGCCGTCGCCCCCCCACGCCCGTTCATCGCCTGCCTGCCTCGGAACGCGACGCGCTCTTCGTCCGCGTCCGTCAGGAACCGCAACGCTGGGTAGCCGAGCGTTGGCCGGAACTTTCGAGGACGGCCATCGCGACCGGCGGCAGAGGCACGGCCGCGCTGTCACTGAGGCTGTTCCTCTGCCGGGATCAGAACGAGGGCTTCACTGTCCTGCCGGGGGGATTGGGGCGCCTCGATGCATCACCCGATGGCGTCTTCATCGATCGCGGCGGGGAGGGGCTCACGAAGGATGTCTGGGTTCCCTCGGGATCAACCAGCCCCCCGCCGAAGCTTCCGACGATGCCGGCGGTATGGGGCACCCTGCTCCGCGGCGGCGTCGATCTACCGAGCCGCCTCTTGGACGACGTGCACTGGTTGGGGCGCTATGCCGAACGCTGCGAGGCCGCCGCCCGCCTGCTGCGCCTGGGCATCGAACGTCGGGTCCACGCCGAGAGCGAGGTCTTGACGGCGCTGACGCTCCCCCTGCGCACAGCGCTGATCGACCTGGAAATGGTCCCGACGACAGTCGCTCGACTCGACTCCTCTCTGCCCGGCTCCTCTCTGCCCGGCTCCTCTCTGCCCGGCTCCGCTCTACCCGGCTCCTCTCTGCCCGAACCCGCCCCTCTGTCCGAAGTCTCCACTTTGCTCGAGATGGCGCTTCTAGAGGGCCGTTCCCCCAACAACTTGCCCGCCTGCCTGCAGCAGGTTCACGCGCTGGCTGGCAAGGTGCGGGGCCGCCTCTCGCGCGATGTCTGGGGTGTTCTGCAGCAGTTTCGCGACGTGCTGAGCGGGCTTGGCGACTTGCCTCGAAACGAGCGGCTCGATCGCGCCCTCGAGAACCTGGAGCAGCTCTTGCTGCTCTCCGCCTCCCTTCGAGGGCACGCGCTCGATGGCATGGTGCGTGGCTACGCTTGGCGTTTCATGGACATGGGCCGCAGGCTAGAGAGGGCGGCTGCCGTGCTGTCGCTGATGCGAGCCTTCTTGCCCGTGGGCGCCAATCGCGATCACATGGAGGCGCTCCTCGAGTCTTGTGACAGCCTACTGACCTATCGCGCCCGGTACATGACAGCGCTCCGGGTAGCCCCCACGGTCGATCTCCTGCTCGCCGATGCGACGAACCCACGCTCGGTGCTCTACCAGGTCGACCAGCTCATCACCCACACCGAACACATACCAAGGACCAACGAGGCCAGCCTGAGCGCGGCCGAACGCGGGCTCATCCAGCTCAGGGGACGCCTCCTCAGCAGTGACATCGTGGAGCTGTGCGGAGGCGACGGCAGCGCCCTGCAGCAGCTGCTCGAGGCCTCACGCACCAGCCTGCTCCAAGTCGCGGACGATATCGCACGACAGTACTTCGCGCATGCCCGTGCCTCCGCGACCGACGCGACGCCTCAATGGGTGGACGCGGAGGTGCTGTGATGCGTTATCGAGTCACCCACCGCACCCGCTACCGCTACGATAGCCCCGTCACTTGCAGCCAGCACCTCGCCCATCTCGCGCCACGGCATCTCCCTCACCAACGGGTGGGAGGGTTCGACCTACGGATCGAGCCGAGGTGTGGAGAGCTCCTCCAGCATCACGACTACTTCGGAAACGCCACCCATTGGTTCGAGGTCATCGAGGAGCACTCCGAGCTCATCGTGTCGGCGAGGAGTACGCTGGAGGTCCTTCCTCGACCCTCGTCGCGGGCTGACACCTTGGACGTGGGGAGCTGGGAGGAGTGTCGAACCGCCCTCTCGCTGGCGGGCGCGTACCCGGAGGTTCAGGACTACCTCCTGGATTCGCCGCTGGTACGCCGAAACAGCACGCTTGCCGAGCTGGGCCGCGAAACCTTCACCCCCGGCCGATCCGCCTACGAGGCCGTCACAGCATTCAATGCCTGGATCCATGAAGGGTTCCGCTACGATCCCACGGCCACGGAGGTGAGCACTCCCTTGGCGCAGGTCATCGAGCAGCGCGTCGGGGTGTGCCAGGATTTCGCGCACTTGGCCGTGGGTTGCCTGCGGTCCCTCGGTCTCGCGGCGCGCTACGTGTCCGGCTACCTCGAGACGACGCCTCCCGCTGGCAAGCCGCGGCTCGTCGGAGCGGACGCCTCGCACGCTTGGGCATCGGTGTTCCTGCCGCCGCTCGGGTGGCTCGACTTCGACCCCACCAACGCCGTCCTACCCGACGAACGGCACATCACCGTCGCCTGGGGCCGAGACTTCACCGACGTCAGCCCCCTCAAGGGCGTGGTACTTGGCGGAGGCTCTCATGTCGTCGAGGTCGGCGTCGATGTCGAGCCACTCTCCGAAACCGCCCATTCCCCTGCTTCGGCCAGCGACGCCCAGAGCGCTCCTTCCAGTTCCAGCGACGCCCAGAGCGCTCCTTCCAGTTCCAGCGAAGGGCAAGGCGTCCAGGGTTGAGGCGCGGCGCGCCTCGGAGGCTCCTCGGAGGCTCCTCGGAGCCCCCTGCTCGGCGCTGGCGATGTCAGGCGGGGCTGGCACGGATTGAGCACCCAGCAAGAACCGACACAGCCGAGCAATCCCGCAGCCGCGGTCGATGCCGCCGGTCCATGCCACCACGCCGTGCGTCCCAGGCAGGGCCCTCATCGCCATGTAACCCTTTGTTATTGCTCTTAACGGTGACCCATCTCAAGTTCATGTCCTCACCGGCTCTGCGGAGCCACGAACATCAAGGAGTGGGAATGTCACTGAAGGCATTGTTATTGGAGGAGATGGTTCGCGTTTCGGAGCCTTGGATCGATCCGGAGAAGGATGCCCATCGCATCCTGAGCGAGACAGAGCTCCTCGTTGGGATCTCCGGCTTGGTCGCCGAGGCGCACAGGGCACTTGTTGAAACGCTCCCGGAGAACGACGAGCGAGCCGCGCAGCTCACCCGGGAAATGGCCGAGGCCGACGCCGAGCACGACCGTAGGTTGCGGCTCGTGTATGAAACAATGAACGTCCTGGCGGCAATGGAGGACACGGGAGAGATCCAGGCGCTGCTCGACAAGATCCTGCCCGATGGCCTCGCACACAACACGCGAACCTATAGGGCGGAGGCCGGACATACGTTGCTCGTCCAGGCGCGCCTCACTGCGGCTGACAAGGCATTGATGAAGGCACAGAAGGTCGGCGGTACCCATCTCTTTGCCATTGTGGAGTCCTGGCTGGAGGCCGGCAGAACCTTGGGGGAGCTCGAAGAGGAGCGTGTCCAGCTCGATGGTCCGGGGAAGAGCGCCACCGGCGCGATCAACGCTGTGCGCTTGCGCTGGATTCAGGTTGTCAACGCGCTCGTCGCCCTGGCGAAGCTTGCCGGGCTGAGCGAGGAGGAGGACCGGGTGCTGTTCGCGGCGCTCCGTGACGCCGAGCGCAAGAGCGACGAGCGCCGGGGTCGGGGGCGCGATGAGACGGTTCTCGACGAAGAGACAATCATGGCGGCGCCGGACACGGAACGCGGCGAGAGCGACGAATCAGGCGCGAGTCACAGTCCCGCTGTCGCAGCGCTGGCAGGCGGCACGCTGCCTTCCAAATAGGCCAGCAGCCCAGCCTCTAACCCGGCCTCTGGCCCGGTCTCTGGCCCGGTCTCTTCCATGTCGTGAGCTGCTCTTCGGGCGGAGCACCTGACGTTTGCAGGATTCCTGCATGGTGACCGGACCAGGCCAGTTCGAACCACCGGGGTGAGGCGACGAAACTCACCCTGAGTGGTCTGAACCACTTGGGTGAGGGCCACAGACCTCAAAAAAAGTGGTTTGAACCACCGAGCCCTGACGTTCCCCCTCGTCACCGAAAAACAAAACCACGGAGCCGCGACGTACAACGTCATCACTACCCGGTCCCAACCACACCACCACGACCTCACACCTCGTCGCGCCCCGGTCGCAACCACCGCGTCCTGACGTCACACCTCGTCCCGGCCCGGTCCCAACCACACCACCGCGACCTCACACCTAGTCCCTGCCCGGTTCCAACCACCGCACGGTGACGTCGCACCTCGTCGCTGCTCGGTCCAGTGCGCGGCGCCGTGACGTCGCACCTCGTCCCTGCCTGGTCCAGTGCGCGGCGCCGTGACGTCACACCTCGTCCCTGCCTGGTCCAGTGCGCGGTGCCGTGACGTCACACCTCGTCGCCACGGGGTCTTGCGAGACGGCGCGGTTGACGCTCGACGTGGCGCTTGACCTGCCCTCCCGGAACTCTAGACTGGCGCGGGCAGCAGGAGCCCTTCGCACCACATGAGAAGACCGACACCAACGCGCCGCGACTATCTGCTTGCCACTGTGAGTTTGGTGGCGCCCGCGTGTTGGGGGTCCCAAGCGCCCTCCCCAACCTCCCCGCAGGCGCAAGACACTTTGGCCGGTATCGAAGCGCGCGTGGGCGGCCGCGTGGGCGTCTTCGCTTTGAACACGGGCACAGGCGCGCAGCTCGGCTCTCGCGCGGACGAGCGGTTCGCCATGTGTTCCACCTTCAAGTGGTTGCTCGCGGCGCTGGTCCTCACTCACGTCGATCGCGGAACGCTCACGCTGGACGAGCGCCTCCCCTACGACTCCTCTCATCTCCTCGAGTATGCGCCGGTAACGCGACAGCACGTCGGTGAGGGGTCCCTGAGCGTCGGCGCTCTCGCCGAAGCGTCCATCACATTGAGCGACAACACGGCGGCCAACCTATTGCTCGACAAACTCGGCGGCCCTACCGCGCTCACGCATTACGCCCGGTCCCTTGGAGATCCCGTCACGCGACTCGACCGCAACGAACCGACGCTGAACACGAACTCACCGGGCGACCCGCGCGACACGACCTCGCCGCGCGCCATGGTCGGCCTGATGAACCGAGTCCTGT
Organism: Pseudomonadota bacterium; assembly: GCA_023398955.1. Lineage (GTDB taxonomy): Bacteria > Myxococcota_A > Polyangia > Polyangiales > Polyangiaceae > JAEWRL01. The sequence continues at coordinate 110,726 of JAEWRL010000189.1, forward strand.
GCGGCGACGCCCTGTCACCTGCCAGCCGCCAGCGTCTGCTCGGGTGGCTGCGGGCCTGTCAAACGGGCAAGCGCCGTCTGCGCGCTGGTCTCCCGCAGGACTGGCTCATCGGGAACAAGACAGGGAGCGGCGAGCGCAACGCCGTCAATGACGTGGCGATCGCCGAACCACCAGGCCGCCCGCCCCTGCTGCTCGCCGTCTACACGAGCGAGAGCTCATCCTCGCTCGAGCGCCTCGAACGAGCTCACGCCGAAGTCGCCCAGCTCGTCGCGCGCGAGATCTAGTCCCTGAGCGCCAACGAAAGAGAGCGCCGTCCGGCCACCGAAGGACGAAAACTCGCCGCGCGGAGAGTCCATCATCAGACAGCGACGGCGACAGCACCGGCGCGGCGCCGGAAGGCAGCGCGCTTCGGCGCTTGCCAGAACTGACCCAGTTTCGCTCGGTAGAAGTGACCCACCACCGCGACCAGGTTTTTGCGCAGGTTGAGATGCAACCTGAACTCGACCTCGACGAGCACACTGAAGGGTGTTTCGTGGTTTTACCGCTGGGTACGTGGTGGCGTCATGTCCCGGGTAGCCTTCCCGGACTTCGTGGGCGTGCTTCACGAGTCCTCGCGGCTGGCCCGAGCCGACGCCGGGCTTCGAGCGCGTTGTGCGCCGAGCAGAGCAGACGCAGGTTCGAGAGGTCCCGCTGGCCGCCGAGGCAATGGGGCTCGATGTGATCGATTTGGAGAAAGTGTGTCTCGCTGCA
>JAEWRL010000162.1 GCA_023398955.1 Pseudomonadota bacterium
GCACTCATCGCCGATCTGCTCGCCAATGGAAAGCGAGAAAAAAAGATGGAGCGATTTGGATCACTTACGAGCCGCTCGAACGCCTACCCTTCGGTGCGAGCGGGGCGAACAGCATCGAGGTCGTCACTCTTGCCGGAACAGCAGCTGCTCACGGTCATCGGTCTTCGATCCAACCCGCTCCCGCTGTCCAGTTTTCCCCCTCGAAAGGTGTCAACCTCCGGGTGGGGATCACTCTAGCGAAGGCTTCCGCGGAGTCTGCGCGTCGTTCTAGACCAAACATCTCGACGGCGCGACCGAAGGTGAGTTTCGAGCTGGTTGCGGGACGCTTGGATACCGGTTGGGGCCGGGAAGGGCTTCGTTCGGCTTGTCACGCGAGCGACTCCATCGAAAACACAAGCGCCACAACGCGCCAGCCAACCATAGGGCGAGTCCGAACTCGAACGAGGCGCTGCGGCTGGAAATGCTGCAGCCGCTGGCCTGAGCTCCGCGCGTCGGCACGCCTTCGTCCACCTGCACGGGCTCAACGGCGAAGCCGGAGCTTGGCTCATCGTCTTCGCGCGTCGTCGCGCAACCTTCCTCGGAGCGTTCCCGATCGGCGCAAACCCGGCTCATGGCGACGGATGCGAAGTAGACCGTCTCGTCGCCGACCTCATCGTCTAGGCGCCGAGCCCTATGGCAATCACCGGCGAGCTCATAGTCGCGCTGGCCTTTCGACAACACACCGACCAAAAGACCACTCTCGGAGTAAACGCCGGACCCGGAAGAGCCCAGGAAGGCGTCGAGATTCGATTTGAATCCAATGGGAGGATCTCCGATGAGGCTCGCCACGCTGCCTCCCCGATCGATCTTGATGGGGACGCCTGCCGGGGCGCCCACAAGGACGACTGCCATTCGTGCCGAGAGACCCTCGCTCGGGAGCAGATCCACCGGCTCGAAGCCACGCACAGGACGATCCAGCTTCACTATCGCGAGATCGATGGCTTCGTCGGCACTTTCGTCCGTTCCTCGAAAGACGACATCTTGGCATTGATAGATGTCGTCGTCATCGATAGTTGCGAGTTCCCCCGGTGCGCTGTACCAGTAGTTGAAGGTGAACGCGACCGTGCGGCATTTGCTGATGCTCCAGACGCAATGGGCCGCGGTGAGCACCTGGTCCTTGGCAATCAGCGTTCCAGAGCAGTCCGCCGCTGCTGGTTGCTGCGCGAACGGCTCGTTCTCGCAGAGATCGTAACGTAGTTCGGCGCTTTGAGCCTCGACGGCCCAAGTTCCGTCAGCCTGACGCTTCATCCAACGGTTTGGGATGAGGGCGAGGGTGGAATTCCTCGCAATTCCCCCCAGTAGCCCCGCGGCGTCAGCGTAGACTTCTTGTCGGTCGTCGGTTCCATACACGACCCGCTGTTGCACCTCGCCAATCTCTTGTTCCGCTGAGTTGGCTCCGCAGCCGAAACACAGCGCGACCAAAACAAGGAGCCAGTGCGATTCGCAATCTGCAACGCACCACCCACCGGAAATCTCGAGTGCTCCGCACATTGGCGACTCGCAGCTACGGACTGATGAAGTCCCTCAGCAATGCCGCGTTCGGGCCAAATAGCGGAGCGTTGTACAGTTTGGCGTGCGAGCCACGCACCGCCAAGAAGGAATGGGTGTAGGCGTCCATTACCGACGCGGTCGTGCCCGAGTCGAGCTGGCTCTGGAACGCCGCCGCGAAAGCATCGGCACGCCAGATTTGATGCTCCAGATCGTAGTTGAAGCCAAGAGAGTTCTCCCTTGCGCCCGCGCCGGTCATCAGCATTGCGTTGGGGGCGAAGAAGCGTGCGCCCATGGCTCCAGCATGGCACGACTCGAGAACCATGAGCAGGCGCCTGTAGCGGTTGGCCTCCGCCATGTTTTGGACGGCAAGCCCCAGGTCTTCAGGCGAAATGAACGAGCCGTTTTGTGAGGTAGCTGCCTCGGCGGTAGTCCCCCCGACCAATACACCTCTGTCGCCACCGTGACCGACCCAGAACACCAGCACGTCGTCGCGTTCTGTGGGCGCAACGGCTGCAGACGAATCACTCCCTACCTCTCCGGAAAGGATCCCCAAGACCCGCTCGCTGGTCGTATCGTCATCGAGTCGATAGTCGATCTGCACGTCGACATTGAGATTAGGACCTCCCGCCACACTGCGCACGATGCCGGGTTCTGGGTTCTGCGGATCGTCCGCCAAGTCATCGGCGATCATCAGCACGATACGGTCGTCGCTCACACCGTGCTTGCGCAGTATCTGGTACATGTTCAGCGCGTCGGCTTGGTGTCGATAGTTCTTCCACCCGCGGGAGAATGCTGCGATATACGCCCACAGCCCCTGACGGGGGCTGAGTTCGGGGTTTAGCGCTGCGCCTTCCTGCGAACTCATCAGACGCTCGCTTGCGACCGTATCAAACTTGCTTCTTCGCTCATCCTTCGTGAAGTAGTTGCTTGGATAGATGAGGGTGCTGGCACCCGCGCGGATCTCATCCCACTGCTGGACACCATCCCTCACCTGCCAGATCGCGTAAGTAGTAGCCGTCAAATCTGTGCCGAGCGTGGGATCGAAATTCAACGCCCCGGTGGCCCCGGACACATCTGGAATCTCTCCGGACTCAATCTGCGCTAGTGCTCGGCGAATGCCGTCCCCGCTCCAGCTCGTCCGCTCACGAGAAGCCAAATCACCCCGCGCGTTGACGACTTCCGACAGGCCTTGAGCAAGCGCGTCTCCGGGCTCGCCATTCGCCTGTGCCAGCGCGTAGGCAATGAGCGCCACGGAGTCGAAAACATTGGCCGCATAGGGCGGCGGAATCTCGCCATATAGGGCCTGGAACTCCAAATCGAACTCGCTCTCCCAGTCGAAGTCCGTCTGCTTCGGATCGCGGTAGGCCTCGAGAGACACTCCCTCGACGCCCTCCGCCCTGCTTCCTAGCTCATCGAATAGCCCCATGACCTGGCCGCCGTCGCTAAACATGAGACGGACACCCGGGGCAAGTTCGCGTGCGCTATCGATCATGCAATAGTTGAGATCATGGTCTGCGCCAACAAAGTAGATGATGTCGGGCACACCTCTGCTCAGCAGCTTCGCAACTGCGCTCTGACAGTCTGAGTCGCCCTCGGCCATACGCTCCACGGCCGTCATCTCGATTCCGACTTCTTCTGCGTAGAACGGGATCCAGTCGAAGAATGTCCCACCGTAGAGATCACTCGTGCTCAGGAGGGCCGCGCGTGATACTCCGGTCTGTTGCCCGTACAGTACCATCAGCTCTGCCTGCGCGACGTCGGACTCCAGGGTGCGCCAAATGAATTGTTGACCACCGAATGCCCGGGTGATTTCCGCTGTTGTCGCCGAGGGCGACACGAGCAGCTTCTTCGCGGCAATGAACGCAGGCGCTAGCTCGAACGTCGTGTCGTCGTAGTCCGTTCCGATGACGGCCAATACCTCAGGATCGTCGATGAAACGCTGCGCCGCGGCTGCGTGGGCAGAAAGGACGTTATCGTCCTCCGGGATGGTCCCGATATCCTCCCAATCAATCTCGAGCTTTCGACCGAGGACTCCCCGCTGGTTCACCTCATCCACTGCCCAATCGAGGCTCTTGTGGAAGTCAAGCTGGCTTGGACCGGACAGAGGGAGCAGCACGCCGATCTTGAACGTCCCCTCCGAGTCTTGCTTGCCGGAAAGGGGCGAGCACGCGGAGGCTGCAGCGAGCAAAGCGAGTACCGGGAAGACGAGGAACGGTTGCGGCGCGTTCATACGATTGAGGACCTTCTCTCTGACGCCAGCGCGGGGATTAGACGCTTTCTGGGTTGGCTTCTCGCCACCCTAGGGTGAAATGAACTTCAAGATGCTCTTCTTGACCTCGAAAGGAGGGTCAGTGTGAAGCAGTTGCCGAAGAGCAACGGAGTTTTCTGGGAAGCTCTCGCTCTGGCTGCCCAGCCACGCCGCCAGCTGCGCCAGATTCTCGGTTTCCATTGTCGACGTCAGCGCTGCTCGGCCCCACGCCATGGTTTGCGGTGTGGCCGCCATGCCAGACAACGAGCGCAACGCGGCAGCTCTCGTCTCTCGGTTCGTATTCTGTTCGAAGTGTTGCATGACGACCGAGGCGGCTTGCGGGTGGTTCATGCGCCGAAACGACTCCAGAGCATTGACGCGCACAGACCTATCGTTGTCATCAAAGTACGGGGTCACGGCGTCAATCGCCGCGGGGTTGCCCGAGTTCCCAATCGCCTGCAATGCCATCGTCACGTCGGAGGGTTCCTTCGCCGATGCAAGGTAGTCTTCCAGTTCGCGCTCGATCCGAGCGCTCATCGACAGATTGGGATGACTCGCGTCGCCCAAGGCGCCGAGGCTCAACAGAGCCATGCTACCCAGCTCTCGCTCGGTGGGACTTGCAGCGTTGACGGTGGATCGCCGAAGCTCTAGGAGCTGATCGACAACGAAAGGCTCTGGGTTCGTGAACTCCAGGTGTGCGAGCGCGTTCATGCGTGTCGTTCTCGAAAACGACCGATCGAGTGCAGCATCGAGTTGAGCCTTCTGCGCTTCCTTGTGTCCGGCAGTGGCGTTGAGCCGCCACAACGTAAGACGGGTGGTCTCATCGACGCCGGTGTCACGCTTCGTGGATGCGTCTAGCAGACGGACCAACTCGCCCGAGCGTGTCGGCTTCTGCCGGAGATAGTTGATCATCAACTTCTCTGCCAGCTTTCGCTTCCCCGGCAGCATTCCCGAGAAACGCGCGACAGCTTCCGATGTGCTCAGTTCGCTCCACACGCCATCGAGCTTCGGATCGGTCTCGTAGGATTTCGAGGAGAGGTATGCCGTGCTCTGGACCCGCTCCTCGAAGGCTTCGAACGATGTCGGCCACATTGCAGTGACCGCTCCATCGAGGCGCTTGATGCTACCCGTCGTGTCCACCGTGCCCCATTCCCGCCCATGGGCACTGAGCGAGAGCTTCTCTTCCATGGACACGGCGTTGAGCCACGAGCCCGAGCGCGACAAACGGAACTGGATCGTGGATGAAACGAGCTCTGCGTGGGTGTCCTTGGTTTGGGGAGCTTGCCCAGCGGCCAACGACACGTACTGCGTCTTCGACTTCGAAACGATGACTTCGGACTCGGTTGTCTCGATCAATTGGTATCGGGCACGAAAGCTGCCAGTGGCATCGACCTCGTGCGTCGACCACGTCGCTCGAGGCTCATTCGATACGACGGCTTGGAACCATGAAAGAAGCTGCCTCATGGCTGCCTGAGCCTTGGGAGAAACCCCCGGGGTGAAGGCGAATTCTCCCACGGTCCCATCAGGCTTCAGCGCGAAGGAAAAGGGCTGCTCCATGGCCCTGCTCTCTGGAGAGGCTTGGTCACCGATGAGGTACTTCAGCTCGGAAAGCCTGGCGCCCACCTTCCAGCCTCCCGTCGGTGCCGCGAAGAACTTGAACGCCAAGGTACCGCCGGAGGAAATCTCTACCTTCTGACGCTGCCCCGCCGAAGCGGCGGAGCTATTCGGAGATGCGCCCGAGGTCTTGAGCAACAAGGTAACATCCACGTCGGAGTGGGAGTGCATGGCGAGTTGATAGGTCAAGACCTCGCCGTCTTGAATATGGTACGTGAGTGGCTGCGCCACCACTGGCACCGGGTTGCGGCGCGTGACAGCTGAGACGCTGGACGCGGCTATCGAACCACCGTCCGACGCGCCTCCGACCGCAGCCGGCCTTGGCCGCGCTAGAGCGAAATAGGCGGCCACTGCAGCGACAGTGAGCCCTCCTGAGGCAAGTAGATAACGTCGCGAGAGCATGGGCTTTGCGATAACCTCGGGTCGGAAGAGCGGGGACAAGCGCTACGGTTGGACCAAAGCAAATGTCCGAGTTTGGAGCGGCACGATGTCGTAGGTCCAAGCCAGCCCCTGCCAGTTGACGATGTCGAGCTCACCGACGCGCTTCCACTTCCAGCGCCAGTTGCGACGATCACCCCAGAGGTAGAAGCGGCCGTCGAGTGTGCTTATCTCGAGCGGCAGCTGGTAGCTGATAGTGAGCGCACTATAGGGCGGATTGTCTGGGTAACTCGGCGTGGTGAAGGGTAACTCCACGGAGAGTGTGTTGGTTGCCACTAGGCTCAGAACCAGCAGCTCGATGCCCACTCCCCCACGGATTACGCCCAGGTTGACGCCGCCCTCTGCCATACCCTCCAGCTTCGCATAGGGGGCAATTGCCGCAGCAAGCTTGAGCCGCGGACCAACGCTAACCTGAGGCACTACACCGATCGTGCCAGTCATCCCGCCGATCACGTCGATCGGGACGATGCCGCCAACCATAAAGGTGGTGCTCTTCTCGAGCTCCTTGCTGACCTTGTAGTCGCCTTCCCAGAGCGTCTGGGTGGCGCCGGGATCGAATTCCTCTCCGCCACCGAATTTTCTTACGCCGAACACGTCGACGTTGTACCCATAGAAGGCACCGCAGTCCATGTCAGCGTCCAGCTCAGCGTTGGCGTCAAGGACGCTGAACCCAATCCCGAAGACTTGGCCATTGAGATGGTTGTAGCTACCGAACTTCACGCTGGTGTCCCCGCCGCTCATGACGCCGCGGATACCATAGCTCACGCCGAAGTTGGGGTTGCCATAGCTGTCACTCTTCGTCATGTCTTTGACGATATTAGCGTATTGTTCCGACGCGTTAGGAAAGCTGTGACAGCCACTCTTGTTGACAGTCGTGTCCACCGGGGGCGTCTCCAGATACTGGATGGCATGACGCTTCACATTGTCGCCCTTTTGTTCCGCCAGCGTATCACCCCATTCATCGATCCGGTTGCCAGGGTCGATGGTAATGACGACTTCTCCCGTGGCGTCGGCGGTGAGCGCGTCGAAGGCCACATCGGGAAGATAGAGGTCGAAGGTGCGTCCAATCGGGATCTGGGTGGCGATAGCGATGGGATCGGCGGAGTGAAGCGGAATCTCATCGGCTTCTACGTCGTCGGGAAGCGGCGGTATCTGCACCCCACCGGCCTCGTAGGTCCAACGGTCTACCAGACCGAGCGAGGTTCCGGGCTCGGACGAGTCGGCGCCGCTTTCAGTCGTTGCGATCCTCAACGGGTATTCGTGGCCAGCAATGCTCAAGTGGAATTCCACATCAACGTCTTCGGTGCAATCCAGCGCCATCGAGTCAACCTCGAGGTTGACTTGGATGTGTCGAAGCGGCACCGTGCTCGGGGCTGCTGGATCAGCTTCCGGTTTGACGAAGTAGTTCTCGCTGAGGCTTGAGGTGAGAACTCGCAGATTGGGCTTGGTCGGCCTTCCAACGATCACGGTCGCTGGCGCGACAAGCACCCGCGCGGGGTCGTCGCCTGCAACTTCGCCCTGGGCAGCGTTGACCTCGGGGAAGACGTCTATTTGATTGATGCCGAAAATGGCGGCGTACTTCCCGTCTTCCAAGTTGGCGGGCAGAGTGAAGGCTTGTTCGACGTGCACTGCGTCGCCAGGGTCAATCTGATCAATGACGAAGGCTCCGACGGGGATCTTGGGGTAGTCCGTCTCAAAGCCGCTCGCCGCTACGTCGAGGTCGCTCGCATTGCCAACGTCCATGCGGACAAAGTCGACTGTAACGTAGACCTTCTGTTTCGACACCTTCGTCGACAGATCGAACCAGACTTTGAAGTCGAATCCAGATTGCCCCACGTCCGGCACCCAGATTCGCTTGAACGACAGGTCGCCGACATTAAAATCCGCCACGTAGGTATTGTCAGGGGCATCGGCAGAGCTCGCCCCGCCAGCGCCGTCGGCGGCAGCATTCCGAGCACCGTCGTTGTCGCCGCACGCCGCCAACAGATATGCAGGGAGCAGCCAGAGGAGCATTGTTCTCATTCAGTTACCTCTCAGGTGGTGAGCCCAACCGGAAGCGAGGGTTTCATCTCGCGTGGGCGTTGGGCGGCGCACACACGCTTCCGAGCATCAGGGGGTCTCGTGGCGAACCACGGCGCCGGATCACGGGATCGTGGGTCGGAAAGTAGTCTCGAGCTGTGACCGCGGAGTACGGCGAATCCCGGGTGACACTTCAGCCGGATTCGATCGCCTCGCTACCTTTGTCGCGGGCACACTTGTCGCGCAGCGTGTCACATCGAGCCCCGCTGGCGCCGTACTCCTGCGGCCTCGTGGGCGCACGCCTTTCACTGTCCGACTTGTCGTAGCAACGTCGCTCGTCCACCGCAGGATCGTTGACAGATCCGTCGAGGACAAGTCTTGAAGGTGTCACGACCCGGGCGAGGTTTCCGCTCGTGTTCACCGTACTTCGAGCCCGTATTGTATCCATCCGGTGGTACCCACCATAGATCGGCCGACTCGTAGAATCGCGCGGTCGCAGCGGGAAACCACGGGGAGCGCACGGAGTTGCTCGCCAACCGGCGGATGCCAGCACCGGCATACCCTCCGAGATACACGAGGACGGGATGTTCCTATTTTCGAAGTGTTGCTTCGGGGGATTCTGCGTCAGCGCGAGATTGAGTCTTCTTCCACTGCGCGGGCAGTAGCTCGCCAATGCGTGCTTGGGGCCAATTGCCCGCGAGCTTTCCGA
>JAEWRL010000209.1 GCA_023398955.1 Pseudomonadota bacterium
CCAGCGCAACCACTGTACTCGCTACGCTGGGGCCAACGTGCCCGATCCGCTAGCTGCCGCGTCCCCGCGCAAGGCGCAACTTCGAAGGATCAAGTAACCGAGGCCGGTTCCAGAGGAGCCGCACCCGCATCAAATTCCCCCATTCACGCGCAGCACGCTGCGAAGCAGCTTGCGAGCATGGATAAGGGCGGAACCGCCGCCCGCAGGGCGCCAGCCCGAGGACGGCGACCGTATAGTGACGCCCCACACGGGGGGCATCAAAGCGCGCCCGCCCGCCGCGGCGTCCTCGCGAATCTGGGTGCTCGGAGCCGGGCGCCTGCGCTCGTCTCGGTTGACGCCGCCGGGGATTCGCGTGCCGGTTCGCGTGGCCGCATTCGTGCTAGGGTCGCTCGTGTGGGCATCACCCAACACATCGTTCGGATCGCGCTGAGCGGTTACCCGTTCGCACTGGCAGCGTGGGGCTGCGCAGACTCGTCTCAGGTCAACTCAGGTACCGGGGGGACGACGACCGGCGGCGAATCCCCGAGCGCCGGCACGGGTGGCGCCAGCGCGGCATCGATTGCAGGGACTTCTGGGGGCCTGGTCGCTGCGGCCGGGCAAGGCCCATTGGGCGGTACAACCACGGGAGGGGGCACCGGCTCGAGCGGCACGTCGACCTCGGCGGGAACCTCGACGGGTGGCGACGTTGGTTCGGGGAGCACCTCGACGGGTGGCAACGTTGGTTCGGGAGGCGCGTCGACGGGCGGTGCCGCGATCGGGGGTGAGTCGCCCGGGGGAGCGTCAAGTGGTGGGATCAGTAGCGGTGGCGCACCAGATGGTGGTACCGCGAACGGTGGTGGTGGTCTGGCAGGTGGGGGATCGGGCGCGGCGGGAGGGGCGGCGGGAGCCAGTCACCACACCGTGTGGCCCAATCCCGAGAGCCAGGCGAATTCCGACCCGTGGCTGATGGAGCACCACGAGCAGATCGAGACGCTGCGTCCTCGCGTGCTGGTCCTGAACTTCGACAATTACCGTGACGACGCCACGGCCCAGACTGCCATCGAGCGGATCCTCGCCGCCTTCCGTGAAGCATCGCGACCCCACGGCTACGACGACCCCGCCGCCCCTCCGCTGCTCGACTACCAGCTCGCCAAGGTCGTGAGCTTGCGCGATTCCGAGCCGAGCGCCAGCCCCTTTCCTACTAGTACGGCCTGGCCTCGCGGCTCCGGAGCCACGGATTATGCGGAGTTCTTCGCCTCGTGGTTCGCGCCGCGCTACGGCTACGAAGATCCCGACACACCAGGCAACTACCTGACGCTCTGCGAGCTCGTGGACCGCGGCATAATCCACGAACTGTGGCTCTACACCGATCCCGGTGGAGGTGACGTGAACGCTGCCGCCGCCGAGGTGCTCGAGTGGTCGCCGAACTACGACGCAAACGATCGGCGCCTCGACGATGCGGGCGACCACTGCGCCGGCAACGGTTGCTTCGACGCCGCGGTGCCCCACTGCGGAGGGAGTCTTCGCATTGCCTTCGTGAACTCGACCCGGGGCCCCGGGTGCTTTCTGGAAAGCATCAGCCACGGCATCGAGAGCAAGCTCGGCTGGCGCCCGATCCTGCCGGCGGTGCGACCCTACTTCCGCGAGTTCGCGCGCTTCGATCTCGACAACGAGCACGGGCTGCCTTTCGAGTCTTGGTACGCGCTCCCAATCGGTCCCGACCCGAACCCCGCCTCTCCACCGTCCGACTGCTTCTATCTCGACTACCCGACGCCGAGCGAGGCCGCCTGGTATCTCGAGCCCTGGAGCGGAATCTGCAGTGGTACGCCCTCGAGATCGCTGATCGCCAACTACGATCCGGTGTGCGGTAACGTTCACTTTGCGCCCAACGCGCGCGCCCACTACGACAAGTGGAACGCGCAGACGGTCGAGACCACCTGCCAGGGCTTCCGGCGTGGGGAAGAAGGGGGCACCGACCTTCGCCGCCCCTTTGGTATCGAGGCGTTCGCCCCATACCAAACCCTGGCCGACGACTGTCAGGGGGCCTGGCTCGTGTGGTGGATCCAGAACATGCCCGGGCATGCTACCCCTGCGCTCGCCGACGGTGGGTCGCCGTTGCGAAGCTGGCTGCCCTATCTGTTTTACTGAATGGGAGTGCTCGCTAGTTCACGGCGCGAAATGGGACTCCGGACGTCACGCGCCCCCCTCCAGCATCTGCGCGCCATCTCGCTTCGTCCACCGACGACCCTGTGGTGCCGTCCACCGGCCTCGGGTTGCGTCCTGCCTGGGTAGTACCTGCCGTTTGCACCAGGCCAAGTCGGCCAAACGCACTCGCGACCGCAGAGGAACGAGGACGATACTACGTTCCGTCGTCGAACCGTGCTTGACCGGTCAACCTTGGACAGCCACGCGAGGGGATGTCGCGTTCTGGGTCGAAAGGCAAAGCCACGCGCGCACTCGGTTGACCTGGTTGCAGGGTCTGCAGCTGGTAGGTCCCCGCTTTGGCGGACCGTTGGCCCCTCACTAGGACACTCCAAGTCAAGCCGCTCCGCTGGACTCGGATGGCATGAGACGTTCCAGGAAAGCTCAGATAGGCAACCGCATGGTTAACGAGGTGGTCGAGCGGTGACGTCTCCCTGCACCATTCCGGCGTACACAGCCGGAAGACGACCGGGCCCGCTTCGAGACAGAAGCCGCTTGGCAAGGTTACCTCTAGGTCGATCGTACACAACCCGCACGTGGGGGCAGACGAACGCGGTTCATAGAGGTGCAAGAGCACGCCGGAGAACTCGAACTCGTCCGACCGCAGGGGCAGACCCTTGGCTTGATGCCAGGCACGGTGTTCTTCCCGGGTTTGGACGAGTACAGCAGACGGGGGGAGTTTGGCTTCTGACAACACCCGCAGCACCACATCGGCTCGAGCCCGAGCGAGATCCAGAGTGGAATCGGTCTCCTCTTCGCTCACGACTGCGACGAGCGCCAGCGGTGATAGGTCTGGGCCGTTCTGAAGCGCTGCTGCGATTTCCTTCAAGACATCTTGAGCCTCTTCGCCAAGAACCGCACTGCCGGGGGCGAAAGGAATCTTTTCAAGAAGGGATATCGAACGGTCGAGCGCATCCACGACGCAGTCCGCGCTCGCGGCACCGTAGAAGGGGACGCTTTGGCGACAGTGCTCTTCCGACAGGGGCAACCAGCCTTCACCAGCCGGTCGAGAGCTGTGTCCGCAGCAGAGGTGACGGCCGCGGTGAACCCAGAACGAGCCCGTTGCCGCTGCGACGTAGGTCCCGCCGCAGGCCCCTGCCAGGGCCTTCGCGGGCGGGGGAGCTGGCGAAGGAGCTGGCGGGGCCGACTGTCTCGGCATCGGACGGCATGCTGCAACAGCAACCCAGCATGCCATGAGGAGGCCGCGCACGACACTCGGCACGGCCTCCCATTGCATCCTCAAGCCACTTCCGCTCATTCTCCGCTCAATACCATGCCGTCGGCGGAGATCCAATCGGAGACGGAGCGAGCGTCAGGGGACCACGAGAGGATGGTGCACCATGTGCATATCGTTCGCGATCCATACACGCCGAGCAGCGACGCTTCCCCAGACAGGAACACCATTCGTGCCTAGATGGATGGTGGCATCCGGCGCGATGACAGATCCCGAGAAAGGAGCCGCGAGCGCGACCCCATTGGTGCCGTGGTACACGAACACGACTGAACCGTGCCCTGTGCTGGCTCCCATTGCCATCCGAGCACCTCAAGCGGCCCTCCGGTACTCGTGATGCAGCCCACCAAGCACAGGGAGCGCCACAATCCGTCCCCCAGTGCTGGAGCAGTTCGCCGTGGACGGAGCGGGAACTCGCTGAGCGAGCCCTTGGTGCGGACGCGATCCATCCAAATTGGCGACGTACTCCGCGAGCACGGCGCGAAGGTGGTCTTCGCCCAGGATGATGATGTGATGGAGACACTCGCGTCGGACGCTGCCGAGGAATCGTTCGCAGACAACCGGAAGCCTTCGCTGTGCCAGTGGACGACGGTCTCTGGCTTCACCAGGAGGATGGTGTTCCGGCAGTTTCGGAGACGGCTCTCGATGATCGCTTCGGTCGAAGGAACGGCTCTTCCGTCAAGAGGTCGTGGCGTGCATCGGCGAGGAACGGACGAACGGACGCTCACCACGGTGTGGGTCGACCTGCTCGCGATCGAGGCCGGGTTGCTCAGTCACCATTCGTTGCCGCTAGACAGCGGCACCAGAATCGCCTGCTGCCTTTTCGTCGTCCGAGGTCAGCATCGTCCTGATGCGTTCGATGTGGACCTCGGACTGTCTTGCCCGTTCCATGGCCGAGCGTCGCTGAGCCGTGCTGTTTTGGGCCATCGTGACCAGCAGGTTCCTCCGTTCCTCGAACATTCGCAGCGCGACCCAGAGCGTCTCTTCGATCCTATCCGTTTGCTCTGCAAGGAGGACCTTGGAAGTGTAGGCGTGCCCAGTGTGGCAGCGATATCGAAGCGAGTTCTTCTCTCCCACTTGCCACAGAACGCCTCCGCAACCCGGGCAGTTGAACGGGACCTGTTCTCCGAGCGCCTCCACTGCACGTAGGTCGCTCAGCACCCGCTCGGCGATCTTTGCCTCGATGGCGATGTCCTTGGGCACAGGCTTGGGCTTTCGAGCTTCCTTTGGACGAGCTTGGATAGGAGAGCACCCATGTCTGCGAGCGGCAGGCAGTAATCGACCTTCACGTGGTTGAGCACGTTCCTCGGCATGTCGGGGTACGCTGCGTCTTGAGGGTCTTGAACGACGCAGGTCCCCCCACAGGTCTTGATCGCAGTCATGCCGGCGGTGCCATCATCCAGGTAGCCCGTGAGCAGCAGGCCGATCACCCCGTTTGTATAGGCAACCGCCGCCGAGCGGAATAGCGGGTCAATGGACGGCCGCGAGCGGTTCTCCTGGGCGCCCTTCGTGATCAGAATGCTGCCTCTCCTGACCATCATGTGATGATCAGACGGGGCTAGATAAGAGTCCGAGCAGCTGGCTCACCCTCGCCCGGGTCAGACCCAGCCTCCGCCCTACGGTGGCCGCGTCCGGCACCTCGTCACGGTCGATCGCCCACTGGATGTGGTGAGCCAGGGCCAGCATCTTCGCGACCTTCGCCGGCCGTCGCACCGGCTCCCGCGGTGGCGGCTCGGGTACCGGTGTTATCTTGAAACGCTCAATGCGAGAGCAGAGAACAACCCATGACGGTTGTGCATTCATCTTCGTCCAGTTCTGCACACGTGGCCGGGAGCGTACCGACGCAGATTTGTTCTGCCGGAGTACATCCGCTGATACGATGTTCGTAGCAATCGGCTGGGAGCAAGGGAAAGCATTCCGTCCGATGTCCGCAGGCGCCGCTCTCGTCCATGACACAAGGTGCTTCGCACGGAATTCGATCCTCACAGTCGATTCCCAAGGAACTCGGCCTGCAAAAACTGCCCGAAACAGCTTGGCAGAGGCCGTCGCTCCCGCATCCCTCCAAGCTACGGAGTTCACAGCGAACAGGTGCACCGGTACAAACGGCAGCCTGGCAATTCGACTCGGTACAGACCGCCTCCCCTCCCGCCCCACTTTCGCCCGCAGCACCTCCACTCAGATCGGTTCCGCCGGCGGCAACACCGCCCGCGCCGCCGTCCCCACCTGCGCCGTCGTCCCCACCTGCACCGCCGTCCCCACTTGCGCCGCCGTCCCCACCTGCGCGGCCATCCCCACCTGCGCGGCCATCCCCACCTGCGCCGCCGGTCACGAGGTGGCCTGCTGGTCCCCCTCCATCGGTCGCACCTGTGCCGGCATCACCCCCAACTCCGCTGCCTCCGGAGTCGATGGAGTCATCGGCCGCCGAAGTGCCGTCTCCATCTGTGCCTCCACAGCCGACGAGACAAACGACAAGGCTCGAAACCGCAACAAGCATCGCCCTGGAGCGGCGCCAGCACTCCAACTGTCTCCACACGGGACCCGTCGTCGTCTTGGAACAGGAAAGCATGAACGGCATCGAGGGAAGCGGGGCACAAGACATGCCAACTGTCACTGACGCAGGCAGAGGCCAGTGAGCGGTAGTGTTCTTCCAGGCATCTACCGAAGAATCCCCTGTTCGCCGAGCCAAGGGGTACTCGCTTACCTCGCACTCGCACTCGCTGTCGCAGGTGGCACGGAATGACACAGGGGATTCCTCGGGTACCGCGCGCGACAACTCAGGAAGCGCGACAAAACTTCCAGTCGACGAACTCCTTCAGGGCCGCTTTCGCGCCCCCGAGCCGGGGATCACCGTGGGCCCCTACGACGCTGTCAAAGGGAAGCTCGAGCAAGCGACGGAAGTCGCCCTGCAGGGACGGTCCGTCCTTCCGGGTCTCCGCCTTCGCCCATTGTGGCCCCACCTGGGTGCCGCGCCTGAAGCCGAGAAACGGCATCATTAGGCGGGCGAGCAGCGAGATCCTGCGGAAGCCCGCGTAGTGCTGCACGGAGTCGCAGGTGATGAGCAGCCCTGGCTCTTCGACGAGCAAGGCGGCCTCCGGGGTCTTCGTGTGCTCGAACTCGAACACGCGCAATCCCGACAGCGGCGCGTTGTGGTCCGATAGCGTCTCGCGCCGCGTCTTCGGCCCATCCCGCTCGCTCGCCAGGGTCCAGTACGTCGCGCCGAGCACTTCCACGTAGTACCAATCGTCCACCTCGTGGTGATGCCCCAGTCGCACGACGTGCCTCACCGTGCCGAGCCGCCGCAGCTCGGCCTCGCCCTCGTCGCTCAGGCGTACGGGGTTGACGAGCGTCAGTTCGCCATCGCGGACGAGGACCGTCATACAGCGGTTGATGCGGACACCAGGCCCCATGCGGATCGAGCCACGCATGAAGTACACGTTCGGCAGCACGTGTTCGAGGCGGTCATGGGGTGCTGGGGGCCTGTAGTCTCTCATTGGAGGGCGAGTCTCCAATTCTCGGGAACCCGCGTCAACTGCGTGGGTTGGATCGTTCCGGCTCTGCGCAGTCGCTCACCATGCCCGCTGCTGCAAGCAGCCGGGCCGCTATGCCCCGTTCCCGCGTCGACGCGCCGCGCCTCGCCGCTGCTTTCGGCGTCTGGCGATGGACTCGCCGCGCGGCGAGTTTGCGTCCTTCGCTGGCAGGAAGATGCTCCCGCTCGTTGCGGGGGCTCGAGCGCCCCACCTAACCAGCATATATCCACGAGCGGGGTCAGCCGCAGCACCACATCCAAGGCTGTCAGACAGATGTCTCTCGCACGGGAGATCTAGGAGATCGCTCTGCAATCTCGTCGGAACGTCCGAACGGCTTCCGAATGCGCGGGAGCCGTCGGAATTCCTGGTAGTTGGGGATCCTCGGTTCTCCGCGGACCCGAGCCTCTTGGTGAGTGCAAGGCTGAACGGAGCCACGGTCGTGACTACAGTGGGGCCCACGTGGCGAAGCAGGTCGCTCCTGTTTCGCACTCCTCGGTGACCCTAACGCTTCAGGAATGCCAGAGTCGCTGCCCATGCTTCGTCTGCGGACGCCTTGTCGTAGGCCGGCACAGTGGGTTCCGCAAAACCATGTCCACCCCTAACAAGCAATAGGTCCACCGACTTTCCATGGTCCCTCAGCCCCTGCGCCACTTCCCGCAACTTGTCTGGCGACGGCCTTTCATCTTCGAGTCCGCCGATCAGCAACAGTGGGCACTCGACTTGCTCGTACATTGATGGCACCTCGGTGAAGTTCTGACCATAGTACGCCACCGTGCCAGACAGATTCTGCAGCTGCGATGCCGCGTAGGTTGCCCATGCCGCCCCGAAAGACCAACCGACGAGATACCTCCGGGTTGCTCTGATCCGCTCATCGGTGGAAAGCGTCTGATAGGCCCTCTCGACCAAGCTCCCGAGCTCGGAAGCTCGCTCGTTCGCCTCGTCTCGCAGCTTGGTCGCCTGTTCTTGCGTATGGGGCACCTCACCATCAAAGAAGTCGAGAGCCAACACCGCATAGCCTTCCTCCGCAAGGTCGTCCGCGTACCCAAGAATGGCGGGTCTCGCCCCCAACGCCGAATGGAGCAGCACGACGCCCGGCATAGGAGCCCTGGCGCTCTGTGGCAAGTGAACGCTCACCTCGGTTCCGGCCAGCACCATCGTCGAGCGGTCAACCTGGGTGTTACCCCTCTCCATCTCGTTTGATGAGACTGGGGGAGGAGAGTTCCCGTCAGCTGCAAGCTCGGCAGAGGTGGCGGGCGGACTCGGGGCTGCTGGCTCAACAACGTGGGAGCACCCGGTCGCCACGAGAGTGGCCGAGAGCACCATCCCGATTCTATGGAGCATGACCCCACCTACACCATGCGCATCCCGCTGGACAGCACCGCGGATGGCGAGGACCTGATCTGGAGGGAGAATGTCGACGAAGGTCAACGGCGGTTGGCCAGGAGTTCGGCGGGTGGAAAGGGGGGTTCGCACAGTCAGGGGATCTGCCGACTCAGGCTAGCGGGCCGCCGGCTTGGGGAGATACCGTTCCGTTGGCTCGCCCAGGAACCCGGAGAAGGGGCTGTCGACGACGCGGATGCGCCACTCTCCGGCGAGGTGGGTCACCGATGGCTGCCGGCGTGCGGGACTGTGGCCGCTCAGCGATGCGCGGCAGGTGACCTACCGAGCACAGCGGAAGCCGAAGGCTTGGTCGTCCGCTTCAGGCGCAAAGCCGGATCGATACGTCGCTCGCAAGTCAATGCCCAGAACACTCGCCCCACGATAGACGCGGTCACCATCTTCAGGAGCCATGCACGCGCAGTCGACGCAGCTCTGTCCGTCCGTCGAGTACCAATCCGCGTCGTAGACGTCGAAGAGCCACTCGGCCACGCTCCCCGCGAGATCGGCCTGCCCATAGCGCCCATCGCCCGAGGGCGCAGATCCCACCGGCTCCATGCATTCTCTCAGGGATTCGTCCGAGCTGCAGCCATGGGTGACCGCGCCTCCTGGGAAATCCCAGCCCCATGGGTAGAGCCGATTCTGATCACCACCCGCGGCTGCGAACTCCCATTCCGCCTCCGTCGGCAGCCGCCCCCCGTCCCAAATGCAGAACGCGGAGGCCACGTACCAATCCATGCAGTTCATCGGATAGTCCTCCCGCTCCGCAGGCTCATCGCTCCACAGGGCGTCCTCCTCGTCGGCGATGATGCACGCGAAGGAAGCTCGGAGGGCCTCTTCGTCCTCGGGCAAGGGCCAGCTCGTTTGCCACCCGCTGCCCTCGACGAGCGGGTGCTGCCCCTCGCCGGCCTCGGGGTGCCCCGCTTGCCGCCAGCTATCGTACGCCTCCACGAAGGCCCGCATCCGACCCACCGTCACCTCGTACTTGTCCAGCCGAAAGGCACTCACCGTCACGTCGTGCTCCGGGAGTTCGCGGCCCAGGGCGCTCGAGACATCAGCGGCATCCGTGCCGTCCTCACTCCGCCCCATAGGGAAGATCCCGCCAGGAACCTCCAGCGAGGCACAGCAGCTCTCCTCACGGCAGCGCAGGTCCCCCTCGCAGCTGGGCGGCACGCACACCGCCCCCGCGCACACGAGCCCCTCGCCACAGCCCTGCCCACAGCCGCCACAGTGCTCTCGGTCCGTCTCGTAGTCCACGCAGCGCTCCTCGCACTCCTCCCGACCGCCAGGGCAGCCACAGCGGGCCTCCTCCGTGCATACGGCGCCGCTGAGCGCCTCGTCGCACAGCGGGTCGACCTGCCCGGCGTCGTCGACCACCCCGTTGCAGTCGTTGTCGCGGCCGTCACACACCTCCTCCGAAGCCTCGCAGGCGCACACCGCCAACTCCGAGCTCGGGTTCCACGCTGCCGCTCGGCTCTCGCAGCTCCAGCCCCAGAGGCACGGCCCCGCCTCCTCGCCGCAGGGCCGCGAGCAGACGGACTCCTCCCCCGTCTCCACGCACAGCCAGCTCTCGCAGTCCGCATCGCTGCTGCAAGTCTCCCCAAAGGAGCGTTCTTCGTGCTCGAAGCACGTCCCGGCGTAGCACTCGAGCCCCTCGTCACATTCGAGCGGCCTGCAGCAGTCTTCGCCTTCGCCGCCACAGCTCTCGCCGCCCTTGCTGGGCTGGCCTCCGCAGCCCGCGCAGACGCCGCCCGCCAGGGCCATGCCCAGCGAAAGCCCAACCCAAGTGTGCCCCGAAACGCGCTTACCAAGCAGTCTCATAACCCACCGAGAATAGCCAAGCACTGGGGGCAACGCCAATCCCTTGTCGAACGAAGCGCCGCGCAATCCTCGTCGCTGGTTTGCGCGGCGCTCCCATTCGAGGCCGCGTCAGTCGAGGATCAGCGGCTCCAACGTGTAGGGGCTAGGCTCACCCAGCGAAGCACTCGGCTCGGCGATGATAAAGAACTGCAGCTCCAACCCGCTGATACCCGCGTTGTCCGCCATCCACTCCGCGCTGGGTGCCGCTCCCTCACCGAACACCGCCAGGCTTTGCGCGCTCGAGGTCGAATGGGTGAGCAGCCAGCTCCCCAAGAGCGGCAGGCCGCGCACGCCTTGTAGAAGGAGCGTCTCCGATGCCTTCTCGCACATGTCGTCGGTGCCGACCCAGATGAACTCCTCCGTGTTGCCGCTAGGTTCGATCGACTCCAAGCCCGATTTCATGTTCGGCGCTGCAACGGGCACCAGGCAGGTGCTCACGCGCATCAACTGATCCCCCACTGGCAGCGTCGCCGCGGCGCGCTCCGCGGGTTCACAGCCCTCCGCACTGGGCATCAAACTGCCTCCCTGCAGCACGACCATGGGCGCCGAAGTCCCTTGTATCGCGCCGTAGGTGCAGGCCCCGCTCTCTTGGCAGCAAGGGTCGTCCGCGGTGCCGCCTGAACAGGTGTAGTAGCGGATTGCAGCGATGACAGGGGCCGACATCGGCACCGAGTAGCCATCCTCGAAGAGATCATACAGCATGGTGGGGGTGTACCCGGACACCCCCTCGGCACGCATGAGATCTCGCAGATTCAGCGTCACCTCCGTCGTCCCGCCGCCCTTGAACTCCTCCAGCTCATGACCCGCAAGCACCTTGCGTACGACGGAAACGCTCACGGGCCATGGCTCGACGGCCCCTGGCACGAGCCTCAGGTTGCGGCAGGTATTGGTATGGATCAGGTTCGAGAATCGGTTCGCCGCTACCTCCACGAAGGGCTCGACGACCGTGCCGTCGGGCAGGACGGTGGATCCGAAGGGGGAGGCATCCCAAACGTTGGTGAAGAAGGGGAACTCCTGGTCCACCCTGGCCTCGAGGTCGCCCGTGACCTTTCGCAGATCCTGCGCCGGCACCACGAGGTTCGGCTCCACCCACGTGCGCCCAGCAGACGTTTGCAGGAGCTGACTCAAGCCGTACAGCTCGGCCTGCTGCACTCGTGCAGAGTGCAGCACCGCCTCGCAGCTAGCGACGACGAACGCCGCCCGGCTATTCATATCCGTCTCGAGCTCGTCCATGAGGGCAGCGATCCGGCTTCGCACCCCGGTGACGTCCGTGCTCAGCTTGGCGTTCGTTGCCATGTTTGCCAGCTGGTACTCGAGGGTCGATTGGATGCTGCTCATCACGGCGAAGATCGTCTGGGCCTGCAGCGCCCAGGTATCGAGGAGAGCTCGGCTCTGCGCTACACCCACCAACATCGCGATGGCCGCGCTCTCTTCTCCGGGCTCCTTGCATTCGTTCTCCACTCTCTGCAGGTGCCCGACAATCTCTTCCATGCTGCTCTTCGCCTTGTCCACGCCCACCAGGATGTTGCCTGCCGTGGCTACCAACGCGGTGGTATCGTCGAAATCGGACGCGAGCTCCGCATAGCTCGCATTGCTGAGATTGCCTCCCAAGCTGCGAATCACGCCACCGCCGTCCGATGCATCGTGCAGGGCGCCTGAGACGCCATCGATCCCATCAACGATTGTCCCCGCCACCGGCGCCAGTTTCGCGATTTTGTCGATCATGTCCGGAAAGACATCGGCCTTGTTCTTGGAAGCGCACTCCTCGTAGACGCTCTCCGCCATCGCAAGCATCTCGGACTCGACGGCCTCGAAATCGCAGTCAGGCGCTCCTCCGACGTTACACTCGGGCAGCTCGAACACGGCTCGCAGCGCGTTTTCGAAATCTGCCCGAGCGGTATCGATGTTGTCCACCACGTCTAGGAGTTGTCCCTTGGCCGCCTCCTTGCCGATCAAGTCGCGCTTTGCAGCCCCCTCCAGGCTTTGGGAGTAGCTCACCAGGTTGAGCGAGAGTTCGTCCGCTGCGACAGCGAGCGCTTCAAGTCGTTCGTACTCCATCACGTCGTCCGCTGCCAGATGGAGCTTCTTCACCAGCTCATGCACCGCCGCCCAGCGTTCCACGATCTTGCTGATATGGGCCTCCGCGGAGGTCTCGGGGTTGGCGAGGATCGGGAACCAGGGGGCGCCGACATTGCCATAGGGCACCCCAAGAACATTCAGACGGGTCGACACGTCGGCACCCGCCGCGAGGGAAGCCATCATGTGCGCCCGGTCGTTCACCGCGGCTGGCACGTAGACGTCCTCACCGTCGGGAGCCGCCAGATCCGCGAGCTGCGCGAGCGAGACGTAGTACTCTCCGGGCGTGCCGCGATTCTCTAGAGCGACCTGCTCTGCCCTGTCCAGAAGGAGATCGAAGAACGCACCTTCGGTCACGATCTGCGCCCCATTGACGGCCGCCAGCGCAGAGGAGCTGCGCCTCACCACGGGTGATGGGCCGCTGGTAGGAACGTCCGACCATCCCTGGACGATGACGCTGTTCAGGAATGCGGTGAGCTCTCGCGACGCAAAGACGATTTCACTTCCGGTGAGATGCTCGGTGGGGAACCCGTCGATGTTCACGACGGCTCCCGAGATGGCATTGCAGTTCGGGAGGTCGAGCTGTGTCAGGGTGCCGCCTCTCGAGAAGCGATAGATCGGGTCGTCGCAGCGCCACTTGCCGGGTTCTGGGTACGCCGCGGGAACCCGGGGCCAGAATCGCGAATCATCGTAGTGCGGCTGGAGAATCGTGTAGCCGAGGTTGGCGTGGGGTATGCGGTGCTCGGGCTGGGACAAGGAGCCCTCATCCAAGGCTAGTGGCGGGGCAGGCGGCGCCAGAGTCTCGAGCGCAGCCGGCACGGAACCGACGGACACGAGCACCGCACCACCTGGCTCGAAGTCTCGACGGATCAACACGTTCGGGTTTGCCTGGGCCGTGATCTCGGGCCACCAGAGGTCCTGAGAGATCTGCATGAACGTGGTGCCGCTCAAGGTGAGGCTGCCGTTGCAGAATAGGTGTCCACAGTAGTTCCTCTGACCCCCGGCCCAACAGAGATGGTCCCAATAGAAGAAGGGATAGCCCGCAGAAGCAGCACCATACCAGGCGTCGCACCACCAGTCGGGCATCCGTTGAGTCATCGGCGGTGGCCCTGACGTATTGAGCATGTCGACGCTCATGTCCGCAAACGCCTGGTCCTTGGGTAGCTGCAGCTCGCGATACCAGGTCTGATCGCTCCCGTAGTAGACCGGATAGTCCCAGAAGGTTGGCATCGTCTGATTGTCCAGGAAGGCAACGCGTCCGAAGCGAACCCCCGCGTACGCCGCAATGGACTCGAAGCCGAAGACCTCCCTCGCGAAGACGGCCAGCACACCAGGTCTGCTCGGCTCAGCCAGGTCCACAATCCAAGTGTCGGCGTCACTGGGTTGCATGTACGGCTTGACCGCCAGACGGGAGCTTCCCGTCCCGGCCAGGTACTCGGTGGCCACGACCAGGCTCACGTCCAATTCCACTCGATCCTGCAGACCGGTCGCGGATGACACTCTGCCCACCTCGACCTCAGGTGCCGTCAGCAGCACAGCCAGGCTGACTTCCTTGCCGTCGTCCCCGCGGTTTCGCGGCTCGGCGCGGGTCAGCACCTCCATCGCGCGGGTCTCATCGCCTACCGCGACCTCCCAGGATTGGGTCGTGCAGTCATCGCCATCCCCGACGAGGTCGGCTTGAGTGCAGAGCCCGGCATAGCTCACGTCGTAGCCCTTGTGCGCGTCAGAATCCACGACGACCCAGCGCCGCTCGCCCACGCCCCTGCTGCTCCCTGGAGTGAGCACGTCGTGATAGCCGAACTCGAGCTTCCGCGGGGCGCCAATGGTGGTCAGCGTGCTCACTCCGGTTCGCTCGAGCTCGTCCAGCAGCCAGGCCACGTCGCTCGTCTTCTCGGGGTCATCGGTGCTGCCGATCAGGGGTGGCAGATACTCCGACGGTGTCTTGTCGATCGGCCAGTGGTTGCAGTTCGTGCCGTCGAGGAATCCGACTTTTGGCACGAAGCGTGCTGTATCGCCCGCCGGAACCGTCGGGAAGTCGACGGGGGGTTCCCAAAGTTGAGCGTTGTTGAATACGGCAAGCACTCCCCCCTGGTGCATCTCGACTTCCTTGCCGAAGAACGCGCCCCTATACTGGCGCCATCCCTCGTCGTCGAGCCAACCCCTGGCGGTTATCTTGGCGCGCGGCGCCAGCACCACCCCGTCGAAGTTGTTGTTCAGGAAGATGCCTTGACTTGCAAGACTAGCCAGGAGCACGCTCGTTTCGGTGTCTGGAGGCGTGACCTCCTCCACCTCGCCGTTGAGGATGATCTCGTTCTCGACGAAGATCCGTGTGATTCCTGCACTCACGTCGATTTCGAGCTTTCCCCCGCTCTCGACGACCAGGCGCTCGATGAAGTAATCACCGGGCTGAGTCATCGTGTACGTCATCCCGGAGCCAATCTTCAGCTCTGGACACTCGGCGTTCGGGGACAGCGATCCGGAAGGGTCGTGACCTGGGTCGCGGATGACGCTCCCTTGGGTCGCCGTGGGCCACACGACCTCGAGCAGCTTCCTCGAAGTGTAGGCGACCTCCGAGAAGGGGGCGACTTTGCCGCTGATTCGCGCCGCACTACGAAGGGTCGGGTTCCCTGCGTACACGTTACCATTGACGCTCCCGCGATCCTCGACAACCACCTCGCCCGACCCGATCACGTGCCCTACCTTAGCGTCCGCTCCAATCCGAACATAACCACCCGTGGATTGTATATTGCTCACCACGGGCATGGGGGACGGGTTGCTGGGAGAGCTGCCGGCACCAGCGTACAGCGTCGCGCGATCGTTGACTCGCGCCTCGGAGTTGGCAGCGATGCCGATGCTCCGTAGAGGCACCCCGTCCGGAAGGGGCATGTAGAACGAACAGCGCCCTTGCTCGTCGCAGAGAGGGCTATTGACCAGGACTGCCTGCTTCGTCGAAGCGAGCGGGGCTTCATCCCGGTCCGCTCCGCTGCAGCCAACGGCAGCAAGAACAATGCCGATGGCTGTCCCTCTCAGAAACAGCCGTCGCCCAAGAAGCGAATACCGCGCAATGGCGCCCGACGCCCCACTCCATGTAATTGGCTTCTGCATTCGTTCACTCCTCTCCTTCCTCGAGAACTCGCAGAAGTGCCGGCCTTGCTGCCCCTCCCTTTTGCGATCCCGTGGGGAAGCAAGAATGGGCCGTGACATTGTCCGAAACGCGAGTACCGCTACCAGAAGGCAGGCAACGGCGCATAACTTGGTAGCCCCCCGCCCCCCCCGGCTGTCAAGCATCCAGTCAAGGAACTGTGCGGCAGCCGGTCGCAGCGCGCGACCCCGCTTGAAACGATCCGCACATCTGCACCAGGCACCCGTGCTGGGACCGCAGGGGATGTCCACAGGCTGGCGGCGGACGGCCCAATCGATTGCGGCATGGTCCTCCCCCGTTGGCGGGGAGGGCAGCGCTCCGTCGGGCTACACCGCGGCCTTCAGCACCTTCGCTCCGTCCGACGCGCTGACGATGGGGCGCCGGAGCTCACCGTGCTGGAGCATCTCCGTCAGGAGCGCGAGAACGGCGAGCTGAGCCTGACGGGGGAAGTCCTCTGCGCCGGTCTCCCAGCGGCTCACGGTCTCGCCGCGGACGTCGAGGAGGTCGGCGAGATCCACCTGGCGCAAGCTGAGCGCCTTGCGGGCGAAACGCAGCTCCTCGCCGCCGATGCGGTCGACGTCGTGCAGCACGGTGATGGCGGCGCGGAGCACGAGGCGCGCGAGGTCGTCGGCGCTAAAGGCCGGGGTGCCGTCCTTCAGCGCCATCGGCGCACTGCGGCCTGGTGATCTGAGGAATTGGAGCCGCAGCCCGCCAAGCTCGTCACTGCCAGCGCCCAAGCGAAAATGAGAAATCCCTTCATGGGGCGATGATCGCATCGACTCAAGGCGTGAATCCAGCGCTAAGTTGCGGGCGGGCTCGTTTGTTGGTCTGGGTCGCTGACGGGCGGCGTTGCTAACGGGCGGGAAGCGGCGTCGGGGGCCGGGCTCTATCCGTTCACGGGCTGAGACACTCCAGTTCGCCGTCAGTGCTGGCAGCGAGCAGGGTCTTCATGAGGACAAGCTCCTCCCCGGTCGGTGCCCTTCCGCTCTTGCACTTCGACCTCGAGTACCCTGAGCCGACAAACAGGTAAGCAACACACCCCTACAGCTCCAACGCTCTCTAGCTCGAGTAGAACCTATACAAAGAAAAAGCAACAAGCAAGACAACTGCCAATCCAGCGGAAACGCGAGGATCAAGGAGGCTTGTAAACAACACGAGCATTGCAGCGACACCTACCATGACCGATTCTTGCTTGTTACTCATATGCCACATTATATCCTTACCCACATCTATTCACAATAGAATGCTCGACGTTCGACGCCGCTCGCAAACTCTCTTCGTTGGAGAGCTCGCCGACTCGCCGACCCGGAGCGCACCGTCCGGCTAACAAAGAATCGTAATGGCTACGAGGGCTCGACGGGGCGTGAACCATCAATGACTGTGATAGCGTTCTGAGCATCTCGGATTCCGACACTCCAAAGCCCAAAGCGGCGCTGGGCGTGCGACGCGGATGGCGACAATCACCTCTCGCCTTCGCGGGTGTCTCTCCATCCAATACCCTCCCCTCCGACGCCAGAGATACGCGCTCGCAGGTAACCCGCCCGGAGCACCGGGAAGGCGACCCTCTTTCCTTCCCCACTGGACGCACGCGCCGCCTGGCAGCGCTCCGCGACGAGCGCATGCGCAGCCTGTCAGGCCAACCAACTACACGCCGAACGGCTGCAACAACGCGTCTTCCGCAGCGGCAACCCTTGTGGCGTGGGCGTGGCCCGCTGTCTTGGAGCGGGTATGTGCAATCTACCACGAGTGAATCGCCACAGATTACGCCCCTACTGTAATCAATAATGGTAATCTGCACACAGATCCCCGGACGCGTGCAGTTTTGCGCGGGTGACCCGGTGCCAATTGCACATCGCCCCTTCCAGGAGCGGGTGACCCGCTCTTTGGGAGCGGACGCGTGCAATTTAGCACGGGTGACCCGCTCCACATTCCACCATCACTGAATTCAATGGTGGTAATCTGCACATAAATCCTCGACCGCGTGCAGTTTTGCGCGGGTGACCCGGTGCCAATTGCACATCGCCCCCTTCCGGGAGCGGGTGACCCGCTCCCGCGACGTGATTCGTGCTTCCTGCAGAGCGGGTGATCCGCTCGCGGCGCCATTTCCGGGGCCACCGACAGCGGGTAACCCGCCTTCGGGGTCATTCGCGGAGTAGCTTGCCGCGCCGGTGGGGTGAGCGGTTCGTCGCTGACATGTAGCACGATCAGCCCGGAAGAGGCCAGCGGCGAGTCGCGCGGAACGAAGCCCGGAGCGGCGAGCGCAGCCCCAGATCGAACTGACGCGTCGTGGCAAGCGGATAGCGGTGGTGATGTCGGTGGGGGAGTACGAGCGCCTGTCGGGAGGGCAGCGAGATTCTGCGGAAGCTTACGCGATGCACAGGGAGAACTATTCCGGGCTGGAGCGGTCCGTATTTGAGGACAGATTGCTACCCGGGTAATCCCCCGAGACGTGGTGCCAAAGCGGCGGCATCTGCCCAGACGGCTTCACTGTCGCAGTGGATGTGAGCCGTTGGGGCTACCAGACTGCTGTCGTCGAGCGACCCTGCTGGCAACGCAACGGTTCCGCGTGGCTCGATTCGTGGCATCGGACTGCCACAGATCTTGCAGAACTGCCGCGTCTTTCGGGTACCCGGCAGCGAATAGGCGGTGAGGTCCTGCTCACCGGAGTCGAATCGCAAGGCACCTCCTCCAAAGAACACCGTTGCGCCGTACAAGGTTCCGGTCTCTCGACGGCAGCGGCTGCAGTGGCAAAGATACATCGCCTGCGGCGCATCCGCTTCGATGACATAGCGGACGGCTCCACACAGGCATTGTCCACGGTACTCGGCCATGACTCGAGCCTGCCATGGACTCGCGAGCCTGTCGTGCTGCGTTCCAGGCGCGGTCACCATAGACGTCATCCGGAAGCTCTCCGCATCTCATGGATCTCGCACCCTGGCCTACGATTCTCGAGCGGCGGCTGGCCTGGGGAGCGCCAAATCGATACGCCAGCCGCGCAAGTGAAACGCCTGCACGAGCTGCCGCTCGAGCGGGCGCCTGACCACGTCAGTCACCGATGGGTTGCCGAGCTCCTGGAGCGCTCTCCGCTCCCGAAGCCGCGCATCGTGCACCGTCACTTCACGTAGCCAACCTCTGCTCCGAGGAACCGGATGCGGGAAATCCGCACGTCCGGTACTGGGGAGCGCCAGGAGGGCAACCTCCCGGGGCCACCCGACCGTGGCCGAGGCACAGCGTCACCAGCATGCCGACCAGCGTGGCGCCGACAAGTAGCCAAGCCAGCCCAAGCACGTGACCGAGCTCATGAACGAACAACGCCCGCAAACTCAAGACGTCTCGCTCACGTCCTTCCCTGGACCACGAGAAGTGTTTGCCGTTGACCTCCATATCGGCTTCCCGGAGCTCTCCGTCGCTTGGATGGCCGGGCCTTTGCTCCGGCCGCAGGCGAGTCGAAGCCGACCCGCGGTACTCCGGCACCTGGGCGCACAGGCGAGAGGTGCAAAACCGCCTCTGGCATTGTCCAACGAACTGCCGATCCGCCTTCGGTGCGTGCGCGGACTGCCACTCCTGCATTCCGAGCAAGTCAACGCCGCGCGAGAGCGGTAAAGCGCCAGCGCGGGCATCTGGCCCCCTCACGTACCATCCACTTCGACGTCGAGTTCCGTGGAACATGCTGAGGGGCAAGCCTCTTCCGTTTCGACCACGAACATGATTTGTAATACACAAGGCTCGCTGCTACCGAGCGTGTATGTTGCAGAATTTGGACCTGTGAGATTCATGTGCAGTCGGGCTTCGCACTCACCCTTGGAGATCGAATACCAGGATTCCAGCGACGTTCCCCCAAACACCCGACCGCTGGGATCGATCTCCCACTGCCAGTCCTCCACCCCTTGTGTCTCGAGAATGCCCGCCTTGCAGTCTACATCTCCCTGGTAGTCGACGACCGTCCCTTCCAAGGTGTTCCCTTCGACGAATCCCCAATCTCGATAGCAGTACTCGCGTTTACCGTCCCCTCCGACATGCGGACCAAGCACTTTGATCTGGAGACGCTGCCCGAGGGTCGTCCCACCACATTGCTCAAGTTCGCCGAAACAACCGGGAGTAGCCAAGAGCAGCGCAACGACCGCCGCGCACGCAAACCGAGAACGCGTCATGAGGCAATCTCCTTCACGTCGAAGTCTAGCCGCCGTTCTCGAACCTGCCAGCCCCATTGCAGCTGCTTCTCGCGCGACTTTGTGGAACCCCAATCCTCTGTAAGCGAGTCAGCAGCTCTCGCGCATGCCGCTGCGAACATGGGGCTCTTCCTGCCCGATAGGAGAGCGAGATGCTGATGACCTCACTGCCCTCCAAGCGGGGTTGCGAGCGCAAGCCGCGGGCAAGGCGCCGCTGCTCAGCGGGTCACGACCTCACAGGGGCACCGAGAAGTAACGTGCGTCGAAAGAAAACTCCGTGCTCGACATGGCTGGCACATTGAACAGCAGGGAACCTGCCCCAACATCAGAAGGTCCGAGGTCGATTCCTGGAGGATTCGTACATGGCTCGATGCAGAGCCCTCCGCCGCATCCAACCCAGACCCCTACCTGCCCTGAGTCCAGGCATGCCGAGCAAGACCTTCAGCGCTCGGGAGAAATGACCCAGGCTTGGCGCGCGCCAACAGCCCGCCACCCGGTCACGCGGCTGTGGATAGTGCACAACCTGGGACCGAGTTAGGGCGCCCCAGAGGAACGGGCACGCTCGAGAGTCAAAGCGCGGCCCTGGCGCAGACGCTCGGCGAACAGAGCCGTCGCGGCACCGCGCCTGCGCCCGCGCCTGCGGGTATGAAGTCAGGCTCCGCACCATCTATCAGATCACGCTTTGCTCGCTCGCGTTCAGGAGCTCGTGCGCTGCGACAGGCAAGTGACGGCCGAAATCGTCGCGCACCTGGCCGAGGTCGATGCGCGACAGCTCTATCTCGAGCAGGCCTGCTCGTCGCTGTTCAGCTATGCGACCCAGCGCCTCGGGATGAGCGAGCCGGCGGCGTACAAGCGGATCAC
>JAEWRL010000037.1 GCA_023398955.1 Pseudomonadota bacterium
CATCCGCACAATGGTGCTCCCGCAGATGCTGACGGCTGAGAACTGAAAGCTGATTGCCTGCACCAGTCGGCAACAGCCATCCAAGTCTTGCCAACCCCGCCATCAATCTGCCCGGTAAGGGACTATCTCATCCTCAGCGGCCATGCGGAGCGTGCGATAGCCCTGTACAGCCAAGCGCTCGGAGCCCGCACGGAGGCTCTGCAGCGTTTCGGTGATGTCGACAAGAGCTGCCCCGCGGCCCGACGTGAGCTCGTGATGCACGCGGCCCTCCGCATCGGCAACGCACTCGTGATGCTGAGCGACGGGCCCGAGGAAGCTTCGTTGCCTGCTGGCCGCGGCGCTGTCAGCGTGGCGCTCGACTTCGACAGTGAAGCCGAGCTCCGGCGCGTGTTCGACGCCCTCGTCGCCACGGGTAAGCCCATCCTGCCTGTGTTCGACGCCCCGTGGGGTGCCATCTTCGGCGTCGTCGAAGACGAGCTTGGCATCAGCTGGATGCTGAACCACAGCAAAGCGCCGGCTCCAGCCTCACCCTGAACGAACGAGCGCAATTCTCGGACGCTTCGTGCCCAGCCCCTGACGGGGCGAGAGCTGGGCACGAAGCTCGAAGGCCGTGATCTTGGCTGTCAGGCTGCCACGCCGTGGCGGGATGGTACCTCCGGGTGGGTGGTCAGGATCCCTCGCGCGCCGTCTTCTGAATTCCACGGTGGCGGGCGGACAAGGAAGCGAAGCACCGCCCAATTGCCCCTTCAGGATTCTCAGCTGAAGCGGGTGTGGCCCGCTTCCTGCACGCCGAGCACGTTCTATGCCGACCCGTGCCAAGAGCGCTACTGCCACGACGCTGCAATGGATCCGGAATCGGCTGGCGACCGGGCGCGCTCGTCGAAACAACCGCCGAGGTGGCAAGGAGGAGGGCTCGTCTCCTCCCCAGCGGCGTCGGCGCGTGCGCTGGATCGTCGCGGTGGTTGTCGTGCTCGCCGCATACCCGGTGCTCGGCACGCTCGCTCTCTGGACGGGTCTCGTCGAGAAGCTACTGCGCAGCGAGGACTTGCGCGTCGAGATCGAGAACCCAGCCTGGACGCTGTGGCCCGGGCGGCTGCACCTGAAGACTCTCGAGGTCTATTTGAATGGCGGGACGCAGTTCACCCTCTCGGTGGATGAGGTCGTCGTGGGCGTGAATCTGCTATCGCTCTTCGACCGGCGCTTCTCGGTCTCCAGCCTGTCGGCGCAGGATGTTCGCTTCAGGATGCGCGTACAGGTCGCGAAGGAAGACAAGGACGCGCCCCGTGTCGCTGCCTTTCCTCCCCTCGAGGGGCTGCCGGGGGAGGTGACAATCGTGCGGGAGGACGCCGAGAAGACAGAGGAGCGAGGGGGTGAATGGACGGTGGCAATCTCCGGTATCGACGCCACAGTGAGCGAACTCTGGTTTCTGGAGTACCACTACCTCGGCGATGGCAAGCTCCTCGGCGGGTTCACTCGCGGGCCAGACGTCCTTCACGTGGAGACCTCGGTGCAAGAGCTCGGGCCGGGGGAGCTTCGCTTCGGAGACAAGCAGGTCATCGCGACGGGCTTTGGGGGCCGCGTGCAGGCGGAGATCCCAGAGTCGAACCCGAAAGAGCACGGAACCAAGGGCCTCTTCGAGTTGATCGAGGCAGACATCCAGCTGGAGGGTGACGTGAAGACCCTCGAGCACGTCGGGGCCTATCTGAATGGCCCGAAGGTATCTGGCGGCGCCGGCCCCTTTCAGCTAAAGGTCGCGATGAACGATGGCCTGATCGCCCAAGGGAGCGCGATGAGCTACTCCACCGACAAGGTGGGGCTCCAGGCGCACGGGGTTGCCGTGGAGAGCGACTGGACGCTGGCGTTCCACGTCGGGGAAGCCACGGAAGCGGCTCGCAAAACATCCGACGCAGCCCAAGGACCGCGAGGAGGCGCCGCCGGCAAGGCAGGCGCTCCGGGGGACGTGAGCTCGCCGCAGGCAGGGGAGGGAGGCCCGGACGGGCAAGGGAGCGCTGGCAAAGGCCTCCCCACGCTCACCTCGAAGGGACGCATGAGCTACCTGTCCCTCGCGAAGGCGGGTGCGCCGCCGTTCACGATTCAGATCCACGACCACGACCAACGCATCACCCTCGATTCCGCCAAGATCAGCGACGAGACGGGGCTTCAGGGGGGGCGCTTTCACTTCCCGAAGATAGTGACAAAGGACCTGGATGACGTGGGCGGCCTCGCGGGTAAGGGTTCGGACCTGAGCAAGACAGAGGGCAGCGCCCGCGCCTCGCTCACGTTGGACATGGACGCGCACGGTGTGTTGCGCGGCCCGCTGACGGCCAAGCTGGAGAAGGCCCGCCTTGTCTTCGCTGATATCCTGCTTGGTGGGAGTGGCAGTTTGGACACGTCCCTGCGCGTCGATCCGCGCGCGCGCTCCCTTGTCGCGAGCGACCTCGACCTCGCCCTCAATGACGTCGTCTTCCGGTTGGGCGATGAGTACGTCGAGGACTGGTGGATGCGCCTCTCGAGCGATAAGCTCAGCGCTTCGGGCATGCCGCCCACGAGCTTCTCCACCGACCTGACGATCGTCGCGAAGGACGCGGAGCCCGTCATCGAGGGACTCGCGGAGAAGGACCAGCTTCCCGACATCGTGGCCAAGCTCACAAGTCTCGATGATCTGAGGATCGTGGCGGAGGTGCGGAAGGATGGGGAGGTGACTGATGTCATGCTCCGCTCGGTCGAGAGCCTCGTCTACGACTTCAGCGGCCGCGTCTACCTGGACAAAGACACGACGCTCCTGGCGCTGCTCATCGGGGGCGAGACGGTCTCGCTCGGGATCTTCAAGAAGGGTGAGGACACGAGCTACAAGCCCTTCGCTGGCGCGGACTGGCTGAACCAGAAGCTCGCTGCGTTCCCCAAGCCTCGCGAACGGGTGAGCGGTTCCAAACCATGACTCGACCGAACAAGGGGCTCCGCGGCCCGATCGCTTCACAGGGATGAGTCGTTGGTCGGCTCCGCGTTCGGTAGCGCGTCGACGATCGCTGTCGTTGACGTTTCTGCTGATCGTTTCTGCTTGCTGCTGCATGAGTCAGATGCGAACGGTTGCTCTGATGCTCTAACTGGGCGTTCGTTCTGACCCCGGGGCGAATCGACGCCGCCTCGGGGTCCTTCTTCCTTCTTCCTCGTGCCGCTACGGAACAGCCATGTCTTCTAGGACAGCCTACTTCATTCGGGTCCTGCCCCTCGTCTCTCTCTCGGCCGCGCTCGCCGCGGGCTGCAGTTCCAACTCCGACCCCGTCGATGGGGCCACGGGCAACCCCTCCGGAACGGGGGGAGCCTTTGGATCCGGGGGTACGACGGCTGCGGAAGGCGGCGGAGCGGCGCTCGGGGGAGCATCGGCTGGTGGCGGAGCAGCGCTCGGGGGGAGTCCCGGCGTGGGTGGCGCCTCGGCTTTCGGCGGGGGCATGCCTTTGGGGGGCTCGACGGCGTCGGGGGGAGCCACAGCTGTAGGAGGAACGACATCCGGCGGCGGCAGCACCGCTGCCGGGGGGGTCACGGCGAGCGGTGGGAGTGTGGCAGCAGGCGGAAGCATGGCAGCAGGCGGCTCGGCCAACACCGGTGGGAGTACGGCGGCAGGCGGCTCAGCCACGGGCGGCGGGAGTTCCGCTGCTGGCGGTTCGACAGCCACGGGCGGCGCTTCAGGTGGAAGCGGCGACTTCGGTGATCGAACGTCCGCGGAGCTGATCGACGCGCTCACGCTGGGGTGGAACTTGGGGAACAGCCTCGACGCGCCCGAGGGGGAGACGGCGTGGGGCAACCCGGAGGTCAGTCCGGCTCTCGTGCAAGCGGTGGCGGAGAGCGGCTTCGATCTGGTGCGGATCCCCGTGACGTGGTCGCTCCACATGGGTCCCGGTCCCGACTACCCCGTCGAGCCTGCATTCCTCAGCCGGGTCGAGGAGGTGGTTCGGTATGTCACCGACAGGGGCCTCACCGCCATCATCAATCTCCACCACGATGGGGCAGACGACTTGGAGGGGGTCGAGTGGATCACCCTCAACGATCCCTCTGGTGCCACGACCGAGGCCAACAACGCAGCGGTGCGGGAGCGCTTCGTCGCCGTTTGGGCTCAGGTCGCCGCGCACTTCGGCGGGTTCGGCGAGCAGCTCCTCTTCGAATCCATGAACGAGATCCACGACGGTTATGACAGACCAGACCCCGCCTACTACGGCATCATCAACGATCTGAACCAAGCCTTCGTCGACACCGTGCGGGCCAGTGGCGGCAACAACGCCTTCCGTCACCTCGTGGTGCCCGGCTACAACACGAACATCGAGTACACCTTGGAAGGCTTCGAGCTGCCCCAAGACCCGACGTTGGATCGCCTTGTGGTGTCAGTCCACTATTACGATCCTTGGGACTTCGCTGGCGCGGGCAACACCCACACCTGGGGCACCGATTCCCCGGGGCGTGACACCTGGGGCCAGGAGGACCATGTGCTCACTCAGTTCGATCAGCTGAAGGCGCGGTTCGTCGACAACGGAGTGCCCGTCGTCATCGGGGAGTATGGCGCGGTGAACCAGTCGGGGTACGAGGAGTACCGCCGCTATTACATGGAGTACGTCACGAAGGCGGCTGTCGATCGGGGCATCCTGCCGATTTACTGGGACAATGGCTCGAAGGAGAGCGGCGGGGAGGCCTTCGGCCTCTTCGACCGGAGCTCGAACACGGTGCTCCACCCGACAATCCTCGAGGCGATGATGCGGGCGGCGACCCACTCCTATTCCCTGGCGGACATCGCCAAGCCTAACCCTTGACGGCACTCCTCGGCGCATATCGCCAAGCGGTGGTCTCAACGCTACTCCTCGGCGGAGGTGGCTGCCATCAACCCATGACGAGCGGCTGCTCGCTGACCCAGGGGTGCGGCCACTTTCCCCCACACCTCGTCGAGACTTTGGAGTAGGCTCCGCGCATGATCGATCCCTCCGCGTGTCGGCCTAGCCGGTCGAAACCCGCAAGACTCCGGGCCGATCCTCCCTCTTTGGCTTGGGTCCGCCCGTTGGCGCTCGTGATCCTTCTCGCGCTGCTCGGCGGCTGTGACGGGGACAGCGACTGCGCAGATGGCGAGCTCTGCGCGTGTGCGAACACGACCGACTGCTACCTCGAGTGCCGCGACAGTGGTTGCAACTTCGAGCTCCACGACATGGTCCACGCCGGGGGCGTCTGCGAAGACGGCTGCAGTCAGACCTGCTTCTCAGTGACGGACTGCTCGCTCCTCTGCGGCGATGATTGCCTTTCCCTGACTCACGATACGACGAGCAGCGGCACCCTTTGTGGGCATCGCTGTGATCACGAGTGCCATCACGTTGATCGTTGCGGGGTCGAGGCCGGGGCGGAGGCGAGCATCTATTGCCACGACTCGACGACCTGCGAGATCGAGCTCCTTGGCCCTGGAGGTCGCGTCGAGTGCCGCACCGTGAACACCTGCCGGGTTCGCTGCAGCGGGACCTGCGAGGTGATCTACTCCAACATCCCGGGAACCCCGAATCTCACCTGCCCTCCCGACGCCCCGCGGACGGAGTGCTCCAACGACCGCATCGTCTGCGGAGACTGCTGAGGCTTGCCGTGAACGAGCGCCGTCCAAGGCTCCTGGGTACATCACTCACAGCGGCCCTAGCGAGCACCGTGCTGACGAGCACCGCGTCGGCCCAGAGCATCATCAAACAGCCCGGGAATCACCCGGACTACGTCGTGGAAGCCGAGCCTCACCTCGTCTTTGCTTTCGGCGACCCGCCGGGCTCGGACCTGGATGCCGATTCGGGCATGGGCCTGGGAGCCCGCTTCGCCATTCCGGTTGCCCAACAGGGTCTCTTGCCCAAGCTGAACGACTCTGTCGCCATCGGCTTCGGAGCGGACTACGTGCGCTACACGGGGGGCTCTCACGCGGGGCGCTGCATTCGCTGGGAGTCCGGGCCCGCCGGCACCCGTGTCTGCACCGACACGACGGCGAGCGGGGGCTCGGCGGACGTGCTCCTGTTTCCCTTGGTCTTCCAGTGGAACTTCTGGCTCACGGAGAAGTTCAGCGTCTTTGGGGAGCCCGGCTTAGCCCTCACCTATGAGGATAGGGAAGGGGTCGATTTCGCCCCTTTCGTGATCTGGGCGGGAGGGCGCTTCCACTTCAGTGAAGTGGCGGCCCTCACATTGCGCCTCGGCTATCCCAGCGCGACCCTGGGCGTTTCCTTCCTGCTATAGTGGGGCGGATGACCGTTGGGGCCGCTAGCTCGGGCCTCCTTGTCAGGCCCTAGTTCTAGAGCGTCGGGCAGCGGAG
Source organism: Pseudomonadota bacterium (assembly GCA_023398955.1). Classification (GTDB taxonomy): domain Bacteria; phylum Myxococcota_A; class Polyangia; order Polyangiales; family Polyangiaceae; genus JAEWRL01. The sequence goes on from JAEWRL010000037.1 coordinate 6,311, forward strand.
CGTCGCGCCATCGAAGTCGACAAGGCGAAGCCGCAGGGTGGAGCCGGTCGTTTGCCGTTCTGCTTGGAAGATGGCGACCTCATAGTCCTCGCCGTCTTCGAGCCCGGACAACTCTGCGATCTCGACCTCGCCACCTACGGGGGTGTGGATACCGCCCAGATCGAGCGCCAGCTCGCCGTTGACGAAGACCCAGACGTCGTCGTCGCCAGTGACCTCGATGACGGGGCTTCGCTCGGAGTCATGCTGGAACCAGAAGCGGATCTCGCTGGTGAAATGGAAGTTGTGGGTCGTGTCGTCGTCTTCAGTCTCCCAGTTGCCGCCATACTCCGGGGGAATGGTCGCCTGTGCGTAATCGCTCTCCGGGGTGATATCGTCGTCGATGCCGTCGACCGGGAAGAAGAACGGGGTGCCGTCGTAGGCTACCTCTTCCGCTGCACATTCGGGCATGCCCGGGGCGGGGCAGGGATCGTAGCAGCTCGTGCCCTCCGGCAGCGGGTCACAGCTCCCGCAGTCCGTACCGCCCTCGCCGCACCAGGTCACGTTCTCATAGGCCACCCATGGGTCGCCGTCCTCATTCCAGCGGTTCACGTACCCGCCCTCGCCGTCGTCGAACAGTACGAGCTCGCCGTTCACCGTCACGTTGACGTCGCTGTCGTCGCGGTACCATTGGGCGAAGCTCTCCTCGTCGGAGATGGCGCCGCCCGCGTCTTCCAGCACGGGGAAGCCATCCTCACCGAGCTCATCAGCGACGAGGCCCGTCGTTGCTTCCGTCTGTCCGGAGACGCTGGGTTCGAAGTCGGGGTGGTCGGCACTGAAGTCCCTGAAGACTGCCGGAATGGTGATGCTATCGCCCCCGGAGGTGCAGGCGACGAGGCTGTTCCGGTCCCCTCCGCCCGCTCCGCCTTCGTTCGAGCTACCGGGCGCACCGGCGTCTCCCTCGCCGTCTTCATTGCCGCCGGACCCGCCGCTGCCGTTCTCACCGCTGTCGTTCCCGGAGGAGCCACAGTCGCACGGACTCCAGCCCGTGCCGTTGGCGTTGCATGACTGACCGCCCTCACAAGCCCCCGGCCCGATGCATGTCTGCGTCAGGTTGGGCGTGCAGATCTGTTCACCGCCTTCACCTTTGTCGTCGTCCCCGCCGCAGCCACCGAGCACGCCTGCAGGGACGGCGATGGACAGCAATAGAGCAGCCGTTCCGAAGACTGCCCGGGTCACGCGCGGGCGGGTGACCGCCGCTGGCGTCCGTTGCGGGCTGCCCGGGATGACACGGCGCGTCTCGTTCTTCTCACTATTTGTTGTCAAGCCAGCCATGGTTGCCTCCGCGGCCCTACCTTTCCGTACCAGCCGCTGCGAGGATGATACCCAAAAGCAGCTACAGTGCGATTAAAAGTGAACCGCCGTCCGTTCGTCGAGATTCTCGCGTTACCAGCAGGACACGAGGGCCCGGACGATGGTTCAGTAGAAGCACGCGGAGCAGAGCGAAGCCGCTACGATGTCCCCATAGCAAAGGAAAGAGAGGGCTGCGCATGCATGCTCCGGGCTTCGTTCCGCGCGTTTGGTCGCGGGCCTGCTCCGGATCGACAACGTGCCCGGCCGCGACGAAACGCTCACAAAAAACCACCGGGATGTCCTCGCGTGAGGGCTTTGCGGCGAACCAAACCACCTGAAGGCCGCTCGGTGAGGGGTATTCGGTGAACCGAACCACATTCAGGTCCTCGGGCGAGGGGTGCGCGGCGAACCAAACCACCTGAAGGCCGCTCGGTGAGGGGTAGTCGGCGAACCAAACCACCTGAAGGCTGCTCGGTGAGGGGTAGTCGGCGAACCAAACCACTTGAGGGCCGCTCGGTGAGGGCTTTGCGGCGAACCAAACTACCTGCAGGTCCTCGGGGGAGGGGCATGCGGTGAACCAAACGACATCGAGATGCTCGGGCGAGGAGATGGCAAGGTACTGAACCAGCTGAAGGTCGTTCGGCGAGCGATGCCTGCCGTCTACTCAACCCCCCCGGGAGGCGCTCGGGCGAGGCGGTCGTCGTGACGGGACATTCTGGGCCCCTCGAGCACTCCCAGTCTCGAGATCCAAACGACCTTCAGGTGCCCTGCCACCCGCGCATTGGTCCCTCTCGTGACGCGGGCGGGTGTTCCTGCAACGAGAAGGTCGACCCGCGACTCTGCTGTTCAATGCTCCTCGTCAGCCCAAGGGTGTGGGCGAGGCGGCTATGTGTGGCTTGGCAGCGCAGGTGGCAGACTGCCGAGAGTGCCACCCTCCGGGTCCAGATCGGATCCATTCCGGGCGCCGTTCACAGCGCCGCTCGAGGGCTCGCTGGTCGCGTCGGGAGATTGCCCGTCCGAGAGCTCGACGCGCTGCCTCTGAGCGCGTTCGTCCGCGGCCCTCTCCATCATCCGTAGCTCGTTGAACAGCAGGTAGTCGTCCTCTTCGGAAAGCTCGGCCAGCGATGCGTTGGCGATGATGGCGTTGGTGACGCGGATCCATGCCAACCTCCCCGCGTGCCGAGTGGTGCGCGCCACGGCTTCCGGCTGGATGAGGCGTGCGCGGTCTGTCTCGACAGCGCCGAGGGAAGTTCCCGCCACGAGCCAGCGGTCGGTCACGTCGCGCAGGGTGGTGGCGCCGAATTTCAGCTGACCGAGCAGCTTCCAGTCTTCTGTCGTCAGCTGGTTCCGCACAGCGATGCAGTGCCCTGCTTGCTCCCGGTAGGACTTCGTGGTGTGGGCCATTCCTGCCGGAGCGATGCGCCCACGCAGCTCTTGGACGGCCGCTCCTTCCGGGTGGATCTGCTCGAGCGCCTGAAGGGAGCCGAAGAGGGCGCGGAAGAGGAGGTCGTGCGTCGCGTCGAGCTCTGCCGCTTGGTCGGACAGCTCGGCGAAGCGCTGGCCCACCTCCTCCGAGACGACAACGCAAAGCTTGGCGTGGGCTTCCGCGAGGGTCGGCAGGAGCCCGGACAGCACGGGTTGCCCCTGGAGCAGCTCGTGAACGGGATCCTCCGCCCGTAGCCAACTGCTCGAAATGTGTATCATTTCATTCGTGGTAAGACGTTTCAATGCCATCGTCTTCTCCTCTCCGTATCAACGTTAGCGGTGACGCTTCCCCGCACCTCAGCGGTACCCTACGCCTTTCGCTACTGGGAGGCAACAAGGAAAGGGTGGAGGCGTGAGCCGTGAGCTCGCCGTGCGAGAGAGGAGACGTATCAGCTGATAGCCATGAAGCAGCCGAGGCGAGGAAAGGATTTGGCTTGGCTTCCATCGTGATCGGCCTTCCGTCGCCCGAGCCAGGGAGTCGGGCTCTCCCGGCGTTCGGTTGGCCTTGCCGTGCGGGTGAAAGCGGCGCTCTGGGCACTCGGCTCGGGTCTACCTCCCGAGACTTGGCATGGGTGCCGTTGACCAGACTGGGTAACGGCTTCCGTTAAGGGGTTCAAGAACGTATCCTCTTTTCGCGAGCGAGGTCGAAAGGAATGTCGAACGATGAGAATGAGAACCGCGCGATCACGATGCATCCTCATGCCGGCAATCGGGATTGCCCTGATTGGCGGGGTTCCTGCGGCCTGCTCTCCTGATGATGAAGCAGGAGACCCGACGTGCCCTGACGGGGTCGCTGGGTCGTCCGGCTCCACGAACGAGGGGACGGATGCTGGCGCTCAGGCAGGAGCACTGGCCGGCGCTGGAGCAGCCGCGGGTGCGGGAATGGCAGGCAGCGCCGGCGCAACGGGTTCTGCCGGGGCGGCGGCGAGCGCCGGAGCGGCCGCGGGCGATCGGGCTGGGGAGAGCCTGGACGAATGGGTCGAGCGAGGCTGCGGCCGAGAAACAGCGGGCGGCGAGCGCACGTTGATTGTGGGAGCCAGCAGCACGCCCTATCACGTCACCCTGCCGGAGGGCTACGATTCGCGTCGAACGACGCCCGTCGTCTATGCCTTCCATGGTTATGGTCGCGACCATACACTGATGCGTCAGGATGACGCGCCGGGACTCGACGAGAGGCTGAGCTCTTGGGCCATCGTCGTCTTCCCGAAGACAATCAGCGGCGAGGGATGGGACGATGCTACGGCGGTGGCCGACAATACCGCTATGTTCGACGCGCTTCATCAGGAGATCCTGGGGAGCTACTGCGTGGATCCGGACCGAGTCTTCGCCGTCGGGCATAGCTCTGGCGGCGCGTTCGTGAATACGCTCGCTTGCCGGCGGGGCCATTGGCTGCGCGGGGTCGGGCTCGTGGCTGGAAGCGCCGCGGAGCAAGACCACTGTCGCGGCAAGGTCGCCGCCCTTGCCATTCACGGGAGCAGTGATTCCCTGGTGCCGCTGTCTCAGGGTTGGGACGCTCGGGACTTCTTCCTGGCAGCGAACGAATGCTCCACGGACATGGGAGCAGGTGTCGTCGAGCAGTGTGTCTCCTATGCTGGTTGCGACACGGCTCATCCGGTGCAGTGGTGCACCCACGAAGAACCGACTTACGAGGACACGAACCATGGTTGGCCGAGCTTCGCCAGCGAGGCACTCGATCTCTTCTTCGGTGGGCTGTCACGACCCGTACCCGAGCCCGCGGGAGAGGATCTCCTGGCGGGCGTGGAGTTCGACCTGCCCGGGATAGGCAACGACGGCGCGGAAGAGCCCAGCTGGTGGATATCGGGCACTCAACAAACGAGCGGCGAGACTACCGTGAGCCGGGGACGCATTTGCTCCGAGATCACCGCCTCGGGCGCCAATGACTGGGACCTCCAGCTAGGCAGCCCTGAGGTCAGTCTTCGTGCCAATCGTGCGTACCGCATCGGTTTCCGTGCTTGGTCCGACAGCCCCACGGCGATGCGACTGCGTGTGGGCATGGTGGTGGCACCGTACTCCGAGTTCCTGGTCCGCCGGGTCGATCTCGACGCTCACCCACGGCTATTCTCAGCGCGATTCACGATGAGCGAAGACGACCAGCCTTCGTCGCTCAATTTCCAGGTGGGGGGAGGCTTGACCCCCGCCGTCCCAGTGAAGCTTTGCATCGGCGACGTCGTCTGGGTCGAGGAGGGGTCGATCGAGTAGCTCCATGGGTGCCTCTGCGCCGCCTCCTCTCCTGCTCGCAGGTGGCGGCCCTCGATGGCAAGTTGTCGGTGCTGGTTGCTGGCCCTGGGCCGCGGGGCCGCGGGGCGGCAGGTGACGGGGTGTTCAGGGGTCGACCCAGCGGCCGCCGGAGCCCTAGGCAGCACGACCCAGCAGACTCCGAATTGAAGCACAAGGAACGGAGCGCAGCGGTGCCGAGAAAGGGTCAGGGTAAGTTGTGACAACGAACACTCCCCTGGCGCGGCTCGATCCGAGTCGTTGGAACGCCGTGCTCGAGCGGCGCGGGAGCCTCGATGAAACCTTCGTTTACGCGGTCAAGACGACGGGCGTCTTCTGCCGCCCCTCGTGCTCGTCACGGAAGCCTCGGCCCGATAACGTCGAGTTCTTCGATACGCCCGAGGCCGCGCGCCGCGCCGGCTACCGTGCTTGCAAGCGCTGCAGTCCCGAGGCGCAAGAGCCAATGAGTCCGCGCGTGCGTGCCGTCACTGCGCTCTGCCGGTACATCGACCGGAGCGCAGCGCCTCCCAAGGTGACGGAGCTCGCGCGGGAGGTGGGGTGGAGCGTTTCGCATTTGAGCCGGGTTTTTCGAGAGGTGACTGGCATCTCGCCGAAGCGCTACATCGCTGGTTGTCGTGCCGAACGAGTGCGCGCTGGTCTAGTGGCGGCCAGGAGAGCTGGGGATACGGAGCCATCGATCACCCGCGCGATGCTCTTCGCAGGCTATAGCTCCAATGGCAGGTTCTATGAAGACGCTCCGGATCAACTCGGCATGACCCCCACAACCTACCGGGAGGGCGGAGCGGGGGAGGTGATTCGCTTCGCGATAGGCAACACTTCGCTGGGAGAGGCGCTCGTCGCGTGCACACCCAAGGGTGTTTGCGCCGTTCTTCTCGGTGACGACGCGGACCAGCTCATTCGTTTGCTCGAAGAGCGCTTCCCCCGCGCCCGCCTCGTTCCCGGAGATGCTGACCTCGACGAGCGGGTGGGCCGCGTCCTCGATCTCGTCGAGAGGCCAGCGGCGGTCCCCGATCTCCCGCTGGATCTGCGCGGCACCGCGTTCCAACGGCGCGTCTGGGACGCGCTCCGCCGGATCCCGAGTGGAAGCATCACGACGTACACCGACCTGGCCCGAAGTATCGGCGCTCCGACAGCGGCGCGTGCGGTCGCCACCGCCTGTGCAGCCAACGCGATCGCCATCGCCGTGCCCTGTCATCGGGTGGTTCGCAAGGATGGGTCCCTATCCGGGTACCGGTGGGGTGTGGAGCGCAAGCGCGCGCTGCTCGAGCGCGAGCGAGCTCGCGTTCCCCACAATCTGGACGGACCGAGCGCAAAGGCCAATCGATCGTCGCGGCGCTGATGTTGCCCGGGCTGGGTGAAGCATTGTCGCTGTAGGGCGCACGGATTGACGCGCAATAATTGCGTGAGGTGTGGAGGCCTCAAGCTGCTACCATGAAAGCTCTTGGAGCAGGGGTTGCACTATGGAAAAGGCAAAGTGGTACTCGCTGGCACTATCGCTGGCCGTTGCTGGTTGTTCTGCGGACGGTGACGGAGGCCAAGGTGCGGCGGAGGGTGGCAGCTCGGGTGCGGAGCAGGGCTCTGGTGGTGCGAGCATCGACGCAGGCGCGCCCGGGATCGGTGGGAGTGACGGTCCAGTGGTGTACTATGGACCGCAGCCCGTCGGTGGGAGCGCTGAGGAGTCATCCGGTGGCACCTCGAGTGCAGCGGGTGGGCGCGCCGAGGCATCGGGTGGCATCTCGAACGCGTCCGGTGGGAGCGCGGAAGAGTCATCCGGCGGCATGTCGAGCACCGTTGGCGGGTCATCGAGCGCGCTCGGGGGAGCGTCTGCGGTCGCAGGCGGAGGCCCTAATCTGGGTGGTGGCGGCATGGTTGCTTGGTACGGCCCTGCGCCCATCGGAGGCCGCGGCGACGAGCCGGGCGCGGCTGGTGCTGGAGACGGCGGTGCGGGTGCGGCTGGGATGCAAGGCGTGGGTGGCAGCGAACCGGTAGCATGGTACGGCCCCGCGCCGATCGGTGGTCGTGGTGACGAGCCTGCAGCCGGCGGCGCTGCTGGAGTTGCTGGTGCCGCTGGCGCGGTCCCGGCGGCCGGCGCATCCGGGGAACGGGATGAAACGGGAGGGTTCGGTCCAGCGCCCATGTATGGCCCTCAGCCTGGCGGAGCGAGCTGAGCTTGGTCGAGCCGCTTTCTACCGAGGCCGCACGAGCAGAGCCATCAGGGGAAGCCGTCGCGTCCTACCGTGAGGCTGTCTGGTCACGGCACCTCGCCGATCGTGCTCGGCAGACGAAGGAGCACGAGCTCCGATATCTGTTCCTGGAGGTCACACGGCGCTGTAATCTGGCGTGCGCCTATTGTGGAAGCTCTTGCGGACCGAAGGGGCGCCCCAACGAGCTAGACGTAGAGCAGTGGAAGGGAATCCTTCGCGGTGTCTCGGAGGACTTCGAGCCGAGGCGTGTGATGGTTGCCGTGACGGGCGGCGAGCCTCTGCTGAAAGAGGGCATCTTCGAGCTCTTTGCCGAGCTGCGGCGCCTAGGATTTCCTTACGGGATGGTGAGCAATGGGGTACGTCTCGATGCGTCGATGGCCGCTCGTCTCGTCGATGCCGGCATCGGTTCCATCTCGCTGAGCATGGACGCGCCCCCGCCTCTCAACGACAAACTGAGGGGCGCCGGGACCTCCGCTGCTGTGGCTCGGGGCGTCACCGCGCTCCGCGACGCTGGATTCGAGGGAAAGCTCGAGATCATTTCGACGATAACGCGGCCCGCTGTGGATCTCTTGCCTCAGATGCGTGACTGGGTTGCCCAGTTGCGGGTGCCCCTCTGGCGGGTCGCTCCGGTGATGCCCATCGGGCGGGCTGCACGCCGTCCGGAGCTGCTGCCGGGCCCCGCTGACATCCGCAGGATCTTGGAGTTCGTCCTCGAGGCGCGGCAGGACGGTTGTCTGCCCGCTCCGGAGATGTCCGAGGAGGGCTACCTTGGTAACCGCTTCGAGGGGAACGTGCGGCCCTACCTATGTCAATGCCGAGCAGGGACGAACATCGGTGGGATCCTCTGCGACGGGCGCATTGGCGCGTGTCCCGAGCTCGGGGACGCCTTCGTTCAGGGCGACGCGCTCCGCGAGCGGTTCTCCGACGTTTGGCGCGAGCGGTATGGCGCGCTGCGTGACCGATCGTGGATGAAGCGCGGGCAGTGCGCTGGCTGCGAGGAGTTCGTTCGCTGTGAAGGGGGTGCGCTACACCTGTATGAGCGGCCGGGGGTCGCGCCGCTACGGTGCTTGTACCTGCTCGCTCGCGAAGGTGGCGGCTGAAGCGCAGAGGTCTTGCGCCGGGCGGAGTGGCCCCCGCGGCGCCGCATCCAGGCGCTGTACTGCCCTACCTTTCGAGCTTCGAGCCGGGCGGAGCTGTGCCGGAGGAGCCTGTCGAGCGTTTGTGGCTCGACGGTCTGGAGGTATTGGACTATACAGAGCTTGGCCCTAGGAGTCTCTCGTGGTTCTTCGGTTTTTGCCGAATGCCCGCGTCACTTCGAATGTCAATAGGAGTGACCGTGCGTCATGGGCATCGGTGTGATGAAGCGAGCGACGGATGATGGATCGGCGGCCCTCGGAGCGGCCGCGGGGCGGGAGCTCGTTACGTACCGGTGGTGTTGTTGCGGCGTGTTCGTGGCTCATTGTGCCCCGGGCGATCGCGGCGGGCGAGAAGCTGACGAGGGCTCCACGAGAGCCGGGCTTCCCCATGCTGAGGCTGTCTGATGGCGGCCCGTGGGTTTGAGCCCGCGTCACAAAGCGCTGGAGAGGCCCGGTGCGTTGGTCCGACGCATCGCGCGAGTGTCGCTGGAAACCGGTGACGACGAGGACCCAACAGCTAGCGCCTTCAGTTCGATGCGACTTGCAGGCGGCTTGAAGGAAGGAATGAATAAGATGGCAGAGGGAACAATCAAGAGGAAGCTCGACAGAGGCTTCGGGTTCATCACGACGAGTACTGGGCAAGACCTGTTCTTTCATGGAGCATCCGTCGAAGGGGCGACCTTCGACCAGCTCCAAGAAGGGCAGCGCGTCTCCTATGTCGAGGGCCAGGGGCCCAAGGGACCGCGGGCGGAGAGCGTTAGGCCGCTCTGACCGTCTGAGGTACAGGCGAAGCGCTCGTTTCGGCATTGGGCGGGGTTGCAGTAGCGACGCAACCCCGCAGGTGCGGCGAGTGCTCCGTCGTGATCACTCACTATCTCACGTCGAAGATCTCCATGTCCTCTCAACAAACCCCAGCGCAGGTATTGCGGAAAGCCTGGAGCGTGTTTCGGCTGTCTGAGCTGCAGGCGGCCGTGAGTGCCGCACTCGTCGAGCTGGAGAAGCTGGAACCGCACGAGGTCCTCGGGCGCGACCTGTCCCACTTGGAAGTCGACCACGTACGTGTGCCCATCGACCAGGCCTTGCAGGCCTGTCGCCAGGAGCTCCATTGCGAGTCGGGTCTGCCCGGCGCCGAGGCGAGCGCAATCCCAGACGCCGTCGATCGATCAGCGACGTGCCAGGCGACTTTCGAGGAGGCGCTGGGCCAGTACCGACGCCGAGCGGCACACCTGCTTGAGCTCTCATTTGGCGGACGTCCCACGACGCCGGACGCCCCAGCCCCTTGAAGCGTCCCTGCTGTCGTCGCGGTGACACGAACGACGATCACTGGAAACGCCGATGCGACGACATCGTCGCGTGCCTGAGCGGCATCGGTGTCCTAGCGCATCGGTGTCCTAGCGCATCGGTGCCTTGACCCGCCCGACGCGACCGGCGAGCCGCGCGTGCTCCTCGGCATTCACGGGCCGGTGGACGATACGGGTGCTAGCAGGGTACTTGCCCAGATAGAGGTCGCCCTTCCAGTTCTGCGCAGGGCGTACAGGGCGTTGCACGAATCCGCCCCCGCAGTTCGGGCATACGTCCTTCAGGAGGCGCGTGACGCACGCGGTGCAGAACGTACATTCGAAGCTGCAGATCATGGCCTCCTCCGAGTCCGGCGGAAGCGCACGGTTACAGTGCTCACAGGTGGGACGAAGCTCAAGCACGGGTCCTCCTTCGGTGGTCGATCCGACGGGTGAACGAAGCGACTACCGAAAGCCGCGAAGGACCCTAGCACGAATCCAGTGCTCCGTTCGCTGCAAACGCCATGTGGATCATGGCGAACCTGTCTAGCGCCCCAGCGGCCTCTGGACGGGCTTGCGCCGACCGTTCGCAGGGCGGAGGCGCGGCGCAGGGCACCGCGCGCGACTATCTCGCCACGCGCGGCGCTGGCGGACAGGGCCTAGCCGCGGGTACCCATCAAGTGCTCCTGCACCAGCTGGTCGAGGCGCTCATAGCGTAGCCCGCGCTCGGCGACGGTCCGAGTATCGAGTGACCAGGTTCGCAGCATGGCTGCTCGCTCAGGGGAAAAAGGTCCAAGTAGCGCCTGGGCCTCCTTGTCCTGCACCTCGGCCCTGATGGCCTTCACCTCTGGGTCCGCATCGAAGGCTGCGGCCTTGGCCTTGAGGATCTTGTATGTGCGCATGCAGCCCCTGGCAAACTCCCAGACTCCCGCCTCGTCCTCTGTGCGATAGGCGTGGGCATCGAAGTGTAGGGGACCCGTGTAGACCTTGCCGGTCGCCGTGCCTTCCAGCACACGCACCAAATGGAAGGCACCCTTGAGATCCTCGGAGCCGAAGCGCAGGTCTTGGTCGAATCGGCCGGGCTTCTGCCCGTTGAGATCGACGTGAAAGAGCTTGTCGCATTCCAGGGCTTGCGCGACCGCATGAGCAAAGCTCAAGCCCGCCATGGCTTCATGGGCTAGCTCCGGGTTGACACCCACCATGGACGGGTCCTGAAGGGTGGTGATGAAGTGCAGCATGTGGCCCGTGGTGGGAAGGTAGAGGTCCCCGCGAGGCTCGTTCGGCTTTGCTTCAAGGGCGAATCGATAGCCGTAACCTTGAGCTTTGGAGTACTCACATAGAAAGTCGAGGGCGTCGCGGAAGCGACGAAGGGCATCGAAGGGGTTGCGACAGGCCTCGACCTCGAACCCCTCGCGGCCCCCCCAGAACACGTAGATGGAGGCGCCGAGCTCTGCCCCCAGGTCCATGGCCTTCATTGTCTTCTGGAGCGCAAACGCGCGGACCCGTGGATCGTTGGCCGTGAAGGCGCCGTCCTTGAAGATCGGGTGGTGGAATAGATTCGTGGTCGCCATCGGCACGCGCATGCCAGTGGACTGGAGCGCTCGCTCGAATTCCCGAACGATGCGGTCGCGCTCGGCGGCAGTCGCACCTGGCGGGACCAGATCATCGTCGTGAAGATTCACGCCGAAGGCGCCGCATTCAGCGAGCTTCTCGACGATGTGAAGGGGCGTCATGCGCTCCCGGACGGGCACACCGAAGGGATCCAGTCCCGTGTGACCTACCGTCCAGAGGCCAAATGTGAATCGGTCTTCAGGTCGCGGATCGAAAGCGTCCATGCGCTACTCCTTGGGCTCTTGGGCTCTTGGGCTCTTGGGTTCTTGGGTTCTTGGGAATGCGGCTCACGCGCCGTCGGTATGCCCCCCCGGGTGACAGGCTTGACTTGCGTTACTAATTAGTTAACCTCATTTACTCAACGCAGGCAAGGCACACGAGCGAGCTGGAGCAGCTATCGAAGAGGATCATGACGTGGGTGAGGAGTCCGGTGTCCCTAAGCCGCCTCAGGCTGCCTGCAGGGTGGTCGCGAGAGGTGTGCGGTCGTGAGTAAGGGCAGTCCGCATCCTCCGGCGGCGAGCCCGAAGATGATTCGCGAAGCCAATCGCGACGCGGTGCTGACATGTCTCCGCCGCTGCGGGCGGGCATCCCGCGCCGAGCTGCATCGGGAGACGGGGCTCACCAAGCCCACCATTTCGAAGATCGTGGAAGAGCTGCTCGAGCTCGGAGTCCTTCGTGAGGGAGGGTTGACCGCGAGCGTAGCGGGAGGGGGGCGACCTTCGCGCTGCATCGAGCTCAACGCGAGCTCTGCTGCCTACGCTGGCGTGGAGCTCGACACCGATCGAACTCGAGTCGCCGTTGCTGACTACACGGGCAGGCTACGCCACATCCACGAGGGACCGGCCCCTACGGATGACCCAGCCGCCAGTCTCGACTACGTGGCGAAGGTGCTACGAAAAACCCTACGAAGCCTTGGGGTGCCCTGGGCACGGCTCGACGCCGTGGGTGTCACGGTGCCTAGCCTCGTCGACCCGGCGAGCGGGCACTGCTTCCTCGCGCCCACTCTAGGTTGGCGTGAGGTGCCTCTCGCCGACGAACTCGCAGCGCGTCTCGACGCGCCCGTCGCCGTTGCGAACGTGCCGCAGGCGGCCGCGCTCGCAGAGAGCCGCTGGGGAGCTGCCCGCTGCGCCCAGAGTTTCGTCTGGGTCTTTGTAGGAAGTGGTATCGGGGCGGGGATCGTGGAGGGAGGCCGAGTATTCCTGGGACAACGGGGATTGAGCGGCGAGTTCGGGCACTGCCGGGTCGTGGAGGACGGCGAACCGTGCGGGTGCGGCAAACGAGGTTGTTTGGAGACAGTGGCTTCCCTTCGCGCGATGGCAGACGAGTGGCTCGTGCGGTGCGGGCGCGCGCGACCTCGGAAGAAGGCGCGCACCGTGGAGGGAGTCACCGCCTGGCAGCGCGCGGTGAGCGCCGGGGAGGAGCACGCCTTGCAGAGCCTCCGCTGGGGGGCTCGTCACATGGGGCTGGGGCTCTCGTTGCTCATCAACGTGCTCGATCCCGAGCTGGTTGTCCTCGGGGGCTACGCGACGGCCTTGGGCGAGCCGTATCTCCACGCAGCCCGCGCGAGCGCTATCGACAATGCGCTGGCCCCCGAGCGCGTCAACGTTCGGCTCTCGACGCTGGGTGACGACGCTGCGCTCTGGGGAGCCCTCCTCACGGGCGTGCGCCGAAGTGCCCGCGTGAGCCACGATGAGCTATTCGCGGGAGTCTCGGGCCCACTCGGCGCATCCCAAGCGTCGGCGTGCCGACCAGGGGGCTAGGGAGTGTGTTCAAAGGAGGGATTCGAGTCCGAGCCCAGGGCACGGAGGTGCCCGGAGCCAAGCCCGAATATGAGTCGGGTTCGGCTTTGAAGGCACTCCCTTAGTCACGCTGCCGTACTCTGCACGGGCGGCTCCTTGCAGCGCTCGCAGAGCTCTCGCACGTCCTGCGCGTCTAAGGTCTCCTTTTCCAAGAGCCGCCTCGCCCCCTCTTCGAGGACGCTGCGGTGCCTCGCGAGCACGCTGACTGCCCGCTCGAAGGCTTCGTCGACCATGGCGCGCACCGCGCTGTCAATCTCCCGAGCGGTCTCGTTACTGTAATGCTGAGGCGTGTAGCCGCGACCCTGACCTAGGAAATCAGGCCTTTCCTGGTCATAGCTGACGTGGCCGAGCTCACTGACCATGGCGTAGCGCGTCGCCATGCTGCGGGCGATCTGAGCTATCTTGCTGAGGTCGTCTGCCGCGCCCGTGGAGAGGTGGTCAAAGACGACGTGCTCGGCGGCGCGCCCGCCCATCAGCACGATCATCTTGGCCTGGAGCTCCTCACGGGTCATCAAGTACCGATCCTCCGTTGGCCGCTGCATGGTGTACCCCAGAGCGCCGACGCCCCGAGGGATAATGGACACCTTGAGCACTCGGTCGACGCCTGGAGTGACGGCAGCAACCAGCGCGTGACCCATCTCATGGTAGGCGACAATCTCGCGCTCCCGTGCGTTGAGGAGACGATTCTTCTTCTCCAAGCCCGCAACGATGCGCTCGATGGCTTCCGTGAAGTCGCGCGCAGCAACGCTGTCCGCGCTACGCCGTGTGGCTCCGAGCGCGGCCTCGTTGGCCAGGTTGGCCAGATCGGCTCCCGTGAAGCCAGGTGTGGACGCAGCTACTTCGTCCAAGTCAACCGCGTCATCGAGGCGGATCCGTTGCGAGTGGACCCTGAGTATCGCGGTTCGGCCAGCACGATCCGGTCGATCCACCAGGACCTGACGGTCGAAGCGCCCGGAGCGTAAGAGAGCCGGGTCCAGGATCTCGGGGCGATTCGTGGCACCAAGGAGAACGATGCCCGCCTTTACATCGAAGCCGTCCAGCTCCACGAGCAGCTGGTTGAGGGTCTGCTCCTTTTCGTCATGGCCACCCATGGCGGGGTTCGCGTTCCGCGCCTTCCCCATGGCATCGAGCTCGTCGATGAAGATGACCGCTGGTGCCTTCTTGCGGGCGCTCTCGAACAAGTCCCTGACCCGAGCGGCGCCCACCCCCACGAACATCTCGACGAACTCGGAGCCGGAGATGGAGAAGAACGGCACGCCCGCTTCGCCGGCCACCGAGCGCGCCAACAAGGTCTTTCCCGTACCCGGAGGGCCGACGAGCAGCACGCCCTTGGGCATGCGAGCGCCAAGCCGACCATAATGCTCCGGATCCTTCAGGAAGGCGACGACCTCCTTCAACTCTTCCTTGGCCTCCTCCACGCCCGCGACATCCTCGAAGGTCGTCTTGGTGTCGGTCTCCACGTAAACCTTGGCCTTGCTCTTGCCGATACTCATGAGACCGCCCGGGCCTCCTCCCTGGGACGCAAGCCGGCGCATCAGGAGCATCCAAACACCAAAGAAGAGCGCCGTCGGAATAATCCACGAAAGCACCGTGCTGAAGACCTCGCTCTCGATCCGGCCAGTATAGGTGACGCCGTACTTGTCGAGCTCCTGGGCCAGGCCGTCCTCGACCCGGGTCGTCACGAAGTGCTCCTTGCCGCGCACCGGCTCGCGCAGGGTGCCTCGGATGTCGTCGGCGCCGATGCTGACCTCCTGCACCTGCCGCTTGGTGACGAGCTGGCGAAACTCGCTGTATGGCAGCGTGACGACCGCGTTGGCCTGTGCCCAAAGGCTTTGCAGTAGGAAAATACCGACGAGCGCGATGACGGCGTAGCCGAGATTGAATCGAGTGGTCTTGTTCATCGTCGTAGCGAGGGCCACTCTGGCCCGAGCTTGTTGCATAACCACTCGCTGGTTCGGGGCAAGCCAAGGAGGTGTCTAACGCCGCTCCGCGGACGGCCGAGAGCCGATGAAGGCCGCCCGCGGATGGGTATGAGCCGGACGCAAGGGGCTCATGCGCCGGATCAGCCCGCAATCCACTCATAAGCTCCGAGATCCGCGCTCCCTCCGTTGTGGTTCGGAATGTCCGGGACGTCGTACCGTTCGCGGCCGCGGAGGTCCACCTCCGGAATATTGGGGTCGTCCGGCGCGCGATCGACACAGGGGGAACAACGCTGCAGGTGCAGGAACTCGGGCGAGGCAGGATCGGTGCTGGCGAACTGAGGGTCGAGCTTGATGTTCGTCCCCGTGGAGCCGAGCTCTCCCTCGATGGCATTGTACTCGAGGGTGACGTTCCCATCGAAGAGCGCGGGGCCGTTGTTCCAGAGAATGCTAGACGTGACGAGCGGTGGGGCAGGCTGGAAGCCCGTCACGATGCTTCCCGCTTCAGCCGAGAAGTTGTCGAAGAACGTGCAGCTGACGATCCTGCTACTTCCGCTCCTCGCCGAGAGTTCGAGCACGGGGGCCGTGCTGCCGTAAAAGACGCTGTTCGACAGGTTCACGCGATCCAAGATGATGCTCGATCCTGTGCTGTTTGCGAACACGCTGCGGTCGATGCTCACATTGCCCTCGCGTCCGTGGATACCGACATGGTTTCCTTGAAAGGTCGAGCCCTCGATGTTCCAGAATGAGACACGGCTCGAGGCCCTGAGCACCGTCTCCGGGTGTTCGAGGAACCGAGAATCGATGATTGTGGCAGCGGCATGGGACGCGGCTCGTACCGCGGAGTTCGCGTTGGCCCTGAACAGAGAGTTCGAGATGGCTACCTCCTCATAGTGAATCCAGATACCTGTGCCGTTCGTCACGAACTCGGTGCCCTCGACCAGCATCGGTGACCGTCCGTTCCCGACTGCGGTCTCATTGTCCCGGAAAACGCAATCCGTGATCGTGCTTGATGCGCCGCTCGCATTGTTCCCAACGCTTTCGAAACCCGCACCGTTGCCGAAGAACCAGCTTCCGACGACCGTGCCCGTGCTCTCCACGTGGATCCCGGCGCCGTTGTTGTCGAAGGAGCAGCCTTCGGCGGTAAGGCTCGTGATAGCGTGGACTGCCGTCCCCGTGTTGCCCGACGCTTGGCAGTGTCTCATGACCACGCCACCATCGACCCAGACCCCGGCACCGTTGTTCTCGAAGGAGCAGCTCTCGATACTGAGATTCGTAGCGCTGTAGACTGCGGTGCCCTCGTTCTCGATGATCCGGCAGTTGCGCAAGGTGGCAGCTGGGAACCCGCCCACGAGAATGGCGCTTCCCTTCGTCAGCTCGTTTGGGTCCCCCGCCGCGTTCCCGCGGGTCACGGTGAAACCATCGATGAGTGCACGATCGCCAAGCGTCACCACGTGCAGGGTGTCGTCCGAGGGATCCCCGGGGACTCCGAGCTCTCCGGTCAGGATGGAAGGGTTCGTCGAGAAGTCGCGGTCCTCGGCGCTCGCTTGGTACCTCGCAAAGCCGCCGTAAACTCGACGGCCCGAGGGGATCGAGAAGGTGTTCTCTCGGGATGATCCGGGAGAATAGCTGCCTCCTGCTACCCAGACGTCACAGTCGCTGGAGTGGACGGCGTAGCTCAAGCTCTTGTAGGGGTTCGTCCAGCTGGTACCGGGGCCCGCGTTGGAGCCGTCCGGGTGTACGTAGCGGACACAACGTGAGCAGTCGTCCCCGCTCCAGCCCGGCTCGCAAAGACACTCGCCATTAGCGCAGAATCCATGGCTCGTCGGACAGACCTCGACCGCTCCCAGATCCTCCCCGCAAGAATCGAAGGCATGAACGTTCCCATCCGCGCCACAGACGCGGGTGGTACTGGCGCCGCAGCAAGCGTCCGTGCAAGGGTTACAGGTGTCCGTCGGGAAGCATGGGTCTTCCCTGGTGGATTGGGAGCAGGAGCCGGCCAAGCACGTATCGCTGCCGTTGCAGAAAGTGCCGTCATCGCAGGAAGCACCGTCGCGGTCCGACCAGCTGCCGCTCGAGCTGGATACATCACACCAGCGGCAGGGGTTTCCCTCGTTGACGAAGCCATCCTCGACGCACACGCCAGCGATGAGACACCCGGCACAAGAATCCGCCGGGAGTCCCGCGCCTCCCGCTGCTCCGCTGTCGCTCCGTCCTCGCCCGCTCTTACCGTCTGCTGCCGCACCCCCAAGGCTCACGTTACCGCTTCCACTCGCCCTGACTTGCGCAGCTCGGTCGCCGTCGGCGTTGCTTCCGCCCTCTGAAGCGGCTGCCGCGTCCGTACCCGGTGCAGCACCTGCCAGCGAGCTCTCAGCGTCCGGGCGAGCAGGCCCGTCAGTGATGCCGCCTTGTTCACCTTCCGCATGCCGGCTCGGAGATTCATCGCTGCACCCTCCCGTGGAGACTCCCACGCTGAGAAGCCCAAGGACTGCCGTAGCGAATTGGCGCGCAGCGGGGTGCGCCCGTGGAGAAGCCTTCATTCCTCCGTCTCCTCTCTGGATAGAACCCATCCAACTCTCGGGTGGGCGTGATTGCCTGGCTAGGCAGCATAGCATCATCGAGGCACTCTCAGTCAGCCAAGTAGTGGAGCACCATTACTAAAATGGTGAACCAATCACGTCGATGTTGTGATCAGGTGCCAGTTTGTGAGTATTAACAAGGTGTTTGGGAGGGGCTTCCAGTGCCCGCTGGAACGACGGAGTCGGAGCTTCACGCCATGAAGCCATGGCCCTTGGTGTCTCCCCGGCGCACGGTGGACGGTGGCCGTCGCGCCAAGACATTGGCGCTTTCGAGGGGACGGGCTAGAGAGTGGCACTCATGGAAACACTCGTGCTCCCTTGCCTAGCCGCTCTCGCGTCAGCGCGAGGCTCCGCGAGTTGAGGCACTGAGCTCGAACGGAAAAACTGCGGGGTATCGGCTCATCCGAGCGCCAGCTTGATGGCGCGTCGGGCACCTGGACGTGGCGCCGCAGCGTCGCCCTGGGCGTGGTGGGCGCGAGCTACGGCGCAGCGACATGTGCCCGAGGAAAGGAGCGCGTTCCGGCTGAGGCCTTCATCGTCCAACCGGCACGCGAGGCTACGTGGCGGACGTTGCACAGCCGGCGATCCAGCAGCGGAGCGAAGCCGAAGAGGCAGATCCCTCAGGGATGATTCATCCTAGATTTCGCGCGCTCCCCCCCATGAAAGGTTTGGATGGGCGGAGTTGGGGTTTTCGAGCGCATGGAGGGCCACTATCGTGGGTTGATCGGCCCCGTGGATAGACCTCCCCCTTTCCCCCACGGACGCTATTCGGTTGTGGTGGGGTCAGCAGAGTTGGGCGTGGAGCTTGCTGACGCGGGAGTCGGGGTGGGTATGGAGTCGGGTGCAGCGCCCTGACCGTGTGAGACGCCCAGGAACGCGAAAGAGCGCGCGCATGAGCCATGGTCCGGGCCAAGGCAGGTCCGGCGCATACTCGGCAGCGTAGCGACGTACCAGGTTGTGGGTGAGCAGCTTCAGCAAGAACATTGCGTGATTGGAGTTGAAGTCACGAGATGGCACCTTGGCGATGCCGAAGCCGTTCTTGAACTCAGCGATGAGCGGCTCGATTTCTGCGCGACCGTCGTACTCGAGGGCGATGTCTTCAGCATCGCTGGTGTGGTCGTTGGTGATGTAGACTTGCGCAGTGTAGTCCAGATGTGGCCAGAGCAGGTTCTGTTTCGTTGTATCTCGGTCGCGACGACGAATTGCGATGACTCGAAACTGGCGTTCTGCGTCGCGCCATTCGGCGCGCTGGAACGGCACTTCAGCGCATTGCACG
>JAEWRL010000046.1 GCA_023398955.1 Pseudomonadota bacterium
ACCTCGGCAGCGAGAACGGACACGGCGAGTGTACGGAGGACTGCAGGCTCGCCGACCCCACCGCCTCCATTTGCGGCAACGCGCTCCTCGAAGACGGCGAACTGTGCGACGACGGAAACACAGTGGATGGCGATGGCTGCAGCGCCGACTGTCTGGTCCCCGATCCGGGCTGGATCTGCACGGAAGGCGTGCCCTGTGAGGCGGTCTGCGGCGACGCGATCGTAGCGGGCAGCGAGGAGTGCGACCTCGGCAGCGAGAACGGACACGGCGAGTGTACGGAGGACTGTAGGCTCGCCCAGTAGCAGTAGGCAGCGCTCGTGTAGACTTGGAGCCAAGAGCGCGACTTTCGACTCCCGGACTCGCCAGAAAGCCGAGGGGTTGGGGGTCCGCCCGGTGAAACGGGCGCGACGTTCGTCGGGAGCATGCGAGAGCGCAGACGCGGAGCGACGCGGACCTCGAGGTACCGCGCCGCTCCGTCGCTGCTCGTTCGGGCTCACCGAGAGTCAGCTTCGCGACTTCGTCGAGAGACGCTTTCGCACCCGGCTCAGTGACTCTGGGGAGATTCCCAGCATCGACGCGATGGCGTACTGTGGCAATCGCCTCATCAACTCCGGGTGTGCTTTGGCGAAGTGCTTGTAGCGTTCGGCAGGCGACACGGCGGCCAATTCGATGATGCGTCGAGTCATGCGGCTGATCGAGAGCCGGTGGTGCATCGAGAGCCACCGCGCGACGTCCTCCGAGTCACTCTTCATGAGGTCCAGGACGCCGCGAGGGATCTCGAGGTACTTGGCTGGTGTCAGGGCGTGAACGGCATGAAGGCTCGGCTCCCCCGACAAGAAACTCTCCATGCACGTGAATGCGTCGCCCTCGACGAAGGCGTGCAGGATGAGCTGCCTTTTCCCCGCACGGACCACCGCGCCGAGGATCCCCTCGTAGACAACGTACAGGGAACGGGCGATGGCGGCCTCCTCGAGAAGGACGGTTCCAGACGGCGCGACACGAAGCAAACAGCCATACCTGGCGGCAAGTTCTGCGATCCGCACCGGACTCGGCGGCGCTGGCTCCTGAACATCAGCGTCTCGCGCACCAGCGTCTCGCGCGTCCGTTCCTGGGGGACTCTCGCACATCACGGCACTCTCGCTCATCGCGCGTTTTGGGTTCAAGATCAACAAGCACCTGCGGGGGAACGGCTCGGCCTGATACCATTGACGTTCGTCAATAAGTGACACCGAGCGCGCCGCGCGGGTCGTTTGGGAGGGAGGTCGCTGCCAGGCGGGTGGTATCCGAGCGGGCTGTACGGTGACTGCTCCTGCCCTAGCTTGCGCACGGCACCCGTGGCGCCTGGGGAGAATGGCCACCTGCCGCTTGAAGAGTCCCCTTAGATCAAGGAATCACGATGAAAAGCATTGAAGCACTCAGCCTACTAGCCCTCGTCGCCCTCAGCAACGTCGCCTGTGACAAGTCGGGGTCCGATTCGACCGAGGGCAGCGCGTCCGCCGTAGCCTCCGCACAAGCCGCCGAGACGGGCACTGCTCGAACCCAGGCCAGCAGTGACGGACCAACATGTGCAACGCTGGCCGCAAAGCTGGTGAAGCTCCAAGGACACGACGAGAATCCGAAGGAGGCAGAGTTCGCGACGGCGATGATGACGAAGGGCTGTGAGAGCGCTGGCAACCTGGGTACCGTCGATCGAAGCATGGTCGACTGTCTCATGAAGGCCACCGACAAGAAGGCTGCGGAGGCCTGCGACGATGCCAAGGCGACAGAGATGATGAAGGCATGGGAGAAGGCCTTGAAAGACGCCGTGCAGAAGGAGCTGGAGGGAGACCAGAGCAAGGTGGGCTCCTGCAACGTGATCCAGTCCGCCGGCAGCTGCAGGGAATACCGGGGCAGTGCCCTGGAGATGGGCGATCCAAAGAGCCTCTGCGATGGAGAATTCAAGCTGGAGGCCTGCCCGAGCGAGAACCGCACCTCGTCGTGCAAGACGACGGCCGAGGGAACGGACTTCTACTACAGCGTGCCAGCAGCCGGAACGCTCGAGAGCCAAGAGAAGTTCTGCAAAGACGTGCGTTCGGGCGAGTTCTCCAAGCTCTGAACCTTCGTTGCCACGGAAGCGCGCGTCGTCCCTTTCCCAAGGAACTCGATGGCCGCTCGGCTCGGCTCGGCTCGGCTCGGCTCGGCTCGGCTCGGGCTCTGACACCAGAAACGCTGGGCGGCGATCGTCAGTTGCGCGTCGACCTTATTTCTGTGGGCACTTTGTTCCCGGGAGGTATACCAAGCGCTCCGGGAATGGCTTCCTGTATGCCGCGCCTCGCGTGACCCCACCACCCGCCGCGGCTACAATCTACCCCCCGCGTGTCGAGACGTTTGTAGCCGCTGTGTCCCTCGCAGCAGTACGCGCCCCGCATGCCGCCGAGGATCTCGAGTGCGAAGGCGCGCGCAGCTCCTCGCGTCGAAGGTGATCCGGTAGCGGCGGACGGAGTCAGTCGTCCAGAGGTCGACCCTGATCCGCCCGCTAGCATCCGTTCACGGGCCTGTGGCCGGAGGGCGGCAAACAGGAAGCCTGCCACGGCGTCATGTCCCGGGTAGCCTTCCCGGCCGTCGTGGGCGTGCGTCACGAGTCATCGACCCTTGCCCCAATCGACGCCGAGCTTCGAGGGCGTTGTGCGCCGCGCAGAGCAGACTCAAGTTGGAGAGGTCCCGCTGGCCGCCGAGGCAATGAGGTTCGATGTGATCGATCTGGAGGAAGTGCGTCTCGCTGCAGCGACGGCCACTCTCGTCGGTCCAGGTGCAACGTTGGCCGTCGCGCTCCACGAGCTTCCGTCGCACGCCAGCCTCGATGTAGCGCGGTCCGCGCCGCGCTGCGCCGCTGCCATCGGCCCGCGTCGCCTTCCGGCGCCGCGCCTCGGCGTTGCCGTCCGCGTGCCCTGCCAGCCCGCGCCGCGCCGCGGCGTTGCCGTCAGCGTGCCCTGCCAGCCCGCGCCGCGGCGTTGTTGTCGGTGTCTGGCGATGGACTCTCCGCGCGGCGAGTTTGCGTCCTTCGCTGGCCGAACGGCACTCCCTCTCGTCGCGGGGCCTCGGGCTCTTTGGGACCGCGCCGCTGCAGGACCGCAAACCGCCTCGCACGCTCCCGCTCGAACAGCACGTCGAGAGCGCGCTCCACGATCTCAGCGAGGTTCGCGTTGGGAAGGGAGTGGCTGACCAGGGCGCGGGCTGCGCCGAGCTTCTCTTTCAGGGAAGCGACGAGCAGGCCTGGCGAAGATGGAGCCGTCGCGCATCGACCTCGGCCAGGTGAGCGACGAGCGCGGCCGTCAGCCGCCTGTCGCATCGCACGAGCTCCTGCACGCGAGCGACCAACGCCTTGTCCGAGAGCTCGCGCGGCGCTCGACCGAGGAGCCATCCCCCGTCGAGCAAAATCGGCGTCCACTAGCATCCACTACTGTGCACCAGTGCGGGGCATTGGTCGCCCGCTGTGTGCGCGTGGCTCGGCTGTGCGCGCGGCCCGCACACGGCATCCGCGGGGAGGATCTGCTCCCCTCGCCGGCCCGGAAAGGTCAGAGTAGCTGAACACGACGATGTCCTTACAGCTTACGAACACTTCATCTGTCCATGAACCGACTCGCGGTCCGTGCGAGTCGCGCCTCGCTGCACTCGTCCTGCTCTGCACGGCTTTCGCTTGCTCCTCGGGGGGCGGCAGTGGCGGCGCGAGCCCGGGCGACGGTGCGGAGGCCGGCAGCGGAGACGCCAACACGACCGGCGGCGCAGGCCCGGTCTCCGGCGGCGCTGGCGGCGGCAGCCGCTCGGGCGGGAGTCTCACATCCGGGGGCACTGGTGGCATGGGCAGCGGCGGCGCCGTGAGTGGCAGCGGGGGTTCTACGGTTGACCCGAGCTCCGGAGGCGCGGCGGGCTCGAGCAGCCCTGGCGGATCAGGGGCGGGCGGCAGCAGCTCCGTGGGCGGCAGCGGGAACGCGGGCGGCAGCAGCCCCGTGGGCGGCAGCAGCCCCGTGGGCGGCAGCGGGAACGCGGGCACCGGTTCGAGCTCGAGCGGCGGTTCCACGGCGGGCGTTGGCGGCATCCCGGAGCTCCCCATCGACGACACGGAGGGTTGGGGCAATGTGCGGTTCGACGGCGGGGGCTTCGTCGATGGCGTGCTCGCCTCCACGACGGTGGAGGGGCTCTTCTACGCTCGCACCGACGTCGGCGGCGTCTACCGCTGGAACGACGCGGACGAGCGCTGGATCCCGCTCATGGATTGGCTCTCCCAGGACGACGTGGGGCTCTACGGAGCCGAGAGCTTCGCCCTCGATCCGAACGACCCGGCGCGCCTCTACGTGCTCGCGGGCACGACTTACTTCAGCGACGGCAAGACGGCGATCCTTCGCTCCGACGACTACGGACAAACATTCGACGTCATCGACGTGACCTCCCAATGGGGCGCTCATGGCAACGGTATGGGACGCCAAACGGGCGAGAAGCTGGCCGTCGATCCAAATAGCCCCGACATAGTCTTCTGTGGAACTCGAGCTGCCGGGCTCTTCAAGAGTACCGACGCGGGAACCACTTGGGAAAACGTCAGCGCGATCGGGGCTCAGGAAGGGGCCGATCTCGTCAACGCCAACGGCATCAGCTTCGTCCTCTTCGACCCTGCCTCGGCCCTGACCGTCGATGGCGGGACCAGCACGCTCTACATCGGTGTGTCGAGCACGGCGAGCCCCCTCTACGTGAGCCGGGACGGCGGAGCCTCCTTCAGCCCGATCGCTGGCGGCCCTGACGGGCAGATGCCGGGACGCGCGGCGCTGAGCAACGGCAACCTGTACATCACCTACTCCAACTCGCTGGGACCCCATACCCTCTCGAGCGGCGCCTTCTACCGCTACACTGTCGCCTCCGAGACCTGGACCAACCTCACGCCAATAAGCGACGATGGCACGGCGCTCATGGGCAGCGGCGGCCAGGGACTCGCCCACGGCTTCGGAGGGGTGAGCGTCGATCCGACGAATCCGGAGCATCTCCTTCTTTCCACGCTCAGCTACTACGGCGGACAGACCCGCTACGGGGACGGGGGCGAAGGCTGGGGCGACCGCATCTACGTCACGACCGACGGGGGCGCGACGTGGACCACGAACTTCTCTCCGGAGGATCTGCTCCCGGAGAACGCCAACGCCTCGACGAACGGCAACGCTTGGATCAGTGGGAAGGCGATCCATTGGGCGGGCGACATCACCTTCGACCCCTTCCACCCCGACGAGGCGTGGGTCGTCTCCGGCAACGGCATCTTCCACACCGAGAACCTGGGCGATGCTCAGCCCGTCTGGAACTTCGAGTCCAGGGGCATCGAGGAGACGGTCCCCCTGGACATCGTGAGCGTCCCGGGAGGGCCCCTCGTCACGGCCATCGGCGACTATGACGGCGCCGTCTACGCGGACATCACCGGGTCCTCACCCCTCCATTCCCCGCAGATCGGCACGACCCATTCGCTCGGATACGCGCCGCTCGTCGGTGCGCTGCTCCGAACCGGTCACGTAACGGACTACTCCACGGGCACCGGCATCGAGAGCGACGTCATGTACTACTCGGAGGATCTCGGCAGTACTTGGGGAGAGCTCCCAACACCCCGCGGAGCTCATGGGCTCGTCGTGCTATCCGCCGATGGGGAGGTGCTGCTGCACCGCCCGGAGAACTCGAGCACCGTTTTCCGCTCGGAGGACCGCGGGCAGAGCTGGGACGAGGTCGCGGGACTGGATGGGCAAGCTCAGTACGCACGCATCGTCTGCGATCCCGTGAACGCGAACGTCTTCTACGTCCTGGACCAGCAAGGGAACCTCAAGAGATCGACGGACAAGGGCCTCTCCTTCGCGACGGTGGGCTCCGTGCAGGACGACGCGGCGGGCCTCTGGCAATCCAGCGGCGGGCTCATCCGCACCGTCCCCGGTCGCGAAGGGCACCTCTGGGCACCCCTGGACCAAGCCCAGAGCTGGGCGGAGAACGGAAAGTTCAGCACCAACGGCCTCGCCTTCTCGGAGGACGGCGGCGCGACATGGAGCCGCTTCCCGGCCGTCACCTCCGCCCACGCCGTCGGCATCGGCAAAGCCGCCGAGGGGGCGGAGTACGAGACCCTGTTCATCTGGGGGGTCGCCGGAGAGAGTACCAATCCTCTCGGCATCTATTACTCCATCGACAAGGGAGCAACCTGGACCCGCATGAACGACGACGCCCACCAGTACGGCGGTCCCGGCAACGGTGCGTTCGTGCAGGGTGACATGAACGTCTTCGGCAGGGTGTACATGAGCACTGTCGGCCGCGGCCTCGTCTACGGGCACATCGGTGCGCTGTGAACCGTGCAGTGTAGTCGCGATCACTGGTCACCAGCACCGCCAGGCCTTGCACTTGGGGCACTTGGGCGGGGACTTCGCCTTTCACTCCAGCAGCACCACCTCGACGCCGAAATTCCAATAGTCAACGAAGGCGCGGACCCGTACCCCAGCCATCGGTGCACGATATCTGGGGAGCACAAAAATTCAAAGGGCAACCGGGGTTGCCCTTTGGGGGTTCATCCTAGATTTCGCGCGCTCCCCCCCATGAAAGGTTTGGATGGGCGGAGTTGGGGTTTTCGAGCGCATGGGGGGCCAATATCGTCGGTTGATCGGCCCCGTGGATAGACCTCCCCCTTTCCCC
>JAEWRL010000214.1 GCA_023398955.1 Pseudomonadota bacterium
GTCGATTTGGGCCTGGGCGATGGAGCCTACTCGTTTTGCGTAGCCGAGTGAGGTAGGGCGCTACCGCAGTTCGGTGACTTCGCTGCCGCCAGTGACGACGAGTCCGGCTTCGAAGTCTTCCTGATAGGTGCGGGCACCGCATCTCGCACGTGGCGCTTGCGACCCAGGAGCTTGACCGAGCTCGGCGCTGCTTCAGGCGGGCGTGGCCTCCGTGGTAGCCATGAGCCACAGCGAGCTCGTCGAAACCGCCCGGCGCTTCGTGCAGGCCTTCTATGGTGCCCTGACCCAGGGCGCCCGGGTTGGCGCCGCGATGCTCGAGGGCCAGCCCGAGCGCCTCGACAAGGCTCGGCAGGAAATCCTCCGGGCCATCGAGGGCGGCTCGCAGTTCGGGCACGCCTCGAAGCCATGTAACGACGTGACGCAGTTGCTGCTCAATGGCGACACGGCTGAGGCCGGCGCGCTCCTCACTCAATTGGCGGCTAATCCCAAGGTGGCAAATCTGCACGAGTTCATCCGGCCCCTGCACGCCATCGCGAGCGGCAGCCGGGATCGGAGCCTCGCTGCCGCCCCGGGACTCCACTACACGATGGCCGCCGACGTGCTGTGGCTCATCGTTGCTCGAAGCCCTGGCGCGGCAATATGGGGAGGGGCCGGCTCGGGACGGTCCATGCAAGCGCGAGTTCCGAGGCTTCCGGATGAGCTGTCCTGCGGGGCGCGGCAGGCCCGCTTGGTGAGACCCGAAGCGAGAGTCTCGGGGCGCGTGGGGCGTAACACTCCGCCTCAGGCTACGAGCCAGCGCCCAAGGTTCCGAGCGGCCTTATCGAACTCGACGCCAACCTTGACGATCGCGCGGCCATCGGCCTGATACGGAACGCAGTTACCTTGGGCGTCGAAACTTGAGGAAGCCGCGGCGCACCTCGTCGTTGGGGTAGCCCAATGTGTAGAGCCGAAACTCAGCGTCGTAGTCGCGGATGGTGAGATACCCACTCTGGTAGATGACCGGAAGCGGGCGGTCCGGATCCGCGCGGTAGTTGGCGAACTCCGCGGCTTCGAGCTTTGTCCCTTCGAGGTCGCGTGGATCCATGTCGGCGCGCTGGAGCAGCTCGACAAGGAAGGTAGGAGTACCCGTCTGAAACCAGAAATCCTGAAACTCCATGAAGCTCAGGAGGTTGAGCGTGCTGAAGGGATTGTACACGCCTGGCGCGGCAGGGTGGAACTTGTAGCCGTCGTACATGCGGCGTACCTGCTCGAGGCACTCGGTATCGCTCACGCCGCTACGTCGGGCTAGCTCCTCGAGCTCGGGCTCGAAATTGGCGAGGAGTTCCTGCTCGGTGATGCCGCAGAGCGCGCCGTAGAAGGCCTTCAGCTCGAGCTTGTAGTCCGAAAGGAGCTCATGCTGACCGATGACGCTGAGGAGCGGTTTGTCGTACTCGTCCACCAGGACCACGACGCGCTTGCCCGTTTGCAGCTGCGCGCGTTGGATCACCCCGAGGAAGCGCTCGGCGAGGGATCGCTCAGGCCTGCCTCCAGGAAAGCGCTCCTCCCAGGCTTCGAGGTATCGGTTCAGAATGGCTCGCAGCGCGTCCACCGAATCGTACTTCTCGGCGTTCAGATCGAGCCTTAGCACGGGATACGGGGTCCACTCGGTGTCGAGCTCGGCGATGGCGAGCCCCTCGAAGAGCTCCCGCCGCCCCTCGAAGTAGGCCCCGATGCAGGAGAGAAGCAGGCTCTTGCCGAAACGCCGGGGGCGCGACAGGAAGTAGACACTACCCTCGGTGGCAAGCTTGTAGACCAGAGCCGTCTTGTCGACGTAGAGGTAGCCCTCACTGCGAAGACGGGAAAGTCCTGAATGCCGATCGGCAACTTGCGGAGCCCGGGCTGTGCCATTGGCGCTAGGATACCGGGCTTGCCTGTTGCGTGCCAGCTCGGGCACCTCGGGGCACTGACCCCAGGGCGCCCGCGTAGGAACCGCGATGCTCGAAAGGGCAGCGCGTCCTGAAGGAGAACTCGGCCCAAGGTCGATCTTGGCAAGCCTGGAGGTACTGTGTCGGCTCGGGCTGAGGCAGACTGAAATATCAATCTGGTGGTTTCCCGAACCAGATCGGCTACTCATCTCGGCTCGTCCATCGCACTGGGTTCTCGAATGGCAGAGATCGAGGCAGCACGACTAGCCGCGAGGTCCACTCAGCTGGTCCCGGTGTCAGCCGCGGAGCACGGCGTGGAGCCTCCCACACCGCAGGATCGCCCGACCGCTCCAGGTCAGCCCAGCCCCGACGCGCTGATCGACAATCGCGACGACAGGAAGTCAGGGTGATAGCTCACCGGGGCTGGTGGACGATCGCGCAATATGGACAGACGAGCGGCTCTTAACGTTCGTGGGACGAACGGGCTTGGGTCGGGAAAGGCCTTGAAGTCCCCCGAACTCCGTCGCAGGGTTTGGTGCTGTTGATGGGACGAGGTCTGGGCGTCACTCCGTGTCACGCGCCAGGCATCGCATTGGGAGAACACATAACGAAAGGGAGAGCTCGTGGCATCTCAAAGTTTCGAATTTACGGCACGTCAAGTTGGCCGCGCACGCGCGACAGCCGAGGCCGCGTTGGCGGCACCAGATGGCGAAAAGGTCGCGATCAAGGTTTTGGCGCGAGATCTGCTGGCGCTCTGCGACAGTTATGATGCAGCGGCGCGAGCCGTCACACTGGCCGAGCGAGCAACAGACAAGGAGGTGTCGGAGGGAGACGCGGCCATCCAGGCTCTGCGCACGCTGTACGACCAAGCCCGGGAAGTGGTCGACCTCAAGACGGGAGTGAGCTACGAAAGCGCAGCTTCGTTCAACACCCCAGATGATTTCCTCAACGCTGCCGAGGACCTGGAAGGGACCCTGGAAACAGCCGATCCGTCCTGGGCATCTCCACTGCTTGCCAGCATTAGTGCAGCGGTGGAGGCGGCGACAAAGGAGTACGGGGAGGCCTCCGCCGCGCGCAAGGCGCTGCAGAAGGCCGTGATTGAGCGCGAGCAGGCAGAGGGCACGCTGCGGCCCGTGCTTGTTCGCTTCAGGCGCGTCGTGCGCACGACATTCGGATCCAGATCCCGGGAGTATCGGGAGCTGCTGGACCGCCGAAGCCGTAGCAGTAGCGCCGGAGATGCGTCCGCGGGCGATGAGGCGGTCGAAACCGACACAGGCGTAGCCACCGCCGCAGGCGCAGGCGCCCTCGCGGGCGCCGTCACAGGAGCGGGCAGCTAGGAGTTCCGTAGGAAACAACGCTCGGCTGCGCCTTACCATCGGTGAGGCGCGGCTGGTGTTCGGAGACCGGTGATACAATCCGCCGGAATTGCGACAGACGTGCCGCCAACGCCAGCGCCGTCCGCGCAAACGACGGGATGAGCTACGCGAGATGCGG
Organism: Pseudomonadota bacterium; assembly: GCA_023398955.1. Lineage (GTDB taxonomy): Bacteria > Myxococcota_A > Polyangia > Polyangiales > Polyangiaceae > JAEWRL01. The sequence continues at coordinate 3,399 of JAEWRL010000214.1, forward strand.
CGCCGGTCACGAAGATGGCGGCGCGATTCACGCTGAGCACGGCGCTGCTGGGGCAGATCGAGGGACCATTGCCCGGAGTTGCAGGGGGACTCCCGAAGTCCGCGGCGAGGTCGCCAAAAATGGCCGGGGGGCGCCCGCAAACCGCGGGGAGGCTGCCGCAAACTGTATCTCAGCTAACCCGGGCCGGATGTCGACTGCCCCTGGCCGGATGTGAGTTCCCAAGAACTGCAGCAGGGTCCCCGGAAACTGAAGCAAGGTTCCAGGAAACTGTATCTCGCCCAAAACATGCTTAATCGTAGGGCCGGGAGAATGGGGACCGGCACTGTATCGGGGGGCCAGGGAACGTCCGATTTCAGTCGAGCAGGAGTAGTGGCCGAGTCCTGTGGGCCTATGGTAGTCGGGACGCCGAAGAACTGGACGGCCGGGCGCGCTCGCGATGTGAGCGAGGCGGCGCCGCTGAGCGCTGGCGAACGATGCGATCCCGGCGCGACGCGAGGTTTAGTACGGAGCAACGGGGGGGTGTCGCGGATTGGGTGAATTTTGGGATCGGGTTGCGTACAGGACGAGGTGTCGCCGAACTCCCAGCGCTGTCGCGCCTGCCGATCCTCAGAGCCGGGTGAATGAATAGACTGCGTTGACCCAGGGGGGCCACCCAACAATGAAGTGCGCTTCGGGGCGCCTGCGGGTGAAGACCACGCGGGGTGCAGGAGAGGCGCAGCACGGTTCCGTCACCGCACTCACCGCGGGATACGGGTCGGACAGGACGGGCGCTCACTCGCCTCGCGGCGCCATCCTACGTGGCCTCCCTAGTAACCACGCACAGCGCGGTTTCGTTCAACTCAGGTGTTGAAGCCGCCGTGACCCTCGTTGCGCGCGGAACCCGGAGCTCAACGCTAGTCCTTGGCAAGATTCGTAAGCTCATCGAAACCAGGAGCTTCAAGTCCTTGTCGCGAGCATGGCGTCGGCGAGGCTCTGTTCCAAGGACTAGGCGCACAACGTTTCATCGCTAACGCTTCCTGGGGGGCTCGGCTACCACAAGGATACGTTCGATCGAGTCGTTAGCGCGAACAAGCCATTCGGCTTCAATAGGCGCTGGACTGTCCAACGGGCAGGCTAGTTCGAGACGGGGTTCAGAGGCCATTGCCCGTTTCCAATGCGCCCGTTTCCAGCGAACTGCGGCATCATTAAACGCCAACATTTCGGCAAGAACCGGCACAATTATCGGCATGCATTCGCTGCTGGTCAGTCGGGCCTTCTGCGTGGCTGCCTTCACGGCGTTGGCAAAAACAATTGCCGCGCGTGTCAACATCAGATCAAGGTGAGGCGGGATGAACAACCCCGAACTGCTGAAATCGCCGTGCTTCCGCTCGACCACGATGAGCTGGCGCGCAAAATCCTCATTGTTGTCTTCTTCATTGCGGATCTCGATCAGACGTTGGATGGCCTTGTAGTACGCCTGCATCTTCGCGACAGTGTCTCCCAAGCCTTCAGCCGCCCGTTGGAAGTTATTGAGTCGCACTTCTGCTCGATTCTTCAAGTAAACCGTGCCAACCGTGGCGAGCGCACCGATGGTCGCTATGAGAATCGGCATTGCGACGCCGATAGATTCCTGTGCAGTGTTGGACAACAGTTGCCGAAGCTCCGCAATGGCGTCGCTGTTCGAGTCGACGGACTCTTTGAGCATTCGCAGGTTCTCGCCTATTTCGCTTGGTCCCATATCTCGTCCTGTTCCAAAACTCGATGGCCCCTAAATCAAGCCGCTTCCCGATGATAGTAGCGGAGCACGCCACCCAGCCTTTCTCGGCACTCGATCGCCCCATTTGCATTTGGCCGGAGGCCCGCCAAGCAGCTCATTGCCCAGGCCTTGGTGATTTCGTTCGGTGTTGTAGTGGCGGGCTTATTCAGACACTATATGGCGCAGGTGGATTTTACCGAGGGGGATCACTCGGTTCAAGCATTCTCGGCGTGCTGAAACCGCGAATCTTGTCGAATAGGCGTTCAGATTCGAACTCCTTTGCGGAAGCTTCAAGGTCTCCACACCGCCGGCCTTCGGCATCTCGGCGGAGCTCGCGGTGACTAGCGGATCGCGATGGTGAATCAGGTGGCGAGCCTCTCTCAGGAAGCCATCGACGGCGTCAGTGAGGTTTCTGGCAATCTGCTGCGTCCGGGCCCCGTAGGGTTGTTGCGTGATGCCGGCGATGTGCACGCAGGTGCTGTCGTGCGGGGCAGCACCTGCTTGAATCGTGTTTTCCCGCTCGGTGAAAACCACCAGATCTATATCACTACTGAAAACATCCGTGACCACCACAGCGAACAGCACGACCAAGGGCTCGGCGACGAGCTCCTCGGCCGCCCGCCAGCCAACAGTGACGGACCGAGGGAAGTTGGGCTGCGTGCTTCGCGACTATCATGCGGAACAGGCGTGGCTTCGGCGTGGTCGAGTCTTGGAACAGGACGGGCTCGGCCTTACCGTCATCGACTACAAACGGAACCTGGGTATCGTCCAGCAGGAGCGTGACGGCACTACGCTGCGCCGGTGGAGGCTCACCCGCGCCTGGCCCGTGAAGTCCGTCGCAGGCGAATGGGGCAACGAGGCGAACGAGAACCTTATCGAGTCGGTGACGCTGACGTAAGACTTCTTCGAGATGGCGTAGCGGCCAGCACCAAGTAGCATGAATCGCGTCGAGGGCTTGGCGATTCTGAAGTATGATGGGTGTCTCGTCGTGCCGCAGAACCGAAGCCACCACTTCGTGCCACAGTTCTACCTCCGCCGGTTTGGTGGCGGAGGGCGCGTTGCCATGTACAATCTGCGCCTCGGAAGGTGCATTCCGACCGCGTCGATCGCTGGGCAGTGTCAGCGGCCGTATCTCTACGGGCGAGAACCCACTGTCGAGAATGCGCTCTGTGAGATCGAGGGACAGGCTGCCGCGCTCCTGGCGGCTGCAGCGAACGACTCTGTGCTTCCGGAGCCCTACTCCGAGGCTGATGCTGCGCTCGTCAGATTTATCGCGTACCAGTGGGGGAGAACGCCTGCAGCCGCTGACGCAGCCAACGCTGGAGTTGCAAAACTGGTGAGGGCGGTCGGGTTGGCTCCGGGTGTCCCCGGCGAGATTCGCGACAGTGTCGATCAGGTCAGAGTGGGTTATCGGGATCCTGTCCTCTTCAGTCTCGCAATCGCAGGGTTTTCCGGTCCGCTGCTCGGCGATCTCCAGCGATGCATTCTCCGTAACCGCAGTTCGGTCGAGTTCATTACCAGTGATGCTCCGGTGGTTCTGCACAACGCCTGGTGTGAAGGGGTGACTTGGCGCGGAGCGATCCGGTCACTCAGGAGAGCCTGGGACGGCTGCCATTGGCCTGGTGGATATCAGCTGACTCTGCGGTCGTGGTCGACAGAGCCGTCGACGCGGCGGAGACGTCGCAGATCATGATCGTGTACCGGCGCACCGACGCGCGCATGCGACTGTCCTTCCTTCGGGTACTGAAGGCCGCGTCCAGAATTCCTCTTCAGCAGCGGCCAACCGTGTACCGGCCGGCGGCAATGATAGTTCGCGAGTTGATTCGCGAGGAGCAAGGACGACCAGAGCCATTCCGCAGCGCGAGCGGCAAGGGACCATGGACTGTCGTCCCCGACACCTCGGGCCCTTGAGCGCTTGAGGCGAGTCTGTCCCCGAACTGTGCCAAAAAGACGTCCGAGCGATCAACGGGCACCTCGTGAACACTCACGACGAGCGCAAGCTGACCCGAGAAGGCCGTCTCGTCCTCGAAGCGCCACGCAATGGCGTGCGCCTGTCCCTGCTCTGGTAGAGGATCGGCTTGCCCCTTAGACGTGTCGTCCACGGGAGTCATGACTTCCTCGACCTGTTCTGCTCAATGACGCGCTCGATCTCCCTCTTCACCAACGCGGGCAACGAGAAATTTCGCCAGAGTTCTTCATTGTCGATGAGCCATTTCAGCGCCTGAATCTCGGTCAGCTCGTCGGCTGTGATCTTTTCCGAAACGGCGATAGTCGCGGTTCTTGAGAGCCCGAGCCCCATGAGAGCGATCTGGGTCTGCTGGCTGACGCCGAGCTCCAAGAGCACATTGAACTGCGGCAATCCCTGACGCAGGTCGTCGCGCCCGATCTCGCGCAGATGCTGATCGAGCACATCGCAGTAGCAGCTCAGTCCACGGGGCGCCGCGAAGCGGGCGATCTGCTCGACCTCGTCCATCACGCTTCTGATCGCTGCCGCTTCGTCGACGTTCTTGCTCCCCCTCGAGAGGTACTTGATGCGTTCGTCGATGAGACGAAAAAGTGGGTACCCACGCATCCACTGCGTCACCAAGATGGCGAGGGGGTAACAACGCTGTGGCGGTCCGAGCGCGGGACAGGCCCGCTTGCAGAGTCTCCCGAACACGCGCACCAGCGCCTTCGATGCTGCCTCGTCGGACGGGTCGCTTGGCAGGAGTTCCTCGACGGGGCCTTCGCGCTCACGGAAATAATGGAGTAGGTCGTTCAACGCGAAGGGGCTGATGCCCGGGTTCCGTTCAATGCTCTCGGGCTCGACGGACAGCCCCTTCACCGCGGCCTTCACTGCCTCAGCGAGAGGCGTGAGCTTCTCCTGGTCGAAGCGGCCCGCCCACGGTGCCTCCATGACGCCTTCGTGTCTGACGTGGATCGCAGCGAGGTACGAGAAGACGTACTCGAACTCGGGGTGCTCCTTGGCCGTGTCCAGTGGGGTGCCCGCCTTGATGAACTCAATCAACGCAGGGGCGTGCGCGAGGAGGACGTCGTCGGTCGTTCGCTGGATCGGCTGGCGGGCGCGCTCGCGCGGTGGACCGCTCTCTCCCCAGAGCTTCTTCCAGTTGGGGTCGATGCAGAAGATGTTTCCCTGAAACTCCTTGCCCCAACGACCCGCACGACCAGCGAGGTTCCAGAAGTCTTCGGCGCTGAGCATGCGTCCTCGGCCCTTCTGCGGGCCTCGCATGAAGATGTTCCGGCAGGCCATGTTGACGCCTTCGATGAGCGTCGATGTGCACACCAAGAATTTGATGGTGCCCGAGCTGAAGAGGCGCTCGATCTCCTCCCGGATTAGCAGCGGCATGTTGCCATAGTGGAAGGCGACGCCTCGTCGAAGGCACGTGGCGAGGGCGAACCTCTTGTGGACGACATGCTCTGCGAGCTCGATGAGCGCGCGGAGGTCACTCCCCGCATCCCGTTCGACATCAGTGCCGATGAGATCGAAGAGCTGCCCGGCGATCTTCTCGGCCTCCGCAGCGCCGTTCACGTAGACGATGTTGCCGTGCGTGCTGCCGCCGATGGCGTGCGCGATGAAGGAAAGGCGCTTGCTGTCGTTGCTCGGCTTGGAACCTAGCCCGATCTCGCCAAGCTTCACCGCTGTACCACGTCCGCAGAGCTGGACGTCCCAAACCTTCGGCTTGCCGTGTCGCTGCGACACCCAAAAGAGGTTCTGCGTGACGGTCACGTCTTCGCTGACGAACGAGCTCTTCGAGAGGTTGGCGCCCCCATCGGCGAGCAAGATGTCGGGGTTGCTCGTCATCGGGCTTGCGAAGACCACCCTCAATTCGGGGTTCGCCTCGTAGATGCGCTCGATAACGTCTTGAAGAAGTACGCCCCGCTGTCGATCGCCGACCTTGTGCGCCTCATCGACGATGAGCGCGCGTGCCGGCAGATCAGGGTGCGCCGAGAGCAGGATGTGAAGGCGCTCCTGCGTGAAGACGAAGACGCGCCTGCGGACACCGGAGTCGTCCTCGACCTTCAAGATCGGCAACGAGGAGACCCCAACGTCCTCGAGCCCCTCGTCCCGGAAGAGCTTGCGAAGGTCACCGTCGACCTGGCTGATCAAGGCTCGCGTCGGAACCAGGTACACGACCGTGGCAACCTCGGACTCACGCATCAGCCCGGAGATCCACCTCGCGAGGATGAAGGACTTGCCAGCCGAAGTCGGTGCCGACACCGACATCCATGCTTGATTGCGAATCTGGTCCCAGAGAGTGCGTTGGAACCGGTTCACGCGAAGCAGTGTGTTCCCATGCACCGCGACCGAGTGCTCATACCCTCTGCGCGAGTACTCGAGGCGGGCAGCACCTGGGAGGCGGGTAGCGAACTCCGGCTCCAGGTACTTTCGCTGCTCGGCAAGTCTGATCGCCGGGTGGTTGGCGAGCGCATCGAGTACGAGGGCCGCCGAGTCCTTCTGCACGTCGCTGGCGTTCACGTCGCTCAGGCAAGTCTGAGCGATCCTGAGGGCGGCTTCCTGGCAACGTCCCTGCTCCGACTGTGCGAGCACGCTCGCCGAAAGCAGAAGGTAACGCCAGTCGTGTTCGAACTGCGCGTGCTCGTCGAGCCGTACGAAGGTCGTGCCCAACTCACCGCACGCCGCGTCGACCAGAACCCGTTCGACCTGTCGGCGAAAACCGGGGACATCGAGGAGCCAAGGCCCGAGGTCACGCAGCGCCATTGGGACTCCCCCTCGGCTTCTTCACACGCGGCTTGTGCGCCGTCGTCACGCCCGCAGCCGGCGTGGCCGAAGCTCGCCGGCCGCGCCCGGGTTTGGCAGGCGCATCCGGAGGCGTGGCGGCGCGCACGTTCGGCACTGCGACCGACACGGGCGCGGGCGCAGCAGGAGTTGGCTGTTTGGCCACGCCAAGCTTGTCGCGGAGCAACTGTCTGAACCCGTCAGCAGACGGGAACGGCACGAACAGGAAGTGCATCGCAAATGCGTCGAGCTTCTCCTCGCCAATTCGCTTCTTGACGTGCTCCCTCCAGGTCGGAAGTGTTGTAGCGATCTGCTTGGCCATCATCGCGAGCTGCGTGGTCGACGGTCCTGCCGGGTACGCATCGCAGTCGAAGCCGACGAGGCATAGCCCGCGGAACTCCAGCGAGTTGCGCTCGTCAGAATCTGGATCGAGGTACTTCTTGAGGGCAGCTTCGAGCGCCGGATCGTCGAGATCAGCGTGTCGCTGGAGAAGCTGGAGGTCTCGCTGTCCCGAAGAGTACTCGGCCAGCATGGGGCGGATGGACGCCAGGCACTCGCGGACTGCGCCAGTGACGTCGCCGTAGATCTTCGACTCGCCCCAGTACAGCAAGAGCTTGCCGGTCGTGGGATCGGCGCCAGCGTGAAGGCCATCCGCTCCGTGGACGTGCATTCTCGTGTTGGTCTTGAGGCTCATCTTGCAGATGAGCTGTGGGAGCCGGAGAAGCTTCTCGGCCAGGGCGAACAGCAGAAGCTCTCCTCCCTCCCCGCTCTGTTGAAGATCGGTGAACAGACTCCTCGCTTCGTCGGCCAGGCGGACCAGTTTCTGCGTTGATCGGCTTCGCTGGAACTCCTCGGCCGCCTCCCGGATGTGACTCCTCGGGATGGCGTAGTCGAGAACATGCTCCGCGATGACCTTCACGAGGTCCTCGGTGCGTGGCCGTCCGTTCCCATCGAGCTTTAGGCAGTGGCAGTGCGCGGTTACCAGCGTGCCATCGACGGTCACGTGGCTCTCGACGTCGTGGAGAAGACCGCCCAAGGCCGTCAGCGTTCCTCGCGCAAGTCGCTTCAACGCTTCCTCGAGCGGCTCCTGTGCGGGCGTCGTGGAGGTCGTCGACATAGACGCTGGCGTGGCGACGGCCCCCGTGGTGTCAGCGCCATCCGTCATGCGTCCCCCTCGCCGTATAGCGCGCGCGTCTTCCACTGCGCCAGCGTCGCGTTGGCGTCCTCGACTTTCATCTTCTCACGGGCGATGAGCCTGTGCTCGATGTCGGGTGGGAGGCAGGGCTGGAACTTCGAGATGCGCGAGCACTGGCCGGGATCGACGAGGCGCGCGGCGTCGTCCCACGTGAGGGTGCGGGCCGCGAGCGCGTCGATGGCCTGCCTGATACCAACGGCGCTCTCGGCGGCGCCGTTCGAGAACGTGATGAAGGTGTTGCTCGGCGACACGCGCTCGCCAAGCTCGAGCTCGAGGAGGCCCGCCAGGACGCGATTGCCGGCGGCGCCGCCGAAGGTCCACCAGCGGCAGCGGCCGTCGGGATCTTCTTCAAGGGGCAGAGAGCTGTCCTCGAGGAATGCGTGCGACTCGCGCTGCAGCTCGAGCTGCGTGACCGCGCGCTTGGACCAAGAGGGGTCGGTGTCCTTGCTCGCGAGGACGCGGCGCATGGCCTGGCAGAGCGCGCGTTCGAGGCTCACGGGTAGGCCGAACCAGCGCGGGTAGCCGCCCACCTCGGCGGGCTCGACGGAACACGTGCCGCCCTTCCAGTCGACGCCGACGATGCGCCACGGGCGCCCGGCGAGCACGAAGCTCGGAACCTTCTGCTCCTTGTCCTGAAGGAACGAGGCGTCGACGACGCCGACCTCCGACTGGCCGTGTATCACTCGGAGCACGCGCGGCGTCGAGAACACAGCGTAGAGTTCCAGAAAGTTCTTCGCTCCGTAGAGCTTTTCACCTCGCGCGCCGAGGGCGAGGCGCGCGTCGGCCTCGACGAGGATGTCGTTGTCGACCATGTGGCGAACGATGCTCTCGCGCTCTTGTGCCGAGACGTTGCGGAAGGCGGCGCAGCCTTCGAGCCAGTTCCACCAGGCGTGAGTGGCCGAGCCCTGCTCTTGCATCGCTAGCGCGATGGCCTGGTGCGCGAGCACATGTGGCGACCAGGCGGATGGCGCAGCAGGTTCGATGTAGCCCCGCCTGAACAGGTCGATGATGGCGGCGGCGCGCAGGAGCGCGTCGTCATCGGTCGCGAGGAAGGTGCAGTTCGCCGTCGAGCCCGCGCGTCGGCCCGTTCGCCCCATGCGCTGCAAGAAGGACGAGACGCTGCTCGGGGCGTCGATCTGAATCACGTGGTCCAGATCGCCGACGTCGATGCCGAGTTCGAGGGCCGAGGTCGCGACGATCACGCAGTTGGTGCCCTCCTCGAAGGCATTCTCGGCGGCTGTGCGTTGCGAGAGTGCCAGCGACGAGTGCGAGAGGTAGACGTCGACGCCACGCTGGGAGAGACGGTGGCCGAGCTCCTCGACGCGCCTGCGGCTGTCGACGAACACTAGCCGTCGCGTCCCCGGGTACAGGCGATCGATGAGCAGCGCCGCGTTGTCGAGTGTGCCGACAAAGTCGAGCGCGAGTTCCGGCGGCTTGCGGGGGCCGCCCGGATCGACGACTCGCTGCGGCCGTAGGCTGCTCCCGCTGAGCCACTGGACGATGACCTCGGGATCTCCAACGGTCGCCGACAGGCCGATGCGCTGGATATCGTTCTCCGCGATCCGCGTGACACGCTCGAGCAGTGCCACGAGGTGTGCGCCGCGATCATCGCCCGCGAAAGCGTGTACCTCGTCGATGACGACGGCGCGCAGGTGCGCGAGGAAGCGGCGCGCGGGCGTGCGCGTTGAAAGCAGCATCGCTTCGAGCGACTCGGGCGTGATGGCGAGCACGTCGGGTGGCTCGTCGATCATGCGACGGCGGGCGGGCGCCTTCACGTCGCCATGCCACTTGCCGGCGCGCCTGCCGATGAGACCCGTGAGCGCGGATAGGCGCGCCTCCTGGTTATTGAGGAGTGCGCGAATCGGCGCGACGTAGAGCACCGAGACCCCGCGCCAGTCCTCGGCATCCATCTTCGACAAGAGCGGGAGGAACGCAGCCTCGGTCTTGCCGCCCGCGGTGGGTGCGAGCACGATGCAGTTCGCGCCGTCGAGTATCGCTCCGGTCGAGAGCGCCTGCACCGGACGCAGACCGCTCCATCCCAGCCCGTTTGCGATCTGGTAGCGAACGGCAGGGCTAAGGCGGTCGATAGCGTCCGGGCGTGTCGTCACAGATCGAGCTCGATGTCATCCGGCTTCTTGCCGGCGGCTGCTGCCTGCTCTTCGAGCGTGAGCTCCTCGGCATCAATGCGGATGTCCAGGTCCCTCGACGGGTCGAAGTCGGGGAAGAGGTCGACGCGATCGAGGATTGTCGCGACGAGCTTTCGCAGGTAAATGCGGGGGGCCACCCCTACCTTGCCGCCAAGCTTCCCCGCGACCTCGTTCGCGAGCGCGCTCAGGACCGCGTCGCTGACGCGCGCCTTCATGCGGTCCGCGTGCTCCGTCGGATAGAGATCCCGGACGCGCCGGCCCACCTCGATCAGGCGCTCCTGGTCGAACGGGAAGAGCCGCACCTGGACGTCACGCGGGTTGTCCCACTTCGCGTCGCCTGTGAAGTCGACGTGCAGACGCTGCGCGAGCGGGGGCAGGCGCTTCACACCGTTTGGCCCGTCGAAGAAGGCGGGCGTACCGGTGATGAGGATGTACAGCCCCGCGAAGCGACCACCATAGAGGTCATCGATGAGCTTGCGGATGGCCTCCAAGCTCCTGTCGCGGCTGTCTGCGCGAACACGCTGGATGGTCTCGACCTCGTCGAGGACGAGCAAGAGGCCCGGACGCCCGCACTGGTGGAGTACCGCGAGCAGGCCGCGCAGGAAGCCGAGCGCGCCCGTGTGGTCGATCTCGCCCTTGATGCCCGCGTGGCGCTTGATGTCAGCGCTTACGTTTGGCTGCCCCATCAGCCACGCGATCAGCCCCTCGGCGAGCGCGTGGTCCTCAGCGACTTCGGCCGCGTGGTACGCGCGAAGCACCGCCGCGTATTGCGGCTGCACTGCGCTCACGTCCTTCAAGCGCGCTTCCAGTAGGTTGCCGACGCCAGCGGCCAGAGCCTTGAGGTCGTCGGGATCGCGAAGCGTGCGTGAGACCTCTTCTTCGAGGCCCATCAACCACTGCGAGATGATCGCGCGGAACGCGCCAGTGTCCCACTCGGCCGTGCGCAGTCCTTCGGTCGCGCGGCGGTAGACTGTCTCGAGCCGGTGTAGCGGTGTATCGTTCTCCGAGACCTGCACCTCCGCGACCGCGAATCCGCGCGCGAGCGCCTGCTGCTGATACCAGCGCGCAGTGAAGCTCTTGCCGCACCCGAAGTCGCCTCGCAGCGCCTTGAACACCGCGCCGCCCGTGGCGCAACGGTCCAGCTCCTCTTTTAGGGAAATGGAGAAGCGGTCGGTGCCGACAGCGAACAGGTCGAGACCTCGCCGAGGCACCGTTCCTCGGCGCAGCGCCTCGATGACATCTTTGCGGAGAAGGACGCTCGGTCCGCTCGTCGCGCTCATTCGGTGCTCCTGCTTTCATGAAGGGCAAACTGCGAGAGCAACCTCGCCTTGTGCAGAACGACTCGGCGCCCCGCGACGTCGTGCTCGACGATGGCGAAGCCGTCAGCGTTCAGAACACCCATGCGCGCGACAGCGCCGCCAACCTGATGCGGGCGCACACCGCAGAGCCGCGCGAAATCAGCCGCGGTCAGGCTGCCGCCCGCCTCGACGAGCACCGCGAGCCACGTGAGCACGCGCTCGACGTCTGGCTTGGGCACGCCTGAGATCTGCTGCGTGAAGAGCTTGGACGTGCGCAGACGCGCGACGAGCGTGGGCTCGGTGGGCGCAGGCGGCGGCACCGTGGGCGTCTTCGCTGGCTCGATGGCGAGGAGCTGGAGCTGGGCCTGCGCGGGCGTCTTCAGCTCGTCGGTCGCGACGGGCGTCGCCGCCGGACGCGCGATCTTTAGCGCCCACCAGTCAGGCTCAGGCAGCACGCGGCACGACAGCTCGACGTCGTCGCCCGCGACGCGATCGAGCCACTCGGGGCCGATGAGGAATGCAGGCGCTACCGCTTCTGCGAGCGAGAGGCCGCCGTGTTCGCCGTAGTGAGGTGCGCGGTTCGCGAGCGCGGTATCCCACAGCGCCGCGATGCCGGCCGCTCCGCGCGGCTTCCATGAGGTCCGCGGCAGTAGCACTTCGCCATCCTGCGGCTGCTCCCCCTCGGTCAGTGCGCGCCAGCGGGCACCGCCTTCACGCCCGGCCGGTATACGCCCGCCCGCGACGCGCATCGCGTCGCCCGCGACGTGCCCGTGGTCCGCGACGAGCAAGACAGCGCGCTCGGCGCCATCCGCCGCGCTCAGCAGTGCCTCGAGCGGTAGGATGGGGATCTTGCTGTAGTCGACGGCGACCTGGAGGCTACCCTTGAGCTGCTCGTCGATGGCGTTCACGACCACCGCAACGACGCGCTGGTCGCCCGCCACGGCTTGCTTCACCTCGTCGATGAGGTCGTGGCCAGCGTGAACATCGCGCCTGAAAAACACCTTGAGCGGCTCCTCAGAGGCCAATTCCCGGACGTGGGGGTTCGAGGCCCAGCGCGCATCGTCCTTATCGGTTCCCTGGTCTCCGAAGCGTGCATCGGCCACGCCCGCGAAGAGAGCGGCGCGGCTCACCTCGGTCAGCGTCGGCGCTGCCGCCAGCACAGGCGGGATCGGGAGCTGCCCGTTCCAGCCGGGCGCGCGCCACGCGATGGGGCTCCACCGCCGCTGCTCACGCAGGCGTTGCAGGACTTGCACCGCCGCCGCGTAGCTCATGCCGTCCATCAAGACGAGGAGCAGGCGCCGATGCTCGCCGCCCTTGAGGAACTGCGCGACCACCCGCTTTGTCACGTGCTCGATGGGGATCACTTCGTTCGAGGGCTTCCCAGCCGCGACCCACGACACGTACGCCTTGGCGAAGCGCTGATCGTCGGTCCGTGCCACTGCGTCAACGGCGCCGTGGAGGCGGCGGACGGCAGCCATCAAGGCGTCGCTCGCGCCGCGCATCCCGCGCAGGCTCTGGCGGGCCCAATCGAGGAAGCCGCCCTCTTCGGCGTAGCGGCGCGCTAGCTCGATCGCCGGCTGCCACAGCGTGCCATGCTCGGCGAGCGGTGGGCGCACCCGACGCGCGAGAAGCCAGGCCGAGAGGCGCGCCGCCATCTTTCGAGCCTCGACGTGTTCCGAGCGGCGAATAGCGCGATCGAGATGGTGCGCGCTCAAGTGGTCGAACGCGGCGAGCACACCCTCCAGCGACTCAGCGCTTGGCGCGTCGACGAACTCAGTCAACGCAGCAGCGACAGCAGCCTCGCGCGCAGCGTGGCCGGCGGGCAGCCAATCGCTCGCCGTGGCGAGGGCCGAAGCCCCACCGCTCATCGCGTGCTGCTCGGCTCCGTCCAGGAGTCGCCTGTCGGCTTCGTCCTCCACCGATAGCACCCCTTCGAGCAAGCCCTCCGAGCTTCCTCCTGCGTGCGCCCCTCTTACTTCGTTGGCGAGCCCGGGCGCGATGCTCGCGATCTGGCCGTTCACGAGGCCGCGCAGGTACGCGTCCTCGCTTTGCTCCACCGACGCGAGAAGCAGGAGCGCTTGAAGCGCGCGGTCGACGAGGCCGAGCTCCCACGCGCGGAAGCCGAGCACGCCTACGGAGCCGAGCTGCTGTTCGACCCAGACGAACAGCTCACGCCGCACCGCGCGCAAGAGGTCGTCGCCCTCACACGCGCGAGCAAAGGCACGGCCTGCATCGGAGCTGCGTACCCAGCGGAGCCACGAGGCCCCAGATTCGAGCGCACTTTCAGGGATACCGAAGCGCGCTTCGAGAACGCGCTTCCAGAGGTCGCTAGTTGAGAGGCGAAGCCCCGTGACCTTGCGGAGGCCATCGACACTGCCCGAGAGCACGAGCCGCGCGAGCGCAGTTGACGCCAGCCCTTGGTCGACCTGGCGTGCGCCGAAGAGCGCCGCGAGCCGAGCGTCGCGCGCGACATGGTAGATGCGGCCGCCAGCGAGGCGGCACGAGACGTCGAGCGGGAGCGCATCCTCGGCCCAGTCCACCAGGTAGACGCTCCCTGTCGTCACAGCTTCGCCGGGCGCAGGTAGCCTCGAGCGCAGCGAAAGTTCGCACGCCGTCGGGATGATCTGCCACTGGAGGCCATCGAGCTCGAAGCACCCGGGCTGCCCTCGGCCGAAGAGCGCGAGCAGCTTGGAGCGGTGGTCGCGACGGAATAGACGCTCCACCTCCAACCGAACATCCGCCTCCGAGAGCACGGGCGACTCAGTCGCCCTGCCGGCAGCGTTCGCTCCGCTCACTCGGGCCTCCGCTTCCACGCCGTGATGCGGATGGTGATGCGCGAGGCGTCCTTGCCTTCGGATTCGAAGCGCTCGGCCAGCTCACGCAGCACCCTCGCGGCCGAGGTCGCGTCGACGAGATCGTTCGATGCCTCGAGCACGACCTCCTCGCCCACGGGCGGCGTCGTTCGTTGCGGCCTGCCGCTGGGCACGCGCAGCAGTTCGCCGGCACGGCGGGTCAGATCGCTCAGCCCGTCGGCGAGCATCTTGTTGACCTCGTCGGCGGTAAGCAGGGCGGCGAGATCCTGCAGGAGCAGCCTCGCGCGCTCGCCTCGCTCGGCGTCACCGAGGAGCCCCTTCACTTGGCGTAGCACGATCCAGCGCGCGTCGTCCTGGAGAAGCCGCTTGCTCGCGGCCGCTGTCGTGAAATTACGCCCCATTGCCGTGATCGAGGTCTTGGGCGTGAAGCTCGCGAGGTCGCGCACGATGGACGCGCCGTCCGCTCGCGAAAGCTGCTGGAGCAGCGCGGCCGAGGCTCCTGCCGTCGCCAAGCGGGGCGCGTCTTCCGGCTCTGCCCAGTCACGAATCTTCGGCTCGAGCGCCGCTGGCAGCTCGCCGGCCTCGCCCACTTCCTTCAGCTTCTCCTTCACCTTATCGGCGAAGGTCGAGAGGTTGCGCGCACCGAGCGAGCGACCTCCGATCGCCACGCCGAAGAGCTCGCCCGCGCGGTTCAGAGCCTCGGTCCACTCGGCCTGCGTGGGCAGCTCGGGGCGCAACAGCTCGACGTCGTCAGGGAGCTGCCCCGGGCGCGGCAGCGTGTAGCCTTTGCTGTCACGCCGGAATGTGCGTCCACTCCACGAGGCGTAGAGCGAGACGAGCACGTCCTGCACCTCGGCGGGCAAACCGCGCGTGCGCTGCGGATCGAGCCAGCCGCGCACATTGCCGACGGTCGGGGTGTCGATGCCCGCTTGCTGACGCTGCTGCTCGATGTCCTGGAAGGGGCGCTCGCGCAGGAGCACCGCGACGTCGCCCGTCTCGGTGATGCCGAGCGGATCGGCGTAAGCGCGAAGGTCGTTGCGCTCGCCCTTCTCGACGTTCATGCGGCGGTCCCGTTCGTCGAGCAGCTTTTCGACGAGCGCGCCGATCTTCTCCATGCGCGTCGCCGATACTGGTCCGTCAAAGCGCGGATGGTGGGGGTACTTCTTCGACAGGACCGTGTCGACGACCTGGCGGAAGCCGTCCTTCATCGTGCCGGCGAGCACCGCGCGGATGTCAAGCTCACCGAGGAGCGGGATGAAGTGCTCGTCAACAGTACGAGACTGGTCGAGGAACGAATTGTCGTTCGCTATCGAGAGCCCGTAGGCCTGCGCCAGCGTGCGCTTCACCAGGGCCTCCTTTTGGGCGCGGAGGCTCGCGAGGTCGGCGCGCGTCGTCGACTGGTCCTCGACACGCAAGTGACCGAGGTACTTGCGCGGCTCTCCGTCGAGGATGTGCTCCAAGACGACGAGGTCGCCGAGCTCGCGCTCGAGCGAGTGTGAGAAGAACGTCGGCAGCCACACGACCGTGGGGTTCGGCGGCGCATCGGCGGGGCGCGAATCGCGGAAGCGCTCGACGGTGCGGAGGTCCTCGTCGGGGCCGTGGCCGCGTTCGTCGAACGGATAGTCGGCGATGATCTGCCACTCGTACTCACGCGGGCATGTCAGCGTTGTATCGTCCATCTCGCGGACGTTTCCGTAACGGACCCGGCCCTTGCGGCGCGTGCCGTGGAAAGGCAGCTCGGTTTCGACTACCGTGCCCTCGCTGTCGAGCTCGAGCGCCTGGAACAGCAGGCGCCGCATGGCGTTCTTGCGCGCGCCGGCCGTGTCGGCCTCTGCAGCCTGCGCGAGGATCGGCTGGAGGTCGACGCCCGAGAGGTGGATGTTCACCTCGGGATCTGCCTGTTCGCCGAGACGAAGGGCGCCGACCTGGCTTGCCCAATCACGCAGGCGCTGCGCCACCACCTGCATCTCGGCACCGGGAATGGGCGACGCGATGGTGCCGTGGTTCAGGTGGGCGAGCCGCTTTACCGTCAGACCCTTGAACGGCTTGGCCTCGGGCACGAGCGCCGCCATCAGCAGCGTCTTGGCGAGACGGTTGTCGTTGCGGCACATGCGCTGCTGGCAACCGCTGCAGCCGAGGCGACGGTCGTGATCCTCGCGCAGGCGCTGGCACGCGGTCGAGCTGTCCGTGTTGTGCTGCCGCCGAATCATTGGCAGGAAGCTCTCGCGGTAGAGGTCGCGGGCGCGGTCGAAGCGCGCCTTCATCACCGGATCGTCGATGGGATCTTCGCTCTCCGCGAGCGCGTCGAACGCATCACCAACCGGCACCACGCGACCGGTCTCCAGGTCCGGCAGGTGGTTGACGAGCAGCTCCATCAGAATGCGGATCGCCGTGCGCTCACGCTGCAGGCAGTCCGAGAGCGCCACGAGCGCTTCGATGAGCGCTGGCGAGAACGGGTAGACCTTTTTGAAGTCGGCCTCGTCGCCCTCGCTGCCGATGAGCACGCTCTGCGCCTGCCCCGCAACGCGCCAGGTCTTGGCGAAGTCGTCGGCCATGCGCTGCGCAGCGGACTCGTCCTTGGGCCGCACGACGCGGTGGGCGACGATCGCCGGGAGGTTCGAGTCGGCGAGCGTGACGGTCTCGAAGCGCCCGTCGTGGTGCGAGAGGTTGCGCGACAGCTCGTTGCGCACTGCTCCCTGCGCCTGTTCGCCCAGGAACTGCGAGAGATCGCGCTGGCGCGCGATGAAGCTGACTATGGGGATGGCGCGGTCGGCGTCTTGCGCCTCTTTCAGCTTCACCATCTTCTGCACCTCCCGACCGATGAAGGGCAGATCGGCCGAGTTACCCGCGAGCCAGAGCACCAGCTCGTCGAGGTAGAGCACGACTGCGTCGAAGCCGAGCGACTGGGCGTGGCGACTCATGACGCCTAGGCCGGTGTCCAGGTCAATGAAGCGCCCCTGCTGTGCGGTCCACGACGTGAAGAAAGCCCGCACCAGATCGCTGAATAGCTTGGCGCGTGGGCTCTGCGAGTCGCGATCTTTCTCGCCGACGTAACTCGCCGCGATCGCTGCATCGAGCGAGGGACCATCCCACTTGCGCGCTTCGCCGAGCTTGCCCCAGCCGCTCGCGGCCAGCTGGACGCTTCCATTCAGCTTGGCGAAGAACGCTTCCTCACCGAGCGCCGCGCGCAGACGCTGCGCGTCGTCGAACAGTCCCTGGTCGGCGTAGAGGGCGGGCGTGGAGGCGCCTTCGTGGTTCTTCGCCGCCCACGCGACGTAGGCGCCGAGGATCTTCGACTCCATGTCCTGCGCGCCGAGCATGTGGATCGGAAGCTGGAGGAGCTTCTTCTTGCCGATCCAGTCGTTCTTGCCGCGCAAGGCGTGGAGTTCCCCGCGGCTCCACGGGGCCGGGTGATCGGCGAGCATGAGATCGAGCAGCGCCATGAAGTGGCTCTTGCCGGCACCGAAGGAGCCGTGGAGGTACGCGGCCTGGCTGCGTCCATCGCGCAACGCGCTGCCGATGATTGACAACGCGTGCTCGAAGGTCTGCACGATCTTTGGCGTGATCGCGTAGTCCTTGACCGTGCGCTCGGGGTTCGAGATGCCGCCTGTGAGATCCTGAACGAAGTCGCCCTTGCGCACGGCCTTCGGCAGGTCGAGCAGGTCGTGGATGCGGGTTGTCATGCGGTAGCTTTCTTCAGAGCAGTGTGAACCTCGGACCAAGGTGCTGGCTCAAACTGGGCGATGGGAACGAGCTGCGAGAGCACCCATTCGAGTGCCTCGACGGGACCGAGCGCGGGGAGCGGCACCCGTATCTTTGGGCTCGCGTTCAGGTCCGGACCCACGTGGCAATGAAGCGCAGCGTGCCCTCCGGCACCGTGCGCGTGGCGATCACGGTCCCGGCCTCGGTCGTCCGACAGGTGCACTGCAATGACCCAGCGGGTTCCGTCGTGGCGCTCCCCCTCCGCGCGGATATCGAGCTGGTGAAGGGCGCCATCCCGCGCCGCCGTGGCTAGCACGCTCAGCGTCGTCGTCCGCAGCCCATCAATGTTGAGTAGTGGCTCACCGGCACCAGGCGTTTCACGCCTTCGGATGGCCCACTCCTCGATGCCCCCACTGCGCTTGTTGGTGAAACGCTGGCAGACCGAGCGCTCGCAGTGCCCCGCCGCCGCGAGCTTTCCGAGCATGAGCCGGACGTCACGCGTCCAGTTGAGGTCGGGACGCCGACCAGCTTGATGCTCTCGATAGAGCGAAATCCACTTGTTCACTGCTTCCCCTCCAGCAGATCGGCCCAGTAGGAGAGGCTCAGGTTCCGTGCGTCGTTCGGGAGCTGTTCAGCACGCCATTTCGCCAGGAACTCTTCAGGGGGCTCCCCTACCGCGTCGATGAAGGCCACGCGCTCCGCGACGGGATCGATCTCGGCCAGCTTGTCCGGATCGGCGTCGCTACCCTCGATCCAACTCGCGAGACTCGGAAGGCCTTCGAGCGCGCGCTGTCCGTCGCCGTTCCGAAGCAGGAACAACACGATCGGCTGAGTGCGCTCCGGCTCGAGGAGCCGCTCCCGCGAGGCGTCGAGGTCTTGCATCGCCTCGCGCTCGTCGCGGGGTACGAGGAGCGCCATGCGGCAGGGCTCGGCAAGTGCCGCGTCGACGGTGTCGGGTTGGAACGGTTGCGCATCGCGTTCCGCGACGCTTTTGACCTCTCCCACCAGCCACTCGCGCAAGCCGAGATCAGGGCACCACACGATGACGACTCCGCCCTTGTCGCGGTCGAGCGCGTTGACGATGGCATCCATCGGGCTACGCACGCGGACCTCCGTCACTTAGCGCAGCTTCGGCGAGTGGATGAAGCTCGAGGACGGGACGGCCGTCACGCAGTCTTTCGAGGAGGATCCCGTGTGCCAGCAAACGCACCTTCCTCTCGAGGTCGAGCTCGCGGCCGCTCGTGCCCACGACGGCCCGAATCGCTGCTTCATCGCCGGGCATGAACAGGCGTCCTACGCTCTCGATGTGATCGGCGCGCGCGTCCGCCATGTCCTCGTTCCGCGGCCAAGGCTCACCGCTCCTTCGGGTGGCGTAGAGCCCCGCACCGGCCATGAGCTGCAGAAACGTTCGCGGGTTGCCACCGCTCCAGCGGATGGCCTCGTCGACAATGAGTCCCTCGGCGTGCTCCAGGTCTCGCTCCAGGCCCAAGCGCTGCGCCAGCATCTTGCGCAGGAACTCACGGCCGGGTTCGCCGGCAAGGCCCTGTACATCCAGGGCGCGAACCGCGACGAACCGCTCGCCCATTCGAATCACCGTCTCGGCGCGCGGCCCGAATGCGGCGTGCCATGGGATGACGACGGCCAGCCCGACGTCATCCGGAAGCGTACCGAGACCATCAAATAGGTCGAGGCTTTGGGGCCCCTGCGGCACCTTCTCGAGTCCATCGATGAGGAGAGTTACGCGGCCGTGCTTGGACAGTCGCCCCACCTCGGACAGGGTTGCCTTCAGGAGCGTTCTTGGTTCTTGTTCGATCGTCGCGTTCGGTTGGCTTGAGAGGACGGCTGATACGCTGTCCAGTGCCGAGACCAAATCCGCTGAAAAGCGGAGCAGAAGAGCCTTCTGGGCGAAATATCCAACGCGCTGAGCAATCCGAAGGAACATACGTTCGACAGTCAACCGCCGCATATTCTCAAACCGATCGAGCGGTACGAAGCACGCAACGCGATCAGGTTGGAGCAACACCGCCGCCCGTGCGAGCTCGGTGCTCTTTCCCACACCTGCAGGCCCGCCAATGAGCAATGGAGACCGATCGGCCCGGATCCAATTGGCGATTTCGTCGCCAGCGCACCCGTCGTGTTCGACATACTCCGGGTCTCCCGGAGAGAGGGGAATGTGCGGCTTCAGCGCCTTCCAATCGATGGTCGTCATGCTTGGACTCCAGTGGCCACGTACCGAGCAGGGCGCCCGGAGAGCTTCTCAACGAACCCGTCGGCGATGAGCTTCTTCAGCGCCTTGGCGACGAGAGCCTTATTGACGCCCACGGCGCTGGCTAGCTCGACGTCGGTCGGTCCCTCGGGGAGCTCGCCTTCCTCGCCGTCGTCATCATCGTTCTCCTCGACCTCAGGCTTCCACGCCTGCAGGGCGGCGAGGACTTCTTCGGGCGCGACGGTGGCGCGCTTGGGCACGGCGGGCGGCGTCCACTGACGCAGATCGCCCACGGCGACGCCGGGCGAGTGCGCTTCGCCCGCGACGAAATCGCGGAAGAACTCGCCGAGCTTGGTGCCGTAGGCCGGATCGATCTCGTTATGCCACTGCAGAAGCCACGGCACGCGCTCGTCAATGCCGGCAAGCAGCGGCACGAGACGGTCCTTCGTCCACCCGTCCTCGGTCTTGCGCCGCTGGTAGAGACTCGAGAGCGCCTGCGCGACCTGCAGGTGATCCCAGCCCGCCCAGCCAACGAGCGGCGTGGTGTCCTCGTCGGTATTGCCACCGGGGACGGTAATGAAGCGCTCCTTTGGAACGTCGAGCTTGCCGCGCAGGCTCCAGTAGTGGCGAAGGAAGTCCTTGGGTCCGTACTTGTCGGGCACCGGGATGGTCTTGAGCTTCAAACGTTTCAGCTCGGCCTCGAGCTTCTCCTTGTTCTCGTCCTCAATGCGTTGCAGCCGCCAGGTCTCCTCCCAGGTGGCGCGCTTTTCCATGCCGATCTCGGCGTAGCGGTAGCCCGCGAGGAACGGCACGCCCTCGAGGTCGACGAGGTCGGAGATGAGCTTCACGAGATCGAGCCCGCTCGCCTCCGTGAGCAGCTCGTGCGCGGCGGCGACGCCCGGATCGCGCCCGAACTCGAGGGCGAGTTGACGTGCCGTGCGCAGCTCGGGCTGCGGCGGGTCGCGGAATGTCGCCTCGATACGCTCGAGAATCCAGGCGCGCACTGCGTCGGCGAAAGCCTTGTGGTCATCGGGGGGCGACCAGCGGCGCTTGGTCTCGGGCGTTTCGAGCAGGCGAAGCTGCTTGCCGTGCTCGGGATCGTCGAGGAGGCGCAGGCGTTGGCGATAAAGGTCGGCGAGCGGCCCGCCGACGTCCTTCGGGGCTTCACGCTTATGGACGCGGAACCACTCTGAGGCCGAGATGTCCGTCGCGACCTCGCGCGCGAGCCGCACCTCGAAGGGGCGGCAGTTGGGCTCGACGGGAACGCGCACGGCATCGACGGAGGGCGCTTGGACGGTGGGCAGCCCGAACAGGCCGTAGACGCGCCAGTCCATTTCTTCCTGTAGCGAGATGAGAATGCCTCGTAGTCGTGCGCGCTCGGCGAGGCTCTTCGTGCGGGCTTCGCGGAGGGCAGCGAGCGTGGGCGTGGAGGCGAGTGTCGCTGCGACGACGTTCTCTGGCGCCTGCCCGTCCATATGCACGACAGTGTTTTCGGCGGCGACGACAAGGTCGAGGAGCTTGTCGCGCAGGTCTTGGAGCTTGGGGACCGGGAGCTGCTGGAGCAGGTTGCCGGCGTACTCGAGGCGGTCCTGCCACGGCGTCCTCGATAGACGCGCGCCTTCGCCGACCTGATCACCGCCCTTGGGGAACATAACTAGGCGGCACCAGAACGCGACAGTGGAAGAGTTCATGTAGCCGAGGAGGGTTTGGTGCTGCGCTTCGGACGCATCACCTCGCAGCTTGATGATCGGCGCGTGATTCTTGAGAATCCGGCCGCCGCGGTCGAGCACGAAGTGATTGTGCGTGGCGACAAACGCGAACGCGATCGACAGAGGGCGACGCAGCTTGCTTAGCGTCAGACGCTCGAACTCGTACCACTTGCATCCAGATTCGACCTTGGTCTTTCCGCCCAAGAACACGTTGCTGGCGAGGCGCGTTCGATAGGGCCACAGAGCTAGTAAGATCGGTTGCCTGGCCTCCGCAATTGGGCGGAACTGGTCGTCGTAGGGGAACAGAACCACGTTAGTGCTGCTGATTTCCCAGTCGCGAACGTTCTCTCCCGTCACGAACTGACGGAACTGATCAGTGCCGAGTCGAGCCTGGCTGCCCTGGGGCCGAACGAACACGTCGTCGAGGCCGGTCACTGCGAGACGTCCAATGCTCTCAGCATGGCCATTCAGGGTAGAGGGCGCCGTCGCGGCCGCCTTTTGCAGAAACTCCCGTGCACCACCACCTGCCAGCACCCACGGATGACGAGTGGCGTCATCTCGCCTGATCTCCTCTACGGAGATGTCCACGCCGTCGAATCCGGGCTCGGAATGGTGCGTGACGATCTCCTTCCACACCGGTGCAGCCGCAGGATCGGCTGGCACATCCCGTTCGCCACGCTTGCCCAGGACGGCAATCACCTTCGCATTGGCAGGCGCACGATTCCGGCCGAAGAGAAGAAGGGTTGGCGTGCCGTGGCCGGGCAAGTAGCAACCCGACGTGTCGACGATCTTCGTGAGGTCGAGGCGGGGCAGCACCTTCTGGATCAGCGGCGCGCCAAAGTCGCGCTTGGTGAACGAGTTGGCGTTGATGAGGCCCACAAAGCCCGCTTGCTGCGCGAGATCGAAGAAGCGTTCGGTGAAGGGAGCTGCCAGCGCGAACTGGCCTGCGGCGCTCTCATACATGTCGCGGTACTTCTTGCGCTTCGAGGCGTCCTTCTCGGTGATGTACGGCGGGTTACCGACGACCGCGTGGAACCGCTTAGTCAGCACGCGCTCGACGTCGCCGCGATTCTCGAGGCGGAAGAGCCGGTCGCCCCAGCGCATGTCGTCGTCCATCGACATCTGACCGACGTTGAGCACGCGCTGGTCGAACCGATGCAGCAAGCTGTCCGCCACCACGACGTTCGGTCTGATGTCAGGCGCGCGTTCCAGCCGCTTGATGTCCACCGCGTCGAGCAGTGCGAGCACCAGCCTGAAGCGGGCAATGGCTACGGCGTACGGGTTGATATCGACGCCGTAAACCTGGTCGAGCGCGCGGCGCGCGAGGTCGGCGATGCTCTCGGCCGGTGCCTCCTTCTGCCAGCGCCCGAGCAGCCGTCGGAACGCGCCGAGGAGGAAGTGACCCGAGCCGCACGTCGGGTCGATGAGGCTCACGTCCTTGAGCCCGAACTCCGCGATGGCTGGGTCGAGCGTCTGATCGAGGATGAACTCCTCGACGAACTCTGGCGTCTGGAGCAGCGCATAGCGCTTGCGCACCGCCTCGGAGAGGTCCTGGTAGAGGTCGCCGAGGAAGCGCGTGTCTTCGCCGTCGAAGACGATCGCGGGCGCGCCGCTCGCGTCGCGCTTGCGGAAGAAGTCGAGCAGCGCCCGCGCGGCCTCGCTCGACGGCGAGAGCACCCAAACGGGATTGTGCTTCGTGTCGAAGACGTCGCGGGCGCCGGGGAGCTTCGACAGCTCGCGAAACACCGCAAGCAGGTACTCGCGCGGTCCGAGTGCTGGCGCCACCTGCGTGAAGAGCGTCTCGCGGTCCTCGGCGGCGCGCAGCGCATCAAGCGAGGCGCCTGCCACGCGAGGATCGATGTAGCCGCGATCCTCGAGCGTGCGCACGAAGACGACGGAAAGGATCCACGCGACGGCGAGCTGGGTGATGCGCTCACGCCTCCAGTGGTCGAAGCCGAGCCCCGTCTGCCCGGCCTTCTGCTCGTCCTCCCACGCCCGCTTCAGACCGGCCTCGACGCGCTCGGTCTTGGCGCGCGTAAGGAGGTCCTTCTCGAGCGCCTTGAGCGCGGGCTGCAGCAGCTTCGGCAAGTTCGCGGCGACCTTCATCTCAGGCCCTCCAGGGTGGTGGGGATGAACCGGCGATCGCCGATGTCTTCGCCCATCGCAGCCTCGAGCTGCTTCGCACGCGCGACGGTGTCTCTCTGGGCGGCGCACACAGCGAGATTTGGGAAGTCCTCCGGCAACCCGTAGAGGTCGAACAGCGAGGTGACACGAAGGTCGTTGGCATTGGAGCGCATCAGGGTGCAGATATCCTTCCGCCAGTGCTTCCAGTGGCCACCGCCCTTCGCGAGCTTCTGGCCCGTCTTCCGATCACGCTTTGTGGTGACCTCGATCGGCGTCGTCCACACATGCCTTGCGCTGAGATGCGGTGCGAGGAGCTGCTTGACGAACTCCTGCTCGGTGCCGCCTTCGACGATGATGTAGAGGCGGATCACGGACGGCCTCCGAGCACGTTCTTGTCGTAGAGCTGCGAGAGGCTGTAGTCCTCGAGCCAGGCCTGCAGGTTCGTCGGATCGAGCCGATTGAAGTCGCTCTCGCCGCCTCGCCGCTCGGCGACGATGACCTCGTCGGGCGCGAACTCGTCGAGGAGCGCCGGCGACTGGGTCGCCACGAGGATCTGCGAGTGCGAAGACGCAGTGCGTACGAGCCCCGCAAAGATAGACAACGCGGCGGGATGCAGGCCGAGCTCCGGCTCGTCGACGCTGATGAACTTGGGCCGGGTTCCCGGCGGTTGCGTCAGCGCCGCGAACAGCGCGATCGCCCGGAGCGTGCCGTCGGACAGATCGTGAACGTCGAAACGGTAGTCCTTTTCGTCATGCCAGTAGAGGCGCACCGCAGACGCATCGCCCCGAACGGGCTCCACGAGATCGGGTTCGAGCGTCTTGATGAACGGGGCCACGCGCCGGACCAAGCCTTCGAGGAGGGTCCAGGCCGCCCGCCCGTCTTCGCTCGTGCTGCTCTTGAGTTGATAGAGGTACGCCGCGAGGTTCGACCCGTCCGAGCGAACGTACTTGCTGTCCGCTTGGCGCGCGTTCTGCCGGAGCGGTGACTGAAACGACGTGTCGTGGAAGTGGAAGTGACTCATGCGCTCGATGAGCGCGGGGACCGCTGCCAGCGACGATGGAGCAGGAAGCCGGAAGCTTCCTAGTTGCGACTCGGTGTGCCCTGTTCCAAGTTGGAAACCTTTGGGCTCCTCGTCCGCCAGCGAACCGAGAAAGAGGTTCTCCGCAACGAAGACGAGGGAGTCGGTCGCGGCGTAGCCGAGCCTGGCTTCGTAGCACTTTCGCTGCGCGCCATCGTTGAACTCGAGAGCGATCTCCGCTTCCTGAGTCGCCTTCGGCCCGTAGTGGAGCAGCCTGGACGCCCCGCCGTGTTCCCCTACGAACCGCCGGAGCGCCTGGGTGCGCATGAGCGGGGGCAGTCGGAGCGCCCTGAGCAAGTTGGACTTGCCGGCACCGTTGGGACCGATGAGGACGTTGATGCGCTCGAGTTCGACGGTCACGTCCTTGAGCGACCAGAGCCCCTGGACGCGGATCTTGGTGAGCAGGGTTTCTTTGATCACGGGGAACTCTCTGGAGGCCTATGTGCACGGGCCTGCCACTCGAATTGTCCAACGGGCTGTTGGACAGTTTGATCAACAGCTTGTCGGCCAGTTTGATCGCGCCTGGCGCTCATGAAGCCTCCGCGGCTTTGTGGGCGTTCGCTAGCCACGCATCGGGCATGACGAGCCGCTGGCTCGGTAGTGGCGCGGGAACGGGCAGGCGACCGTTGATCGAGGGCGCGGTGCCGTCGGCGTGCGACGGGACCACGAGCAGGACGGCGGGCGCGTCACCGCGCTCCGCTTCGTTGACGATGCGTGCGAGCGCACCGGAAAGGCCGTAGCGCGCGAGCGCTCCGGGCCACGCGAGGACCAGCGTCGGCTCGCGGCGTTTCAGGAGGTCGTCGACGACGGCGTCGATTGCCTGGCGCACCAGCTCGAGGAGCAGCGGCCAGTCGGGGCCATCGGGGCCCGCGCGGTCGGCACCTTCGATGTTCGCCCACTCGACGCCGAGCGCGGCGGCGGTCTTTCGGACGGCGGCGAAGAGCTCGAGGTCCAGCGATACTTCCCTCGTCTTGAGCGCCGAGGCGAGCGCCTCGGTCGCGTGGCTCGCGATATCGGCGCGCACCTGCACGACGCGGAAGCGGCCGGCCGCGACACCCCGATCGAGCTGGTCTTGAAAGGCTGCAGCACGCTGCGCATCGGGGCTGCGTCGCTGCGGCAGCCCGGGCGCCGTGGGCCTACGCGCGGGGAGCGCCACTGTCATCGAGGTGTGTGCGTGCACGCCTGGACGCGCGTACTCGCCCGAGCCGATGTCCGGCATGAACACGAGCCCGTGCGGTGCGAGCAGCGCGTCGAGTGCCGGACGCTCCGGGAGCGGTGCGGCCTCGGGGTAGCGCGCAGCGATGCGCCTCTTCACGGCGTCTGGCGTGAGGCCTGCGCCGGAGAGCGCTGCGAGACTCAGGGCCAGGGCGCGTCCCGCATCCATGCCCCGCGGGTAGAGCTCGAGGCGCGCTGAGGCTGCCGCATTGGTGCTGGCACGTGCGGCGAGAGTGAGTCGCTGGTCCGCCGGCAGCGTTGCGACCGGCGTGCCCTCGGCGATCTCGGCGAGCTTGCTGCGCACCGCCTCGGAAGAGGGAAGCGGCTCTGTCATTGCGAGCTTGTCAGCGGTCTCTGCCAGCGCCGCGAGCGCGTCGAGGACTTCGGGATCGCGCGCAACCCACGGCGTGCTGCCGATACGGCGCCATGTGGCCGGCCTCGGGTGCGGGTGTCCCGCAGAAGACTGCGGCCGTAGCTCGAGGGCCACACGCACGAGCGCGGCGGCTGTGCGCTCGTCGTCGTCCGTGGGGGCGGCGTCGGTACGGGCCTTCGCCAGCGCCTTCGCGAGATCGAGGAGTGGAGCGGCAGGCGCGAGCGCATCGAGCACCGACGACAGCGCCTCGGTCAGGGTTGTCGCGGCCGCGTTGTCCGCCCAGCGCTTGTTGCGGAGAAATTGCATGCTCGAGTGGATCTGCGCGGGATCGATGCCGAACGCCCCGGCCACCTCGGACACGGTGCGCGCCGCCGGGAGCCCCGTGTCTGGTCGATCGTCAGGCAGCGGGTCGAGGCCGACCAGAACGCGGAGTCGCTTGGTCGCCTCGTTCTGGCTTGCGCGGCCGATGAGCTCACGCGACCAATCGCCGAGCGAGCCGGGTGTCGGCTCTGCGGCTGCCAGCGCCGCGAGCCGCTCCCGCAGCGCTTCGGCGCGCGGCTTGCCAAGCAGCTTCTCGATGCGCGCGGCGTGGGCGAGCGCAGCGTCGACAGTGGTCTTGATGCCCGCCGCAACGAGACGGTCTACCGTGCTTGCGTCGATTCCGGTTTCGGGCTCGT
Source organism: Pseudomonadota bacterium (assembly GCA_023398955.1). Taxonomy (GTDB): domain Bacteria; phylum Myxococcota_A; class Polyangia; order Polyangiales; family Polyangiaceae; genus JAEWRL01. Next base: position 30,409 of record JAEWRL010000214.1, read on the forward strand.
CGAGAACCAAGCGCGGGCGCGCGAAGCCGGGCACGAGCAGCGGGCGGTTCTCGACTTCGAAGCGGGTGCGCAGCTCGTCGGCGATTTTGACGATGTCGCGCGCGACCTGGGTACCGACGCCGCGCACGACCGAGAGCTGGTTGCGGGGCAAGAGCAGCAGCTCGGCGACCGTCGATACGCCCGCGCGGTCAAGCGCGTTTCGGGCGCGCGCCGAAAGCGGCAGCGCATCGACGGGCGTCTCGGGGCGTACCTGGTCGAGCGCGATCGCGGAAGCGCCGTCGTCGGTCTCGGCATCGACGGAGAGGGCGTGGCCCCACGCCTGGCGCATCGCCTCGGCACTCGCGAAGCGCACCTTCGAATCGCGCGCAAAAGCCCTGCGGAAGAACGCAGTCAGGCGGTCGCGGACCGCGGCGTCGAAGCGCTCGGCCTCGACACCGACCTCGGCGGTCGCGTCGCCCTGCAGGAGCGTGGGACGGGCGCCGGTGAGCGCGTGATAGAGCACGGCGGCACCGGCGTAGCGGTCTGCCTCCGCATCCCATATGCCGCGCAGGTAGAGCCACGGATCGCGCCACTCGGCGGTGCCCGCCGTCACGGCTGCGGCATCGGCCGACGAGAGCGAGAAGTCGAGGAGCAAGAGATGGCTCTGCTTCTTCGAGAGGCTCGTGAACCCTACGTTAGTCGGCTTGATGTCGCGGTGGGTGACGCCCGCCTCTTCGAGGTACTGGACCGCGGACAGAAGGTCATCGCCGTAGCGACGCGCGAGGTCGAGCGGCAGCGTCCCCTGCTCCCGCAGTACGTCGCCCAAGCTTCGGTCGCCCGCGAACTCGAGCAGCAGGCACGGAAGCCCACCGAGCGTGACGACGTCGCGGAGCGCGACGATGTGCTCGTGGCGAAGCTCGCGGAGCGTCTTCGCTTCCGAGAGCAGGCGCTCGCCACAGCCCGCGTCGTGCGGCACCTTGAGCGCGAAGTCGCGCCCCTCGCGGCGCACGTGAAGGACGAGCGCCGTGCCGCCGGAGCCGAGGCGCCGTTCGACGCGCAGTCCCCCCTGCAGCGTGTCGCCCTTCTGCGCGTCGCGTGGATCGGCGCCAGCACCGACTTCGGCGACTGGGCGCGTGAGCGCTTCGAGTACGAACGCGTTGAACCAGTCGGAGATGTCGTCGGCGCGGGCGTGGAGGTTCGGCTGGGTCGCGAAGGAGATGGCCTCATCGAGGATGGCGAGGTCCGCGCGCACCGCCGATGGGCGCAGGCCCCCTTCGCCGTCCTTGACGCCCTTGATGCGCTGCTCGCGCTCCTGGACCGTAGCGGCCGGGTGCTGCCCGGTGAGCACGAGCCATGCGAGGCAGCCCACCGAGAACACGTCACTCTCGTAGGTGGCCTTCTCGGGATCTGCGAGGACTTCGGGCGCTTGATACAGGCGGTCGACGTCCTGCGAGAGCTGGTGGAAGTGCCGTGTGCCGACGCTCGAGTGCTCGATCCACGCGGCGGTCTGAAAGCGATGCAGGCGCACATGGATGCGCCCGTCGCTGCCCCGACGCACGAGCACCGAGGCGGGCGAGAGGTTGCGGTGCAGGACACCCGAGCGGTGGCAGTGCGCGACAGCTTCGACGATCTGCTGCAGGAGGCCAAGCCGCTCGTCGAAGGTGAGGTTCGGCTCCTGCCGGATGAAGGCATGAAGCGGCAGCGAGTCTTCGAACGCCTCGAAGAGCACTGCGGGGCCGAGCGGCGCGTCGTCAACGAAGGATCGGTACGCGAGGATGCCCGGGTGCTGACCGATTTGCGCAAGCGTCTGCGCCTCGCGCTTCGCGGCGCGATGGAGCTGCGAGCGTCGGTCGGCGGACGTCGCGGCAGGCACGAGGTAGCTGCGGACGCGCGCCTGGTCCGTCTCGACGACCATGTTCTTCGCGAGGTGCTCCTGGTAGCCCTCGCCGTCGTCAACGAGCTCGCCGAGCTTGTAGCCGCCTACGACGCGCGCGTTGGTGCTCGGGCGCAGCCCGATCTTGTGCGCAGCCTGGAGGAGCTGCTTCATCATCGGACGGTTCACGATGCGCCGCGGGTCGCGGCCATCGAGCCCGTTCACAAGCTTGCTGCCGACGTCGTCGGGGAGCAGCAGCCACGGTGGCCGACCGCCATCGAGCCGCACCTCGGTGACATTGGAGAGGAAGACCGCTGCGTAGACGTACGGACGCTCATTGCCGAGCTGCCGCCCGAGCAGATCTCCGAGCACCTTCGCCTTGAGGTTCGCGCCGGGGTAAGGGCACTCGATCGTGCGGCGTCGCCCATGCTCGGTGATCGTCCAGTCGACGATGTCTCCACTGAGGACGCCGGGGTGGCTCTTGATCTCGACGAGGAACAGGCCCTGCCTTGAAAGGAAGAGCAGATCCATCTCGTAGAGCCGGCCCGACGAGGGCTCGTAGAGCTCGTGGAGTTCCCACGCCTGATGCGGATCGGTATCCGAGAGGGACGAGTGCTCGTAGATGAGGTCGAGTGCCTGCCGCTCCCATGGGAAGGGAGTCGGGCGACCGCGATGAATGCGTCCCTCTGGGAGCGCCACTACTTGCCCCCCGCCTTCCGCGCGAGTTCGGCCGCTTCAGGCTCGGCGTCGGGCGAGAGCACCGCCGCGTCGAGGTGTGCGAAGCCCGCAGCGCGCAGCGTGCCCTCAGCGCCTTCGGCCGGGCGAACGAGCGCGGTGCGACCGCGCGCGCCGAGTAGCACGGCGGCGAGCCCCGCGAGCTGGCGCCACGCGGCCTTGTTGGCGACAACGACGACCTGGTCGGTCCAAGAGAGCCCCGTGTTTTCGGCGAAAACCTTGGCGACCGAGACGATGGCGGCGCCGCCCGCAACGACGAGCTTGGTCGACGGGCTGATCGCCGGCACGGGAACCCTCGCCGTCTTCACCCCGAGCCCGTAGGCGATGTGCTCCAGCGTGACCGGCGCGTCGGGTTCGGTGAGCAGTCGCTTGGCTGCGCGATCATCCATGCCGCCCCAATCCGGGCCGAAGGGCTCGTCGTCGGCGAGGCCGAAGAAGCCAAAGCACTCCGAGGGCGAGAACGCAGCGCCCCACGTTCCGGCGGCGTCGCGGAGCAGGACGTCGACGCGGTCGCCCGCGCCCAGCGCGCCAGCGAACTGTCCCCACCGTGCGTCCGCGTCGACACCAAACCGCCGAGGACTGGTCTCCCTGGCATCCAATGCTCGAAGTCCGAGGACCGCAGCCTCGTAGAAGGTGGCTCGCGCCTTGGTCGTCACGCCCTCAGACATCGTCGGCCCCTCTACTTGCCGCCTTCTGCTGCTCGATCCAAGCGTCGAGGTCGACGCGCTTGAACCGCCACTGCCCACCGACCTTGAAGCCGGGGAGCACCCCCTTCTGGGCGAGCGTGTAGACAGTTTTGTCGGTGACCTTCAGCAACTTGGCGACCTCGGGAAGCGTGAGGATCTCATCCGTCATCGTGGGCGGGCTCCACCGCCGAAGCGGATGGCAGACTTTTCCAGAGGACGGCAGGGTACCCCCGGTCCGAAGCGGCACGCAACACACAAGAACAGCGGAATCCCCCATGCTTTCTCACCCCCCGCTTCGGCTTCGCAGCCTGGCCAACTCGCCGTGCAGCCACTCGTCGCCGTTTCGCCGCACGAGCTCGGCCACCATCGCGTCCTCGCAGGGCGACTCCTTGGCGTAGTTACCACCGTGGCGCTCGGCACGGGCACTGAAGAACAGCGCGAGCCGCAGGTCCTCCGTGGGCACGGTCGCGAGCTCCTCCCCAGCGTCGAGCCGCCGCGAGACCGCGTGCGCCCGCTTCGCGCAGGCCTGCAAGCTGCCGGCCACCTCGTACCCGTTGATTGTGTGTGCGACATCGCGCCAGTCGTACCCGAAGGACATGAGCTCGAGCTTACGCTGCGAGCGCGGCCGTGTCGCCCCTCAGCTTTCGCCAGCCGCGCCAGGAAATGTCCGAGCTCGAGCTTCACGGCCGCGGCGGGGAACTGCCACCCGCTGCTGTTGAGTGCTGGCGTCACCCCTGGGGGTGATGCTCGCGAAGGCTAGATGTGCATGGGGCCGCGGACTTGGCGCTGCAATGGCGTCAAGGGAGCCCGCGAAGGCCCCCTCAACGCCCCGTCCCTACCGCCCCATCCCCCGCCCTCTACGGCGAGGCACTTCCATTCGCCGGCTCAATCGAGTTTGCGCGCATGGTCGCTATAGCGTCGAAGAACCCGGCGACCTCCGAAGCTTGGAGAACACCAGCGGAGACTTCGACGAGGGCACTTCGGATCTCGGCAGCAGCCGCGGCGGGCTCATCCCAGCGGACGGCGTCGATACGCTGGACGGCGGTTTGAAAGGCGTAGGAGGCCCGCGACAAGAGCATGCCGCGAAAGTCTTCGTGATGCTTGAGGACGGCGGAATCGACGCGAATCACGGCAGCACCTCCGCGGCGAGGAGCCCGAGAAAGGCCGCAAGAGCGCGGCAGCTATCCAGATTTTCGGCAAACGGATGCGTTGTGGTACAGGTATCCATGCTGTCTCCTTGCGTTGGTCATGGAGTCAGCGAGCTCTCGGGTGGTGACAGCCGCCCGGGGGCTCACTTGGTCAACGATGTTGATGAGCGAATCGGTGGTGTGGTCGCAGCTCAACGCCAAGTCGGGGTGCTTCACTGCTTCCAACCCCCGCACGCAAGACGATGCCAAAGCCGGGCAGAGATATCAAGCGCGAAGTGACACCGAAATGACGAAGGTTCCCAACGTTACGGAACCATTCCATTAGGTCCATAGCCCGCGGCAAGCCGGGCAATCGCGGGAACCCGCGTCACCGTTCAAGAGCGCTGCGCACCCGCCCGACAACTGCCCGTCCCTCGGTCCCGGTACACGTATCTCTGGAGCGTGCGCTTACCGACCCGAATTCCGAGCTTCAGAAACTCTCCTCGAATTCGCTCTGCTCCCCACAAACGATTCTCCTTCGACATCCGCATGATCAGTGGCAGGCGGGTCTGCGGGGTTCGGTCAGCCTCCGAATTCCGTTTCCACAGCAGACGAAATCCCTCGCGGTGCCAGCGAACCACCCTGTCCGGCTTCACGAGTAGTGTCGCCTCTCGCCAGCGGTGGGAGTTTGCTCGCCGGCAGTACGAACAAGCCCCTCTCCCACGGCCTGCACTTGGGCAACTTCACCTTGCGGGAAGCAACGATGAGTTGCTGACGAAGGAGAGGGTTCTTCCAGAAGCTCCTATCTCGACCGGAAGGCGTCCTCGATGAGCCCAGAAACTGGCGGTAACGGACGCAGCGCTTCCGTCACCGTTCTCTTCAACCGAGCCACAACTCTGCCTGCGGCAGCACGTGCTCGGACGTTCAGAAGGTCGACGGACACCCTCGGGCGTCGGCGTCTAGCGCTTTGCTCACGACTATCGCTCCGTCGTCTTGCATCGTGATGAACTCCCGGTCAAACGCCGCGTCGAGGCGCGGAGCGAGCTGCAGGGGAAGGCGCCATGTTACCCCCTCCCCGAACTCACGGGCCCCTCATCCCCCGACTCGCCCTTCATCTTAGCCACCAGCAAGTCGAACACCAAGTCGCTGAACTTAGCGGCGATCTGCTTGTTGCCCAGGACTTGGCCCATCATGTTCGAGTGGCGGTCGTGGCTGGTCATGACTGCGTCGAGTAGGGCGGGGGCGAAGTCGCCGAGCATGGCTTGCTCTTTGGAGTTGCTGCGGACCTGATGCATCACGGTTTCGTTCTCGCTCAGGGTGTCGGCGCTCCAGCGGGCGAAGTGGAGCTTGTCGTCGTCGGACACGTCGGGGAACAGCTCGTTGAGTCTAGCGATGATCTGCGAGAGGAACTCTTCCTGCTTGTCGCGGGCCTTGTGGGAGCCGAGGGCTGACGCCGGAGAGAGACCCTGCTGGCTGTCCCGGACGAGCAGGAGGTCCTGCTGCTTGAGCTTGCTCAGGCGGTAGTGGGAAAGCTCGACGGACGACAGGTTGATGGGGTCGTCCTGTGGGGTGTTTTCGCGCAGGAGCGGGTAGAGGTGCCGGGCGTAGAGGCTGAGCTTCTCGAGGTCCGTGCTGTCGTAGTCGACGAGCTGACTCATGAACTCGTAGTACCGGGTGAAGCTCCTGAGGTCCGCCTTGAAGCTCCCGAGCGCGTCGAGCTCCTTCTTCGCTTCCTTCAGCTCGCCCTCGGCGTTGGCGATGAGCACCGCGTCGCCTGTCTTCTTTGTGCGTTCGAAGATGACGCGGGCCTTCTCGGCGTCTTGCCAGGCTTCCTTGTAGCGGCTCTCCCAGCGCTCGACGGCGGGCCTGGCCACGTTCGACAGCGCCGCCGAGCTCTTGCTCTTCATGTAGAAGACCTCGGCGAAGTGGGTCACTTCGCTCATGAGGAAGATGCCCGCCGCCTTGAGCTTCTCCTCGAGTTCCCAGATGAGGGCCGGGTCGCTGACGTCGAGCAGGGTCGCGGTCTGGTAGTACTCCTGGAACGCCGCGAGGATGTCGTCAGGGTCGTTGACGAAGTCGAAGACGTAGGTCGCCTGCTTGCCGGGGGAGATGCGATTCAGCCGGGAGAGGGTTTGCACGCACTCGACGCCGCCGAGGGGCTTGTCTACGTACATGGCGCAGAGCTTGGGCTGGTCGAAGCCGGTCTGGAACTTCTGCGCGACGATCATCACGCGGTAGTCGTCGGTGTCGAACGCCTTGCGCATGTCGCGGCCCTTGAGGCCGGGTGACCCGGACCTTTTGCGCGATGTTGTAATCGTGGAGCTTCACCCAGTGGGCGAGCTTTGTCTTGGCTCGCTTGGCATCGACCTCCGCGTCGGGCTTCGTTGCCTGCTGCGCGAGCTGGTAGGCAACCTTGTAGCTCGTGTAGTTCCTGAGAACGTCGAGGATGTAGCCCTCCTCGATGGCCTGCTGCATCGAGTAGATGTGAAACGGCCGGGGCTTGTTCTGCTTCGAAGCCGGCTCGCCCGGGTCGGGGAGGCGCCCGAACAGCTCGAGCGTCTTGCTCTTCGGGGTGGCGGTGAAGGCGTAGTAGGAGAGGTTCGCGGTGGCGCGCTTGGCCTCGACGCTCGCGGCAAGCATGTCCTCGGCGCTCAGCGCGAGGTCTTCGCCGTCGTCCTCGCGGGCTTCCTTGCCCAGGACTGCCTTCATCTGGTTGGCGGTGTGGCCCGTCTGCGAGGAGTGCGCTTCGTCGGCGATGATGGCGTAGCGGCGCCCCTTGAGGCTGACGCTGTCCTCGATGGCCTGAAGGACGAAGGGGAAAGTTTGGATCGTGACGATGACGATGGGCGTGCTCGACTCGAGGGCGGCGGCGAGCTTCTCGCTCTTGCTGCCCTGACCCTCGTCGCGGTTGATCTTACCGACTACGCCGTCGTGGTGCTCGAACTGGTAGATGGTGTCTTGAAGCTGGGAGTCGAGGACCGTGCGATCGGTGACGACGATCACCGAGTGAAAGACCTTCTCCCCCGCGTCGTCGTGGAGGGACGAGAGCTGGTGGGCCGCCCACGCGATGGAGTTGCTCTTGCCCGACCCCGCGCTGTGCTGGGCGAGGTACTTGTGGCCGGGGCCTTCGAGGCGCGTGGCGCCGAGCAGCTTCGTGACCAAGTCCCACTGGTGATAGCGCGGGAAGATGAGGGCCTCCTGCTTGGATTTGCGGCCCTCCCAGTCCTCGGTTTCCTTGATCTCGAGGTGGATGAAGCGCCCGAGGATGCCGAGCAGGCTCTCGGGGGAGAGCACCTCCCGCCACAGGTAGTCGGTGGCGTAGCGGGTCTCGTCCTCGGGCACGTCGTTGCCCGCCGCGCCGTCTTGAGTGCCGCGGTTGAAGGGCAGAAAGCGCGTCGCGGCCCCGGCGAGCTGGGTCGTCATGTACGCCTCGTACTGACTGACGGCGAAGTGCACGAGGGCGCCCCGCTTGAAGCTCAGTAGCGGCTCGGGCTTGTTCGTCGCCGGATCCTTGGGCAGGCGCGTGGTCTTGTACTGTTTGATGGCCTCGCGGACCGCCTGCTTGAACTCGCTCTTGAGCTCGAGGGTGGCGACGGGCAGGCCGTTGACGAAGAGCACCAGATCGAGACGCCACGCCTTGGCTTTGCTGCCGGTGGCCTCGAGGTGCTCCTTCGTGGCCCCCTGCTCGCTGCTGGCCCCCTGCTCGCTGCTGGCCCCCTGCTTGTTGCTGGAGGACGTCGTCGCCCACGGACTGTAGGTGACCTCGGGCACGACGCGCAGGAGGTTCTGCTGGTAGGCCGCGAGGGTATCGGGGTTCAGGCTGTGGTCCGGCTTGAACTGGCAGAGCTTGAAGCTGCAGGAGCGGTCCTTGAACCCGTGGCGCAGGACGCCCAGCGTCCCGTACAGGCGGAGGTGCTTGTCCGAGGCATTCGGGTCCGCTTTTTCGAGCTACGCGGTGAGGCGGTCCAGGAACGCCGTGTCGGGATCGGACGGGTAAAGGGCGGTGTACTTCTCCCAGACCTTCGGCTGGGTCGCCTTCACGAAGGACAGCGCATCCTCAGCGTAGAGGGCGCGGGTGCGGTCGTAGTGCGCGGCGGAACCCAGTACCCAACCGCGCTCGGTCATCTCGCGGAGGATGTCAGCCTGGAAAGCGGCTTCGGCGGCGGAGGCGGTCATGGTTCGGCCTCGTCGCTGGAACCTGGCGCCTCCGCCGACGCCGTGTAGGCCTGACTCGGATGCGTTGGGCGGTCCGGATAGCGCGCGGCCAGCCTCCCCTCACTGACGAGTCTGGCCAGGTAGTGCACCCTCAGTGTGGACGCTGACCGGTTGGTAAGTGTCGCTAGCTCGGGGAGGGTTCGATACCTCCCCGCGCAAAGCGCAACGATCATGCTCGCGACCCGCTCACGCGGGAGTCGCGGATTCGCGCGGAGTTCCTGCACGATCTGCTCGACCCGATGCGAGCTGTGTTCGGAGCTGGCAGGCGAATGTTCGGAGCTGGCAGGCGAATGTTCGGAGCTCGAGTGTTCGGAGCTCTGCGCGAGCCCGGCCGCCGGACCATCCTCGCCGGCTAGCTCGAAGGCGAACGCCGGCCGAGTTGGCGGCGCCCCGGGGAGAACGTACACCGTACGTTTGTGCTCACCGCGACTCTCGAGCTGCTCCATTCTGACAAGGGATGCCAGGGCCAGCGTCACATCCCGAGAGTGCGCGTCCGACATCCCGAGGAGTCGAGCGTGTGTCACTTGCCCCTCGACAAGAGCCGTCACCAGCGCCAGCTTCTTCAGCTCCGGAGCCTTCAGGAACTTCTGACCGAAGCGGCTCGTGAGCTCTTGAACGGCGTCCTCCGGAAGCAGGCTGGCCATGCGCAGGGTGAAGATCGTCTGCTCCACCGGCTCGACCCCTTCCACTAGCTCCGGGGCGCGCCAGGACTGGGCCCGCCACGCGGCTTGCACCTTGGGTAGCCCTGACCCCGCCTGCTCACCAAGGCCAACGTACCGGAACATATCCTGCAACCGGCGATTGCGGCAATCGCTCACCCCTCCCGCCAAGGCAGTCTCGATGGGAACACGCATCGTTCCTGGATTGCGAAAGCCAAAGAGGTCGGGTCGCTTGACGACGAGCAGCGAGACGCGGCCCGAGTAGTCAGCGTGGATCAGCGCGTTGACGAGAGACTCGCGCAAGGCCTCGTGAACCGGCGTCTCCTCAACGCGCGTATCACCCTCCAGCCGGAAGGGTACCTTGAGGTCACGGAACAGACGCTGGATGACTAGCGAATAGAAGTCGAACACGTTGCCTGACCAGCTTCCGTCCGTGGTCACCCGATCGACCCAGCGCGCCTCGGTGCGAGGCTCTGCTCGCTCTTGGTAGTCGAGCATGTAGTTCGGAAACGCCTCCTTGATCGACACCAGACGCCCGAACATCAAAGCTCCAGCAGCCGTCAGTCCTTCCTTGCCGGAGGCTCGCTCACGTGCCCAGCCACCAATCGACCTCAGAAACTCCTGGTCGTCGAGCTGGTTGAAAGGGTGTTCTGGGTTTCTCGCCTGATGCCGCTGCCGATACCGCTTGAACGACGCGGCATCGATATCCGACATGTCGAAGTGCTCTAGCAGCCGACCGTCTCGCGTGTCGTCCACCTGTTCGGCGAGCATGCGTCGCACGAGCTGCTCCGGTACTCGATAGTCCCCTTCGTGGCGCCGACGGTACGTACCTGTCAGCGGATTGCCCTTGATAAAGACCGGCTGCTGCTGCCGGAGGGCTCGCGGTACGCGCACCCGCAGAATCTTCAGAGAGTCGACGTCCACGACCTCGACGTCCTCGTCGGACAGCAGGTTGACACTGACCTTCTGGGGGTTGTTGAGCGAGTCCCAGAGCGCTTTGCGCACGCGTTCCACGTCCGCGATGCCGACTACCTCGAGCGACCTGTCCTCCCTCTCATGAACACCCAAGAGAACAATCCCTCCTTCAGTGTTGGCGAAGGCGGAGTAGGTCTCGAAGAACGAGCTCGGGACGTCACCCCGGCCGCTCTTCCCCTCCGCGCGCTTGGCCTCGAAGTCGCGGCCTTCCGTCTGCGCCATCAGCCACTGAGCGTTGTCCCTGGCCCGCGTCATGCTTGCTCTCCTACCACGGCCTGGTTCGAGCGTTCGGAGCTCAACGCGCCCCCAGCGGCGCATCTCCGCACCCGCTCGTAAGGCTCCAAGCGGCCCGGACCAGACCAAGGCCGCTCCGGCGCCGCCTTCTCCCAGGCCCGCTCCCGTCGCTCCCAAGACAGCGAGCGCCGCTCCCAAGACAGCGATCTCGCAAAATCGAGCAGTTCGTTGCGGGTCAGGGCCTGAAGCAGCGGCAAGTTCGGGGTCATCGTGGGTCCGCGGGCAGTCCCGGGACCCAGCGCAGACACGACCCGAAGCACAGCCGAGGGCACAATACCAGCGTGAGGCCCGTCACGACAACCGCGGCGACCGACCGGAAGCCTGCGATAGGACGAAGAAAGTCGGGACCCGAGGGCCGGTGACGTTCACCCCTCCGGGGGGTCCCGTTTCGCTCCCTCAGGTCTGGCCGAAACCCACACCGAAAAATCGCTGTCCCAGCTCCGCGCACCCACCACTGCGAGTTTCTCCGGCCGCTCACGTAGTGGGTTGTGTTCAGGTGGTTCGGTCGGTATTACGGGTCGCCTCGCGAGCTTGCACCGCCCCATGAGCGACGCCGCAACCTACTGGTTCTCTCCCGCGCCAAGCAACGTCACTTCCTCGCGGATCTCGCTCGACTTCGAACTGCGTGCGGCCGACCTGTTCTTCCGCGAACTCGTGGTGCCCGAGCTTGGTCGCATCTGGTTCGCGCGGCAGCTCTCGTGGCCTCTGGCCGCGCTTGCGCTCCACGAGGACCTGGCGCGCCACGGCTCGAACCCGCCGAAACCCACGGCCATCTGTCACGGCATCGAGGCACTCGCGTGCAAGCTGGAGTATCTCGTCGATCCGCAGGATCCCTCGCGCCGCATCCTCGGGCGACGCGCTTTTGGTCGCGACGCCGAGCGTGAGGTGTGGTCCTTCCACCGGCTGCGCCAAGCGACGAACTACGTCCACAACACGCACCGCCAAGCCGCGACGCGCGCACTTCGAGTCGACGGTGGGCTCGGCTTTGCGAGTGGCTCGCGCTTCGATCTGCTCGAGTTGGAGCCGGTGGGGCGCGCGCTGGCCGAAGCGTTCCTCGAGCAACGCGTCGGGAAAGGCGGCACGAGCCTTCGCAAGCGACTGCTCGGATGGCTCCAAGGCGACCGCGAGATCTCGCGCCGGCCCAAGACCCTCGTGCAAGCGCTGTCGCCAGAGCACGCGACCGACGACGAGCGCGCCCTGGTCCGTTCGCGCCTGCTTGGGACGTCGACGTCTGCGAGCGAGAAGCGGCAGCGGCTGGCCCGCGCGATCGGACGCGCCAGAGACCTGCCGAGCATTGAGGATGGCATCGTCGCTCGTCTCCGCGATGCTGGTCACCGCGAGCAGGGCAACGAAGTCGTCGCGGCGCGTGCGTTTGGCGCAGTGCTCGACCGAGCGCGTGACGCGGTCGCGAGCCTGACCCGCGCGATCGAGCCCGGGCGTGGCGGTGTGAAGCTAGCGACTTTGGCTAGTGACTCGGCGCTCAAGAGGTCGATCAAGGACCTACGGACCGCCTCGCAGAACTACGTCGAGAAGGCGAACACAGCGGGCGTCAGGGAGGCGACCAGCCGATCGTTCGCCGACGCAGTCGTCGCGGGCGACGATGCGGAAGCTATCCGAATTCTCGCGCGACGTTCTGGGGAGGTGCTTGGGCTCGCAGACGGATCCGTCACCCGCGGCCCGTTGTTCCGCGTCGTCGACGGCACCGATGAAGCGAGCGACCTCGAAGACGGCGCGGCGAGCATCGAGCCCGATCGAACGGGCCGAACGTTCCGCATCGCGAACCTCCACTCGCTCCTGCGCGACGTCGACCAGCGAGGTGCGCGATGAGCGCCGAAACGCTGCTCGACATATTCGTGCCGCCGGAGGGCATGGTCGGGCACAGCGCCGCTCTCGTCGCCATGACCGCCGCGGAGGACTTCCTGGAGGACGCCGTGCAGCGATTCACGGGGCTCCGACCACGGCAGCGCGCGGAGCTGGGCAACGTGCTCGTGTACCTGATGCTGGATGGGCATGCGTCGTCGTCGCGGCAGGAGGTCTTTCCGCCTGGGCGCATCCCCGGTCTCCACGAGTTCCAGCCGCGCGAGGTCGAGCCCGGCTCGCTCCTGCACGCAAAGGTCGCGCTGCTGGCGTTCGCCCCGAACCGAACGGGCGCGCCGGTCCATCTCCGGCTCGCCGTGCTCACGGCCAACTACACGTACACTTCGGCGCGGCAGCAGCTCGAGCTCGTGTGGGTCGTCGATATCCCGCTCGTCGGTAGCGCCCGTATCGAGGACCGCGCCGACGTCGCGGCCGCGGGTATGTTCATCGAGGCACTCCTCGCGCGGCGCTTCCATCGCGATGAGCAGACGCTCCCGTTGCAGGAGCACAAGCTGACAGCACGGCTCGACGTGCTCCTCGCGGCGGCATCTTCGCTCGCTCCCGCGAACCGCAAGCCACGCTTCATCCACTCGCTCGACAGGCCACTGTACGACCAGATCCGGGAGCGCCTCCGCAGAGTGGTCGACAAGCCGAGGAACCTGCTGCTGTGCGGCTCGGGGTTCTACGAGGAGCCGTCCACCAAGGCGCGCAAGCCTGCCGTCTTCGGCAAGCTGGAGGACCTCGGCGTGTTCACCACGAACGTGCGCCGCGTAGCGCTAGTCGAGCCCGGCGAAGCGGGCGCCGTAGCGACGTGGGCAAAGGGTGGCGATACGGAAGGCTGGGAGGTCGTCCGCCCCTACGACGCGCTCGACCGGAACCGGCGGCTCCATGCGAAGTTCGTGTACGCGGGTTACCTCCGCGCCGGCCATGTGAGCAACGGCTGGCTCTATCTCGGGTCCGGCAACCTCTCGCGCCGCGGCATCCTCACTCACGGCGGGATGGCCGAGGGGAACGTGGAGACCGGCGTGGTTTTGGCGGTCCCCGATCGGCTCGATGGTGAGGCGGTCGAGCGTTGCCTGTTCTGGTCGGACGAAGCCGAGACCGTTGGCGACGAGGAGTGGGCCATCGGTCAGGTGGGCGACGCGCCGGACGCGATGCCGATCCTAGAAGCACCGCCGATCCTCTCGGCAACGACCGAAACTTCGCCATCCCGACATCTCCGCTTGCTCTGGCGCGAGGATTTCTCGGGCGCGTTCCGCGTGAGGATCTCCTGGACGGGCCGCGACTGGTTCGACGTGAAACGAGGGGACGAGGTCCCGCTGCAGAATGACGAGAGTCCGGCCGCGCTCAACGTGTCCGGCGAGAGCGACCGGAGGTGGGTCGTGCCCGTCGTGGATCCCGCGGGGCGCATTGGGTGGCAATCGCCGCGCTTCGACACCTATGCTGACGCGCTCGCTGCGCTCCTCGACTTCCCGATCCGTCCTGCCGAGGCCACCGACGACGGCGATGGCGATGGCGATGACGGCGACGGAACAAAGGGCGCGGTCACACAGGCAGCGATGGAGCAGGAGAAGTGCTACGCGCTGCATACTGCCGCTGAGCTCGTCGAGGAGGTCGCCGCGCTTCAGGCGGCGCTGCCTGAGTCGATGCTCGACGACTGGCTCGATCATCTCGATCGGATGTTCCGCGCGTCGTTCCCCGAGCCCCTCATCGCGACCTGGCGTGCGCATCGCCTCGACCTCTTCGCGCACCTTCGGGAGCCAGAGTTCCGCTCTTCGCACCTGACCGACAAGCAGCGGGCCCGTTACTTCGAGGTGCTCGACGGCGCGGCGCGCGCGTGGGGGCTGCGGTGAGCTTCTCGTGGGCCTGCGCAGCCAGCGCGCTTCGGAAGCTGGTCGGGGATGACGCGGCCAAGCAGCGTGAGGAACAGCACCTCGACGACGGCCAACGGGCGTCGCTCACGTGGATGGCTGAGCGGCTGCCGCAGAGCGGCGTTGTGCTCGCCGACGAGGTCGGCACCGGCAAAACACGCATCGCCTGCGCGGTGGTTCACGCCGTGCTCGCCGCGGGCGGTCGCGCGGCGGTCGTCGTGCCCCACGGACTCATGCACCAGTGGAGCGCCGAGTCGCTCAAGCTTAGCGCGGACAGCCCCGCGCCGAAGGAGCTCGCGACCTTCACGGAGTTCGTGCGCGAGGTGTCGCCGAACGACGCGTCGTGGAGGAACATCAGCCCGCGCCCCAACGAGTCCGAGTGGTGGCTGATCTCTCACGGATTCCGCGCCCCGGTGGTGCGTAGCAACTCCGACGTCTGGCGTGCGGCGCTGCCGGCGTTCGTCGAACTGCATCTCGCCTCGCACTCTAAGCGCGAAGACGGGCGGACGCGGATCGGCAAGCTACAGCGGGAGATCGACGCCCGGGCGTCGTCGTGGGGCTGGAACGGGATGGCTCGGATTGCGAGTGACGTCGCGCCGCGCGTGCGCGGGCGTCGAGACCTACGGAAGCGTATCGACGCGCTGCCTCCCCTGAGCGTCGCGAGCCAGAACAACGACGCGCTCCTCGCACAGTTCGGCAACGGCGGCGACGGGCGTCCACTGACCGAGGAGCTGCTGGGCCTGTGGCTTGGCGAGTTCGACCTCCTCGTCATCGACGAGGCCCACAAGAGCCGCGGCGAGGTCGATGTCGACGATACGGTGCTGGGCGCCGCGTCGGGCACGATACTCGCGCGCCTTGTCGACGCGCTCTTGAAGCAACCCGAGAACGGCCGGCGCCTCTGTCTCACAGCAACGCCGATGGAGCTCGAGCTGTCGCAGTGGCTCGACCTTCTCAATCGCGCGCGCAGCGGGCTCGACGAGGAGCGAGGGCGACAGGTGGTGAAGCGCCTGCATGACGCGGCATCTCGCGCCGCGATTGCCCCCGACGAAGGGAGCCGTCTCGACGAGCTCTGCGCAGCAGCGCGGGACTTCACCAAGACGCTGTCTCCGCACGTGACACGGCGCCGACGCGACGAGGATCCGCTCGTCTCGCGCTTCCGCGAGCGCGCAGTGGTGCCGGAGGGAGTGCCGCATCCGCATCGTCGTCTTCGGCGCGTGCAGATCGGGTGGACGGAGACGGTCGGCCAGAGCTCGCCCTGGGTCGACGTGCTCTTCGCGGCCGAGTGCATGAGCCAGAGCGCTCGTGGCCTGACGTTGCAAGACACCGCAGCGTGGCCTCGCGCGGTGCGCGATGCGTATACGAAGCTGTCGGCCGGGCACGTCAGCATCGACCTGTCCGAGACGAGCGGCCCGCTTCGCGTCCCCGAGCCTGGCGTCGTCGACGACTACACGCGATGCAAGGTCGCCCGCGTTGCCTACTGGTATCGGCGGATCCGCGATGGGCGCAGGCAAGTGCTCGAGGCGCTGCCGACCGTGAACGGCGCCAAGCTCGATCCAGACGCGGAGCATCCGCGCGTTCTCGCTGCCGTGAAGGAGATCGAGGGCTGGACGCTGAAAGACGAGAAGGTGCTGGTGTTCGGCGTCTTTCTGCGCCCGCTTCGAATGCTGCGCGACGTGCTCAACGTTCGCCACGCACTGCGTGCCGCCGACGCCGGGCGACCGATCGCCCACGCTGTTCACAGCGACGCGGCGCTGCTCGGAATCGCGATTCGCCAGCTGGATCGGATGCGTGCAGAGGGGGCGCTCACGGGCCGTCTTTCGACGGGCAACGGCGCAGAAGTGCGCCGCGCGCTGGCCGACAGCCACAAGGCCTACGAGCGGCTGCGGGACAAGGTGCGGAGGCGCGCGAAGAAGCCGGTCGTCGCGTGGACGAGCGATCGGTCGCTGCTCGGCGGTGCGTCGGTCGACGATAACGTCGAGGAGGCGCTGCAGGACCACCTCGTCTCGTTCATCCTCGATGACCTTCTCGCGACTACCTCGGAGTCCGACGAGGTCACCGACGAGCGGTTCGACGCGCTCACCAACGAGTTCATTGAAGAGCGCCTACGTCCGCTGCTCGGCGAGCTGGGCGGCGAGGACGTCGACGAGGAGCAGCCTGAGCTCCGACAACAGTCCCTGAGGGCGCTCCTTGCGGACGACGACGGTCGCCAGAGCTTTCACGCACGCCTCCTTCAGGGGGCCACGCGATGGGAAACCCGGCGCTACCTCCAGGCCGCGTTCAACAGTCCCGGCGCCTCTCCGAGGGTCCTCATCGCCCAAAGCCAGGTCGGGCGCGAGGGACTCAACCTTCACGAGTCCTGCCGCGTGGTCGTGCAGTTCCACGCCGAGTGGAGCCCCGCCGTCCTTGAGCAGCAGATCGGGCGCGTGGATCGGAAGGGCAGCCTCTGGGAGCGGCTCGCCAAGAAGTGGGTCCACGAAGGAGCGCAGGGCGAGCCCCCGTTCGTCGAGGTGCGACAGCTCGTCTTCGAGGGTACGTACGACGCCTTCCAGTGGGACCGGGTGATGCGGAGGCAGCACGTCTTCGACGCCAGCCTCTTCGGCGCGCTCCTCCCTGCCTCGGCCTGGGATCGCGTGCCCGAAGGACGTCGGGCGGGTCTGCTAGCCGCGGCGCCCTGTTTCCGCCCTCCTCAGCCCCTGCGCTGAGAACCTGACTGGCGACTACCCCCAGGTCGTCGGCGAGAACTTCACGAACGAGTCGAAGGAGCGCTGGGCGCGTGCAATGGCATCGATGTAGCTGTTCAAGCAGTCGCGATAGCTGCCGAACACTTCGGCCGAAACCGAAACCTGGCTGTTGTCCAGGTGGAGCTTCACTGCGACCGTGGCGAAGATCCAAGCGGAGTGGTTCGGCTCACTCGCCAGGTAGCGATCGAGGAGGTTGAAGAGACGGTCGAAATGCCGCGGATGGCCGCCCCCGCCGTGGCGGTTGTTGTGGACACAGCGCGCGGTTAGAGCCAGCATCCCGATCGATGCCCCCGCCGCGCGTTTCGTCATGTACGGGCTGCCTACGGGAACACCGTCGAGAATCCATTCGGCAGCAGCTGCGTCCGCCTCCTGTTCTTGCTCGAGGACCTCGGACTGTTCGCCCGGTACGTGGTTGAACCGGTGATGTGCCAGCTCGTGGTGGAGGATGAATCCCACGGCGAGCAGGCTGAGTTCATCGGCCACCGACGCGTGTGATCCGAGCCGTCGTGGCAATCTCTGCGGAAAGCGCGAAATTGGAAGAGGGGTGCCACTGGCGTCGATCCAGTCCTGCAGTGCCCAACGCAACAGTTCCATTGCGTTGGCGACGAGTTGGGGGTGCGTCAGGTCTGCTGGTGTTCGATCCAGGGGGTTGCGAGCGGCGTACACCTCGTCAAAGAGCACCGTGTACGCGTACGCGGTGCTCCAGAACAGCTCGAGAATGCGGAAGGAGATGTGAATTTCCTGAGTGGCGGGGGCGTAGTGCGCGATCCAGCGCGGCTGCGCCGACAGCACGAGCGTGACCCCCTGAAGAGCCGCGAGGAGGTCATCCTGTCGTTCGGGTGCGACATTGATCATTGATGCTGGGACGAGCTCAATCATGTCGCTCAAGGGAGACGTGATTGGTTCGCTCACCACCACGCGAATCTGTCCCGCCTGGATGGGCATGATGCTCGCATCCTACTCCCGTCCCCGCAGAAGCACCCGCAATCCCTTGCCTCCTCCCGGAGGCGAGGCGCTCGACGCAGATGCTCGGTGCCTCCCGTGGGACTGCCTCCTCGCAGTCTGGCCGTCCGCCGCGCCTCCATTCTGTCCCGGGCGGGACGGAGGAGCGCCCGCTGCTCGCGGTCGGTCAGGGTGCGGGGAGCGCGGCGGATGGATTCGACGTAGGCGGCCACGGGGGCATGACGCTTCCGTTCGCAGGGAAGGCAAGGCCGCTCTCGCCGTCTGGCGGGTCGCTGGCGGGCGCGTTCGTGACTTGCCCAGACCGCTGAACGGGTGTTGAGGTGAGGGCCCCTTCGGCATAGAATACGCCGCCTTGGATCCGAACCCTCCAGACTGCGGCCGCGCCGCTCGTTCCGCCGCCGCTGAGTCGGCGGCTACCGACGACGCTGAGCTTTGCGTGCTCGAAGCTGCCACCGGCTGCGTTGGGCAGAACCCCAGCGGTGAGGGCAGTATCCAAGCGGTTCCCCCCAACCGCGCAATCGTGCAACGGGAGTTGCACGAACTCCCCTGGGGCGTGAACGTCGAGCTGCTCGCCGTCGTGAAGGAATCCGAGGTCACCCGCCAGGGCACGGCCGCGTTGGAGGTCGCGTGACGCGCAAGAAGAAGTCTCCCACCGTGTCCCTCGTCCGTTCCTCAGCGGCCGAGTACCTGACCTTCGTCGCCGCAACGGGCTCGCAGCAGCAAGCTGTCGAGATGCGCTACGAGGACGAGAACGTCTGGCTGTCGCAGAAGATGATGGCGACGCTCTACGACGTGACGGTCCCGGCCATCAACCAGCACCTCAAGCGCATTTTCGCCGACCGCGAGCTGGCCCCGGACGCAGTTATTAAGCAGCTCTTAACAACTGCCGCGGACGGGAAGACCTACAACGTCAAGCACTACAGCCTGCAGGCCATCATCGCCGTCGGTTTCAAGATCGAGAACGAGCGGGCGGTACAGTTCCGCAAGTGGGCCACGCAGGTCGTGAAGGACTACACCATCCCCACGCGGAGAGGCTAGCGGCAAGGCGCAAGGTCCGCGTCGGGGCTGGACGATCGCACTAGTGAAAAGGAGCGAAGGCTCGGAACGCCGAGCACGAGACATCGCTGCACCGCGTGCCGTCGCCGGCTTCCGTCGCTTCAGACGCCAGCGCCCCCACATCAGCGAGTGCGCGCGAAGCCCCCCTCGTCTCGGGGAACCCCGTCCTGATCGAGTTTTGGAACAGGACGAGATTCCTCAGAATGGCCTACTGGGCAGCCAGCGCTACTCGCGCAGTTGATCCTGGAGGAGATCTGCCAAGTACTCGGCGAGAGCGTCCACGTTGAAATGCCCTTCGGCCCAGTGACGATCAGCATCCTGTAACGCAGCGTAGTACCGACTGCGATCGTCTCTGATGCGCTCAGGGATGATTCTCTTCCCCGGCAGCAGCCCGCCGTGGCGAAGGCAGATCAGGTAGTAGCACCCGGCTCGGGCTGTGCGGCCATTGCCCTCTATGAATGGATGAATCCAGTTCATTCGCCACAGCGCATAGGCTGGAAGCAACGTCGGGTGGTCCATGATGTCCCAGTTCTCGTGCACAACGGAGAGGAACTGATCCATCAGTAGCGGGACTTCCTTGAAGTGCGGAGGGATGTGGTTTCCGACGTAGATCGGCTGTTCCCGGAATCGACCTCCGAACTGGGCAATGTTGGCTACCGCCGCGGCGTTCAGCGACCACAGCGTATACTTGTCGAAGGCCTCGATTCCCTTGGTCAGCCCGATTTCCACGCAGTTGCTCAACAGGTCATACTGACGGAGCAGGTTTTGCTCCTGCACTCGGGCGAAGAACTCCGGGTCGTCTGCTTCGCGGATCGACATTGGCGGCGATCCTACCGAGATTTCAGTCGCAGGTGCTGGGAGGCGAAGCGCACTGTGTCCTTCGTGATGAGTTCAGATGGTGGAGCGTTGCCGAACGCGAAGCTAATTCGCTGCTCGTGGAGCTCTTCCTCCGTAATCGTGCGCTCGTGGGCTTCATCCAGAAGACGCTTCAGTTCTGGCTTCACCGTGAGTGTTGACTTGAACTGTTTTCTAGCGACCATGTGGAACTCTCCGTGTGTTCGGTGGACGGTGCAAGTGGTTTTTGCTCGCGCCCCACCGATCAAAGCACACGATAGTGATGCAGATCTGCTGGGCAAGGATACACAAGGGTCTTGCGGGGAGCAGACCTGGCGCTCACCGGCCTCGAAAAAGACGGGTGACCTAACGACCTACCAATGAGCCGGAGCCGCCAGAGCAAACGATTCCCGATCCAGGACTCGATCGCAGCCAAATCAGCACGCCGCACAACCTTTCTCGGCAGTCGATCGCCCCATTGCCATTGGCCGGAGGCCCGCCAAGTAGCTCGTTGCCCAGCCTGGTTTCGCGGTCTCCGCCGGACTCCAGCCATCGCACGGCACGTGCAGCCCATCAGGCAACCAGAACGCGCGTCAAGGGAGCCCGCGAAGACCCCCTTAACGCCACATCCCTCCCCCGCCCTCTACGGCGAGGCACCACCATTCGGCGGCTCAATCGAGTTAGCACGCATAGTCGCTATAGCGTCGAAGAACCCAGCGACCTCCGAAGCCTGGACAACACCAGCGGAGACTTCGACGAGGGCACTTCGGATCTCGGCAGCAGCCGCGGCGGGCTCATCCCAGCGAACGGCGTCGATACGCTGGACGGCAACTTGGAACGCGTAGGACGCGCGCGACAGGAGCATCCCGCGGAAGTCCTCGTGATGCTTGAGGACGGCGGCATCGACGCGGATCACGGCAGCACCTCCGCAGCGAAAAGCCCAAGAAAGGCTGCACCAATGCAGCAATTACACAGATTTTCGGCAAACGGATGCGTTGTGGTACAGGTATCCACGCTGTCTCCTTGCTTTACTCATGGAGCCAGCGAGCTCGCGGGCGGTTACAGCCGCCCGGGGGCTCACTTGGTCAACGATGTTGATGAGCGAATCGGTGGTGTGGTCGCAGCTCAACGCCAAGTCGGGGTGCTTCACTGCTTCCAACCCCCGCACGCAAGAAGATGCCAAAGCCGCGCAGAGATATCAAGCGCGAAGTGAACCGAAATAACGAAGCTTCCCAACGTTACGGAACCATTCCATTGGGTCCATAGCCCGCGGGAACCGGCGGAACCTTTTCTACCGCGTCACCGTTCAAGAGCGCTGCGCACCCGCCGAACCGCTTCCGCTCTATCCCTGAGCACGAGCTCATCCGACAACCGCAGAACCCGCCACCCGCGGCGAACAAGCTCCGCCTCACGGCGCGCATCCGGGCGCACGCGACGCGCATGGTAGCCGCCGTCGACTTCCACGATGAGCCTCACGCTCGGAGCGGCGAAGTCGACGATGAACGGAGCAACGACGACCTGGCGGCGAAATGCGACGCCGAGCTTGGACCCGGAAAGCTCCACCCACAGGGTTTGCTCGGAGGGTGTCGGATGGTTTCGCATAGACGCGGCGCAACTCTGAAGGAGAGCACGGGTTTCGGGGTGGATTTGGCAACGAGCTGGCATGGGGACCTCCTGAGCGCGGGCTCTGCTGGCGGGCGCACGACCCCATGGCGCATGTTCCGTGACAAGGCCACGCCGCAGCCTCGTCTTCCCTTTGCCGCGCACGGAGAGCTTGGCGCGGAACATGCGCCGCAGGAGAAGCCCGCCAGCGGAGCCCGCGCGAAGCGTCCCGATCGCCGGCAGAGTCAAAGCCACACCGACACCGAGCTGAAGAGCCGAGCGTCCGCGAATCTGGAGGCACCGACGGCCGTGACCGCGAGCGCACAGACGCGGAATCGTCACTCGAAGCACCCCCCGAA
>JAEWRL010000217.1 GCA_023398955.1 Pseudomonadota bacterium
GTCGATTTGGGCCTGGGCGATGGAGCCTACTCGTTTTGCGTAGCCGAGTGAGGTAGGGCGCTACCGCAGTTCGGTGACTTCGCTGCCGCCAGTGACGACGAGTCCGGCTTCGAAGTCTTCCTGATAGATGGTGTGCGACGTCTGGGGATAGTGGTTGAGATAGTAGATTTGAGCCCGCTCTTCGACTTGGATTTGCCACTGGGCGTGGTCGGGCGAACCGATCGCGCCTCCAATGACGAAGTACTACCTAGGCCCGCCGAATCACCATTCGTTTTCGGAGTTTGATCAGGATTGATCCGAGTTTTGAAGGACAGCCAATGTCCTCCCCAGCGAGAGGCTCCGCGGGGCTGACAATGACCGGTTGGCCGAGGTCCTGATGGACGGCTACCGCAACGCTTGCGCCGAGGCGGCGGGCGGGCATCAGGGTCGGGTCTGTCAAAGAGCGAGTCGGGGCGAGCCCTGGGGTGCGGCTAGACCGGAGCTGCATGCCGGGGTCTCAGTGTCGAGCGTGCCGTGGCAGTTGTTCTCGACGTTCCAGTGAGCCTGATGAGCGCGAGCCACTGCTGGTCGGACAACTCGTCGCGCTACCTGAACAATCGACACCAGGACAATGCGGTCGACGCGCCTACTTCGTTCTCCGACACCGCCGTCCGCACCACGAACTCCGTCACCAGCACGGCGGGGAACCGGCTGAGCAGCAGGGCGCTGTGCGCACCATCGAGCAGCCAATCTGGCGCGGGGACGAGGTGGTGAAGCTCCCCGTCGTAGAGATCAACAGCGGCTGCACCGGAACTATCGTTTCGCAGCGCCACATTCTGACGGCGGCGCACTGTGTTTCACAGCAGAACACCTCCTCGCAGCTCTACGTGCGTTGGCGATTGGCCGACGGAACCTATAACGGAGACTGGTTCAACGCCTACTACTATCCGCATCCCAACTACACCGGGACGGGCGACAATCACGACGACGTAGCACTCATTTCCGTGCACTATTCCGTCAATCCGTCTCCGATTTCTGGCACTGCCTATTCATGGGGAAGGCGACTCGGGTGGCCCAGCCGTGATCCAAAGTGACAAGGTCGCAGGCGTCGCTTCCTCCTCGGAGAAGAACAACACTTGGGTGCATTGCGCAAAGCCCGGAGGAAAGCAGCGCTGGACTCGCCTGAGCTCCAAGATGGGCTGGATCGAGGATACGATGGCATTGGGTTTCGTAGACTGCAGCTACTTCGGTAGCGGAAGCAGCCTGTACGCCCGCTGCTGGTAGTTCCCACCCTCCCCGCGTTCGCGCCGTCACGGGCGCTCTGTATGGCATGTCCTGATTCTAGGGTAGGTCATGCACTATTTCGGCGCGGCGTCGGGTGCCTGCTCGCCGGGTGCCGACTCGTCATTGGAGCGTCCCAGGGCCAGAAGCTACCGTCGCCCGGCCACCCCTTCGGCCCCAGAGAATAGGAGTGAGGTTGAGCCGCCCGGAGGGCGGTGACGTGCCTCGAACCTTGGGCGGGTGCTGATCGATCCGAAAAGGAACTGCCTGCGGCCCAGCGCCGGGCCACCTACTCGGGCGGCATCGTGCAGCTCGGGAATGGAAAGCCTGCGCTCTGCTCAGGGCGCCCACTCGAACGTCTAGCTCTACAAACATCCCTCGTTCGCCGCTTGGGCTTCCCTGAACGCGGGCGTCCCCACCAACAGCACACGAATGTGGATGGGATTGCATTCGACGAAGGCCGTCCCAAAGATTTAGCAGGTGTCGACTGACTCACGAGACATCCCGAAGACGAGTCGGGAAATACCCTTTTGGGCCATTTTTCGAAGTCTTGGCCGACCGTTCGTGGCGTGCGGACACCGCAGAAGAAGACCCGCCCTTGCCCAAGTTCCTAGTTTTCAGGGAGACCACACTCATGTTGGATGAGAAAGTCGAGTTGTTGTTCGAAGAGGTGGTCCAGCGGAATGCGGGCGAGGTCGAATTTCACCAGGCGGTGCGCGAGGTGCTCGAATCCCTCGGCCCGGTCCTTGCCAAGTACCCCGAGTTCGCTCGAACCAAGATCATCCAGCGCATCTGCGAACCGGAGCGTCAGATCATCTTCCGCGTCCCGTGGACAGACGATCGCGGCGAGGTGCACATCAACCGAGGCTTCCGTGTGGAGTTCAACAGTGCTCTTGGCCCCTACAAAGGTGGCTTGCGTTTTCACCCCTCGGTCAACCTCGGCATCGTGAAGTTCCTCGGGTTCGAGCAGCTCTTCAAAAACGCTCTGACCGAGATGCCGATCGGCGGCGGAAAAGGTGGCGCCAATTTCAACCCGAGGGGGCGGAGCGACGACGAGGTGATGCGCTTCTGTCAGAGCTTCATGCTGGAAATGTACCGGCACATCGGCGAGTACACAGACGTCCCAGCCGGCGATATCGGCGTGGGAACCCGGGAGATTGGCTATCTCTTCGGGCAGTACAAGCGCATCACAAACCGCTACGAGTCGGGGGTGCTCACAGGCAAGGGCATCGAGTGGGGCGGGGCGTTGGTGCGACGCGAGGCCACGGGGTACGGGGTCGCGTTCTTCCTCGAGCAGATGTTGAAGACCCGCAAGGCGTCGCTAGAAGGCATGAAGTGCCTCGTGTCTGGGTCAGGCAACGTAGCTTTGTTTGCTATCGAGAAGGTGCACGCCCTGGGGGGCAAGGTCGTCGCCTGCTCCGACTCCGACGGTGTCATTCACGATCCGGAGGGCATTGATCTCGCACTTTTACAGGAAATCAAAGAGGTGCAGCGAGGACGGGTCCGGGACTACGCCGCGACGCGCAAGGGCGCCCGTTATCATCCGCACGGCAACATCTGGCACATCCCCTGCGAGGCAGCTCTTCCCTGCGCGACTCAGAACGAGCTCACCGGAAAGGATGCCGCTGCGCTCATTAAAAGCGGCTGCATCGCTGTGGCCGAAGGAGCCAACATGCCCACAACGCCGGAGGGCGTGCGGGAGTTCGCGCAGGCCGGGATCCTCTTTGGACCCGGCAAGGCAGCGAATGCTGGCGGCGTGGCGACGTCCGCCCTGGAGATGCAGCAGAATGCGAGCCGCGACCGGTGGACCTTCGAGCACACCGAGGAGCGGCTCTCGGAGATCATGACCAACATCCACGACCTGTGCTTCCAAACCGCCGAGGAGTTCGGATCACCCGGCGACTACGTAAAAGGAGCCAACATCGCCGGGTTTCTGCGCGTCGCCCGCGCCATGGTCGCCCTCGGTCTAGTGTGACATCCACGTTGGCGTGGGCGATTCGTTCACGTACCGAGCGCCCTCGCGACACCGCTGCCGCCGATTCTCAAAGCGAAGCTGCCAGTTCGTAGCTGCGACGACGCGCCTTCGCGTCGTCGATCATCGATGCGATGATCAACTCGTCAGCGCCGGTCCGCTCAATGAAGGCGCGCATCGCTCGCTGCACTGAGTCCTTTGTTCCGATGGGGGAACCATGCCGTACCCGTTCCGTCGCGCCCGTCCAGATTCGCGAGCCGGTGAGTGCTAGAGTGCTCGCAGGGGGCGTGTGCCTAGCGACCGGAGGTGGAGGATTCAGGGCAAATCGTGGGCTCTCGTTGGGGAGGA
>JAEWRL010000073.1 GCA_023398955.1 Pseudomonadota bacterium
CTCCTTTCGACTTCCACTCGATGGGCCCTCGCGGGCTCACCCTTGTCTTATGATTGAGATTGGCGATGCTCCTTTCTCGCGGGACTCTCACCCGCTGTTTCAGCGCCATGCCAGGCGCAACCCCAAAGCCGTGCTCGCGCCCGCTGCATCATGGCGCGGAGGAGGATAGCACGTTCTATCTCCGAGCAGCGAGCGCTGCGCGCGGCAGGGGAAGACCCACACTGCTTCCATAGAGCAGATCCCCTGCAGCCACTACATTCGGAGGCATGGCGCCGGGATCTGCAGCTCCCGCCGTCGCTTCCAGTCGCGCGTACCGAGCCAGGGTGTTGTTCCCTGAAGCATACAGCTGCACCATAGTCGAAAGAACACCGGCTCAGTCGGGTCGTCTCTCCCCTGGCGCAAGAGCACCTTGTCCTCCAGAAGCCCGAGAGCGATGAGCCGTTCGCTCGCGAGCGCCCGAGCTTCAAACTGGACGAGCTGCTCCCCAGGACATCTGCGCTTCATCTCGTTGAGGACCGTCACGCTCGGACCAATTTTATCACGGGCTTCGGCCACTTCTCGAACAGCATCCACTGCCTCCGGAGTGTCCAACTCGTACAGAGCCTGGAGGATCCTCGCGCGCCACCCGATGAGCGTTTCCAGCCCCAACACTTTTCCCAGCCTTCCGGATACGGGGTGGCGGTCCCAGAATTGGTCTGTGGAGGGATGCCCTAGGAGCACGCTCAGGGTTGGCACATATACGGGTCTAGCTTGGGCGACCATCCTACCGAGAATCACCCCGAACACTCTCGGTTCTGATTTGTCTTGGGTGCGGCTCCATTGGATCCCCGCCTAACCGTGTAGAATCGCAGAGGAACGAGCGAATGGGGGCGCACAGGTCGGGTCATCCGCGGTAGGTAAGGGTTGCTAAACACGTTACCCCCGCAGGAGGACCCGATGCAGCCAGCCTACGCGAATTGGCTTGAGAATAGCAAGAAGACGACAGCCCGGGGACAGTTCGAGAAGATGGCCGAATTTGTGGCATCGAGCCAAGCCCTTCAGCTGCCTCACCAGCAGCTGGAGGAGTGGTTGACCGAGGAAGGACGAGAGTTGCAGCGGCGACTGCTACAGGAGCACCTCGACTTGCGGACCAAGGCGGAACGTCGACTTGGCGAGGTGCGGAATGCTGAGGGATCGAAGCAACGTAGGGTTCGTCTTCTTTCGCGTGAACTCGGATCCGTATTCGGTCCAGTTCGAGTGTGGCGGCTGGGATACCAAGCTGACGGAGCGCCATGCCTGTGCCCATTGGATGCCGGTCTCAACCTGCCGCCTGAGCTGTACTCCTATGGCGTTCGCCGACTTGTGGCGCTGCATGCTTCTCGGAGCTCGTTCGATGAGGTTGTTGAAGAGCTGCAGTCGGTGACAGGCGCGAACGTATGCAAACGTCAGGCTGAGGAGTTGACCCGAGCGGCTGCGAAGGATTTCGAGGCTTTCTATAACGAACGTTGCCCCGATACGACAGCCGCGACGAGCCAAGCCCTGCTCGTACTGACCGTGGACGGCAAGGGCATTGTGGTGAGGAAAGAAGACTTGCGGGAAGCGACCCGGCGCGCGGCGGAGCGCAGTAGCCCGAAACTCGAGAAACGTCTGGCCAAAGGAGAGAAACGCAATCGTAAACGCATGGCGGAAGTGGCTGCAGTGTACCTAGTCGAGCCGTTCGAACGGAACGCTGAGGATGTGATTCGTGAACTGGGTCCGATCCATGAGGTCAGAGCACCCCGGCCACGTCCCATGAACAAACGGGTCTGGGCAAGCGTGGTGGAGGACGCAACTGACGTCATTGACGAAGCGTTCCGGGAAGCCAGACGACTCGATCCCAATTGCGAGCGCCAATGGGTGGTCGTCGTGGATGGTGACCCGGACCAAATACGTGCCGTGCGCACGGTAGCGGTCAGACATGGGGTTAACATAACGCTCGTGCTCGACGTGATACACGTGCTGGAGTACTTGTGGAAGGCAGCCTACTGTTTCCATCCCGACGCTAGCAAGGAAGCGGAGGCATGGGTCACCGAGCGGCTACGAGCACTTCTCACCGGGCACGACCCGAGTCAGATCGCCGCGGGTATTCGCCGAAGTGCAACACGCCAACGACTCTCGAGCCAGCAACGCAAATCTGCGGATACCTGTGCGCGCTATCTGATCAACAAGCGCAGCATGCTGAACTACGCCAACGCATTGCGACAAGGCTTCCCCATCGCAACAGGAGTAATCGAGGGAGCGTGTCGCTACCTGGTCAAGGACCGAATGGACCGGACCGGAGCCCGTTGGTCCCTCGATGGCGCTGAAGCTGTTCTGCGCCTGCGAGCGCTAAGGACGAATGGTGACTTCGACGCCTACTGGAAATTCCACCTTGCCCGAGAATACCAGCGCAACCACTGTACTCGCTACGCTGGGGCCAACGTGCCCGATCCGCTAGCTGCCGCGTCCCCGCGCAAGGCGCAACTTCGAAGGATCAAGTAACCGAGGCCGGTTCCAGAGGAGCCGCACCCATTTGTCTTTGCTTCCGCTCAGGTGGACGTAGCCCACCGGGCAAGCTCGCTCCAGGGTGTCAGTAGAAGAAGCATTGCCCACTCATCGCACCCTCGCTCCAGAGCGTCGTGCCGCCCGGAGTGCGGGCGCCAAAGAAGGATCCGGGGGCGGTCCCTTTTGCTGCGGCTGGGACGCCGCCCCAAACCAATG
>JAEWRL010000099.1 GCA_023398955.1 Pseudomonadota bacterium
CGTCGTCGCCGAGATCTGGCAAGCCCTTCAGGCCTGAGTCGGCCAGACGCGCAGGCGCCGAGCGGGCGCGACGCATCTGCACGCGCCTCTCGGCCCACTCCCACCATCGACGCCACTGCCACGGGTAGCGATGCCAGCTCGGCTCTTCAGAGCCGAGTTCGGGGATTGACGCGGACAGAGAACGATGCGCGGAGAACTGCTCCGCTGGTACCCTGCTGCTACTGGTGGCGCTATTTGGCACAACCGGGACGGGCGTACTCAAGGACTCTGTGACGCAATCTCGGATGACGTCTTTCTGCCGAGAGCTCCTGTTAACGGTAACTCTCGACCCGAACCACGGGCTCGCTCTCCCGTCGCCGCGGAACGCAAACCGCGAGCCACCGTCAACATACGCCGACACCGCGGAGTTAACCTCCGCCTTGGCGTTGACTATGTCGATAGTAACCTGCATCTACCTGCCCTCACGTCCGCGCAGTTTGGATCCTAATTCCAGATGAGAGCGCAGCGACTCCTCGGAGCCGCTGCGCGGGGGTAGGGCTTACGCTTGCAGTTAAGCCGAGTGCTCGAACAACAAGGGAGGTAACATGCTTTTCCCAGGAATATGGATTATCGTTCCGTGTCATCTTCTGCAATTCAGAATCGCTGAACCACCACGCTACGCTTCGTGTGGGCGCATGATCTGCCTCATTTCCGGGACCGTCGCGACAAGACTCTGATACTCTTCATCATTGATGTCCAGGTAGGCGTCGTGCTCGTGGGAGATGGAACCGAGAACAACCGTTTCGTCCGCGCGAAGGAGCGCGAGATCCTCTGGAAGCTCTGGCTGCTGCCAACCGAACAAACTATTCGAAGCGGCGAGGAGTTCTTCGAGGACTTTCGTGCCAAGCGCGAATCGCAGAACCGTAGCCTCCTCGCCCAGCAGGGTAGTTCCAGGCCACGAGGATCGCCTCTCCCGTTTGAGGAGATGAGGATGAAGCCGTGTGAGAAGGGCCTGTCCCGTTTCGCTCAGTCCGAGTTCATCACGCAGGACCATCATTACGCTTGAGGAGTGCTGCGCCAAAGCGCTGATCAGGCGGCGCAGCAGTTCGCCGCTGGGTTCTTCGATCACGTCCAACACCCACCGCATCACCGTTCCTCCGGCTTGACAGGAATATGATCGACTGGTCCGACATGGATGGGCGGCTCTTTCCCGTGCGGCCGAGTCGGATGAACCTCCGGGCCGCGGACCGGACCCCTGCCTCCTTGCCGAGCTCCTTGTACGCCTGAGCGTCGCCGGGGGTGATACCGGCTCTCCTGTCGCCCTTCGCCATGTCGATGAGCGCCGACTGCTCTGGATTATTACGTGCGGCTCCAGCTGCGGCTCGTGTTCCTCCGCGCTCGGCGCCCACTGCGGCAAGGGAGCACCCCGACGCAAACCCGGCGCTGCAGCTACGAATTTCCCGGTGCTGTCCAGCGCTTGCAATCGATTTGGAGCAGACGTTCAGTGGGGCCGCTGACTCGAAATCCCAGACGCGTGTTTTCGTCTGCACACCGACTTCGGCAGATGCGAGATTCGCAATCAGCAGCGTCGCCCAGACGCACAAAAGCGCCACGCTCGCTCGCGCTCGGAAGCGCAGCAGCGAGACGGCGAGGGGAAGCCATCCAAACATGATTCCCGAGTTTAGCCGCCTTTCCTTGGGCGGCTAAAGGAAGAAGTTCACAGCTTCGGGGTGCGGCCGCGACGGGCTCCCCAGATTGCCAAAACTAGCACTTCTTCCCGTTCTGGGCGGTACACGTAGTACAGATGCTGTGCAGTCTTCTCGAGCAACCAGCGCCGAATCGTTCTTTTCTGACGGATGCGCCACAGTTCGCCCGACTCGGGGAATGCGGTGAGGTGTCGCTCGGCTTCGGTCAGCTCGTGCAGGAAAAGCCCAGGCGACTTGTCGCGATTTTCCTCCCACCAGCGGCGTTCACGTTCAACTTGGCGGCGAGCTCTCGGTGTGATGACGAATTTCACGACTCGGCACGCATCTCCGCCAGCAACTTGGAGAAGTCTTCGACTTTGCCAGCGTCGGCCTCTGCCAGACTCTCGTCGATCGCGACCAGCAGTTTCCCTCGGTCCTCATCGTCCAACCCGTCATCGTGCAGCAGCACGACGTCCTCAGATTGGTCGGCGGCGACGAGATACAGCTCCGTTCCGTTCGGCAAATCCGTCGGTTCATCAACGACGATTCGGCCGTTCTTCACCTGGGCTTTGAGGGCGTGCATGCCCCAAACTTAGCATTCACGGCCGCTCGCACCCAGCCGCACCCCTCCGCCAGGGGAATCGACGCAAAAAGGCCCGGCTGGGGCGGGGCCAGCCGGGCCGATCATGCAGTGACGGGGGTGGGTGGGAGACGTCTCCCGACGGGCCACCCACGCCACAGGCCCGGGTGGGAGGGCCAGGGGCCCGCCCGGGCCGGCGCCGTAGAGTGCCGCCGGATCGCCCCTCGACGGCCACCGACAGGAGCGGAGCCCGCCCGCCGAGGAGACATAATACACCGTTATGTCTAGCGGAGCGAGGGGACCCGGAGGGCGCGGGGCTTGCTAGTCGCTTCTCGACTTGGCCTTTGCCGGGGTGGGAGCGTTCTGCAAGCCTCGTGACCGGAGGGCGCAGCGCATAAGGCGGGTGGGCGGACGACACCGACGCTCAGTGACGGCCGCTCCCCGTCGTTTCAGCGCCGTGTCCGGGGGCCACGCTCATTGGTTTGCAGGCGACGTCAACGGATCCTCGTCCAGCGCCTCCCCGGCTTGCACCAAGCCGAGCAACGCCCCGCTCTCGCCGCTCACCTCGAGTAGCAACGCCACCGCCCGCAGCAACCCCGGCTCGCACCACCTCTGCCCGTTGCCGTACCTCCTCTGGCTCCGCCGTCCAGCGCAGGTCAATCGCGCTGCTCACGATCACCGAGTACAGAAGGTCCGAGTACATCGCACGAAGACTCGGATCCACGAAGCTGCCCCCTTCTAGCCTCAGCGCATCCCAATTGCAGTGCCGCGACACCTCCGGTGGAAGACACGCCTGCAGCATCGTCTTCGCTCGCGTCACGTTCTCGTCCCTCGAGCCCAGTGGTTTCGGCTCGAGTTTAGACCCACGTTGTCAGGGAGCTCACCCAGGTGACGGCGCACACGCTTCCGCTCGGGAGCATCGACTACCGCACAGCTCCCTCGCAAACCCAAGAGCATTCCATGTTTCGGGAGTCGTCTCACACAAGGAAGGTTTCATCTTAGGCGGAAGCACCGTTCCGGACTCGGGACTTTTCAGGTGATACCTCTTATATAGCCGCAGCCTTGCTCCAGCTGCCCTCTCGCGCTCTGCTTCACCGTGCCTCGCTTGTCCCTGCCTGCCGTCCCGTTGCCGAAACACTGGCCTCTTGCCGTGCAGACCGCCATCCTCCACGCCATCGCCCTCGGCCGCTTCGTCACCGCGTACACCCGTAGCTGGGCCATCAACTGCTCCGTGCAGCGCATCAGGCTTACCGCCGAGCTCGACCACGCCGTGCAGGAGATTGCTCTCCTCACCGAGGAGAATCGTCTTCTCCGGGCTCGCATCCTCGCCATGGCGCCAAGCCGTAGACCTCACTATTCCCCCACGGACCGCTTCGCCATCCTCGAGCTCAAGGCCGCTCGCGGTTGGAATACCTCCTGCGTCGGCCGCCAACTCGTCCTGAGCCCAGCTACCATCGCCGCTTGGCTCACGCGCGTCGATGCCGATGGAAAGAATGCTCTCCTCGCCTTGCCCGCTCCCGTCAACAAGTTCCCGGACGCCCTCGCTCATCTCGTCAAACGGCTCGAGCTGACCCTCCCCTTCGCCGGTCGAAGGCGCATCGCTGACCTCCTCGCTCGCGCAGGTCTCCACCTCTCCGCAAGCACCATCAAGCGTCTCCTCGAACGCGACCCGCCGGAGCCCGAAGGCCCCGCCGAGGAAAGGCCGAGTTCGCCGCCAGCCCCCGCTCCGGTGCTGCCCGACGCCGACTGCTCAACCAAGCCCTGCACCGTCATCGTTCGCTACCCGGGCCACGCTTGGGGAATCGATCTCACCCTCTGCCCTATCGCTGGCGGATTCTGGACTACCTGGTGCCCTTGCGCTCTCCCTCAGGGCTGGCCCTTCGCTTGGTGGCTTGCCGTCGTCGTCGACTACTACTCGCGGAAAGTCATCTGCGCCAAGGTCTTCCCCACTCAGCCCTCTGCCCACCAAGTCACAGAGCTCCTCGATCTGGCCCTTGCCATCAATGGCTCTCCTCCCAGGTACATCGTCTCCGACAAGGGCGCGCAGTTCCAGGACGACTACCGCGCCTGGTGCCTCGCTCGCTCCGTCGAGCCCCGGTACGGTGCAGTCCACCGCTACGGGTCCATTGCCATCGTCGAGAGGCTTATCCTCACTCTGAAGAGTGAAGCCTTCTGGCGCATCCTCTTGCCTCTCTCCTACGACGCCATGCGAGACCTCCTCGCTTCCGTCGTTCTCTGGTACAACCAGCATCGGCCGCATCAAGGCCTCCGAGGCGCGACTCCCCAGGAGGTATTTCTCACAGCCCCTCTCGCCCGCGATGGCCCCCGCTTCGAACCACGACCTCGGTATCCTGCCGCAGGAAAGGTTGGTACTCGTGCTCCCGTCGAAATCCGCGGTAAGCCTGGCGCGAGCCTCAGCCTCCTCATCGACTATGTCGATGGCAACACGCATCTCCCTATCGTTTCCCTTCGTGCGGCTTGAGGCCTAGCTCCACTCCAGGCGCAGCGGCTCCTCCGGGCCGCTGCGCGGGGGTGTGGCTTCCGCTCGAGACCGAACTGGACGGCCGCACGGCACACTGAGGATTCCATTCCTAGTCTAGACA